>NZ_JBHMAA010000008.1:0-600760 GCF_042429745.1 Neorhizobium puerariae | reverse complement strand
CGACGGCAAGGGCGAAAGCTGCCTCTACGAGGGCCGCGTCCTCGATCTCGACGGCAATCCGGTCGAAGGCGCCAGCATCGACGTCTGGTCCGACAATGCCGACGGCTTCTACGACGTGCAGCAGCCAGGCATCCAGCCCAGGTGGAACAATCGCGGCATCTTCGTCACCGGCCCGGACGGCCGATACCGCTTCACCGGCATCAAGCCGGTCTCCTATCCCATTCCCGACGACGGGCCGGTCGGGCAGATGCTCGCCCATCTCGGACGCCATCCCTACAGGCCGGCGCACATGCATTATCTGGTCAGGGCCAAGGGCTTCCAGAAGCTCGTCACCCACACCTTCGTCGGCGACGATCCCTATCTCCAGTCCGACACCGTCTTCGGCGTCAAGCAGACCCTCGTCGCACCCTTCGAAAGCCTCAAGAACGCTCCGACGCTCTGGCGATCCCCCTTCGATTTCGTCCTCGCCACGGCGTGACCGGAGGAATTCACATCCGGCAATGGCGCAATCGCTCGGCATATAGGAGCACACCCGTTGCTTCATTGTCATTCCAAATGGCTATAAGCAGCCATATGACGACTTATCTTTGTGCCTGAGACAATTTCTGGCGCCTGCCGGCGCCAAGGCCGCCAACGTGCTCATCGTCCTTTCGGACGAAAACCATCTCGACCTCAAGGACGGCAGGGACCGGCTTCTATCCCAACGAACTGCAGGCTATTTGACAAGAAGGATGACGAGCGGTCCGCTCAGAAGCGCGGCCCATATGACGGCCGGTAGGAAATATCGGGAGAAAACACCGGTAACGAACTTTAGACAGGTCATTTTACCTCTCTATCCCCGCTCGCCGATGGTCCGGACGGTCTCCAATTCCGCCGTAACGTCCCCACGGTCAGATCGACGCTGCCGGAAGCAATCCTCATCGTCCATCTAAAAGCCATAACACTGTCCCCTGGTGCACGGGTCTCGTTTTCGCGACCGGATGCCCCCGGTTGCTAGGCTTTGACGATTGCAGCAGCATTACCTTGGCGGCCCGCCATCCCCGTAATGCTGCCGCAACCTTTGCGGCCGACAAGGACCGGACGGAAGGGTGAAGGAACGATGAGACTTCTGCTGATAGAGGACGAAAGAGAACTGGCGGCTGCCCTGTCGGTGGCGCTCGGCAAACATGGCATCGTCACGGACCACACGACGCATCTCGCCGATGCTTTCGAGCTGACCCTCCAGAACGACTACGACGCCATTCTCCTGGACCGGCGTTTGCCGGACGGTGAAGGGCTGACGTTCATTCCGAAGCTACGACAGGCCGGGACGGATGCGCCCATTATCGTGCTGACGGCAAGAAATGAGCCGCTGGAGCGTGTCGAGGGCCTGAATGTCGGCGCCGACGACTATCTGGGCAAGCCTTTCCTCGTCGAGGAATTGATGGCGCGGGTGCGCGCCGTGCTGAGACGGCCACCCAGCCTTGCGGAACCCGGCATCGTCGCCGGCCGGATGACGATCGATCCCCTGCATCTGAATGTCACGATCGAGACGATCTCGCTCGATCTTCCCAGACGCGAGCTTCTCGTTCTCGTGACGCTGGCCAAACGCAAAGGCAAGACCGTCCTTCGCTCGACGCTCGAAGCCGCAGTCTACAATTACGAGGAAGAAATCCAGTCCAATGCGCTCGATGCGCATATCTCCAGGTTGCGCAAGCGGCTGCAGGATGCCGGCACCGGCGTGGTGATCCACAATATCCGGGGCGTCGGATATCTCCTGAAGGAGGAGTGATGCGTTTGGCGGAGAAAGCGAACCCTTCACTTCGGTGGAGGCTGAGCTGGCAGCTCAGCCTTGTCATCGTCACGGTCGTTGCCGCGGTGATCCTCGGGCTTTGCGTCTGGGCGACCACGATCATGTCGCCGAACATCGCCATGGAGGAAAAGATCGGGTCGGCGATCGCCGGGGCCGCGGCGCGCGACGGCCAAGGGCGCCTGGAGCTGCAGGAGACGCCGGAACTGATGGCGCTCAAGCAGCAGAACGGCTCGCTCTGGTATGTGGTGGCCACGGTGGATGGCGCTTCGGTGTCCCACAACACCATCCCCCCGGCCTATGCCGGCCTCGCGCACCTGGTCCACCTGTTCGACGATGCGGACATACGGGGGTCCACGGCGACAAACGAGGTCGCGACGATCGACAATGCCCAAACGGCGGTGGGTGAGGTTCGAATTCTGTTTGGTGGCGTGGCTGACAAGGGCTCGCCCGTTTTCGCCCTTCTGGCCAGGGCCTATCCGATCTATGTCTCTCTGCTCGCAGTCGCCCTGCCCGCGATTTTTCTTGCCGTTCCGCGGATCGTCGGCCATGCGCTTGCACGGGTGAGCGACGTCGCCGAAAGGGCGGCGCAAATCGAGCCGCGCCGGCATGGAGCACGCCTTCCCGTGGGCGGCATCCCGAAGGAAGTCGCTCCGCTGGTCACGGCTTTCAACGGAACGCTCGACCGTCTTGAGAACGAGGCGAGGAAACGCCAGCGCTTCCTGATCGATGCTGCCCATGAGCTCAGGACACCTATCGCGATCATGCAGACACGGATCGACGGAATGCCCGACGGCCGGGAGCGCGAGCGGTTGCTGGGCGATGTCGCCCGTCTGGCCGATACGGCCGAGCAGCTCCTCGATTTCGAACGCAACGACCAGGCGGCGGATTTGCATGAAGCGGTCGACCTCGTCGAAATCGCGCGAGCGGTCGTGGCGGACGTCGCGCCCCTGGCAATCGCAGCCGGCTACCAGATTTCCTTCCAGAGCGAGATGGAGAGGCTCGAACGCAAAGGCAGTCCCTCGGCCCTGGCGAGAGCGATCGGCAACCTGGTCCGCAACGCGATCGACCACGGCGGCAATGGAGGAATGATAACGGTCTCCGTTTCGGCCGGCGGCGAGATCGATGTGGCCGACGAAGGGCCTGGAATACCGCCTGAACATCGAAATCTCGTTTTCGAGCCGTTCTATCGCGCCACTCCCAAGAGCACGGGCGCGGGGCTCGGCCTGAGCCTGGTGAAACAGGTGGTCGCAAATCACGGCGGACAGGTCAGCATCAAGAACGGCTCGACGGGAACACGGGTCACGATCCGGCTTTGACGGACGAAGCGGCTCGTCCTCTGCGAGGGCACGCCTCCATCGTGGCGGCCTGCCGCGTCCCCATTGCGGCTCTTCGCTCCCCATTTTCCGGCGATCCGCCATTGGGGAGCAGTCGCCCGTAATGTTGCGGCAATTCTTCGTTCGCACTGTCCCCGGGATATCAATAACCGAGGCCAGCGAACGTGTGCAGCCATCCCCACCCATTCCGCCGATTTTTCGAATATCCGCCAAGGCCGTCCTGGTTCGCATGCCTGGTCCTCCTCATGACCATGGCAATCACCGGATGCACCTCGGTGCCGGTAAAGGAAGCAGGAACGCTGACCTCCTACAGCAACCTCAGTCCTCCCAGGGGAACATTCACCAAGAAGCGGCTCTATGTCGACGGGCCGCAGCTTGCCCGGATCAAGACGGTCCGGATCGTGCCGACAACCTTCTCCCTCAACGCCGCATCCCGGATCAGGTCGGTGGCCGACCGCGCGCTGGTGTCCAACGTTCTCGACCGGGCGCTCTGCGTCGCGCTCAGCGACAAATATCAAATGGTCCCGGCGAGCGAGCCGGCAGACCTGACCGTTCGCTCGGTGGTCGCCGACATCGTGCCGACCAACAAGGCGATGGCGGGGGTTGCGACTGTCGTCAGCGTCGGCACGGGCTTTGTCCTGCCCATCAGCGTGCCGCGCCTGCCTCTCGGGCTCGGAGGGCTCGCGGTCGAGGCCGAGGCCGTCAATAGCAACGGCCTCCAGAGCGCGGCGATGTTGTGGGCGCGCGGGGCGAACTCGATCCAGAACAACCCGCGCGTTTCCGAAGTCGGTGACGCCTATGGCCTGGCGACGAAATTCGCGGACGAGTTCTCACGAATCCTGATCGCCGGCAAGGAGCCGAAAGGATTGAACATCTCCATCCCGTCACGGCAGCGTATGCAGTCCTGGCTTGGCGGCAAGCCCAAATACGCCGCGTGCGACGCCTTTGGCCGTGCGCCCGGTTTGATCGGCGTCGTAGCCTCCAAATACGGCGCGCCTCCGCAATGGACGGAGAAGAGGCCCTACGCGCTCGCAACCCGCTGACATGTCCCGCACGAAGCAGGCGCGGCGCCTCCGATGCGCCATTTCCGTGCCTGTCGGAAGACCACATCGGATTTCCCGACGATCAGCCGGTTCCGCCGGGCCGATGGACGAACGGAGCAATGGCTGGAACCCCAGGACTTCTCCGTTCGTCCGCCTGCGGCGGGCGGCCTGTTCGGGACAACGCCCGTCCAGGGATCGTTCCGCCCCGGATCAATCCGATTGCGCAAGCAGCACCGCCAGCCGCGCATCGACGACCAGATGGTCGACGAAACCGCCGCGCAGAGCCGCAAGTGCCGCGTCGCGCTTGAAATTGCCGCTGACGACGAGGAGACCTTCCATCGAACGCAGGAGATCGTGGTCGACGCCGATGATGCGCCGGTCGAGGTCGCCGAGAACGGCCTGGCCGTTCCGGTCGATGAAGCGGCCGGCGATGATGCCGACCGCTCCCTTGCGGCGATAGTCCTCGATGTCGTCTTCAGTGGCGATCTTGAACTGCACCACATGGGTGTCGGGCGTGCAGGGACTCAGCGAATAGATCGCCTTGTTGCACTTGCGCAGGTTCTCCAACTGCTCGCGGATGATCGGCTCGCGCTTCAGCGCGTCCGCCAGCTCCGCCGTGGAACAGATGGCCGGCGCGTTGAAATTGATGCAATAGGCGTGCAGCCTGCGGGCGATTTCCGTCGTGCAGCTTTCCGACGTGCTCAGCAGCGGGTTGGCGATGGAGCCGAGAAGCTGGCGGACGGTGAGCTTCTCGATCGGCCAGTCGGGCACGTATTCCGAGACGAAGGAGACCGTCTGCCCCCAGGAGACGCCCAGCACGTCTTCCGGCTGCAGCAGATTGGGCAGGTGATGAGCCGCGACCTCGCACACCGCGCGCGCAAGCGCCTCGCCCTCCGCTCCTTCGTCCGGCACGACATGCACGCTCTTCAGGCCGAACCTCTCGCGCAGCGCGTCGGCCATGGCGTTGATGCGATAATGCTCCGGCGCGATGCGGATGCAGACGATGTTCCGCTCCTTGGCGGTCTTGAGATAGCTGATGACCGTCGGCCGGGACAGCGAGAGCGCATCGGCGATCTCTCCCTGGTTCATGCCGCGGACATAGTACATCCAGGCGACTTCCGCGATGATCTTGCTGGATGGCTGCTGATGGCGGCTCATGACGGGTCCGATCTGCTGGCGCGGGCAGGCTCAGTTGCCTGGCCGCGCTTCTGCTTTCAACACCTCTTCAGATATGACGAGATCGTCGTCAATCGACCGGTCCGGGGAAATCCCGTACTTTTGCAGGTCGCCGTGATAACCGCGAACGGCCTCCCGGGGGCTCGCGTCCCCGCCGGCCACGGCGCGCATCCATGCGACCAATGCCGGCTGGTGTTCGGCCATGTTGATCTTGCGCCCGAAAAGCGCGAGGCGCGCGCCGAAACGTTCGGCCTGGCTGACGAGTTCGAACGTGTCGAGATGCGTACCCGTGCCGCCGCCCAGCACGCCGACAATGATGGACGTGTCGTGCGAGACCAGTTCCTCCAGCGCCGCGGGACCGTTATAGGCGACCTTGAGGAATTCCGGCCGTTCGTCCTTCGTGAGGCCCGCGAGCGTCCTTGCGATGCAATCGTTCACATACATGCCCGTCTCGGCGGCCGAGAGGCCAAGCGGCATGTTCGGATTGAAGATTTCCAGGAAATGCTTCTTGCCGGCGGCGCGTGCCTCGGGACGGAAGCAACGATAGGCCTCCAGCGTCGCAAGGTCGGCCTCGGCGTCGTTGTTGAACGTCATCGAATAGAGGCAAAGCCCGGCCTTCGCCTTCGCAAGATCGGTCGTGCGGAAGGGCCGCGACGGCATGTCACGATACCGCCCGCCCCTGATGATGCCCCAGACGTCCGTCGTGTCGTTGGCGCGGAAGGCCGGCATGACTTTCGAACCGTCGAAGACGCCGCTGTCGGCAAGCGCCTCGATGTTGGAGGTCGAGGCCAGCATGATGTCGACAACATCCTGCTCCACGAGCGCCTTGATCTCGGCGAGGAATTCCTGGCGGCTGCGGTTTCCGGTTGCCCTGCCGCTCGCGTCCCGGCGGCGGCCGGTCGTGAGGATGCCGCCCGAAAGGTCCGCATCCTTGGCGTCGGCGAGCATGAAGTCGCCCTTGCGGTATCCGCCTGCGCGGATACGTCCGATTTTCTCTTCGTAGCGGGTCTTGTTCGTCATCGTGCTGTCCGATCGGATGGTCTGGTCAGGCCGGCCTGCGAAGCGTGCGGCCGGTTTCCTTCGAAAAGAGGTGAATGCTGTCCGGGCCGATGGCGAAGCGGACCGGGGAGCCACCGGAAAGGCTGCGGAAGGCCTTGGTGACGAAGGACATCTCGCGCCCGTCGACATCGACGACGACCTGCCCTTCGCTGCCCATGTTCTCCACGAGGACGACGGTGCCGGAAATCGCGTTCTCGTCCCCTGCCGCCGCAAGGTCCATCTTCGACGGGCGCAAGCCGATCTCGACCGTGGCTCCGTCCGCAAGGGGCGCGAAGTCCGATGCCGGCACCCGCAGGCGGATCGATCCGGACGTCAGTTCGATGGAACCGCCGTCGGCGCGCACCGTGCAGTCGCGGAAATTCATCGCCGGCGAACCGATGAAATCGGCCACGAAGCGCGTCGCCGGCCGGTCGAATATCTCGGACGGCGTGCCCTGCTGCTCGATCGCCCCTGCCCGCATCAGCACGATGCGGTCGGCGATCGTCATGGCCTCGAGCTGGTCGTGCGTGACGAAGATCGTCGTCGTCTTCAGGTCGAGATGCATGCGACGGATTTCCGTTCTCAGCTTCTCGCGCAGCTTGGCGTCGAGGTTCGAGAGCGGTTCGTCGAACAGGAAAAGCTTCGGCGTCTTGATCATGGCGCGCGCCATGGCCACACGCTGCTGCTGGCCGCCGGAGAGATTCCTGGGCTTGCGGTCGAGGAACTGCTCGAGCCCGAGAAGGCCGGAGACCTGCGTGACACGCGCGGCGATCTCGGCCTCCGCCACCTTCTGCCGCCTGAGCCCGAAGGCGATGTTGTCGTAGACGCTCATGTGGGGATAGAGCGCGTAGGACTGGAAAACCATCGCCACGCCGCGCTCGCCCGGCGGCAGGTGGGTGACATCCCGTTCGCCGATCTCGACCTTGCCGCCGGAAATCTCCTCCAGGCCGGCGATCATGCGCAGCATGGTCGACTTGCCGCAGCCGGACGGTCCCAGGAAGACGACGAATTCATGATCGGGAATGTCGAGGTTGAGGTCCTGGATGACCGTGACGCCGCCGTATGACTTGCGGATATTGGTGCATTTGATGTTTGCCATGGGATGTTCCTACTTCCGGCCCGGAGCGACCATGCGGTTGATGAAGCCCATCAGGAGGCCGATGAAGACGAGCGGCGGCAGCACGAGGATGACGGTGGCGGCGTTGATCACGCCCCACGGAACCTCCTTGCCGAGCGAGGTGATGGAGGCGGCGACGACCGGGAGCGTGCCGTTCTCGGCCGCAAGCGTCAGCGCCAGGAGAAGTTCGTTCCAGACCAGAACGAAGGTGAAGACGAGCGCACCGAACAGCGACGGGGCCGCGATCGGCAGCGAGAACTTGAGGAAGATCTCGGCCGGCGTGCAACCTTCCATCGCCGCCGCCTCCTCGATTTCGCGCGGCACGCGTTCGAAGGCCGGCACGGACAGCCAGATCACCGTGGAAACCGTCGTCACCAGATAGACGAGGATCAGACCGAACAGCGTGTCGTAGATGCCGAGGTCGAGGTAGATCACGATAAAGGGTATCGCGATCGCGACCGGAGGCATGAAGCGCAGCGACAGCACGAAGAACTGCATTTCACCCTTGAGCCGCTCCGGCAGGCGCGCCAGCCCGAAAGCCGCGGGTATCCCGAGCAGGGCCCCGAGAAAAACCGACACGCCGACGACGACCACCGAATTGTAGAGGCCATCGCGAATGGAGGGGTTGAGCAGGATGGTGGCGAAGTTCTCCAGCGTCGGCGAAAAGAACAGCTTCGGCACGGGCGTCACGATATCGCGCAGCTTCTTGAAGGAGCTGAGCACAGTCCAGAGGATCGGCGCCAGTGCCACGAGGACGAATAGCGCCAGCAGGCCTCTGGAAAGGATGCGGCTGATCAGGCGGCCCATTTGCGGATACCTTTCCAGACGAGCGTGAAGATGACGATGGTGATCAGGAGGAGCAGGATCGACATGGCCGAGGCGTAGGAGACGCGGCCCCCGAGGTTGATGCCCATCTGGTAGGCGTAGAGATCGAGCGTCTCGGTCGCGGTGCCCGGCCCGCCACCGGTCATCACGAAGATAAGGTCGAAGGAACGCAGCGATTCCACGGCCTTCACCAGGGCGAGGCTGATGATCGGCGTGCGCAGCATCGGCAGCGTGACATAGGCGTGGATTTCCCAGGTGCGCGCATTGTCGAGCTGCGCGGCCTCGATCGGGTCCTTGGGCAGGGTTTCCAGCAGTTTCAGCAGGATGACGGTGAAGAACAGGCCCCATTGCCAGATATCGACCGCAGCGACCGAGAAGAGCGCCAGCGAGGGACTTGCGAGGAACTCGAACTGCCCCAGCCCGAGGAGATCGCAGACATAGTTGATGAGACCGAGCGTCGGCGAATACAGGAAGCGCCAGATGAAGGCGGCCGCCACACGCGGCAGCAGAACAGGCGCGAGGAATGCGAGGCAGATCAGGTTGCGGGCCGCCTGGGACCTGGTGTTCTCGAAAAGGAACACCGCAAGCAGGATGGCAAGCAGCAGTGATCCGGCCACGGTGATCGCTTCCCAGAGCGCGGAGATCTTCAGCGCATTCAGGAACCGCCGATCGCCGAGCAGGCGCTGGTAGTTGTAAAGCCCCACGAAATCATAGTCCGGATAGCGCAGGGACCTGTCCATCACCGAGAAGTAAAGCGCTCCGGCGATCGATATCAGCGCGAGCGCGGCCAGAAGGCTGAAAGCCGGCGTCAGCGTCCAGAAAAGGAAGCGTCTTTGTTGCATTCCGTAGACCTTCGAACAGGAGGGAAGTGGCCGGACGGAGACCGCCCGGCCGACGGTCTTTCGCGGGCGCCTATTTCTTGACGCGGCGCAGGGCGTCTTCGGCGGAGAAGGCCGCCTCGTCGAGCGCACCCCGGATATCGGTCTTCGTGCCGGTGAAGATCTCCTCCAGCACGAGGCCCAGTTCGTCGCCGATTTCCGGCCAGGCGGGATTTGCCATGATCAGCAGGTTCGTACGCGGCCCCGTGGCAAGCAGCGCCTCGATGTACTCGGCCGGCACCGCCTTGCGGAAGGCCTCGCTTTCCAGCGTCGAGCGGCGGCCGATATCGGAGGCGATACCGTCGGCGAGCCGATGGGCTTCCATCTCCTTGGACGTGGCCCAGCCGACGAAGTCGCCGCTGATCTTCTTCGTGCACTCATCCTTGGCGCCGACAGCCGAGACCGCGAACCCGTGCGCCCAGCCAGCGGAGCCGAGCGGTTCGGGCGGTGGCGCATAACCGACCTTGCCCTTCACGATCGACTTTTCCGGATCTTCCATCCATGGTCCGAAGACATCGGATTCGATCAGGTAGGCCACCTGGCCGCCCCGGAAGGCCTCGACGGAATCCGACCAGTTGAACGTACCCACGCCGGGCGGCGCATATTTCATCAGGTCGACATAGAGTTCGGTCGCCTTCACGCCCGTTTCGGAGTTGAAGGCGGGCTGGTCGCCATCGAGCCACTTGCCGCCAAGCCCGCGGAAAAAGGGCGTCCAGCGCCACACGTTCATACCTGAGCCGCGCTGGCCCCGGGCCGACCAGCCGTAGAGCTTGTTGGCCGGATCGTTGACCGCCTTGATCCCCGCGACCAGCTCATCGAGCGTCCTGGGAACCGGAAGGCCCTTCTGCTGGAGAATGTCCTTGCGGTAGATGAGGATGTCCCCACCGCCGACGAAGGGCGCGAAATACTGCTTCCCCTTGAAGCTCGCCACGTTGGACAGATCGACCCGGAAATCGGAAATGTCGTATTCCGCAGGCAGCACATCGGCGAGCGGATAGACCCAGCCGGCCGTCGCATATTCGGCGATGTTCGCTTCGTCGACATAGAGGACCTGATAGGCCCCGGCGCCTGTCGAGGCATCGAGCCGCGCCTTCGCCCGCCGCTCGTTCTCCCCGAGCAGCGTGATCTTCACGGTGGTCTTCCATTTCTTGTTGAACTCGCCGAGATACCGGTCGAGCGCCGTCACCGAGGGCATGCCCTGCCCGATCACGTTGATCGTCGGCACCTTGCCGACGCAGGCATCGGCCTGCGCCATGGCCGCGGCCGGCATGGCCAGCAGGCAGGCCGATCCGAATAATAGGGTCTTCATCTTCATGTCACTCCTCCTCTTCTTGAAGAACTATTGGGGGGCCTGCCGCTCCGGCTCTTCGAACAGCCCGGCAAGCGTCTTGTCGACGGTCAGGAACTCGCGGTAGCGATCCTCGTAGAATGCGCGGCGTGCCGGGTCCGGCTCGCTCGACCGGGTCACGCGGCACATCGCCCGCACGGCGGCCGGAAGGTCGGGGTGCACTCCGGCCGCCACCGAGGCGCAGATGGCGGTTCCGAGCGCTCCGATCTCGTCGCCCTCGCATACCTCCACCGGAAGGCCGCAGACGTCCGCGAAGATCTGCGTCCACGCCCGGCTCTTCGATGCGCCCCCGGCCAGCCGGATGACGCCCGGCCTGCGAGGTGCGAGATAGGCCGTGACCTCCTCCCCGTGCCGCCGGTGCTGGAACGCCACGCCCTCGTAGATCGCGCGCAGCATGGAACCACGGTCGTCCGAATTGACGAGGCCGACGAAGGCGCCCCTGCGCGGATGCGGGCCGTTGACATAGGGGAGGAAATGGCAGCGCCGGCCGTCCACCGCGCTTGCGGCCACCAGTTCGTTGGCCTCGTCGAAGGTCACGCTGCCGCCAGCCGCATGCGAGAGATACCATGTGAGGTTTCCCGCCGATGTGGGGCTGCCCGTCGCCAGCAGCCGGCAGGCGCGGTCCCGATGCAGCATATTGAGGATGGGCGGCCTGCCTTCGACCTTCCCTGCATGCTCCACGGCATTGATCGACCAGGTGCCGGCGATCATCGTCAGGGCGCCGTTGCCGAGCGCGCCGGAACCAAGCACGCAAGCGCCGACATCCATCATGCCCGCCACGACCGGCGTTCCCTCGACAAGTCCGGTTTCGGCCGCGGCCATCCGGCTCACGGAGCCGGCAACCGCCGAATTCTCGACGACGGGCGGCATGCGCTCGAAAAACTCGGGAATGCCGAGACGCTGGAACAACGCCGCGTCGTAACCGCCTTTCTCCAGATCGAAGAGGCCGCCGCCACTCGCATCGGTCGGCTCCGTCGCCGCAACGCCGGTGAGACGCATGCGCAGGAAATCCTTGCAGGAAAGGGCAAACCGCGTCCGGCGCACGATCCCGGGCTCGTTGCGCGCGAGCCATACGAGCTGCATCACCGTCTGGCCGCCCCAGACCTGCTGGCCGGTAACGGCTTCGATGCCGGCGGCGGTCCCGTCACGCACCATCGCATCGACAAGCGGCTGGGCGCGGTGGTCGACGGAGACGATCCCGTCGCGGGTTGCCCGCCCCTCGCCGTCGACGAGAAAGACGCCGTTGCCGAAGCCGGTGCAGCCGACGACCGCGATCCTCTCCGCCGGAACCTCCGTCGCCGTCAGTTCGCGGATGGCACGCGCGGTCTTCTGCCAGAACGGCTCCGCCTCCCGCTCCACCCAGCCATTCGGGCGGTGCAGCGTCACGATGTCGATGGCCTTCAGTGCGACGAGCCGCCCTTCCGCGTCGAAAACCGCCGCCTTGACGGCCGTGCCACCGGCGTCGATGGAGAGGAACAGGTCACGCATGCCGAACCTCCCTGGCCGGGGCCGGTGCGAAGATCACCGTCTGCAGCCCAAGACAGAAGGAGACCTGCGCGCGCATCCACTCCTCGTCCTTTCCCCTGGTTTCGGCCAGGATGCGGCCCAGTTCGCCGACTGCGGCCGGTGTGCAGCGGCCTTCCGCCACGACCTGCATGCGCCGCAGGATCAGGTCGTCGAGGAAGAGCGCCGCTCTCTGCTCGATCAGCCAGACGATCTCGCGGCGGGTATGGTCCGGAAGGCTGCCAAGCGGCGCATCGGTGCCGCCAGAACAGAAATCCGCCACCGCGCCCGCAAGGGCGCCGTAGCGCCGGACCAGGACATCCGCCCGGTCCGAAGGAATGTCCGCCCGGGCCTTGAGCCGCACGCGCACCGCCGCAAGCTGGTCGGCTCCCGGATAGAAACGCCGCCGCGTGTCGACCTTGCGATGGCGCGAGAGGCGTTGCAGTACGCGGTCCGTGGCCTGCTCGCTGAACGCGCGGAACGTCGTCCATTTGCCGCCGACGAGCGACAGGACGGATATGCCCCCGCGCGGCAGCGTGTCCTCGGCGATCAGATGGTCCCGGTTGGCCCGGTTGGCGCTCTCATGGCCGCCGGCCTGAAGGGGGCGGATGCCGCTCGTCACCGCAACGATATGGTCCTCCGTCACGGTGATGTCGTCGAAAAGGCGCGAGATCGCCTGCGTCAGGTACTCGATCTCGGACGGGGCGACGATATTGTCATCGGGATCGCCGACCGGGATTTCCGTCGTACCGAGAAGCACGGTGCCATCCAGCGGATAGGAAATCACCATCCGGCCCGTGCCATCGTCAAAATAGAAGGCGCGGCCCGCCATACGTTCGAAGAGCGCATCGTGGCGCAGCAGGAGATGCGCTCCCTTGACCGGCCGAATATAGGCCGTCGAAAGACCGAGATCGGCATTGACAGCATCCACCCAGGCACCGGCGGCGTTGACGATCAGCTTCGGCCGCAGCGTGTAGGCATTGCCTTTCGCGGGATCGACGACGGTGATCCCCCCGTCGATCCCCTGCGACCAGGTGATATGGTTGAGGCAGGCCGCGTTGCGGCTGGAAGCCAGCGCGCCTTCCAGCATCTCCAGCACCAGCGCTTCCGGATTGCAGATGCGCGCGTCGTAATAGCGAATGAGCGCCTTGTAGCGGGATGACAGTGCGGCGGGAAACCGGCTCTTCGAAAGGGTGATGTCGTGGGACGGCAGCACCTTTTCCACGCGCCCGAGGAGTTCATAGAGGAAAAGCGCGCCCTGGAGGGCAGCCGCGCTCAGCCGCGTATCCTTCGACGAAAACCCCAGGAAACGCCGGATCGACCCGGTAAGCCCGCCGAGAAGATTGGTGAGCGGCACGGCGATTTCCAGCGGAGACGTGACATGCGGAGCATATTTGAGCAGCAGGTTGCGCTCCCGCGTGGATTCGGCGACGAGCTTGAATTCCCGGTTTTCGAGATAACGCAGGCCGCCATGGGCCATGCGCGAGGATGCGCCGCTCGCACCCTTGCAAAAGTCGGCCCTGTCCAGCAGGACGGCCGGCACATCGTTGAGCGCGAGGTCCCGCAGCACTGCAACGCCGTTGACGCCGCCGCCGATCACAAGCACGTCGACGGGCATCCCCGACGCAAGGCGCCGGAGGCTTTCCTCCCGGATATTCATCGACAAGTCACTCCTCCTCCGGGGTGCGCTGTCGCATCCGCCGGTGTGGATAGCTATTCATGTTTGATTTATTTTTGTCAATGTTATTTTATTTTTATAAATTTCATACTGTCGCATATCTGAGACAGCGTGTGCGGAGATGCTCGCAGGGTTCTGCGTCGAGGGCGGCACCGGGACAGTTTCAATCGGGAACGGCCGTCATCGAGATCGGCCAGGACCGGCGGCCCTGCTGGCGGCGGAATGAACGTCAGCCGATGGAATCCTGGGGCGGTCATGTGCACCGGCGCGTCTTCTGCGCGCGTCGCTCAACAATCCAGATTCTCAGGAATTGCCGCGCCGGATCATCGGGTATCGGCTGGAAAGCCTCGCCATCCTCAGGCTCTAGGACAATGCGATTGAAGACTGAACGGAACCGCCAGGCGGCGCGCTTGTCCCCTGACGATATGCTCTGTTCCGCGTCCACAACCGTCACAAAAACCCCCTCGCCGGGGTAGTGGCGAGGGGCAGGCGACTGGAGGCTGACAGAGGCCTCGGAGGCAATACTAGAGAATGATGCCAGCAAGTGTCGTGACTTTGGCGTGACACAATTGGCGATTGCTGTCTGGCGCCTCCCACCGCAGATAGCCAGAACCGTCGTCCGGCTGGAATCGGCGGTTCGTTCGGCGGGCAGGAGAGCGCCGTCACTCCGGTCGCAATCGCTCCGCGAAGGCGCGCGCCTTGCGCAGAAGCCCCTGCAGGAATTCGCGGTACTCGGGCGTGACGTCCCAGAACACCATGTCGACGGGATGGACCTGTGTGCAATGTTGCGGGAACGCCAGCACATGATAACGGTCGACATCGCCGATCCAGGTCGCCCGCTCGAATTCCTCCTTGCCGATGGCTCCGGCGGCGAGCATCGCCTCCAGTTCCTTCCGGTTCAGCAGGGGCGGATCGGAGCGGCGCTTGATCGGCACAAGATCGCCACCGGGCCGGTATGCGAAGAAATGCTCCGTCGTCTCTTCCACGCGGTCATGCAAGACGCGGATCGTGACGCAGACCTCGCCGTAATCGCAATCGACCGGCTTCTGCACCGTCAGGGGCGGCCTCGCCTTTCTGGCCAGGGCGATTTGCGCGATGCCGTTCGATATCGGCACCGGCTCCCGGAAGTCCAGGAAATTGCCGGCGGTCGGGCATTTCACGTCGTTGACAAGGATGTCCTGCTCTCCGTTCAGGCAATAGCAGCCGTCCGGTGCGATATAATCCGCGCGAAACCCCAGAAGGATGAACGGCACGCCGGGAGCGATGAGATTGAGCCGCAGGCCGAAACTGAAGCGGCCGTTGTCCTCGTATTTCTCGTCGCCGAAGGCGATGTGGTTGACGCCCCCGATCGTCACGAGCGTCAGGAATCCGGGTTCGTCGGGCTGGGGAAAGCCGGCAACGATGAGATCATCGACCCTGACCCCGCACAGTTCGGCGAAAATGCGGATATTGGTCAGCGTGATCCGCGTATGGGTCTTGCCGTTCTTGCCGGTGCCGCGGATGCGTGTCAGCGGCCCTGCCCCGAGCTTCTCGCTTATGAACTTCGTAAAGGAAGGATTACGGGCCTGCGCGGCCCGATAGGCGCTTTCCGCCTTTGCGCAATCGACCCATCGCTCTTCCCCTCGCAGGTTCATCACGCCGTTCCCCGGTTGCGCCTGCACATCAACCTACACGAAGCTTCGCGTCCGTGAAGATGGTTTTCCGCTCTGCCATAACGAAATCAGTCCAAGCGCGCGGACCCCGACAGAACCAACGACAAGGAAAACGAACGATGCCGAAGTCCTTCCCCGAAAAGCAGACCAGCCGGATTGCCGTCACCCGCTCCGCACGGTCGACAAACCTGATCATCGAAGGCCGGGCTGCTCTCGCGGTCGCCGGAGTGATCGCTCTCGCCTATATCGCCTACCTGGCTTTCATGCACTGAGCATCATGTCCACCGGAGGCACATGCCTCCGGTGGACTTTCAATGCATTGCCGCCGGGCCTCGCGCCGATGAACGACGACACGGCGTTCGGCGCGTGCCGTACGCGACGGGCAGCGGACCGGCTGGTGCAGGAGCGCCGGTTATTTCCGGTGATGCACCTCCTGGCGGCCGTAGACGGGCGTCGGAATACCCTCCAGCCGGGCTTTCAGCTGCAGCGCCAGGTATTGGGAATAGTGGCGCGACTGGTGCAGGTTGCCGCCGTGGAACCACAAGGCCTCCTGCTGTGTCGGCTTCCACATGTTGCGCTGCTCGCCCTCCCAGGGGCCGGGGTCCTTTGGCGTATCGGAACCGAGGCCCCAGACCTTGCCGACCCTGTCCGCCGTCTCCTGGTCGATCAGGTCGGCCACCCAGCCGTTCATCGAACCGTAGCCCGTCGCATAGACGATGACGTCGGCCGGGATTTCCCTGCCATCGGCAAGCTTCACGCCGTTCTCCGTCAATTCCTGGACCTGGCCGGCGGCCAGCTTGATCTTGCCGTCGATGATCAGTTGCGACGCGCCGATGTCGATATAGTAGCCGGAACCGCGACGCAGGTATTTCATGAACAGGCCCGACCCGTCGGTCCCCCAGTCGAGCTGGAAACCCGCCTTTTCCAGCGCCGCATAGAAGTCGGCGTCCCGCTCCCTCATCCTGTCGTAGAGCGGAATCTGGAACTCGTGCATGATCCGGTAGGGCAGCGACGCGAAGATAAGGTCGGCCTTGGCGGTCGTCACCCCGTTGGCCACGGCCTGCTCCGAATAAAGCGCCCCGAGCCCGATATCCATCAGCGTATCCGACTTGACGATATGGGTCGTCGAACGCTGGATCATGGTCACGTCGACGCCGGCCTCATGAAGCGCGGCGCAGATGTCATGGGCGGAATTGTTCGAACCGATCACCACGACCTTCTTTCCCTTGTAGCCGTCGGGGCCGGGATGCTGCGAGGAATGGTGTTGCTCGCCCTTGAAGCGGTCGCGGCCCTTGAAGTCCGGAATGTTGGGCTTTCCGGACATGCCGGTCGCGAAGACGAGCTGCTTTGGATGCAGGACGACATCCTCGCCGTCACGGTCGACGACGACGGTCCACTCCTTTTTCGCCTCGTCCCACGTCGCCGATTTCGCCGTGGAGCGGGTCCAGTAGTTCAGTTCCATCACCTTCGTGTAGAACTCCAGCCAGTCGCCGATCTTGTCCTTCGGCGAGAAGATCGGCCAGTTCTTGGGAAAATCGATATAGGGCAGATGGTCGTACCAGACCGGATCGTGCAGGCAGAGCGACTTGTAGCGCTTGCGCCAGGAATCGCCCGGCCGGTCGTTCTTCTCCAGGATGATGGTCGGCACGCCGAGCTGCCGGAGCCGTGCGCCGAGCGCGATGCCGCCCTGCCCGCCGCCGATGACGACGACATAGGGCTGTTTTTCGTAACCGAGCGTGCGGGCTTCCTCGTCCCGTTCCTCCTTCCAGGTCCTGGCGCCGAGGTTCTGCCCGTGCTTCGCCCCGAGCGGGCGCGTGAAGCCTGCCTTTTCCTCATGCCCCTTCAGTTCGACGAGCGCCGTCAGCAAGGTCCAGATCAGGCCGTTCTTGAAGCGCACGAGACCATAGCCGCGTCCGGCACCGGTTTCGAACGAGATCCAGCTTTCGAGCACGCCGTCGTTTTCCGTTGCCTCCTCGCCGCCGGCGACCTGCCAATTGGACGGCCTGGTGAGGGCTAGCTGCGATTGCAGCATGTCGCGCACCTGGTCGCGTCCTTCCACCGTCTTGATGTTCCAGGTGAAGGCCACCAGGTCGCGCCAATAGCATTCCTCGGCGAACATGCCGGTCGCGTCCTCGATCCTGCCGGCCTCAAGCGCGGCGCCAAACTTGTCGAGAAGCGCCTGCACGCGCGTGGTGACTGTCTTGTCGAGCATTTCATCTCCTCCTGCTCTTCGTGAAAAGGGGCGGCTCCTCAACCGCCCCCCGGGGGTGGATCGGGGTGGATCGCCTATCGGGACAGATCGATGAGGATCTTCAGGTGCCTGCCGGCGGGGTCGAGAAGCTGGTCGAAACCCTCCGTCACCGCCTCCGACAGGGATACGAGCCTGGTGACGATCTTCCGCGCGGGGATCTGTCCGCTGGCGATCAGGCGCGAGACGCGCGGCCAGTAGTGCGTCGGATAGGCCCAGGAGCCGCGGATATCGATGTCCTTGAAGGTCACATCGAACCAGTTGAGCGGGTTTTCACCGGGATGCAGCCCCGTCTGGACGACCACGCCCTGCTTGCGCACGGCATCGGCGCAAGCCTTGAGCGCATGCTCGTTGCCGACGCATTCGATCGCGACATCGCAGCCGACGCCACCTTCCGTTTCCGCGCGAACGACGTCGCCGACCTTCTCGGATTTCGGATTGATCGTCCTCACCTCGCCCAGCGCTTCCTTCGCAAGCCTCAGGCGGGTGTCGTTGAGGTCGGATACGAAGATCTGGGTCGCACCGGCCGCCCGCGCGGCCATGGCGGTCAGGATGCCGATCGGCCCGGCTCCGGTCACGAGCACGCTGTTGCCCGCCGTGACGCCCGCCCGGTCGCAGGCATAAACGGCAACGGCGGTCGGCTCGACGAGCGCCGCCTCCTCGTCGCTCAGGCTGTCGGGTATCGGCTGGACATTGTAGTCGTTGAGCAGCGCGGCCTTCGCCATGCCGCCTGAATGCCAGGAGAGGCCGACGAGAGCGAGCTGCGAACTCAGATGGAAGAGGCCCCGTTCCGCATAATAGTCTCCGACGCGCGGCATGATGAGCGGCTGTACCGAAACGCGGTCGCCGGCCTTCACATGCGTGACGCCGGCCCCGACCGCCGTCACCACGCCGCCGAATTCATGGCCGAGCACCTGCGGGCCGTGGGCCTTGGTGAAGGGATGCGGCTCCTTCGGCACGAAAATCGGTCCATAGGCATATTCGTGCAGGTCCGTGCCGCATATGCCGCAGAAGCGGTTCTCGATCAGGACCTCGCTCTCGCCGGGTGCGCCCGGCGCCGGAATGTCCTCGATGCGCAGGTCCTTCGCCGCATGGAAGCGGAGTGCTTGCATTTGCTGTTTCCTCCTGGTCGTTCTTGCGACAAAGAGGTCAGCAAGCGCCGTGCCAGAATTGCCGGCTACGAAAAATCCATCCTTTTCAGTAGATTACAAAGGCAGCGAGAAGACGCCCGCAAGGCGTGCAACACTTGTGCTGCAACAGGTGGCGCAGCGCCTGCATCACTCCCGGCGCCTCAGCCGCCGATGGATCGTCGAGCGGTTGACGCCGAGCTTGCGCGCAAGCGCCGAGACATTGTTGCCGCATTCGCCGAGGGCTCGCCTGAGGTCGTCTTCCCCGCCTGACGCATGCTGTCCCTTCCGGCCGGCCGACAGGTAGTCCGGCAGGCAATCGACATCGATGATGCCGCGATCGGAAAGTGCTGCGGCAACCCGCAGCGCATTGGAAAGTTCACGCAGATTTCCCGGCCAGTCGTACCGCATCAACGCGGCCCGCGCGGCGCCGTCGAGCCGATAGTTCTCCTGGTTCTCGTCTCCGATGCGGCGCAGCAGATGGTCGACCAGCCGAGCCATGTCCCGCCGCTCCCGGAGCGCAGGCAGCGCCAGCGTCACGGCGTTCAGCCGGAAATAGAGATCCTGCCGGAAGCGGCCCTCGGCCACGAGTTCGGCGAGATCGCGGTGGGATGCGGACAGGACGCGCATGCGCACGGGACGCGCTTTCAGCGCCCCCACGGCCTGCACCTCGTTTTCCGACAGCACCCGGAGAAGCCTGCTCTGCAGCGCAAGCGGCATATCGCCGATCTCGTCGAGGAAGAGCGTTCCGCCGTTCGCTTCCTCGATGAGCCCGCGCTTGCCTTTCTGGTTCGCGCCGGTAAAGGCGCCCGGCGCATAGCCGAAAAGCTCGGATTCGATCAGGTGCTCGGGAATCGCCGCGCAGTTGACCGGCACGAAATTGCCGGAAGAGCCGCAGCTTTCATGAATTGCACGCGCCAGATACTCCTTGCCGGTGCCGGTTTCGCCCCGGATGAGGATGGGAATCTCCCGGGCCGCGAGCTTGGCCGCGCGCGCCTGCAGCTTTTCCATCGCCGGATCGCCGAAGCTCAGGTCGCGAAGCGCCCGCGGCAGGCGTGCGGCAGGCTCTTCCGCCCCTCGAAAACTGACGACCGGCGCGATGGCGCTGGCGAAAAGGGCAAGGCCGTTTTTCGCCCGGAGCAGCCGCTCTCCGTTCGGCCGCCCGCGCATCAGCCGCGGCAGGTCGTCCACCTCTATGTCGAAGAAATCCGAAATCGACTGGCCGATGAAGCGGCGCGTGGAAAGGCCCTTCATGTTCATCGCTCGGGCGAGCGAGCCGAAGCCGCCATGCGTCATGCCGGTGATGCGGCCGCTTCCATCGAGCGCGATCGCCGCATCCGGGTCGACGTCGAGGAATTCCGGCGAACGCGCCAGCCGCAGCACCCAGTCGTTGCGCGTGCGCGTCATCAGATTGGCAAGCTCGATGCGGCGCGCGGTCGAGGCGACGAGATGAAGCGCGAGCTGCTGGCTCGCCTTGGCGGTCGGCGAGCGGAGCTGCGAGATGTCGAGCACGGCGGTCAGGTCGCCCAGCGTGTCGAAAACCGGGGCTGCCGTGCAGGTCAGCCCTATGTGGCTGGTATCGAAATGATCGTCCTGGTGGATGATGACCGGCTCGCCGGAGACGATGCAGGCGCCGACGGCGCAGGTTCCGGCACGGTTTTCCGACCATTCGGAGCCCAGGTAGAGGCCCGCCTTGCGGAGCAGGTTGTCGAATGTCGGGTCACCCATGAAATCGACCGTCACGCCACGCGCATCGGACAGGAGCAGCACATAGTGCTGCCCGGCGACCTGGTTGAAGAGCGCCTCCAGGCCGGAACGGCCGATGCGGATCAGTTCCTCGGCCTGCTCGCGATGCTCGCGCAGCGTCGCCTCCGGCACGATATAGGCTTCCTGCGCGGTGGCAGGGTCGAGCTTGTAATCGTTGAGGCAGCGCAGCCAGGACTGGATGACGGGCGCGTCGCGCGGGCTCATCGCACCCATGGCGACACGCTCGATCTCGCGAATGTGCGACAGCGTCGACACCATGCAGACTTCCTCCCGCCGGGATCGTCGCACAGTAGACGCCTCGCTTCAAGCAACTTGCCCCTGCGACGGAGCACGGGAGCTCCCGTCCGCAGCCGCGCATCGTCTCGCCCGCGTCAAATGACCGGCGGCGGGGACAAGGGTTCAAGCCATCGCCTCTTCCGGGGACGATTTTCTCCCAATCGCCGGACGAAAGAAATAAACAGTCTACAGTTTTCATAGGAAATTACGCACCCTGCGTCCTGAAACCTGTGGCGGAGACGGCCGCAGGTCCTGCGAAACGGCACAGGCGGCCACCCCCGCCTGATCCCGTCATCCAGTCACCCGAAACCACAGGCATCGCATGAGCGGCAATTCCGAATTTCTCTGGTATATCCCGAACGACGTCAAAGCCGGTCATCGGGGCGATGCCGTCATCGAGAACCACAACAGCCTCGATACGCTGACCAGCCAGGCAAGGGCGCTGGAGGAACACGGCTGGAAGGGTGCGCTCATCGGCACCGGCTGGGGCAGACCCGATACATTCACCGTCGCCGCCTCGCTCGCAGCGCGCACCACCACGTTCGAACCGCTCATCGCGATCCGCCCGGGTTATTGGCGGCCGGCGAACTTCGCTTCCGCGGCCGCCACGCTGGACCACCTCACGGGCGGCCGGGTGCGGGTCAACATCGTGTCGGGACAGGACAATCTCGCAGCCTACGGCGACAGCGAGGGCGACCAGCCCCACCGCTATGCCCGCACCAGGGAATTCATGCGGCTGGTCCGCCGGCTGTGGACCGAGGAGAACGTCACCCACGATGGCGAGCATTTCCGGGTCGACGGGTCCACCGTGGTACCGCGCATCCAGGCCCGCGGCGACCGCCGGCACCCCAGGCTCTATTTCGGCGGCGCCTCCGAAGCGGCCGAGCGCGTCTCCGCCGCCGAGGCCGATGTCCAGCTCTTCTGGGGCGAGCCGCTCGACGGCATCCGGGAGCGGATCGAACGGCTCAGGCGGCTGAGCCGGGAACTGGACCGCGACCTGCCCGCGCTGGAATTCGGCCTGCGCATCACCACCCTCGTCCGCGACACCACGGAACAGGCCTGGGCCGATGCCGAGGCGAAGGTCGCCGAGATGGCCAGGAGCCAGGGCGCCGGCTGGAACGACCACAAACGGGCCGTTGCGGTCGGCCAGCGGCGGCTCCTCGATCTGCACCAGCGCGGCGACGTCCTCGACGACAACCTCTATACCGCGCCGGGCAGGTATGGCGGGGGCGGCGCCGGCACCACATGGCTGGTCGGCTCGGCGGAAGACGTCGCCCGCTCGCTGCGCAGATACCGGGATCTCGGCATCACCCAGTTCGTGCTCTCCGACACGCCTTACCTGTCCGAAATCGGGCGGCAGGGCGACCAGTTGCTTCCGCTGCTGCGCGACTGAGGCTGGAGCGGTTTAAAGATGGTGCAAGACCAAGGGCTTGCCTTCGAAGGTCTCGACACGCATGCGGAACCCGAAAATACCCTCCAGGATATCGGGCGTGAGGATGTCGCCGGGCGGCCCGTCCGCCGCGACCCGCCCTCCCTTCATCGCAACGATCCGGTCCGCATAGGCGCTCGCCTGGTTGATGTCGTGCAGCACGATGACGACCGTCTTGCCGCTTTCATCCGCGACGGCGCGTAGCGACCGCATCAGTTCGCGGGCATAATACATGTCGAGATTGTTGAGCGGCTCATCGAGCAGCAGGTAATCCGTCCCCTGGGCGAAAGTCATGGCGACGAGCGCGCGCTGCCGCTGCCCGCCCGACAGCGTCTCGATGAAACGATCGGCGAGATCGGTGAGATCGAACTGCCGGAGCGACTGGTCGATGATCGCCCGGTCCTCCTGCGTCAGCCGTCCGCGGCCATGCGGGAAACGGCCGAAACCGACAAGTTCGCGCACGCGAAGCCTGCTGGCGATCACCGAATCCTGCCGCAATATGGCGATGACCTTCGCAAGCTCCCGGCTGGGCGTGCTGCCGACATTCAGGCCGTCGATGCTGATCGCGCCCTTCCGCAACGGCTGGAGCCTGGCGACGAGCGACAGAAGCGAGGACTTGCCCGCGCCGTTCGGGCCGATCAGGGCGGTGATGCCCCCTTTCGGGATCGTCAGGCTGACGTCGTGCAGGACCGGCGTCGTCCGGTATTCGAGCGAGACGTTTTCTATCCGGATCATCTGCGGCCCCCCAGGATCAACAGCAGGAGGAAGGCGATCCCGCCGACGAACTCGATGACGACGCTCAACGCCGAACTGTTGCCCAGCCCATGCTGGAAAAGGCTCTGCCCGCCGACGAGAATGACGATCGCGGTCAGCGCCGCTGCCGGCAGCAATATCGCATGCCGCCGGGTGTCCGCGATGCGCTCGGCAAGAGCGACGACCAGCAGGCCGAAAAACGCCACCGGGCCGACAAGCGCCGTCGAGACGGCGACCAGCGCCGAAACGAGCAGCAGCAGGCCCGTCACGGTGCGTGTCCAGGAAATACCGAGGCCGGTCGCCGCATCCGAACCCAGCGAAACGATATCGAGCACATGCCGTGCGCGCCAGGCGATCGCCGCGGCGGCAACGGTGACGATCGTAGCGAAGACCAGCAGGTCGGTGCGGACCGTGTTGAAATTGGCGAAGCTTGCGCCCTGCGCCACCGCGAATTCATTCGGATCGATGAGGCGCGCGAGCAGCGCCTGGAGGCTGCGGAACAGCACGCCGAAAATGACGCCGGCAAGCAGCATCAGGCCCATGTCCAGGCGCTGCCTCAACATCGGCATCAGCAGCGCGCAGGCCAATCCCATCAGCAGGAGGACCTCCACGCCGAATTTCAGCCGGGGGTCGAGCGAGACATATCCGATGCCACCCAGAAGGAAGACCATGAGCATCTGGCCGAAAAGATACAGGGCGTCGAGCCCCATGATCGACGGCGTCAGTATCCGGTTTCCGGTGACCGTCTGGAAGATCACCGTGGAGATCGCGATCGAGACGCCGACCTGGAGAAGCGCCGCCAGCTTGACGGCCCGCAATTCCAGCACGAAGGCGATATTGCCCCGCAGCCCGATCGCCAGGAAGGCGGCCACGCAGACGATTGCGGCCAGGCCGAGGCCGATGAGGCGGCGGTCAGGCATGGTCGGCACGACGAAAGAGGAGCCAGAGGAAGACGGAACCGCCGACAACGCCCATGACCGTGCCGACGGGGATTTCGTAGGGAAAGCGGATCAGCCGGCCGATGATGTCGCAGCCGAGCACCAGGGCCGCGCCGGTTGCCGCCACCCAGGCAAGCGTCCCCCGCAGGTTGTCGCCCATCAGCCGGGAGACGATGTTCGGCACGACAAGCCCGACGAAGGGGATCATGCCGACCACGACGACGGTGAGCGCGGAAATGACGGAGACGATGACGAGGCCGAGCTGCATCATGCGCGCGTAATCGATGCCGAGCCCGATGCTCGCGTCGCGGCCCAGCGCCATGATGGTCAGCCGGTCCGCGACGAACCAGGCGATCGCCACCATCAACGCGGCGATCCAGAGCAGTTCGTACCGGCCACGCAGCACGCCTGAGAAATCGCCGTTGGTCCAGATGGACAGGAATTGCAGGAGATCGGCCTGCCACGCCACGAACGTGGCGGCAGCCCCGATGACGCCGCCATAGACGATCCCGAACAGCGGCACGAGGAAAGGCTGCGCCGGCGGCAGCCGATGCGCGGTCGCCAGGAAGACGGACGTGCCGGCAAGCGCGACGCCGCCGGCAAACAGGGTCTTCAACGGCAGCGAGATTCCCGGCCAGAGAAGGGTTGCGACGAGGATGCCGAGCTCCGCGCTCTGGGCGGTCCCGGCCGTGGCCGGCTCGACGAAGCGGTTGCGGGCGAGCGTCTGCATGATGAGCCCGGCAATCGCAAGTCCGGCCCCCGCAAGCAGGGCGGCGAACGTGCGCGGCAGCCTGCTGACGAGCAGAAGCTGAAGCGCTTCCGGATCGTCCAGAAGCCGGGCGAGCGGCAGGTCGCTGACGCCGACCGAAAGGCTGAGCACGAACAGGACCGCAAGCCCGAGGCTTGCGATCAGCGTTCGCAGGGGCGCTGGCGACGGGACGGCATTCATCGGGCGGCGGCGAAGGCCTTCGCGATCGTGTCCATCACGCGCTGCATGGACTGCACGCCGCCGGCGGAAATATAGAATTCCGCGGCCGGCAGATAGATGACCTGCCCCTTCTTCCAGGCGGTGGTTTCGGCAACGAGTTCGTTATCGAGCGTGGCCTGCGCCAGTTGCTCGCCGGAGCCGATGGCCGCAGCCCGGTCGAGCACGAGCAGCCAATCGGGATTGGCCTTGCGGATGAACTCGAAGGAAACGGCTTCCCCGTGCGTCGCGGCCTCGATGTCGGGAACGGCGGGCGGAAGCTGCAATGCGGCATGAACCCAGCCGAAGCGCGAGCCGGGTCCGTAGGCGGAAATCTTGGGGCCGTTCGTCATGACGACCATCCCTTTGCCCTTGCCCGCAACCGCCGCTCTGGCCGCCTGAACCTCGGCGTCCAGCTCACGCAGGGCGGCCTCGGCCTCCTGCGATTTCCCGAACAGCGCGCCGTAGCCCGCCAGCCTTTCCTTCGCCTGCCTGAGCAGGTCGTCGCCGTCCATCGTCATGTCGATCGTCGGGGCGACCCGGGCGACCGCCGCCGCCTTGGCGGACGAACGGCCGCCGACGATGACAAGGTCCGGCCCAAGAGCGCTCAAGGCCTCAAGATCCGGCTCGAAGAGGTCGCCCACCACGTCCGCGCCTTCCTTGACGTGCTCCAGTTCGGAGACATAGAGCTTTTTCGGCACGCCGGCGGGGCGGATTCCGAGGCGATCCAAAGTGTCGATCGCGGCCATGTCGTAGACGGCTATCTTCTTCGGCGTGTCCGCCACCGTCACCGGCCCCTTGGCGGTGGATATCTCGACGGCATTGGCTGCGAACGCAAAGGCAATGGCGGCGACCGCGACGGCTATTCCGGAATATCTCATTTTCTTCGCCCACTTTCACTTAAAGGCCGGCATCGCGGCAAGGCCTTCCTGGATGTTCAGGGGCCGGCGATCAGGCCGACCGGCCGGCCTGCGGATATGCGCCGCTGCAAGCCGGCAATGGAAACATCACTCCCTTACTCATGTTTTCATCAAGATGAAAGCATTGAGTTTCTATTTCCGGTCACGCGGAAACAGTGCGATCAATCCATCGGAAATGACCCCGCGCCATATTAGATAGTCGTGGCCTCCGGCATATTCCCGATAGACCACGGGAACGTCCCTGGCGCGAAGCAGGTCGCGCAGGTGACGGTTGGTCTCGAGAATGCCGGCTGCTCCGCCATGGGCGGTCTCGAACAGTCCGGCCGACAGGAAAAACCGCAGGTTCGGCGGCGGATTTTCCGCGACAAGGCCCGCGACATATTCCGCGCGGTCCTCCGGCGTGCCGGGCGGGCTCCACCAGAACGAACCCGACATGGACAGGACGTTGCCGAAGGCCTCGGGATGACGCATGGCGACGGTGGTCGCGGCAAGCCCGCCGTAACTCGACCCGGCAAGTACCGTGCGTTCGGGGCGGGCGGCAAGCCCGGTCTCCTGCAGGATGCGCGGAAGCAATTCCTTCGCCATGAATTCCGCAAACTGCGGATTTGCAGGCAATTCCCGCGCCCGCGCCGGTCCATCCGGATTGGCGACGAATACCGCGAGGGTCGGCGGGATCGCTCCCGCGGCGATCATATTGTCGAGTATCCTCGGCACCGGAACCCGGTTCGTGTATTCATCCGCATCGAAGACAAAGAGCAGGACGTTGTCTTCCGCTTCCGGCACGAAACCTGCCGGACGGTAGACCGTGATTTCACGCGTGTTCCCGAGCGTGCGGCTTGCAAGCGAAAACCGGGTCAACGCCCCTTGCGGGCCCTCCTTCCCTTCGAGCCAAGGCTGCGGCGGGGCGTCCTCCAGTTTAAGGATCGAGTCCTGATCGTAGGCATCGACGGCATCGGCCGGCCAGGGGTGACGGTTCAGGGGATCGGCCTTCGCGGTGGCCAGAATGGCGACTCGCCTTTCGCGCGGCGTACCCGGCAGATCCGGCACGTCGAATGCAAGCTGGTAGGACAGCCGCGTCGCGGCAGGCACTTCGAAGCTGCGGAACCAGATGTCGGAGCCGGCAAGCCGCTGCAATTCCTCGTGGTCGCCCGAAGGCGCGCCGAAGAGCCGGATATTGCGCTTCGCACCCCGGCCGACGAAGGTCACGATCCTGCGGCCGGCGGAACCATCCTCCACCAGCGGCGTGCCGCGCTCGCCGACCATTTGCCAGAACGCTTCGGTCGATCGCCCCGCCTCGATCCCCGCGGCGGCATCGGCAATGATGCGGCTGAGATAGGCAGGCCGGGGCGTCCGCTGCTCGGCCACCGGGACTCGCTTCTCGACGACCAGCGAATAGCTGCCGGCCGGCTGCCTTGCGGTGACGACCAGGCGATCCGGCCGATCGCCGGCCACGAACTGGAACTCCGCAATGCCGGCGGCGTCCCCGGCGAGCCGCCGGACATACCCGCCCTGCGGATCGACCAGATCGAGATCAAAGCGCCCGGCCTCCACAGTCAGGCGGCCTTTGAGATAGTCGCCTGCCGAAGCGCCCGGATCGAAAACCTGCCGTCCCCCAATCTCCCCGATCTTTCCGGACGCCTTTTCCCCGATCGCCAGAACGGCCGGCGGCGGCAGGGGTTCGGAAGAGGCTTCGGACGAAATCATCGGGACCACCGCCGCGACCAGGATACAGAACCGTACAATTCGCAACATCACCAGCGCTTCTTCAATGTGGCTACGATGCTGCGCCCCTCGCCATAGAAGCAGGCATAGGCGGTGGCGCAGGATGCGACATATCGCTCATCGCCGATATTCTTGACGTTGACCTGCAGCGACAGCCCCTCCCAGTCCGGGTTCGCCGCGCCGAAGTCGTAGGATACCATCGCGTCGAAGAGCGTGACGTCGTCGACCTTGAACGTGTTGCCGCCGTTGCCCCAGCTCGAACCGATATAGCGTATGCCGCCGCCGACCGTGAGGCCGTCCAGCGCGCCCTGGTCGAAACCATAGGTGGCCCAGAGCGAAGCTTGATGTCGCGGTATACGGGCCGGCGTCTTGCCAACCTCCGACGTGTCGACGGATTCCTTGACCTCGGAATCGATATAGCTGTAACCGGCGATCAGGGAGAGATTGCTGGTGATTTCGGCACGGGCAGACAGTTCCAGACCCCGGTTGTGGATCTTGCCGATCTGGGAATAGACCGTCTGGTCCAATGCCGAATCCCATGTGCCGCTGACGACATCGTTCTGGGTGAGATCGTAGTAGGCCGCGGTGAGAAGGATGTTGCCGCCCTCGGGGGCATATTTCACGCCGACCTCGAACTGTTCGGCCATGGTCGGCGAAAAGGCCCCTGCACCGGCCGGCGGCGTATACAGCGCAGGTTCGAAGGACGTCGCATAGCTGACATAGGGCGCGATGCCATTGTCGAAGGCATAAAGCGCGCCGGCACGCCAGGTGAAGGCTCCGTCGTCGTAGGACTGGTCGTTGTTCGTGGCCAGCCGGTCGTCGATATCCGTGCCGGCCCAGTCGTAGCGGATGCCCGCCAGCAGGTTGAGCCTGCCGATCTCGACCTGGTCCTGGAGATAGATCCCCGTCTGCCAGGCCTTCAGTTCCTGAAGGCTCGTGGTCGTCAGGACGAGGGAGTCATAGTCGAAACCGCCATATTGCGGATCGGCTATGTTGATGCTCGGCACGGAGGTGCGGCCCCATTGATAGTCCCGATGGCGATATTGGAAATCCAGCCCGCCGAGAAGCGTGTGTTGCGCGGCTCCCGTCTCGAACCTGGCCTCCACCTGATTGTCGATAGTGAACTGGTGCCAGGTCTCCGTTCCGCCGCTGGCGGACCGGCTGACGATGGTGTTCGCCCCTGTCGCCGGATCGGCGCTGGCACTGCCGTAGACAAGGGTATGATGCAGCCAATCCACCCAATGATAGCGGGCGTTCTGCCGGAAGGTAATGTCGTCCGTCAGCTCATGCTCGAACTGGTAGCCGATCCAGGCCTGTTCGCGCTCCGCGCGCTCGAAATCGGGATCGGAGACGAAGAAGTCGCGCGGCACGTAACCGAAGCCTGCGATCGGATAGACCGTGCCGGCCGCGTCGAGGAAATTTCGGAAACCGGCGTCGGGCTCGTTCTGGTAGCCGCCGAGGACCGTCAGCGACGTTCCCTCATCGGGAGCCCAGGTGATCGAGGGGGCGATCGCGAAGGACCGCTGTTCGGCGTAGTCCTCCTGCAGGTCGCGGCTGAGCCCCGATATGGCGATGCGATAGGCCAGCGTGTCGTCGATCCTGTTGCCGATGTCGAGGCCGGCGGAGAAATACCTGTCCGTCCCGAAGGAAAACTCGACTTCGTGAAGCGGCGTTTCCGTGGGCTTCTTGCTGACCATGTTGACGACGCCACCGGGATTGGCCTGGCCATAGAGGATGGAGGAAGGCCCCGACAGCAGCTCCACCCTTTCGAGCAGATAGGGATCGATCTTCGCGTAGGAGAGATCGCTGGCGAGGAACAGGCCGTCGAGATATTTCGGGACGTAATAGAAGCCGCGGACGAAGAGTTCGTCGCGCAGGTTGGATGCGCCGCGATATTCGGTGAAGACCCCGGGCGTGTAGCGAAGCGCTTCCGCGACCGATTGCGCATGCTGATCCTGGATCTGGTCTTTCGAGACGACGCTCACGGATTGCGGCGTCCTGGCGATCGGCGTGTCGGTCTTGGTTCCCGCAGTGCTCTGTTTTGCGACGTAACCTTCGACCGGGCCGGTCCCCTTTTCCGCACCTTCGCCGCGGATGACGATCGGTTTCAGTTCGGTATCCTCTTGCGAACCGGTCTGTTCCTGCGCCATGGCGGCGTTCAAAGCGATGATGCTCGCTGCAGCCAGCAGCCCGATGCGATATCCAGCCATCGACGGCGAAATTCCCCTCATTGCCCCACTCACATGCGATGAGCGCCGGCGGGAACCGGCGCTAAACTTGATTGACATTGTCATGTATACGGGTAGCCTAAGCGGGCTGTCGATCAGAAAGACTTTCGCAAAAACGGCAAAGAACTACGCACAAGCCGCATCGCCCGATGTCTCGCTCACGGGCGGGCGATGGGAAGGACGACGAATTGAACATCAGGATCAAACCGGAAATCCCCCAGCACCTGTTCGTGGGCGCCATCGATGGCCCATCGACATGCACGCCGAACGACAATCTCCATGACGTCTGGCCGAAATTCCTGGTGATGGTCCTGCTTCAGGGGCAGCAGCACTTCGTGATGGACGGCGAGCATTTCCGGATCGATGCGGGCGATGCCGGCAGCGCCGAACCGCTGGTTTTCATGCTGAACGTGGCACGCGGCTGCAAATTGCAGTTCATCAACGAGACCGAGACGCCCCTGCGCAAGGTGATGATCTCCGCGCCGCTTCCCTGGATCGAACGGCTGATCAAGTCCCAGCCCACGAGCATGCCGAAGCTGAGATCGTTTTTCTCCCGGCACCTCGCCGAGTTCCGCTTCAGTCCGAACAGACATCTGGTCCAGGTCGCCGAGCACATCGTCAAGCCGCCGACGGCGATGACCGGCGAGCTTCTGACGCTCTACCGCAACGCCCATGCCTTCGACATCCTGTGCCAGGCCTGCGCCATCCTGGTCAGTGCCGAAACGGAAACGCCGCACCGACCGACCGTGCTGAGCCGGCTGCAGGGCGAAAGGGTTCGCGACTATATTCTCGCCCATGTCCGCGAGAACCTGACGCTCGACCGCATCGCGCGCCATGTGGGCGTCAGCACCTCGTCGATGCAGCGGCACTTCAAGGAACGGTTCGGCATGACGGTGTCGGATTTCATCCGCCAGAAGCGGCTGGAGATGGCTCGCTCCGCCCTGGAAAGGGATGGCATTCCGATCTCGCAGGCCGCCTATATCGCCGGATACCGCAACCCCTCGAGCTTCACCACGGCCTTCAAGAAGACCTACGGCGTCTCACCCAAACACCGGCGGGCGTGAACCGGCTCAGGCTTTGCCACCGTCACACGCCGTTCCGCATGATCGCATCGACCTCGCATGCCAGCGCGCCGGGAGCGCCTGCCCGATTTTCCGGACAGGAAAGAGGGCATCCCTGCCCTCTTCCGCCTTCACCTGCCCGACCGCCACGGCATCCGTATTTCTGTCTTCCGGGCAACCGTCAGGCGCGGCGCATCGTGCCTGTCTGGCGGCTTCTTTCGTGCCAGGAGAACGCCTCTTCGAGAAGATGGGGCGTCTGTCCGCCGCGCGCCGAGGCGCGCTGGAAATAGTCCGCCAGATCATCCCGGAAATCCGGATGGGAACAGTTGGCGATGATCTGCCCGGCGCGTTCGCGGGGCGCAAGCTCGCGCAGGTCCGCCAGACCGTTTTCGGTGACGATGATGTCCACGTCGTGTTCGGTATGGTCCACATGCGGCACCATGGGAACCACGGAGGAAAGCCTGCCGCCCTTGGCCACCGACTTGCTGACGAAGATCGACAGATAGGCGTTGCGGGCGAAATCGCCCGAGCCGCCGATGCCGTTCATCATATGCGTGCCGTTCACATGGGTGGAATTGACGTTGCCGTAGATATCCACCTCGAGCGCCGTGTTGATGCCGATGACGCCGAGCCTGCGGATCACCTCCGGATGGTTGCTGATCTCCTGCGGGCGCAGCACCAGCTTGTCGCGGTACTTGTGGAACTGGCCGAAGACCCGCTCGGCACAGCCTGCCGAAAGCGTGATCGAGGAGCCGGAGGCAAACGACAGCTTTCCGGCGTCGAAGAGGTCGAACGTGCTGTCCTGCAGGACCTCGCTATACATGCGCAGGTGATGGAAGGGTCCGTCGGCAAGGCCCGTCAGCACGGAATTGGCGATGGTTCCGATACCCGCCTGCAGCGGCTGCAGCGTCAGGTCGAGCCGGCCCCTGGCGACTTCCTCCTCCAGGAAACGGATGAGGTGGCCGGCAATCGCCCTGGTGTCCGTGTCGGAAGGTTCGACGGTCGAGAAACTGTCCTTCTCGTCGGTCACGACGATCGCGGCGATCTTCTCGGGGTCGATCGGCACGTAGGAAAAACCGACGCGGCTGTCGCAGGCCACGACCGGGATCGGCACACGCGACGGGCGCTTCGTCGGAATGTAGATGTCGTGCAGGCCTTCGAGCTCGGCCGGCTGGCTGAGATTGATCTCGACGATGATCTTCTTCGCCAGGATCGCGAAGCTCGCGGAATTGCCGATCGAGGTCGACGGCACGATGCCGCCGTCCTCGGTGATCGCCGCCGCCTCGATGACCGCATAGTCGATCGGGCCGAGCTGGTTCGAGCGCAGATGCTCCACCGTCTCCGAAAGATGCTGGTCGATGAACATCACCTCGCCGCGGTTGATCGCGCTGCGCAGCGTCGCGTCCGACTGGAAAGGCATGCGGCGCGCAAGCACATGGGCTTCGGTCAGCATCCGGTCGATATCGTGGCCGAGGGATGCGCCGGTGATCAGCGTGATCTTGAACGGGTCGGTCTTCGCCCGCTCCGCCATGGCGATGGGCACGGCCTTGGCGTCGCCGGCGCGGGTGAACCCGCTCATGCCGATGATCATGCCGTCCTTGATGAGACTGGCGGCCTGCTGGGGGGTGGTGACGCGGTCGAGGAGCGAGGGGCGGCGGATGCGGGTTTCGAGCATGGAAGCATTCTGGCTGTTGAGGACGGGAAGACGTTAGGCAGAGGGTCTATGCCCCTCATTGACCAACGTCAAATCCGGATCGCGCCGGAAACGGGGCGCATGCATCTTTTTCACCCACAGTTGACTCCGGGCCTCAATTTGTACATTTGTACAAATTATAAATACGAACGACCAATGAGAATATCATGCGCCCGAGCCTGCGCGAAACCCTGCTCCGAAACGCCGTGTCGCTGTTTTCCCGCAGCGGATACAACGCCGTGTCGCTGCGCGACATCGCCAAGGCTTCCGGCGCCAATGTCGGCAGCCTCACCTATCATTTCGGCTCGAAGGCCAACCTTCTCAGGGAGATCTACGAGCGCCACACGAAGCCGATGAATGCGCGCCGTCTCGAACTGCTGGGCGAGGCGCGCCGGATCAGCGATCCGGACGAACGGCTGGCGGCGGTGCTGCGCGCCTATGTGGTGCCGGCCTTCACCTCCTCCAGCGAAGGCGATGGCGGAGGTGCCGAATTCACGCGCATGCGCGCCGTCCTGTCGGCGGAAGGCAACCCGGACGCACGCCAGATCATCGCCGATGCCTTCGACGAGACGAGCCGGGCCTTCATCGACGCGCTGGCCGGCTGCGTGCCGGGTGCGCCGCTCGAAGGTCTTGTCTGGCGCAGCCAGTTCCTGCTCGGCGCGCTTTATTACGCCCTCGTCAATCCGGAGCGCGTGACGCGCCTTTCGGAAGGGGCGGTGAACGGGGAAGACCGGGAGGCCGCCGTCCACCAGATCGTCGAAGCGAGCTACGCGAGCTTCAGGAGCCTTGCCGCCGGCACCGGGTCGCCGGCGGCGGACAACCTCATCCAGGGAAGGACAGCATGAGCGATCCCCATGCCCAGCACCGCCGCAAACCGGATTTCATTCTTCCCGCCGGTGGCTGCGATGCCCATTGCCACGTCTTCGGTCCGGGCGCGGTCTTCCCCTACGCGCCGAACCGCCGCTACACGCCGGAGGATGCGCCAAGGGAGGCGCTGGCGGCGCTTCACGACCGGCTCGGCGTCGATCGCGCCGTGATCGTGCAGGCGAGCTGCCACGGGACAGACAACCGCGCCATGCTGGACGCGATCGCCTGGCGTCCGCACCGATATCGCGGCGTCGCCGTCGTCGACGACACGTTCGACGACAAGGCCTATCAGGCGCTCGACGACGGCGGCGTGCGCGGCGTGCGCTTCAATTTCGTCCGCCATCTCGGCGGAGCGCCGGACATGGGCGTCTTCGACTGCGTGATCGACCGGATCAAGGGCCGCGGCTGGCATGCGGTGCTGCATCTCGACGCCGTCGATATCGTGCCGCTTTCCGGCGTGATCCGGCGCCTGCCCGTCCCTTACGTCATCGACCACATGGGCAGGGTGGATACCCGGCTCGGCACGCAACAGCCGGCGTTCCAGACGCTCCTCGAACTCGCCCGGCAGGAGAACTGCTGGATCAAGGTCTGCGGCTCGGAGCGGATTTCCTCCTTCCCGTTCGATGCGGCGGTGCCGTTCGCCCGGGCGCTCGTGGAGGCGAGCCCCGGAAGAACCCTGTGGGGCACGGATTTTCCGCATCCCAACCTCAAGGAGCCGGTCGACGAGGCCGATCTCGTGGACCTCGTTCCGCGCCTTGCGATCCGCGCGGAGGACCGACAGCGGCTGCTCGTCGACAATCCCGCGCGTCTTTACGGTTTCGCCGCCTGAGCGGCATTCGATGGAGGAGGAGAGAATGCATCATACCGTGGTTCGACAACCGGCGGCGCTCCTGGAGCGGGCTGCCGGGTTCATGAAGTTGCTGATCCCGGCGCTGGGGCTGGCGCTCGCAGCACCCGCCGCCGCCGTCGCGCAGGACAGATATCCGTCGCGCGACATCACGCTCGTGCTGCCCTTCGGCCCCGGCGGCATCGCCGACATCACGGCCCGGCTCGTGGCGGAATCGCTCGGCAGGAAGCTCGGGCGGCAGATCGTCATCATGAACCAGCCGGGCGCGGGCGGCGCCACCGCGGCCCGGGCGGCCCTGAACGCCGAGGCCGACGGCTACACGCTGGCGCTGCTTTCCAACGGGACGGCGATCAGCGTGCCGCTCTTCAAGAACCTGCAGTTCGACCCGGTCAAGGATTTCGTGCCGGTATCGAGCCTCGCCTATTTCGATTTCGTCTTCGTCGCCAAGGGCAACGGCAAGTACAAGACGCTCAAGGACGTGCTGGATGCCGCCCGCGCCAATCCGGGCGCGCTCAATGTCGGGACGATCAACGTCGGCAGCAGCCAGAATCTTGCGGCGGAGCTGTTCAGATCGACCTCCGGGGTGGATTTCACCATCGTGCCCTACAAGGCCACCCCGGATCTCCAGGTCGCTCTCCTCGGCGGCGAGCTCGACGTGGTCATCGACAGCCAGACGGCGCTGAAGGCTGCCCTGCAGCAGAACCAGGCGATCGCCGTCGCATCGTCCGGCCCCGCGCGCTCCAGCCTGCTGCCGAACGTGCCGACGGCCCAGGAAGAGGGTGTGAAGGGTTTCGACGTCACCTCCTGGAACGCGATCTTCGCCCCGGCAGGAACGCCGCCGGAGGTCGTGAAGACGCTCAACGCCGCACTTGTGGACGTCCTGGCCGATGCGACCCTGCAGAAACGGTTCGCCGACCTCGGGGTCGAGGCCCGCTCCAGCACCCCGGAAGAGATCGGCAAGCGGCTGGCAGACGACATCGGCAAATGGTCGGCCGTGATCGAGAAGGCCGGGATTCCGAAGCAATGATCAAATGGCGGAGGGACGGCACCCGTTCCTCCGCTCCGTTTCGTCGGAGGCCGTTGCCGCCCGATGCCCCTCATACGAGCGGCCCCGTGGGAAGACGGCGAGGGCCGACCGGCGGCGGGGTCGCGTCAGTGCCGCGCGCCCTTCTCCACCCCGAGATGCTGGCCGAGGATCGTCTCATCCGCCAGCAGGTCCGTGCTCGTGCCCTGGAAAACGACTGCGCCGCGGTCGAGGATCACCGCATCGTCGGTCAGCGGCAGGATCTTGCGCGCCTTCTGCTCGATGATGATCGCGGACATGCCCTCGCCTTCGACGATCCGGCGGATCGCCGCGAGCAGTTCATCGACGATGATCGGCGCAAGCCCCTCGGTCGGTTCGTCGAGCAGGAGCAGCCTTGGATTGACCATCAGGGCGCGGCCGACAGCCAGCATCTGCTGCTCGCCACCGGAAAGCTGGTTGCCGAGGTTCCTGCGCCGTTCCTTGAGGCGCGGGAACATGCCGTAGACACGCTCGACGTCCCACACGCCCGGCCTTGCGATGGCGGTCAGGTTCTCCTCGACGGTCAGCGACTTGAAGATGTTGCGCTCCTGCGGCACCCAGCCGATACCCGCGGCGGCACGCCGGTCCGCCCTCAGCCTGGTAATGTCGCGGCCGAGCAGCCGGATCGAGCCGGAATGGTAGGTCGTGACGCCTGCGAGCGTATTCACGAAGGTCGTCTTTCCCGTGCCGTTGCGGCCGAGGAGCGCAAGCGTGCGGCCTTCCGGGATCGTCAGGCTGATGCCCGAAAGCACGCTCGCCTCGCCATAACCCGCCACCAGCTTTTCGGTCACCAGAACGGGCGTCATGCGTTTTCTCCGAGATAGACGGCCTTGACGCGCGGGTCGGCGGAGATTTCCGCGACCGTGCCTTCCGTGAACAGCGCGCCGGCAACCAGAACCGATATGCGGTTCGCAAACGAGAAGACCAGATCCATGTCGTGCTCGATCAGAAGCACGGTCACATCCGCCGGAAGGGCGGAGACGATCGACAGAACCTCGTGACGCTCGTCCTCCGGCACCCCGGCTGCCGGCTCGTCGAGCAGCAGCACCCGCGGCCTGGAGGCGAAGGCAAGCGCGATTTCGAGGAGCCGCTGCTTGCCATAGGGCAGGATCACCGTCCGCTCGCCCATGACAGAAGCAAGGCCGAAGCGGGAAAGCAGGTCCGCCGCCTCGTCGACGATCCTGCCGTAACCGGCGACGGATTTCCAGAAATTGTGGCCGACGCCCTCGCGCTCGGCAATCGCCAGCGCCACGGTTTCGAGCGGCGTGAAGTCGTTGAAAAGCTGGTTGATCTGGAAGGTGCGGGTCAGCCCGCGCTTGACCCGGCGGAAGGACGCCATCGAGGTGATGTCCTCCCCTTCCAGGAAAACCTGACCCTCCGAGGGCGGCAGGACACCGGTCAGAAGGTTGATCAGCGTCGTCTTGCCCGCGCCGTTCGGCCCGATCAGAGCATGCCGGGCCCCGCGCTCCACCTTGAGGCTCACGTCATTGGTGGCGAGGAAGGCGCCGAAGCGGCGCTTCAGGTTGCGGGTTTCGAGAACGATGTCGGTCATCGGCCGTCCTCCTTCTTCGAGAAGCGTTCGGGCAGGTATTCGATCCAGCGCGCCAGCCGGTCACGGCCGACCAGGACGAGCACGACGAGGATGAGGCCGATATAGAACATCCAGTATTGCGGCGTGACCACCGAAAGCCAGTCCTTCACCAGCGTGAAGAGCACCGCCCCGAAGATGCCGCCATAAAGATACCCCGTGCCGCCGATGGTCAGCACGAGGAGCACGTCCGCCGAGCGGTGGAAGGCGAGCACGTCCGGCGAGACGAAGCTCGTCGTCTGGGTGAGCAGCGCACCCGCCATGCCGGCGAAGACGGCCGCGATCGTATAGGCCGTGACGACGCGCTTGCGGGCGGGCACGGCGATCATGCCGGCCCGCATCGGATTGCCCTTGATCGCCTTCAGCGACATGCCGAACGGCGAAAAAGCGATGCGGCGCATGATCATCGTGCCGACGAAGAGCACGGCGACGCAGTAGAGATAACCCGTCTTGCCGAAGAGGTCGAACTCGAAAAGCCCGAGGATCGGCCCGAGCGAAAAGCCGCTCAGGCCGTCGGCCCCGCCGGTCAGCCAGGCCATCTGGTTGGCGAGTTCGGCCATCATCAGGCCGATGCCGAGCGTGGTCATCAGGCGGGTCAGGTCCGAGCCGCGCAGGACGAGGAAGCTGGTGAGCAGCCCCAGCACGCCGGTCGCGAGACCGGCCACGACGAGCCCGAGGACCGGTTCGGCGACATAATGCAGCGCCACGAGGCCCGCCACATAGGCGCCGAGGCCGAAAAAGGCGGCATGGCCGAGCGAGACGATGCCCGCGAAACCGAGCACCAGGTCGAGCGAGACCGCAAACAGCGCCAGGATGGCGATCTCGGTGAGGATCAGCATCTTGGACGGCAGCACGAAATAAGCGGCGAGCGCCGCCACCCAGACGACGATCTCGTAAAAGCGCATGCGGCTCCTGCGCTTCATCAGCTTTGCGGCGCGGCTTTCGGCCGCGGAGGTTTCCGCCGTCACGGCGGTTTCCTGCGGAAGAACGCTCATCGGCCACCTCTCGCGAACAGGCCGTTCGGTCGAACGATCAGCATGATGATCATCAGTGCATAGATGACGAAGGGACCGATGGCGGGAACATAATACTTGCCGGCGACATCGGCGATGCCGAGCAGCAGGGCGGCGAGGAACGGGCCGGAGACGGTCGAAGTACCGCCGACCGACACGACGATCAGGAAGTAGATCATGAACTTCAGCGGAAAATTCGGATCAAGCCCGAGGATTTCCGCGCCCATCGCGCCGCCGAGCCCCGCAAGGCCCGATCCGAACGCGAAGGTGAGCGCAAAGACGACGGGCACGTTGATGCCGAGACCCATGGCGACGCGCCGGTCGTCGACCGCCGCGCGCAGCCGGCTGCCGAAACGCGTCTTCGACAGGATAAGCTGCAGCACGACGGCCAGCACGGCGCAGATGACGATGGTGAACAGCCGGTAGCGGCCGATGCCGACGCCGAACACGTCCATCCGGCCGGAAAGTTCCGGCGGCAGATTGATGAGCTGCTGCTGGCCGCCCATGAAATAGTCGGTCGCGGCGATCGCCATGAAGACGATGCCGATCGAGAAGAGGACCTGGTCCAGGTGGTTGGCCTGGTAGAGCCATTGATAAAGCGTGCGCTCCAGGACGAGACCGATGAGCGCGGACACGATGAAGGCGGCCGGCAGGCACCAGTAGAAGGAGATGCCGTAGCGGTTCATCATGATGACGGTTATGTAACCGCCGGCCATGGCGAAGGCGCCATGCGCCAGGTTGATGAAGTTCATGAGGCCAAGCGTCACCGTCAGCCCGCAGGCGAGGATGAACAGCAACATGCCATAAGCTACACCGTCAAACAGAATGGTCAGCATGTGGATCTTCTCTACGCGGCCCTAGCTGAAATCGATGATGTCACCCGACGTTGTTGCCGGGAAAAACGAAAGGGCTCAAGTCCCCCGAAGCTTCCAGCGGGAAGGGCCGATGTCAAATGCACCGATGCCCCCCTCACCCGGCCGCCGCTCCGCCCGGCCACCCTTTCCCCAAGGTGGAGAGGAGGGTCGAATACGTGCGGCACGCTCTTCTTCTCCCCTCGGGAGAAGAAGAGCGGATGAGGGGGAGGCCGCGGAGCCGCCGCTCGCTTCAAGAAGCGGGCGCGCCCTCGCCGCCTCCCGAGCCACCCTTACTTGGCCTCGGCCTTTTCCGGGTCCTTCAGCGCCTCGAACGTCTTGAACTCGACGTTGTGCAACTGGCCGTTCACTTCCTTGACCTCGCGAACGTAGATGTTCTGGATGATGTCGCGGGTTTCGGGATCGATGGAAACCGGGCCGCGCGGGCTCGTCCAGGAAAGGCCCTTGACGGCAGCTATGAAGGCGGGGCCGCTTGCGTCGCCCTTCGTCTTCTCGAGCGCAGCATAGATCAGCGCCATGCCGTCGTAACCGCCGACCGACATGAAGTTCGGCCGCATGCCGTTGTTGGCCTTCTCGAAGCCTTCGACATAGGCCTTGTTTTCCGGGCTGTCATGGGCGGTTGCGTAGAAATGGCCGGTGATGGTGCCGATCGCCGGCCTGCCCATCGAGTTCAGGATATCGTCGTCGGTGACGTCGCCAGTGGCGATCAGCTTGATGCCGGCATCCGCAAGGCCGCGATCCGCGAACTGCTTCATGAACAGCGAGCCGACGCCGGACGGCAGGAAGACGAAGACCGCATCGGGCTTCGCATCGCGCACGCGCTGCAGGAAGGGCGCGAAGTCGGGGTTCTGGAGCGGAACGCGCACGGCCTCGACGATCTCGCCGCCCTTCGCCTTGAACTCCTTGGTGAACCACTTTTCGGCATCGATGCCCGGGCCGTAGTCGGAAACGAGCGTCACGACCTTCTTGATGCCGTTTTCGGCCGCCCAGGTTCCGACTGGAACGGAGTATTGCGGCAGGGTGCCGGAGGTGCGCGTGATGTATTCCGAGGCCTTGGTGATGGAAGCCGTGCCGGCCGCCATGACGATGGTCGGGATCTTCGCCTGGGTCGCGACCGGCGCGACCGACATCGCAAGCGGCGTCAGGCCGAAGCCGGCGAGAACCTTGGCGCCGTCGTTGACCACCAGTTCCTGCGCGATGCGGCGGGTCTGGTCGGCGACGCCGGCGTCGTCGCGGATGATCAGCTCGATCTTCTTGCCGGCCACCGTATCACCCTTGGCGGCGATGAAAGCCTTGGCGCCGGCGGAGACCTGGCGGCCCGTGGATGCAAACGGCCCGGTCATCGGCAGGATGAGGCCGACCTTGACGACCTCCTGGGCGGCAGCCGGAACGGCGGCGAGGCAGCCGAGCGCGATACCGGCGGCGGCCATCAGTGTTCTTCTTTTCAACATTCGTCTCCTCCTCAAGGGTGCGGAATTATGTATCCGGCCTCCTGCCGGCCGATTCTCGATCGAAGCGGCAAATCCTCACTGTCTGCCGCCTATATCGATGAATGTATACATGGCCGTCAACAGGCTATGATAGTTTGACGTCCCACTATTCTCTTTTTTTCGTCGCCTCCGTGATCGCCGCCCTCGCGAAATCGCGTCATGCCTCTCGCGACGATCTCTCTTGTCATCCTATAAACCGGAAGTGCCCCGGCCGTTTATCACTTCGTCTGCCGCGCTCATAAGTTTTGGTTATAGAAGGTGGCGGGAAACCTGTTCCGGCCGGGTCGGCAGGAGATCCAGAAACGCCTGCTGAGCAACGGTCGGCAGCCAGTCTTTCCGCAGCGTCACGCCGATCGGCCTCGATGTGTGGCTGAGATCGAAGGGAAGCGCGCGCATCAGTCCGCGGGCGATTTCCGCCTCCGCCTGAAGCCGCGAAGTGCAACCCAGGTGCTCGCTCGCATCCAGAAGCTCGCGCATCAGGATAAGCGAACCGGTTTCGACGATGCTTCTGGGCGGCCTGCTGCCGGCATCGGTGAAGATGCTGTCGAAATAGCGCCGGATGGGCGTCCCCGCCTGCCCCACCACCCAGGGATAGGCGGCCAGTTCCCCGGCGGTGATGCCCGGCCTGTCGACAAGGGGATGGCTGTTGCCCGCAACCAGAACGACGGTATCGTGGAACAGCACCGTCTGCTCCACGTCGCCGATGGGCGCAGGCACGCGCAGCGCGCCGAGCAGGAAATCGATCTCGCCACGGCGCAGCGCCCCCAGCAGGTCGGGATAGGGACCTTCCTGGATGTGCAGGGGGAGGTTGGGGCGAAACGTGCGGAAGCGGGCGATCGCCCTCGGCAGCACATAGGATTTCGCAAGCGGCGTGGCGCCGATGACGATCCGCCCGATCTCGGCCGCCGTCAGTTCGGCAAGATCGGCATCCGCCTGCTCCAGCTCCAGAAAGGCGAGTTTCGCCGCCTGCGCCAGCGCCTGCGCGGTCCGCGTGGCGACGATACCGTAGGAGGCGCGCTCGAAGAGCGGACGTGCGGCCTCCTCTTCCAGCTGGCTCACCGCCCGATAGACCGCCGGCTGGCTGAGGCCGAGGCGCCGGGCCGCGAGCGTGAAATTCTCGGTTTCCCGAACCGCGATCAAGGCCCGCAGCTGCGCGGTCGTCGCCGTCACCTTCAACCGTGGCGAGAGTTCCGACAGGGTTGGATCGAGATAACCGAAGGCGCGCCTGATCCGTCGCGCCAGGATCTCCCCGGCATTGTTGGCGAAGACCCGCTGGGGCGTGCGGGAAAAGAGCGGCAGGCTCACCGTCTTCTCTATCTTCGACAACGCCTGCGTGACGGCGGGCTGCGACACGAAGCACAGCTCCGCCGCCCTGGTGACGGAGCCGGTGTCGACGACCGCGAGAAACGCCCTCAGATGCCGCAGGCTGTGCTGCAGGATGGTGGATGCGGATGCGGGCGGCGAAGAACTCATGATCGGGTTCTTCTACAGCATCGGCCCGAAAACCGGAATCGATTTTCGGAAAGCGCGATGCATGGATTCAACAGGTTAGAGCACACGGAACAGGAGGCGCGGACGTTTGCGCCCCCGGGAGGCTTCCGGCGCCCGATATGCCGGGAACGGCCGATCCGGAATACGGCCCCGCGCCGGAGGCGGCGGAGCGGTCGCGGTCAACTGCCCGATCCACCCGCGGGCGCCAGGTCCCCGGCAAGCAGGTCGGCCAGGGACGTGGTCGGCCTGCCGAGAAGTTGCGCGAGGGTCGGGTCGACCTTGGCGAATTCGCCGTTGCGGCTGGCCCGGAACATGCCCAGGGTGATTTCCACGACTACGGCGGAAAGCCCGCGGGAAGTAAGCCTCTTCGCCATGTCCTCGTCCGATATGTATTCACGTCGCACCGGATGCCCCACGACGGTCGACGCGATCCTCGCGATGTCTTCCAGATCGAGCGCCTCACCGGCGGTGAGCGGCGGCGTCGGCCCCTCGAACCGGCCCGGCTGCATGAGGATCGCCGCCGCCGCGTCCGCAAGGTCGGCATGGGCGGTCCACGATACCTTGCCGTCTTCGGGAAACATGATCCGCCCGCCCCGGATGCCCTCACGCACCATCGCGACGATGCTGCCGGCATAAAATCCGTCGCGAAGCGCGGTCCATGCCAGCCCGCTCTCCCGCAGCATCAATTCGGTTGCGTGATGCGTGTGCATCGGCGGAAAGGCCGACGCGGCGCTGGCGGCCATGTGGCTGGTATAGACCACCCGGCCGACACCCGCCTCCTTCGCGGCGGCGATCACGTTGCGGTGCTGCACCAGCGGGTCGGCTCCATGTGCGGAAGCGTTCGACGAAACCATCAATATCTGGTCCGCCCCCTGAAATGCATGCCGCAGGCTCTCCGGGTTCTCATAGTCGGCCTGATGGACCTTCATGCCCATCGCCTCCAGCTCCCCCGCCTGCCCCGCATCACGCACGCTCACCGCAAGCGCCCCGGACAAGCCGCGCGAACGCAGGGAATTGACGATGGCCCGGCCAAGTTTTCCGTTTCCACCCGTGACGACGATCATCGAACTATCCTTTCATCCTGGGCATTATCACCGCTATCGGATTTTTGATATCAGTGATTATCATCGTTATCAAGTCTTCGCTGTCATTGGAAACAAATCCGGCCTAGGGTGGCTCCATGACCCCTGATGACACCATGACTTCCGAATCCGCGATGACGCCCGATGTCCGCGCCCGCATCCTGGCCGCGGCGTCCCGATTGATCGCGGAAGGCGGCGGCGAGGCCGCGACGACGCGCGCGGTGGCGGCCGCGGCCGGCGTGCAACCCCCGACCATCTACCGGTTTTTCGGCGACAAGCAGGGTTTGCTGGCGGCCGTCGCCGAGCACGATCTGACGACCTATGTCGCAGGGAAGGAAAAGCACGCCCCGCATCCCGACCCCGTCGAGGACCTCAGGCAGGGCTGGGACATGCATGTCGATTTCTGCCTTTCGAACCCGGGCCTGTTCGCCATCCTCACCGATTATTCGGAGACCCGCGGGACTTCCACGGCGGCGACCTGGGGCAAGCAGGTCCTGGAGCGCAGAATCCGGAGGATTGCGCGGTCCGGCCGTCTGACGACGAGCGAGGAGCAGGCATTGGCGGCGGTCGAGGCTGCCGGATCGGGTACGATCCTCGCCCTGCTCGGGCAGCCGGAAGGGCAGCGGAATACGGGGATCTCGGCCTTCATCCGCGACATGGTCATCGCCGCCATAACCAAGGCGCCCGATGGGCGGCACGACGAGGAAAGACGCCCCCAGGCCGCCGCATCGCAACTGCGCGCATCGCTCGACGACGTCACGGTCCTTACCGCCGGCGAACGCCATCTGCTCGGCGAGCTTCTGGAACGGATCGCGTCATCGGCATCCTAGGGCGATTCCAGCAAAAGCGTGCGGTGGTTCTGCGTCCGGAATCGCGCAAGAACAAAGAGAGCGAGCACCGGCATGCCCCAACGAAAATGGCGGGCCGGAGCCCGCCATCCGTATCTGCGAAGGATGACCGCCGCCTTACTTGACGTTCGGGTCCTTGATCTTCGGGAAGGTCGCGAATTCGACGTTGTAGAGTTCGCCGTTCACCTCCTTGACCTCACGCATGTAGATGTCCTGGACGATGTCGCGCGTCGCGGGATCGATGGTGATCGGTCCGCGCGGGCTCACCCAGGAGGCGCCCTTCATGGCTTCCACGAGCTTGGTGCCGTCGGTATCGCCATTGGTCTTCTTCAGCGCCGCATAGGCGAGCGTCATCGCGTCATAACCGCCGACCGACATGAAGTTCGGCCGCATGTTGTTGCTGGCCTTCCGCACCTGGGCGACGAAGGCCTTGTTTTCCGCGCTGTCGTGCAGGGCGGAATAGAAATGGCCGGTGATGACCCCCTTGGCGGCCGGGCCGATGCCGTTCAGCAGGTCGTCGTCGGTGATGTCGCCGGTGCCGATCAGCTTGATGCCCGCTTCGGCAAGGCCCCGCTCGGTGAACTGCTTCATGAACAGCGAGCCGACGCCGGAGGGGACGAAGACGAAGACCGCATCGGGCTTGGAGTCGCGCACGCGCTGCAGGAAGGGAGCGAAGTCCGGATTCTGGAGCGGAACGCGGACCGCCTCGACGATCGTGCCGCCTTCCTTCTTGAACTGGTTGGTAAAGCCCTGTTCGATATCGATGCCCGGACCGTAGTCGGACACGAGGGTGACGACGCGCTTCAGGTTGTTCTGCACCGCCCAGGTGGCGACCGGAACGGCCGACTGCGGACCTGCCATCGACGTGCGGACGAAATATTGCGATTGCGGCATGATCGCCGAGGTGGTCGCCGAGGTGATGATCGCCGGGACCTTCGCCTGGTTGAGGACCGGGGCGACCGACATCGCGAGCGGCGTCAGGCCGAAGCCCATCAGCAGCTTGGCGCCGTCGTTGACGACGAGTTCCTGGGCGATGCGGCGGGTCTGGTCGGCGACCCCGGCATCGTCGCGCAGCACGATTTCGATCTTCTTGCCGGCGACCGTATCCCCGTTCAGCGCCACATAGGCCTTGACGCCGGCCTCGACCTGCCGGCCGGTGGACGCGAACGGACCGGTCATCGGCAGGATCAGGCCGATCTTGACCGTTTCCTGCGCGGCGGCCGGCAGCGCCGTCAGTCCACCCAGGGCCATGCCGGCCGCGGCCATCAATGTTCTTCGGGTAATCATCTCTTTCCTCCTCTCAAGACGAACCGTTGCAAAACGCGCGCGGCGGGCCGCATCCTCCTTGCTGCCCGAACCGGCCACAGCCTGCGAGGCCTGTCGCAGCCAGCCGCGCCGACACGTCAACCGGGTCAGGCAGGCCCCGGGCCTGCCCTCTCCGGCCTTCCGTCGGCCCATGCCGCCTGCTCGTCGTCTTCCCGGTGATATCGAGGGGTTTCAGGCCCAATTTTCACGAAACCGTGTATACATCCCTGCTTTTCCCTCTCCATTCCCTGAAGAACCGGCTTCAAGATCGCCTGAGCGGATGGAAAGAAGGCAAGCGTGGAAAAGCATACGTGAAAAAAGGAATGGAACTCCTCACCCGGAAAAGACGGCCTGCCTGCTCCTCCTCCACGCCGTTATGTAATCCATAAATCTGTATACATAACCTGTCAATATTGGACTAATTCCAGGAATTAGACGGATCGTCCGGCCCACGTGGTCCGCATCGAAGAGGACCGGCGAGGCCGGAGCATACGCCCTTTTCGAAAGGCGGCATGCCCCGATGCGGTTGGGATCGCCGCACCGGCAGGAGCGGGCGGGCGGTCAGCCCGCGCGTTTCGTCAGGAATTCCCCATAGCGGGCGGCCAGCAGCACCGCCGCCTCGTCGATGAAAGCGGGATCGATATCCGCCGAGAACTCGATCCGCTTGACCTTTCCCTCGCGCCGCACGCGGGCGAACACCTTGCCGTCGCCGTCCGTCAGCTCCTGCGGCTTGATGGGATCGGGCTTCATGCTCGCGTCGAGCCGCGTGAACAGTATCCGGAAACGGGCGTCGCTGTCGGCCGCCCTGAAGCGCGTGCTGTAGATGACATCTGTCCCGATATACTGCTTGGCCTCCCGCGCAAGGATCTCGCCGAGCTTCATCCAGCGCTCGCGCCCCGCTTTCGGAGCCGGCCCGATCGCCCGGATGAACTGCTCGGGCACGCTTTCGACCACCTGCAGCAGGCGCGAAAGCTCGCTCTTCTGCACGGCCAGCGCATCGCCGATCACCTTGCGGTCGAAACCGTGGCTGGCGAGATTCCGCGCGAATATCCCGCGCTCGATGAAGGAAAGGTTGCGGCGTTCGGCATTCTCCTTGCCCTGCGCCAGCACCAGCGCATCGTCGGAAAGCGGCTTGACGATCGCCTTCACCTCGATGCCGAGCCGTTCCGCAGCCTTGATGCGGCGATGTCCGTAGGCGGTCTGGTAGCGGCCGTCCTTCTCCGGATGCGGGCGCACGAGAACCGGCACCTGCTGGCCGTTCTCGCGGATGCTCTCCACCAGCGCCGCGAAATCCTCGTCATCCCTGTCGTCGATCCGCAGCCGGTCCTCGATGAAGGAGGAATCGATCCTGTCCGGCTGGATGGTGACGATCCGCTCGCCATCGCTCAGCGCCTGGCGCAGCGCGCGGGCTTCCTCCGCGTCGCGCGTCATCGCGCCAAGCGAAAGCCCCATGGCCTTGACAGCGCCGGAGGCGCTGCGGGACGGCAGCCCACCTTGCCCGGCCGGCGCCGGTTCCGTCTGTGGCATGGACTTCGTCTCCGGCGCGCGGCCCGGCTCCGATGGCGTCAGCCCCCCTCCGAACAATGCCTTCAGTTCATGTCTGCGGTTTCCGGCCATTCTCAGAACCTTTCTCTGTCATTGCCCTCATCGACCCCAGGCCGCATGGATCAGCGCCTCGATTTCCCCGTTGACGGCGTTCATCGCCTCCGCGGCGCGGTCATAGGTGGAGCGGGTGAAATTCTCGCGGCCGACCTCGTAGAGCGTCTGCTTGGTCAGGCCGGCATCCGATACCGCGGTCGATTTCAGCATGGGCGCGGTCAGCACCCTCTCGCCGAAAAGCGAACGCATGAAGCCGACGATCTGCGCCTGCGGTCCGTCATTGGGCTCGTAGCGGGTGACGAGATAACGCAGGAAATCGAAATTCAGCGTGCCGCCCGCCTCGCGCACCACGGCCAGCAGGTCGGCGGCCATGAACAGGAACTGGTTCATCGACGCGACGTCAAGCATCTGCGGATGCACGGTGACGATGACCGAGGTGGAGGCGCAGAGCGCCGAAAGCGTCAGGTAGCCGAGCTGCGGCGGGCAATCGACCACAACCACGTCGTAATCGTCCTCGATGGTCTTCAGGACCGCCTGGATGCGGGCGAAGAAGAGCGGGCCGGCATCCTCGCCGTTCTGGTGGCGGGCGAGCGCCTGCGGCGTCACATGCTCGAATTCCTGCAGCTCGATATTGCCCGGAACGAGATCCACGCCGGGGAAATAGGTGCCCCTGACGATCTCCGAAAGCGGCCGTTGCTCGTGGTCGTAGCGGATGGCGCCGTAAAGCGTGTCGTTGCCGGCGAGGTCGAGTTCCGGCTGGTAGCCGAAGAGCGCCGAAAGCGAAGCCTGCGGGTCGAGATCGACGGCGAGGACCCGATGCCCGGTCAAGGCCAGATGCTGGGCGAGGTGGACGGCGGATGTCGTCTTGCCCGATCCGCCTTTGAAATTGGTGACCGAGATCACCTGCAGATGCTCCCCGCGCGCCGCGTCGCGATGCGGCAGGTAGGACCGCGCCTTGGCCATGTTGCCCTTGGCAAGCGCCTGTTCCGCGAGATAGGCGCGCAGCGCGTTGATGTCGCGGAGCGAATAGTAGCGCCGGCCGCCGGCGCCGGTCGCGGGCTGCGGCCCCTCCCCCGCAAGCGAAAGCTGGCGCAGATAGCCATCGGAAACGCCGATCAGCTTTGCCGCCTCGCCCGACGAGAAGGCGCGCAGCGATTTCATCGAAGCGGGCGGGAAAAGGCGCTCGCGCATCGCCTTGAGCTGCTCGGAAAGCAGCTGGGCATCCATGGCGATCGCCTCTTCCGCGAGCACGCGCGGCTCGACAGCCTGCTCCGCGCCGGGCGCCTGCGATTTCTCCGCCGATACGGCCATGGGTTCGTTCTCCTTCATGTCCGCCATGCCTTGCTCCCTGGGTGACCGGAGGCACGATAGACCTCCGATATGAAGCCGGCTTGACCGGGCGCCTGATCTCGTCAGTTTTTTACGCCGGGCGGCTGGACCAGCAGCAATTGCCGCCAGTTACGCTGAAACGGAATAGATTCGCTTCTTTCCGTAACCGAAGCTGAACGCCCCGTTGAGTCGCGTCAAGGTTTTTCTGGGTCGTGAACGGTTGCTGCGCACCCTGCATGTCCGCCTCCTGCGATGGATTTCCGTGCAAAGCGTGGGGCAACCGCGAGACACGGGGACAAAAAGCACCGGATTTTTTTCCAACCCGCTGACAGGAAAGCCTTTCCGGGTGCGCGCCTTCCCCGCCCGGCAAAGTTGACAGCTGTCAACCCGACTGCCGGCGGCGGATCAACGCAGCAGGGGCTTCAGTGATTTCGCCACGCTTCGCAACGCGTCCAGATAGCGGTCCGCCATTTCTTCCGCAGGCACGCTTGCCGCCGGGGCACCGATATTGAGCGCAGCGACCACCCGACCGCGGTCGTTTTCGAGCGGCACGGCGATCGAGCAGAGGCCGAGTTCGAGCTCCTGATCGATGACGGCGAAACCCTGCGCACGCACGCGGGCAAGCTCTTCCATCAATTGCGCGGGATCGGTCCGGGTGCGAGGCGTGTAGGCCTTCAGAACCGTCTGCCTGAGAAGCGCGCGCGCATCCTCCTCCGGCAAGGCTGCAAGCAGCACGCGGCCCATCGAGGCGCAATAGGCCGGCAGGCGGCTGCCCGGCACGAGGTTGATCGACATGACCCGCTTCTGCGAGGCGCGGGCGATATAAACGATCTCGGTACCGTCCAGCACGCTTGCGGAAGCGCTCTGGCACACCTCCTCCGACAGCTTGTCGAGGAACGGCTGGACGATATGCGGCAGCGGGGTGGCCGAGAGATAGGCATGGCCGAGCCGGAGTATCCTCGGCGTCAGGGCAAAGAATTTTCCATCATAGTCGGCATATCCGAGCCCGGCGAGCGTCAGCAGGCAGCGCCGCGCCGTCGCCCGGTCGAGGCCCGCCGCCCTCGCGACATCGGCGATGGCGAGTTTCGGCGTCGTTTCGCCAAAGGCCTCGATCACCTTCAGGCCTTTCGCCAACCCGCCGATGAAATCCGTTTCCCGCATACATCCCTCCGGACCGTACTTTTCCGATCGCATCATTACGCCGTTTATGTGCGGTATACGAACAAATGTCAAATATCGCACAAATGGCTTGCCGGTGAAGGACCGTCGTTTTATCTCTTCGTCCCGGGGCATGGCGGACGAGGACAAGGGCCGCGCGCAGCCCAGGAGGCATCGTGCATGGACAAGACAATCGGAAGCCTGGCCGAAGCGGTCTCGGAAATCGGCGACGGCGCTACCGTCATGATCGGCGGCTTCGGCGGCTCCGGCGCGCCGATCGAGCTCATTCACGCCCTGATCGACAAGGGACCGAAGAACCTCACCGTCATCAACAACAACGCGGGTAACGGCCGCATCGGCATCGCGGCGATGATCGACGCGGGCATGGTCGGGAAGATGATCTGCTCGTTTCCCAAATCGTCCGATCCGCGCGCGTTCACGGAAAAGTACCTTGCGGGCGAGATCGAGCTGGAGCTGGTGCCGCAAGGTACGCTCGCCGAACGCATCCGCGCCGGCGGCGCCGGCATCCCTGCCTTCTACACGCCGACCGCCTACGGCACCGAGCTTGCGGAAGGCAAGCCGATCGCCGAATTCGATGGCCGCCATTACGTCCAGGAGCGGTGGCTGAAGGCGGATTTCGCCATCGTCAAGGCGCATACCGGCGATACCTACGGCAACCTGACCTACAACAAGGCTGCCCGCAACTTCAATCCGCTGATGTGCATGGCGGCCGCCAGGACGATCGCGCAGGTCTCGAAGATCGTGCCGGCCGGCGGCATCGATCCCGAACATGTCGTGACGCCGGGCATTTTCGTCGACCGTGTCGTCGAAGTGGCGAATCCGAGCCAGGAAGAAGAACTCATTCGAGCCGGAGTGGTCTACGCCCCAGGAGCCCAAGCATGACCGTCAACACCCGCGAAGACATCAAGCTTTCCAATGCCCAGATCGCCTGGCGCGCGGCGCAGGACATCGCCGACGGCGCCTATGTGAACCTCGGCATCGGTTTTCCGGAAATGGTCGCCCGTTACCAGCCGCCCGGCCGGCAGGCGATCTTCCATACGGAAAACGGCATCCTGAATTTCGGCGAGGCGCCGCCCGCCGGAGAGGAGGACTGGGATCTCATCAACGCCGGCAAGAAGGCGGTGACGCTGAAGCCGGGTGCCGCCTTCTTCCACCATGCCGACAGTTTCGCCATGGTGCGCGGCGGCCATCTCGACGTCGCGATCCTCGGCGCGCTTCAGGTCGCGCAGAACGGCGACCTCGCCAACTGGCGGGTAGGCTCGAAGGGCGTGCCGGCGGTCGGCGGCGCCATGGACCTCGTGCACGGCGCAAAGCAGGTTTCCGTCATCACCGAACACGTCACCAAGAACGGCGAGCCGAAATTAGTTGAAGCTTGTACCTTTCCGCTGACGGGCGTTGCGTGTATCACCCGTGTCTACACCAGTCATGCGGTGGTCGACATCCGCGACCGGCATTTCGTGCTGCGCGAGAAACTGGCCGGCATGACCGTGGAGGAACTGCAGGCCATGACAGGCGCAAAGCTTCATATAGAGAGGCCGGTCGCCGACCTCGTCGTGCCGGCGCTTTGAGGAGAGACCGATGACCGAAGCCTTTATCTGCGACTATATCCGTACCCCGATCGGCCGTTTCGGCGGTTCCCTCTCCTCCGTCCGGGCCGACGACCTCGCCACCGTTCCGCTCAGGAGCCTGATGGAACGCAACGTCTCGGTCGACTGGGAAGCCGTCAACGACGTGATCTACGGCTGCGCCAACCAGGCCGGCGAGGACAACCGCAACGTCGCCCGCATGGCCGTGCTGCTTGCCGGGCTGCCGGTCTCGATCACCGGCACGACCATGAACCGGCTCTGCGGTTCCGGCATGGATGCGGTCATCACCGCCGCCAGGGCCATCAAGGCGGGCGAGGCGGAACTGATGATCGCCGGCGGCGTCGAGAGCATGAGCCGCGCGCCGTTCGTCATGCCGAAGGCCGAGACCGCCTTCTCGCGCAATGCCGAAATCTACGACACGACGATCGGCTGGCGCTTCGTCAACCCGCTGATGAAGAAGCAGTACGGCGTCGATTCCATGCCGGAGACCGGCGACAACGTCGCGATCGACTACAAGGTCTCGCGGGAAGACCAGGACGCCTTCGCCGTCCGCTCGCAGGCGAAGGCCGCCGCCGCGCAGGAGAACGGACGCCTTGCGAAGGAGATCACCCCGGTCAGCGTGCCGCAGCGCAAGGGCGACCCGGTCACAATTTCCAGGGACGAGCATCCGCGCGCGACCTCGACGGAAGCGCTCGCCAAGCTGAGGCCGGTCAACAAGATCGAAGGCGGCACGGTGACGGCCGGCAATGCCTCGGGCGTCAACGACGGGGCGGCGGCCCTCATCATCGCCTCGGAAGCGGCGGCGAGGAAATACGGCCTCACCCCGATCGCCCGCGTCATGGGCGGCGCGACCGCGGGGGTTCCGCCGCGCATCATGGGCATCGGCCCGGCGCCCGCGACGCAGAAGCTTTGTGCCCGTCTCGGCCTCTCGCCGATGGATTTCGACGTGGTCGAACTCAACGAGGCCTTCGCCTCCCAGGGCATCGCCGTCCTGCGCGAGCTCGGCCTTGCCGAAGACGCCGAACACATCAACCCGAACGGCGGCGCGATCGCGCTCGGCCACCCGCTCGGCATGTCGGGCGCCCGCATCTCCGGCACGGCCGCACTGGAACTGTCGCTGCGCAAGGGCAGATACGCGCTCGCCACCATGTGCATCGGCGTCGGCCAGGGGATTTCGGTGGCGCTGGAACGGGTGTGAGCTGAAACCGCAAGGTTCGAAATCGAAGAGACCCGGCATCATTGCCGGGTCTTTTGTGTCCGGCAACGCCCGCCTCCGAGCGGTGCACAGCCGGAAACAATTTCGGGGATCTTTGAAATCCAAACGGTTTCCGACATTCATCCTTTCAAGACGGTGACACCGGCGGCGATGATGCTCACCGCTTGCGTTAGTACCAAAAAATGGTACTATTACCTGCATGAAAAAACGGCATCGCGCCACGCTGGAGCTGATCTATACCCGTCCGGTCAGCGGCTCGGTCCGCTGGACGGACATCGAAGCGCTTTTCGTCGCTCTCGGAGCGGAAATCAGCGGGCGTGAGGGCTCCCGTATTGGCGTGGTGCTGTTCGGCGAAGTCAGAGTGTTCCATCGGCCGCATCCCTCGCCGGATACGGACAAAGGCGCGGTTGCGAGCATTCGAAAATGGCTCGAAAGCCATGGAGTGAAGCCATGAAGAACGTCATTGAAATCGACGGCCATAAGGCGGTTATCTCGCTCGATCCCGATATCGGCATGTTTCGTGGTGAATTCCTCGGGCTGAATGGCGGCGCCGACTTCTATTCCAACAATCTCGACGGCCTCATGACGGAGGGCCGGAAGTCGCTGGAAACCTTTCTCGAAATCTGCCGCGAAAAGGGTATGGAACCGTTTCACTCTTTTTCCGGACGGTTCAATATCCGGCTCGATCCCAAGACACATGAGGCCGCCGTGATCGCCGCCGCCGCCAACGACCAGAGCCTCAACGAATGGCTGGCCGAGACGATAGCCACCGCAGCCCGATCGTGAGCCCCTGATCGTGGAAATAGCGATGCTGGCCGGCTGGAGCCTTCTTTTGGCGCGTCCCGCCCGCCGCCTGACAGATCGTCGCAACCCGGCGGTTCGGTCTTTGGCGTGGCATCCGGGTTGCCTATATAAGACCGACTGCCCATGCGGCGGAGCCGGAGATCGGACATGAACAACGAGTTGCAGGGCCGCGCTGCGCATGCCGCGGCGATCCGCGAGCGGGCGGAAGCCGACATGAAGGCGATCGGTATCGATGAGGCCTTCATTGGCAATCTGGTCGACACGTTCTACGGCCGCGTGCTGGCGCATCCGGAACTCGGGCCCGTGTTCGACGCGCGGCTTTCGGGCCGATGGCCCGAACACATGGAGAAGATGAAGAGCTTCTGGTCGTCGGTTGCCTTCCGCAGCGGCGCCTATGGCGGGAAACCGGTCCAGGCGCATCTCGGCGTCGCCAACATGACGCCGGAGCTTTTCCCGAAATGGCTGGAGCTCTTTGCCGCGACGCTTGACGACATCGCCCCGAACAAGGAGGCGAAGGCCTGGTTCATGGCGACGGCGGAACGCATCGCCCGCAGCCTGACGCTCTCGCTCTTCTACAATCCCGCCCTTGACGACCCGGCGCTCAGGCGCGCCTGACGACTTGCCGGACCGCCGCGGACCGCCGCCGTTGCCGTCAAAGATGCCGGCCGGCTTCCAGCGCTTCCTGGGCCTCGTCCCGCGACATTCCGAAGATCTTTTTGCCGATATCGAAGCTGAAGCCCGCCCTGGCGAAGGCAGAAAGCTCCCTTGCCTTGCTTTTCTCGTCGGGTTCGCCCTTGCGAAACGGCCCGAAGGCGCGCTTGCGGGCAAGCACGAGGGCCGCGTGGAAATCGTCCGCCTCGGCGACGGCGGCTGCGACGATGTCCCGGTCGACGCCTTTCTGCGACAGTTTCTGCGCGATCGCCCGTCTGGACCTGCCGCCGCGCACGCCGGAACGGGTACTGATCTCGGCATAGGCCGCATCGTCCAGCACCTTGAGATCATAGGCGAACTTCACGGCGAATTCGGCAAGCGCCCTTGCCTGCGCCTCGCCGATGCCGTCGAACTTCTGCCGCGCCTTTCGCCATATCGCGTCGTAAAGCTGCTTTTCCGTGTGCATCCGCCGTTCGAGGCGGTAGACCGCCGAATTGCGCGCCCACGAGAACATGCTCGGCGTCGGCGTGTCGGGTTGCGGTGTCTCTTCGTCCAGATCCAGCTTGAGCCTCCAACCCCTTGCCTGCTGCGTCATGCGGTGCGGAGCCGAACCTCCCTGCACCATGCAGCCGGCGGGGCCAAAGCATCCGGCCCGTCGGATGATGCGGTGGTCATGTCACACGGCGGGAGCCGCCCTCAACGCGTCCTGATGCACGACGATGCGGGCGTGATAGGGCACGCGCGCATAGAGATCGATGACGTCCTGGTTGACCAGTCGCACGCAGCCCGACGAGGTCGCCTTGCCGATCGAATCCCATTCCGGCGAGCCATGCAGCCGGTAGAGCGTGTCCTGTCCGTTCTGGAAGATGTAGAGCGCGCGGGCGCCGAGCGGGTTCTTCACGCCCGGGTCCATGCCGCCGTTCTCGACCGAATACCTGGCGAGATGTGGCTGGCGGGCGATCATGTCGGCCGGCGGCTTCCAGCGCGGCCAGGACTGCCGCCAGTGGATGATGCCTTCGCCCTGCCAGGCAAAGCCGTCGCGGCCGATGCCGACGCCGTAGCGTATCGCCGTGCCGCCGGGCTCCACCACATAGAGGAAACGGCCGGGCGTATCGACGACGACCGTGCCCGGTGCTTCGCCGGTGGGATCGACCACCCGCTGGCGGTAATATTTCGGGTCCATCTTCTGGTATGGCACGGCCGGAATCAGGTGCCCGCTATCCTCCACAGCCGCGTAGCGCGCCTGCAGCTCCGCCTCGGAAGCCGGTATGATGGGACGGCTGACCTGCTCGGGAACGGGGACGCGCCGGGGAGAGGTGGCCGTGGTCGCGCAGCCTGCCAGCGTCGCGGTCATCGAGACCGAAGCCAGGACGAAGCTGCGCCGCGACAGGCGATGTTCGCTGTTCATTTGATCGAAGAAACTCTCTGAAAAATCAAGCTATAGAGGCTAGTAACCGGTTTCGAAGCGGGCCAGCAAGCCGGCATCGGATCACATCACTGTCATTTCGCAAAGAGCATCGCGATGGTGTCGAAGGCGCAACACGAGGCCCTCTCGCACCGAAGCATTTCCAGGGTGCCCCGCCTCTACACTACCGGCCGGCCGGCTGAAAGAGCTCGACCAGATTCCCCGACGGGTCGACCAGCAGGACCTGCGATCCTCCCGGCCCCGTCACGATGTCGTTGCGGAACTCCACCCCGTCCGCCCGCAGCCGGGCTACCTCCGCCGGCAGGTCGCCGACGATGAGATGGATGCGGTTCCAGCCGCCCGGCCGGGGAAGCTCGCCGTCGGCCATCGCCCGTCCGGCGGAACTCGACGGGCCACTCAGCAGCAGCCGGAGCGCACCGAGCCTGACATCGGCGAAGGCGGGAGCATGGTTGGAAAGCAGCGTGAAGCCCAGATGCGCGGTATACCACCGGACCGAAGCCTCCACGTCGTCGACGATGTAGCGGACATTCACCGTTGCGTCTGGCATTTCAGCCTCCCTTCGCCCGGATCAGCAGCCCGCCGGGCGCCTCATGCGGGCCGCTCCCTACGACTATACCCAAAGCGCCCGCCGGCCAAGCAAGATGAAACAGGAAGGCTCAATCCGTCGCCTTCGCGTCATAAAACACCTTCACGTCCGCCGCAAAGCTCCTGCGGGAATCCGGGCGGGTATAGAACATGTGCCCGCCGCGATAGGCCTTCAGCTCGGCGCGGCCGGCCGCAAGCCGGGGCGGCAGGTGATCGATCACATAACGGCTCGCGCCATAGGGCGTCAGCGCGTCGCTGTAGCCATGCGCGATCATCAGCCTGAAGGTGGGGATGACCGAGAGCAGGTCGCGGATATCGGTCGAGGCGCTGGCGAGCGCCCGGCTTTCGCCCCCGCGGCCGCCGTTCCATTCCCAGCGGCGGTTCACGTCCTCGTTCAACAGGCTGTAGGTCACCTCGGTCGAAAAGCCGAGCTCGTTGCGCGCGTAAGCCGCGAAGGCGGCGCCATAGGCGCGCGTATAACCTTCGAGGATCGGATCGTCGTTGCGGCTGTAGACGTCCTCGGGATAGGCATCCGGCACCGCATAGGCCGCGTCATAAGGGCTGACGACCCGGCCCGGCCCGGCCATCTCCTTGGCATAGACATCGCCGACGAAGCCGCGCACGCGGGCGACCACGCTCTTCTCGATGCCGGTGAGCTCGGAAACGCGGGCATAAAACGTGTCGGCCGCCTGCCCGGCGAGAGAAGGACCGGCGAGCGCGACGAGATAATCGCCCATGGCGAAACGCTCCGCCTCGGCAAGCCTTTCTTGCGTGAACTGGCCGCGCTGTTCCAGATCCGCCGCCGCGAGCGACGGAAACTGCAGCGCAGCGCTCAGCGGATCGTCGGAATTGGCGAGGAAACGGCCCTCGATCAGGGGCGAAAGCATGATGACGCCGGAGGTCAGGATTCCCTGCGTGTTCTTGAGCGACGTGGCGACCTTGGCGGCCCGGAAGCCGCCATAGCTTTCGCCCAGCAGATATTTCGGCGCGTCGAGCCGGCCGTTCTTCTGCACATAAAGCGCGATCGCCTTGGCGAGGCTTTCGGCGTCCTGGCGGACGCCGTAGAAGCCGCGGGCAACATCGTCGCTGGCCGCCCGGCTCCAGCCGGTGCCGACCGGATCGATCAGCACGACATCGGTGAAGGCAAGCCAGCTCTCCGGATTGTCCTTGAGTTCAGGCGCGGTGCCGTTGTCGCCGCTCTCGCCGAATTCGAGAACCCTCGGGCCGATCAAGCCGAGATGCAGATAGGCCGAGGCCGCGCCCGGCCCGCCGTTGAAGGCGAAGGTGAGCGGCCTGCCCGGCGTGCGGTTCTTCGCCACATAGGCCGTATAGAAAATCCTCGCGGAACGGTTGCCATCCTGCCCGAAGAGATCGAGCGTGCCGGCGGTCGCCGTATAGGGCAGGTCCCCGGACGGCGCCTTGAAGACATGCTCCGTCACCGAATCGGCCGGAATGAGGTTGAATATGCCGGGCGACGCGGCCTGCTCGGTCTGGCGGCCGCGGTCGCGGGGCTCGTCTCCGCCATGCCCCTGTTGCGCCAGAACCGGCGCCGACAGCGCAAGCAGCATGGCAAGGGACGCGATCGTTCGGTGAAACGGCAACTGAAATCCTCCTTGGCCGGGTGATGCCTCCGGCCGATGCTCTCCGTCGATACCTTATGTAGGGCGGCGCGCCGATCCGCAAAACTCAACTCCTATTGATCGTCGGGAGCAGGCAAGGCAGGATACCTCGTCAACCCGGCCGGAAACACCAGAAAACGGTGCACAAACCGCCGCCGGAGTGCGGATTTCCGCGTCCATGGTGGCAAAAGCGCACAGGGTGGCTAAGCTGTTTTCATGATTCCCGACGCCGCATCGTCACGCGCAACCCTTCCACCCACGGCGACACCGCGCTGGGCGGCGCCCTCGACCTTTGCCGACAGCCTGGCGGATGCCGCGTTCATGGCCGGCGGCGCGCTTTATCCGATCGACCAGATCGTCCGGGCGGAGCCGGCATGGGCCGGCGCCTGGCGGCAGCGGCTGGCGCTCAGATGCGCGACCGCCGCCGTGCGGCTTGCGGGCCGCAGGGAAGACGAGGCTGCGTTGCGCGATGCCTGGCTGCTGCGCAAGCCGGGGGACGATCCCGGCCCCTCCGGCCACATCCTTTCCGCCTGGAAACGGCTTGCCACCCGCTCGACCGCGCTCGACGCGGACGTGCTGGAGACGGTCGCCGGCCTGATGAGCATCCGCTGGGACAAAAGCCTGGCCGGCCTGGCAGCCGCATTCGACGAGCTCGATCCCGGCGGGCCTGCTCCTCCTTTCAGCGCCGCCGCGATCATCGCAAAAGCCTGCGAAATCCGCATCGATGCCGAAGCGCTCGGCTGGTGGGCCGCCGACATGCTGCTGGCGCAGAAACTGCGCTGGCGGGTGCCGGTGCCGCTGCTGATGGGCCAGCGCTTTTCGACGGTCTTTCGCGCGGAAAGCGGTCAGGGCCGCATCCGGCCGGGCGAGGCGGGGTTCGAGCGGGCGGTCTGCCTTGCGCTGGTGCATGCCGCCGCCGAGGCGTCCCGGCTGGCTGCCGATCTTGCCCGCCGTGCGGAACGGCTCGCCGCCGTCACGCCGAAACTGCGCTCCAAGGCCGCCGGCGACGTGATCGGCCTTCTGCTGTCCGAGGATGCGGTTTCCGGTTCGCTGCAGACGAAAAGCCTCTCCCGGTTCGCCTCGCGCCGGCTGTTCGAAAGGCTGCAGCAGCTCGAAGCCGTGCGGGAGCTTTCCGGCCGCACCACATTCCGCATCTACGGGCTCTGACCATGGCGAGCAGGACACGGCAAATCCCGATCGACAAGGAGCTTGCGCATCTGGCGCCGGACGAGCGGCGGCGCGAATGGACGGCGCGGGTGGAAGCGGTCATCTTCGCCTGTTCGGAACCGGTCTCCCGCAGAATGCTGGAGCGGGTCGTCGGCGGGGATTGCGATATCGACGCGATCATCGAGGACATCCGCGAGGCGCTCGCCGGCCGGCCCTACGAACTGGTCTCCGTGGCCGGCGGCTGGCAGCATCGCACACGGCCGCAATTTGCCCCCGTGATCCACGCGTCGGGAGCCGCCCCCAATCCGCCCTCCGATCTCACCCATCATCAGGCGCTGGTGCTGATGACCATCGGTTATTTCCAGCCGGTGACGCGCGCCGAACTTTCCAAGATTTTCGGCCGCGAGGTCAGCCGCGACACGATCTCGACATTGCGGCAGCTCGGCTTCGTGGCGTCCGGCCCGCGCAGCCCGCTGCCCGGCGCGCCCTATACCTACATCACCACGCCCGCCTTCCTTTCCGCCTTCGGCTTCGAGACGTTGCAGGACCTGCCGGACACGGAGATGCTGGAAGATGCCGGCCTGCTGAGCCGCGCCCTGCCGCCGGACGATTTCGTCGAGCCGGAACTGGAAGAGGATGACGATTGACTTGAAACGAGCGCATATTGCGCTCATATTAAGCACAGATCGTTCAATACAGGATCAGGATCGGTCCAATGGTTGCACATGCTTTCGAAATGGGCGCCGCATCCTTCGGCGAAGCGCAATCCTCCTTCCTCTCCGCACGGCGGGTCTCGGAACTGCTCGGCGTGACGCAGGCGGAACTGGCCAAGCTGATCGGCGTCGCCCGCAACACGCTGACCGCCAAGAGCGGCGCGCGAAAGGTCGACCTCGCACTGAGCCCGGTCGTGCGCATCCTCGCCATGGCGGGCGAGATGGCGGGCGACGAAAGGCGCGCGGCGATCTGGTTCAAGCACCAGCCGATACCGGGCTGGGCCGGCAAGACGGCCTACGACCTCGTCGGCGAGGGCAAGGCGGACAAGGTGCTCGCCTATCTGGAGGCGGTGCGCTCCGGCGTCTATGCCTGAACCCGGCAGCGGGACGCTGATCCTCTGGCGGGCCTATGTGCCGCGCTGGGCGCATGCGCCGCTTTCGGGCGACGGCGCGGCCCGCTTCGGCGGACGGTGGAATCCGGTCGGCGCCCCCACCATCTATGCCGCCCGCGAACTCTCCACCGCCTGGGCCGAATACAACCAGGGCTTCGTCCAGCATCCGGCCTTGATCGCGCAGCTCCGGCTGGATGAGGCAAGGCTCGCGGACCTGACGGAGCCAGCCACGCTTTCCCGTTTCGGCACGGACGAGGCGATCCATCGCTGCGAATGGCGGGCGGATCTCGATGCCGGACGCGAGCCGGCAACCCATGCCTTCCGCGAAAAGCTGCTGGCGCAGGGTTTCGACGGCGTCGTCTATCCTTCCTTCATGTCGCCGGGCGGCACCTGCGTGGCGCTCTGGCGCTGGAACGGCGAGGGCCAGCCGACGCTGACCGTCACCGATCCGGACGGGCGGCTGCCGAAGAGCCCCGCCTCCTGGCTATAGATGCGCGGCCCCGGCCGGCCGGCGCTCCACAGCCGGAACTATAGAAAAATCCTTCGTTCAACCTTAGCATTTGAAATTTAGTGGACTGTAATGTTTTGCAGGCATGATGCCCGCGAGAGAAAGCGGCGCAACATGCAACACAATATTCGCATCACATCCTACGTCACGCTTATGCTGACGCTGCTGACGGCGGTGGCGGCGCTTCTCATCGCCGGTTTTATGTGGCTCGCCTCCGCAAAAGTGGACGACCTTGCGCTGACGCGACAGAAAGCCTTTGTCGAACATGGCCTCGAAGAGCAGGTCAAGGCCGTGCCGCGCGAGCTGGAAAGCGTCACCAGCTGGGATGACGCGGTCCTGTTCGTGCCCAAGGGTCCTCGCCAGTGGATCGTCTACAATCTCGGCATTTGGATGCACAAATATTTCGGCCATGACCGCATCTATGTGTTCAACCCGCAGGACGGACTGGCCTATGTGGTGCGCGACGGCGAGGACATTCCGGTTCCGACCTTCCTCAACGACGAGGAGCTGGTGACCGCGCAGCGGGAAGCCGTGCGCTCGGCCCTGCGCAACCGGATGACGCAGGGGAATTCCCCCCAGCCGGAACTTTCCGAGATTTCCGCAACGCAGATCGTCAAGATCGACGAACGGCCGGCCGTCGTGAGCGCACGGCCCATCGTGCCGAGCTCGGAAAAGGTCACGCTCGAGCCGGGGCAGGAGTATATCGTCGTCGCGGTGAAGTTTCTGGATACCGGCGTGGTTGGGAAGATTGCCGATTATGCGCAGCTTGACAGGCTGCGCTATATCGCGGGGCTTCCCGGCTCCGCCGCGGCGATACCGGTCGCCACCGGCGAGGGCCAGACGATCGGCTACCTCGAATGGGAGCCGATCCGGCCGGGCCTCATGCTGATCGAACATACGGCTCCGGCGGGCCTTGCCGGCATCGCCGTCGCCATGGGCGTCGTCATCTTTCTCGGCCGCGGCCTGCGGAAGATGTCCATCGACCTCTCCGAAAGCCAGCTCGCGCTGATCCGTCACCGCGACCAGCTCGAGGAGACCGTCCGGCAGAGGACAGGCGAGATCGAACGCCAGCGGGAGGAGCTCGACCGGCTCCTGGCGCAGGAGCGGCATGTCAACGCCCTGCAGCGGCAGTTCGTCACCATGGCCTCGCATGAATTCCGCACGCCGCTCGCCATCATCGATGCCGCCGCACAACGCCTGTCGCGCACGAAGACAAGCCTCAAACCCGAATACGTGGCCGAGAAATCGGCGCAGATCCGTTCCGCCGTGGTGCGCATGGTCGACCTGATGGAGAGCATCCTCTCCGCCGGCCGGCTGGAGACGGGCAAGACGGCGCTGAAACCCGAGCGGCTTTCGCTCCGCGCGCTCATCGAAACCTGCTGCACCCGTCAGGCGGACATCCGCAAATCCCACGTCTTCCACCAGGACCTTTCAGAACTGCCGGAAACGATCCTCGCCGATCGCGCATCGATCGAACAGGTCTTCACCAACCTGCTCTCCAACGCCGTCAAATATGCGCCGCATGCGCCGGACGTCCATATCCGCGCCTGGACGCAGGACGGCATGTCCTTCGTCTCCGTGAAGGACAACGGCATCGGCATGGATGCCGAGGACCTGCCGAAGCTTTTCCAGCCCTATTACCGGGCGCGCAGTGCCAGCGGGATCGCCGGCACGGGAATCGGTCTCAACATCGTCAAGCAGATTCTCGATCTGCATGGCGGCACCATCTCGGTCGAAAGCGCGCTCGGCCGGGGAACGACATTCACGGTGACGCTCCCGAACAAGGGACCGCTCGCCAATCGCATCAAACAGGCAGCTTGAGGGAAACGCCAGGATGATCACGGTATTATGCATCGACGACGAAGCGGACATCCGCCAGTTGATCGTCGAGGAACTGGTGGAAGCCGGATTTACGGCCCTGGAGGCGTCGAACGGTCAGGAAGGGCTCGAAGCCATCCTGTCGCACTGGCCGGACATCGTCATCTGCGACATTTCCATGCCGGTCATGGACGGCCAGCAGCTTCTGGCGGAAATCCAGATGAACCATCCCGAGCTTTCCAACATTCCCTTCATCCTGCTGACGGCACTGACCGACAAGGACAACATGCTGACCGGCCTTCGGGCGGGCGCGGCGGACTATCTCACCAAACCGATCGATTTCGATCTGCTGCTGGCCAAGCTCACCGGCTGCGTCACCCGCATCGAGAATGACAGGGCGGCCGGCCGGGCGCTTTGAGCCCCTCTCCGGCCATGCCGGCCGCATGGCCGGTTTCCGCCGGAAGTCCATCGGCAATGCATCGACCGGGGATGAGCGCCGTTGCGCGCCCTTCGCCGGGACCGGAGCGGCCGCGACACCATTGTCGCCGACGTCAGGGGCCAGGCTCGCGGCCACCCTCGAGCCGCGGCGCGAGCCTCTGACCGCCATCATGGCGGCTGGCTAGGAACCGGCCGGAAGACCCGTCAAATTAACGTTTTGTAAGGTATTGCGCGCTTCCGGTTGAGGTCTCCGCAGGCTCAACCGGCGGCAATGCGCCTCATTCCGCCTTCGACGCTTCCTCGCGCTCGCGAAGGTTACGGGCGACGAGCCGGCAGAGGTCGCGCAGCTGATCGTAGTCCTCCCGCGGGAGGAAGGAGAAGACGTCGCGTTCGACGCCGTCGGCCGCGGCATCGCAGGCCTTGACCATCCGCTTGCCTTCGGACGTCAGGCTCATGCGCAGGATGCGGCGGTTGGCCGGATCTTCCTTGCGATTGATGAGATTGCGGCGCTGCAGGCCGCCGATCAGCTCGTTCATCGTCTGCGGCGTGACGAAGAAACGACGGGAAAGCTCGGCGGAAGACAGGCCGTCGCGAGCGCCGATCACGCTCAATACCGTGTACTGGATGCCGGTCATCTGCATGGGGGCAAGCGCGGCCTCGAGCCGGCTGCGCACCGCATGATTGGCCTGATTCAGGAAATAGATGGTGCGGGGATGCTGCATCACCCATTCGCTGGTGCTTGCGTCTTCGGGCTTCACGTCTTCAGCCATAACGATGCGGCGACCCTCTTAGAATAGTTGTATATAAGCGGGTAAACGAGAAAGCACGACGGCACAAGCGCATGCCACGGGAAACCCTCAACTTACTGATGCGCCAAGACGAAGCGACAGGCTTCTCGTGGCGCGGAGCGCGGTCGTGAGCGGTTCGCCGCCGGGGGCGATGTCGAAATCTCCCTGGCGGCCGAGCACGGTGACGACCGCCTTCAGATAGGCCCGATGGTCGAAGACGGGCACGGCGATCGCGGAGAAGTCCGGAACCGTGGACGGCAGCGTCGTGGCATAACCTCTTTCGCGCACCTCCGCGAGATCGGCGATGAAGCGCGCAATCGACGCTTCGCCCTCGCCGCCCTGCCGCATCGTGTCGCGAAGATGGTGCTCCCATTCGTGCCTCGGCAGGCCGGCCATGAAAACCCGGCCGGTCGCCGTCGGCCAGAGGCGGACGAGCGATCCCACCTTGATCTCGTAGACGCTGTCCGAACGGCCCTCGATCTTGTCGACCACGACCGGCGCATCGCCGTTCCACACGGCAAGCGTCACCGTCTCGCCGAGCCGGGAGGCGAGTTCGGTGATGGTCGCGCGGGCAAGGCTCAGGAAATCCGTGCGCGACAGCGAGGCGAGCCCGAGCTGCAGTGACGCATCGCCGAGGTCGTAAAGGCCGGAAAGCCGGTCCTGCGCCACGAAACCGGTGCGCACCAGGCTGACGAGATAGCCATGCGCCATGCTGGGCGTCATTCCCGCCGCCTCGGCGATGTCGTTCAACCGCATCCCATGGCCCGCATGCCGGATCGTGGTCAGCACCCTCAGCCCCTTTTCGAGCGACTGGATGCCCGCCCCCCTGATTTCCGGGCCTCCGGTGGCCGTTTCCTTTTCTGCCGACGCGTCCATGACCTCTCCGCTTGACGTACTGGGCCAGCTTTATACAATATAGCTGAATGATTTCAATAATATTGAAATCGACGCGAAGGAAGGGAGGAGAGCCTTGGCGGAATATCTGGTCTGTTCGGAGGAGGAGATCGCGGACGGCGGCCGCAAGGTCGTCGCCTGCGGCGACAAGGAAATCGGCATTTTCCGGGTGAAAGGTGCGCTGCACGCCTGGCACAACCTGTGTCCGCACCGGCAGGGGCCGATCTGTCAGGGCCGCATCTACCCGCAGGTCGTCGAGCCCGTCGACGGGAACCGCGAGGTGCGCACGCTTCGGTACAACGAAGAGAACATGCATGTCGCCTGTCCGTGGCACGGCTGGGAGTTCGACATCGAGACGGGCAGGAACGCGATAGGCCGCTATCGCCTGCACCGCGCCGACCTCTCGATCCGGGAAGGACAGGTCTATGTCGTCCTCTGACCCGAGACTGCGCAACGACCCCTGTGGCTGGATCGAGGACGCCACCGTCGAGATCGAGAAGACGGCGGCGGAACTGCTGGAAAACGGCGAGGCCGCGCGCGTCTCCGACGAGGCGGTGGCCCGGATGATGACGGCGGCGATCCGGCTCTATGTCGCGAAAAGCGATGGCGAGGAACGCACCTTCCGGCCGCTGACGGGCGAGCGGGACGAGACGGTGACTGCGACGGAGGCGCTTTCCGCCGTCTCGGAAATCCTGCGGGCGCTGCATCTCGGCCCGATGGAACTGGCGCTGTGGTATCGGCGCCGGCCGGATGAGGATTGATCCTGACTTTCAACCTGTCGCTGGAGGAGAGCGAACATGGATGTCTTGAACAAGGACCGCGCCCGCGAACTGCCGGTGCAGCAGATCGATGTCTTCACCGATACGCGCGACATCCTCGCGCATGCGGAAAAGGCCGCGAGACGGCGCGGCTTCCAGGACTGGCTGATCTGCGACGTCGATGCCCACCACACGGAGACCATCTCCTGGCATGAACTGGTAGAATATATTGAGGACCCGGTCATCCGCCACCAGGCGATGCTGTTCCACGACGAGAAGATGGGCACCGCCTCCTATGGCCTCAACGGCGACATGGGCCTGAAATACCAGGTGTCGGCGGCCGTATCCCGCATCAGGCGGGCATTCGCGAAAAAGTGGACGAGGGCGTGCACCGGGACATAACGCTCACACGCCGGGCGATGAGCGCGCTCGGCGTCGACTACATGGTGCTCTTCCCGACGCCAATGCTCACTCTCGGCCTGCATCCGCAGCCGGAGATGGAGGTCTATCTCGGCCGCGCCTATAACCGCTGGCTGATCGACAAGGTGCTGACCAGGGACGACCGCATCAAGACGCTCGCCTACCTGCCCTTCAACGTGCCGGCCGAAGCCGTCCGCACGATCGAGGAATTCGCCGACCAGCCCGGCGTCATCGGCTTCTGCGTGCCGTCGACGCGCCACAGGCCGATCCACCATAACGACTACATGCGGGTCTATTCGATGCTCGAGGAGCGCGACCTGCCGATCGCCTTCCACGCCGCCTATCACTGGCAGGACCAGTCGCTGTCGACCATCAACCGCTTTCTCGGCATGCATGCGCTGGGCTTCGTCTGGTGCAACATGGTGCATCTGACGAACTGGGTGCTGAACGGCATTCCGGAACGGTTCCCGAAGCTGAAAAGCATCTGGGTGGAAAGCGGGCTTGCCTGGGTGCCCTTCCTGATGCAGCGGCTCGACGACCAGTATCTGATGCGGCCTTCCGAGGCGCCGCAACTCAAGAAGCTGCCGAGCGAATACATGCGCGAGAACTGCTGGTACACGACCCAGCCGATGGAAACGGTGAACATGAAGGCGCTGGAACTGACGCTGGAGATGATCAATGCCGAGACGCAGCTTCTCTTCGCCTCCGACTGGCCGCATTTCGACTTCGACCTGCCGCAGGAGATCTACGACCTGCCCTTCCTTTCCGAACAGGCCAAGCGCAATATCCTCGGGCTGAACGCGGCCAGGCTGTTCAATCTCGACCCGACGCCGCGAAAGAGCCTGTGATTTGAAAATTTGCGCAAGGTAGTCCCCCCTCGCCCGGCCTCCGTTATCCTCGACCCCGGCCGGCGGCCCGAAGGGTCGGATGAGGTGGCCTTGACCAGGTCCGAAAGCCAATGACAGGGAAACATCTCACATGACCATCACCGGAGGCGACGCGATCGCCGCTTCGCTGCGCGCGCACGGCGTGGATACCGTTTTCGGCATTCCGGGAGCCCAGCTCTACGGCCTGTTCGACGCTCTTCAGCGCGACGGCATGCGGGTGATCACCACGCGCCATGAGCAGGCCTGCGCCTACATGGCCTTCGGTTACGCCCGCGCTTCCGGCAGGCCCGGCGTCTACTCCGTCGTGCCGGGGCCGGGCGTGCTGAATGCTGAATACGGGCGCTGCCCTTCTCACCGCCTGGGGCTGCAACGAGCCGGTCCTGTGCCTCACGGGCCAGGTGCCGACCGCTTTTCTCGGCAAGGGCCGCGGCCACCTGCACGAGATGCGCGACCAGCGGGCGGTGCTTGCCGGCATCGCCAAGTCGGCCGAACGCGCCGGCAAGGCTGAAGACGTCTCCGCTACGATCGCCCATGCCTTCCGCGAGATGCGTTCGCTGAAGCCGGGGCCGGCGACCGTCGAAATGCCCTGGGAACAGTTCACCGCCGAAGGCGAATTCCCGATTGCCCGGCCGCTCGAAAACCATCCGGACCCGATCGCCGACCTGGCGATCGGTGAGGCGGCAAGGGCAATAGGGAAAGCCGAACGGCCGATGATCTTCGTCGGGCCGGCCGGTTTCGAGGCCCGTGACGAGGTGCTGCGGCTGGCGGAAACGCTGCATGCGCCGGTGGTCGGCTTCCGTTCCGGACGCGGCGTCGTTTCCAACCGCCACGCGCTTGGCCTCACCATCGCCGAGGCGCGGAGGCTCTGGGATGCCGTCGATTGCGTCATCGGCATCGGCACGCGGCTCGAAGTGCCGGGCTGGCGCTGGAAACCGAGGCCCGACGTCCCGGTCGTGCGGCTGGACATCGACGCGGAGGAGCTCACCCGGACGCCGGATGCGCTCGGCGTGCTCGGCCGGGCGAAGACCTCGCTTGCGGCGCTGCTGGAAGAGATCGGCCCGCGCCGACCGTCCGCTGACTGGCGCGCCGCCATCCACGCCGCCCGCGCCGAAACGGCGGAAGCGATCAGGCAGATCAGCCCGCATCACGGCTATCTGCAGGCGATCCGCTCGGCCCTGCCGGACGACGGCATCCTCGTGGAGGAGGTCTGCCAGGCGGGTTTCGCCTCCTGGTACTGCTATCCGGTCTACGAACCGCGCACCTTCATCTCCACCGGCTTCGAAGGCACGCTCGGTTTCGGCTTCCCGACCGCGCTCGGTGTCAAGGTGGCGCGGCCGGACGTGCCGGTCGTGTCGATCGCCGGCGACGGCGGCTTCATGTTCGCCGCCCAGGAACTCGCCACAGCCGCACAATACGGCATCGGCGTCATCACCGTCGTCTTCAACAATTCCGCCTTCGGCAACGTGAAGCGCGACCAGCAACAGGGATTCGACGGCCGGCTGATCGGCTCGGAACTGAGGAACCCGGATTTCGCAAAACTGGCCGAAGCCTTCCAGGTGGACTTCGCCCGCGTGACCGCGCCGGAAGACCTCCGCCGGGCGATCAAGGCGGCGATTTCCCGCGGCGGCCCGTGGCTGATCGAAGTGCCGCTTTCGATAGAGAACGAGGTAAGCCCCTGGAAATTCATCCATGGGTGATCGGCCGCGGAGAGCATGTCGCTTTCCCGTCATTCAAGGCTGATAGGGATGGCGTGCGGCCGCCGGTGATTGGAATGGAAATCACGGACATCTCTCCGACCGGAAGCGATGCGCTTTGTCTCCGCCGGACATTCGAGATCGCGGTCTTGCCGCGCGCATGGAAACCACCCGTTCGGCGCGCTGCTGTTTGGTCCCTCCGGCGACGTGCTGCTGGAAACGGAAAACACCGTCCTGACGAGCGGCGATATCCCGGCGCATGCCGAGTGTTGCTTCTGGAAGACGAGGCCGCACAGCCCCATGTGGGCTTCTGGTAAAGCCGGGTTCCTCCCGCAATGACGAAAGAAAGCCGGCGTTTCCGCCGGCTTTCTTCTTGGGTTCCGTCCTTTGCCAAAGCTCCGGGCGTCCGTCGTCAAATCGATCGCCGGATCGATGCCTCGGGTTATGCCGCCGCGCCGGCCCCTCGCTTCGAGCTCGGAGCGTTTTGCCGGCCGAAGGCCGTCGTGTCTCACTGCTGCGGGATCTGGGCGATGCGGACGTATTCCTTCCATTCGTCGACGGTCTTGGCCATCAGGGCCTGGGCTTCGGCCGGCGTGGAGATATAGGCGTCGCCGCCCTGGTCGGCGAGGAACTTGACCGTCTCGGGCTGCTGCAGCACGGTGTTGAACCAGCCGTTGATCTTGGTGACGACATCGTCCGGCGTGCCCTTGGCAACCATGGCGCCCCACCAGCCGAGCTGGTCGATGTCATAACCCTGCTCCTTGAGGGTCGGGATTTCGGGAGCGCCCTTCATGCGTTCGGCGGCGCCGACGCCGAGCAGGCGCAGGCGGCCTTCACGCTGCTGGGCGAGCGCGAAAACCGGGTCGTAGGAACCGAAATCCATCGCGCCGCCGGTGATGTCGTTCAGCGAATCCGCGGCGGTCTTGTACTGGACCGAAACCGTATCCAGGCCGGCGACCTGCTTGTAGACCTCGGCCAGAACCTTGCCGGAGGTGGCGTTGACGGCATAGCTGCCGGCATCGCCCTTTTCCTTCATCGCGGCGGTCAGCTCCTTCACGTCCTTGTAAGGCGAGTCCTTGGCAACGGCGATCATGAAGGCCTGCTTGTTGACCGTGGCGATCGTCATGAGGTCGGTCACGACGTTGATCGGCGGCTTCTTCATGATCCACATGTTGCCGGCGATCGAATTGCCGGAATGAACGAAGATCGTGTAGCCGTCCGGCTTGGAGCGGGCCGTGTATTCTGCGGCGATATTGCTGAGGGCGCCCGGTTTGTTCTCGACGATGATCGTCGCGCCGGCGATCCTGGAAACCTTGTCCGCGAAATAGCGGACGAGAACATCCGCGCCGCTGCCGGCCGGGAAGGCGCAGACGAACGTGATCGTCTGCTCCGGATAGGCCGCCCGGGCGGGCGTGACATGAGCAACCTGCGCGACCGCCAGCATCGCCACGGCGGCGGTGGCCTGCGCAATCTTTCTAAGCCATTTCTTCATTCTTTCGTCTCCTATACAGTTAATTAAGGGTCCCTGATAAGAACCGGCCGCACTATGGCCGCGGACCCTTTCCATTCGGTTGATCGGTTTTGTGGAATCTTGGCTGGCCCGGCGCACCGTCTCCAGTCTTCCACGGTCCCCGCAAGCGGCGCCTGACCCGCCCCGGGCCTCAGTTCTGGGGAATTTTCGCAAGCGCCACGTAGCCGCGCCATTCCTCGACGGTCTTTGCCAAAAGCTCGTCCACCTCCCTCGGCGTGCCCGTGTAGACGTCTCCGCCGAACTTGTTCAGGAAGGCCTCCGTTTCGGGCCGGTCGAGCACCTGCCTGAACATCGCGTTCAGCTTCATGACGATGTCGTCCGGGGTCTGGGCCGATACGAAGACGCCCCACCAGCCGAGCTGGTCGACGTCTAGGCCATATTCCTTGAGGGCGGGCAGGTCGGGCGTGGACTTCATGCGTTGCGGCGAACCGACGGCGAGGATGCGGATGCGCCCCTCGCGCTGCTGGCTGAGGGCGAAGACCGGATCGAGCGCTGCGAAGTCGAGCTGGCCGCTGACGATGTCGTTCAGCGATTCCGGGCCGGTCTTGTAGGCGACTTCCGTCGCCTCGACGCCGGCGAGCTGCTTGTAGACCGCGACGAGAACCTTGCCGGATGTCGCCGTCGAGCCGTAAGTGGCCTCGCCGCCCTTCGCCTTCAGGTGCTGGGTAAGCTCGTTGATGTCCTTGATCGGCGAACCGTTCCCGACCACGATCATGAACGGCTGCTTGTTGATGAACTGGACACCCCGCAACACCCTGGTCACGTCGATCGGCGGTTTCTTGAAGAGCGACATGTTGGCCGCGGTCGACGTGCCGGAATGGACGTAGACCGTGTAGCCGTCCGGTCTGGCGCGGGCGGTATATTCGGCGGCGATATTGCCGTTGGCGCCCGGCTTGTTCTCGACGATCACCGTCTGCCTGGCGACGGCCGCCACCTTCTCGGAGAAAAACCGCACCAGGACGTCCGCGCCGCTGCCAGCCGGAAAGGCGCAGACGAAGGTGATCGTGTCGTTCGGATAGGTGTTCGACTGGGCGCGCGCAACGCCCGGCAGGATGGCGGCCATGGTGGCCGCCGCAACGAACTTGCGTCGTGTCGGTTTCAGAAATTCTGCAGTCATTTGGCTCCTCCTCCAAACTGTTGCGAAATTTTCACTCCTCCTGGAAAGCCTCCTCGCGGGTCTTGCGGAATTGCGGAAACACGATCAGCGCGATCATCAGCAGCGTCGCGACGAGAAGCGTCGCGGAGATCGGGCGTTCGAGGAAGATCATCGGATCGCCGCGCGAGATCACCAGCGAGCGCCTGAGGTTCTCCTCCATGAGCGGGCCCAGGATGAAGCCGAGCACCATGGGCGCCGGCTCGCAGCCGAGCTTGTGCAAGACATAGCCGAACACCGTGAAGATGATCATCAGGACCATCATGAACGGCTCGGTGCTCGTGGAATACACGCCGATCGCGCAGAAGAGCAGGATCGCCGGATAGAGCAGCCGGTACGGCACCGAGAGAAGCTTCACCCAGATGCCGATCATCGGCAGGTTGATGATGACGAGCATCAGGTTGCCGATCCACATGGAGGCGACCATGCCCCAGAAGAGATCGGGGCGGGTGGTCATGACCGCAGCGCCCGGCTGGATGCCCTGGATGATCATGGCGCCCATCATGATCGCCATGATCGGGTTGGACGGAATGCCGAGCGTGAGCAGCGGGATGAACGAGGTCTGGGCGGCGGCGTTGTTGGCCGATTCGGGCCCTGCCACGCCTTCCACGGCGCCGCCGCCGAACTTGCGCGGGGTCTTGGAGATCTTCTTTTCCAGCGTATAGCTGGCGAAGGACGCCAGGACCGCCCCGCCGCCCGGCAGGATGCCGAGGATCGAGCCGAGGCCGGTGCCGCGCAGCGCCGCCGGCACCGCCTCCCTGAATTCCTTGCGGGTCGGCCACAGATCGCGCAGCCGCGTGCTGATCGTTTCGCGCGGCGGCGGCGGGTTCTCCAGGTTGCGGATGATTTCCACGATGCCGAAGAGACCGAGGACCAGCGGCAGGAAGTCGATGCCTTCCCACAGGCCCGACAGGCCGAAGGTGTAGCGGGTGAGGCCGGTATTGGTATCCGTGCCGACGAGGCCGAGCAGCAGGCCGATCAGGACCATGGCGACGGCCTTGAGCACCGAACCGTGTGCCAGCACGATCGCCATGACGAGGCCGAGCAGCATCAGCGCGAAATAATCCGGCGAGTTGAACTGCTGGGCGAGCGCCGAAAGCGGCGGGCCGAACGCCGCGATGAAGACCGTTCCGACGCAGCCCGCGAAGAACGACCCGAGCGCCGCGATCGCCAGGGCCGCCCCGGCCCGGCCCTTGCGGGCCATCTGGTGACCCTCGATGCAGGTCACGACCGAAGAGGCCTCGCCCGGCATGTTGACGAGGATCGAGGTGGTCGAGCCACCGTATTGCGCGCCGTAATAGATGCCGGCGAGCATGATCAGCGACGAGAGCGGATCGAGGCCGAAGGTGATCGGCAGCAGGATGGCGAGCGCGGGAATCGGACCGATGCCAGGGAGGACACCGATCAGCGTGCCGAGAATAGTGCCGACCAGACAGAAAAGCAGGTTCTGGAGCGTGCCCGCCGCCAGGAAGCCGGTTGCCAAGTGTTCGAAGACTTCCATCGTTTACCTGCCCCACCATACGGGCATCGGCTGCCCGAGCGCATACACGAAGATGATGACGACGAAGGCGGCCGTGCCGACGGCGAAGACCACCGTCTCGATCAGGTTGACCTGCCGCCGCGCGTAGGCGGCGAAGACGATCAGCAGGATCGACGAGATCACCGCCCCCACCTGCGCGATCAGCAGGCCGAAGGCGGCGATCGCCAGCAGGATGAAGAGGATCGGGCGGATCTGGATGCGCTCGATGCCCGGGCCTTCGAGCGAAAGCGACTTTGCCGTGACGATGAGGCCGATCAACACGATGAGGCCGCAGATGATCACCGGGAAATAGCCCGGCCCCATGTTGCGGGCGGAGCCGAACGTGAGATCCGAACCGATATAAAGGCCGATGGCCCCGAACAGGACGAACAATATGCCCGCGCCGAAATCCTGCGGACTTTTGATTACCATGGTTTCCTCCCTGAAAACCCGACTATGTCAACCGGCCCTGCTCTCGCCTCGCCCCGGAACCTGCTTCGCGACAAGCCCAGTCCCGCACCTCAACCCGCGGGCCTGAATTCGTCAATGAGCAACCAGATTTGACTATATACAAGAGGACCCCTCTTGTCAGTCAATCGAATTCCGCTGCCTCCTGCCGGCGAGATGCTGCACCCGGACCGTGTTTTCGATCTTACGCAAAACATATCAGGAAACCAGATATCTTAAGTGTCATTTCCGGACATCCTTTCGGGTTTTTGAACCGCGAGTTGAAACTCTTCGTTGAACCCCCTCCGTCCCGCGCAGCACCTCCGGCGGACAGGTGCAAGGTATGAAATTGGTTTTTAACAAAGTCAATTATACTTTATCAAAAATGGTTGACAGGCGAACGCGGTGCGAAGAGATTGTCCGCGAGGATTCCAAGGGATGAGAAAATGAAGATTTCGGTCGTGGGAGGAGGAATAGGCGGCCTGACGGCGGCCCTTTCGCTGCTCCGGCAGGGTTTCGACGTCGACGTCTACGAGCAGGCGACGGAACTGAAGGAAGTCGGCGCGGGCATCCAGGTCAGCGCCAACGGCACACGGCTCCTGTTCGCGCTGGGGCTGGAAGCGGACGTCATGTCGGTCGCCGCCCAGGCGGACGGAAAGGAAATCCGCCTCTGGAACACCGGCCAGACGTGGAAACTGTTCGACCTCGGGCCGCTCTCCATAGAGCGCTATGGCTTTCCTTATATCACGATCCACCGCAACGACCTGCATCAGGCCCTGGCCGCGGGCGTGCGGCGCATCAAGCCGGATGCGATCAGGCTGTCGAAGAAATGCATGGGAATCTCCCAGGACGACAAGGGCGTGACGATCGCCTTCGCCGACGGCACGACGGCCCGCTCCGACATCGCGGTCGGCGCCGACGGCGTGCATTCGAAGATCCGCGAGACGCTGTTCGGCCGCGACGACCCCAAGTTCAGCGGCATCGTCGCCTGGCGCGGGGTCATCCCGGTGGAGCGCCTGCCGAAGCGTTTGCTGCGCCCGGTCGCCACCAACTGGATCGGCCCCGGCGGGCACGTCATCCAGTACCTGCTGCGCCGCGGCGAACTGATGAACTACGTCTCGGTCGTCGAGCGTTCCAACTGGCAGGTGGAATCCTGGTCGGTGGCCGGCACGGTGGAGGAATGCCTTGCCGACTACGAGGGCTGGCACGAGGACATCCACACGCTGATCCGGGCGATCGACGTTCCCTACAAATGGGCGCTGATGCTGCGCCCGCCGATGGACAAGTGGTCCCGGGGCCGCATCACGCTGCTCGGCGACGCCTGCCATCCGACGCTGCCCTTCCTGGCCCAGGGGGCGGTGATGGCAATCGAGGACGGCTTCGTCCTCGCCCGCGCGCTTGCGGAAAACGGCGGCAACCATGAGGCGGCCTTCGCGGGTTACGAAGCGGCCCGCGTCGAACGGACGGGCAAGATCGTCCGCGGCGCCGAAGGCAATCTCGGCCGTTTCCACAATCCGGCGCTGAAGGAGCCGAAGCTCGCCGAGGACTACGTCAACGCCGAATGGCAGGAAGACAAGGTCAAGCAGCGCTACGAATGGCTGTTCACCTACGACGCCACGTCGGTGCCGGTCGTGGCCGGACAGAAATCGCCCGAGGCCGTCGCCTGACCGGGCAGCGGACCGACAAGATTGCCCGTTGCCGCCTCGCAGGCGGGACGGGCGAAGCACAACGGATGCGGATTCATGAACAGCAAGGCGGAATGGCAGCGTATCCCGCTGATCGTCTCCTTTCCGGAGACGGCGAAATATACCGAGACCTATGGCTTTGCCGGCAATTCGGGCCGCGTGAACCTCGAAGGCCAGTTGCTGCGGCCGGCCGGCAGCCCGTCGAAGACCGTCTATGTCTTCATGCACCCCACCTCGACGCTGCAGCTCCTGCCGATGCCGACGGCGCTTGCCGATGCCGGCCTGCACGTTCTCTGCGCCGCGAGCCGTTATCCGAAGAACGACACGGCGCTGATCATGGAAAAGGTGGCGATCGATCTCGGCAAATGGCTCGATCACGCCCGCGGCGAACTCGGCTACGAAAAGGTCGTGCTGGTCGGCTGGTCGGGCGGCGGCTCGCTGTCGCTTTTCTACCAGGCGCAGGCGGAAACCCCGACCATCACCCACACGCCGGCCGGCGACGAGGTGAACCTCGTCGAGGCGAGCCTGAAGCCCGCCGACGGCGTCATCTTCATCGCCGCACACCTGTCGCGCGCCGAAACGCTCACCGAATGGCTCGACCCGTCGGTGCTCGACGAGCTGGACCCGGACGTCCGCGACCCGGAATTCGACATCTATTCGCCGGACTGCCCGCACCAGCCACCCTACGGCAGGGATTTCGTCGAGCGCTTCCGCGCCGCCCAGATCGCCCGCAATCGCAGGATCACCCGGTGGGCGCTCGACATGCTGGCCGAACTCAAGCGCCGCGGCGGTCCGGAGCAGGAACGCGCCTTCGTCGTCCACCGCACAATGTGCGACGTGCGCTGGTTCGACGCAACCGTCGACCCGAACGACCGGCCGGTCGGCAGGAGCTATATGGGCGACCCGCGCACCGTGAATGTCGGACCGGTGGGGCTTGCGCGCTTCACGACGTTGCGCTCCTGGCTTTCGCAGTGGAGCTACGATCTCTCGAACGCCAGGGGGCCGATGAACGCGGCGCTGATCAGACGTTCCCCCGTCCTGCAGATCGAGAACAATGCGGACGAGGCGGTTCCTGCCACCCACAATCCGGCGATCCGTGCCGCACTGGCGACGCCGGACAAGGAATACCTGACCATCCCGCACGCGACCCATTATTATCTCGGCCAGCCGGAACTCCTGAAGACCTGCATCGACCGGGTGATGGACTGGAGCAGGCGGCAGGGACTGCTGGCGTAAGAAGACCGACCGGAGCCTGCCGGGAGCGGGCGTCGCACCATCGGGAGGGTTTGACCGTGCGCTTCAGACAAAAGCACCACCGTCCAGACTGGAGCGGTGGTGCGTATGGTTCGTCTCCGATGGAGACGATTGTTTACGGGGATGCGAGACGGGCCTGCATTCTTCCCCTCTCCCCCCTGCAAGGGGAGAGACCCGCAAGCGGCATCGTCTCAGGCAGCCGCCGACTTCGCCGCGATCATCGCGGCCTTCTTCCTCACCCAGCCCGACATGCCGTCATGGGCTTCGGAGGCGGCCTTTTCGAGATAACCCGGCTCCTCGGTACGGGCCGTGATCTCCAGGCGCAGGCCGTTCGGGTCGAAGAAGTAGATCGAGTTGATGAACTCGTGGTCGATGACGTCGGTCGTCTTCACGCCGGCGTCCTGCAGCCGCGTCCTGAATTTCAGCACCTCCTCGACGCTATCGACCTCCATGGCGAAGTGCTGGACCCAATCCGGCGTATTCGGCGAGGGAAGCGGCATGATGTTCTCGCCAAGGTCGAAGAAGGCCATGTAGGAACCGTCGCCGAGCTCGAAGAAGAAGTGGGCGTAGGGTTTTTCCTCGCCGGTGGACGGCACGCGCTCGGAGGTCATGCAGTTGACCAGCGGCAGGCCGAGCAGGTCCTCGTAGAATTTGCGGGTCTCCTCGCCGTCGCGGCAGGGGTAGGAAAAGTGATAGAGCTTGCGAAGCTTCGGTGCGTCAACCATGGCCGTTCCTCCATATCCGGGCTTGTTGCATTGGCCGGAATGGTAGGCCCCCGCCACATCTCCGGTGTCCACCTTGAAAGGGGACACGCGTCATGTCGCCCCCCGAAGACGGCGGGAGGCGCCCATGCCTGACGCGAACGCCGTGGCGGCGATCGCCACCCTGGTGGGCGAGGTCGGCGAGCCGGCCTTTCCCGAGACGTTCCTGGGAACCCTGCGCACGCTCGCCGGCACCGATTTCTGTTCCGCCTTCCAGGCGGAGGAGGACGGCTCGCTCACATATCTGTTCGCCTGCGGTTACCATTCGACGATCCCCGGCTTTGCGGAACGCGCCTCGCTCGACTATGCGCACCGTTACTGGCAGCGCGACCGGGTGACGCGGCAGGTGCTGAATGGCGGTTCCGGCCATCCCAAGGTGCAGGTGGTGCGGCAGGCCTGGAACGGTATCCGCGACCCGGAATACCGCCGCGACTGCTACGAGCGCGCCCATGTGCTCGAACGCCTGACGATCTATCATGCGGACGAGCCGCGGATATTCGCAAGCCTCTACCGGACGCGCGAAAGCGGGCCTTTCCCGCTTGCCGCCGTCGAGCGGATCGAGACCATCGCGCCGCTGCTGATGGCGGTCGTCGTCAAGCATGTACGCCTGCAGGGGCGGCCGCAGACGCAGCCGCTGCATCCGCCGGTCCACGAGATCGCCGGGCGGCTCCTGCAGGCGGGTTATGCGCTGTCCGGCCGCGAGGCCGAGGTTTCCGCAGGCCTGCTGCTCGGCCGCACGCACCGGGAGATTTCCGAAAAGGTCGGGCTCGCGCTGTCGAGCATCGTGACCTATCGCCAGCGTGCCTATCGCAAGCTCGGAGTGAGCGATCGGCGGGGGCTGGAAGCGCTTTACGAGGGCATTTCACGCAACTGAACGGGTTGTTCTTCAAGGGAGGATATTCGGATGATTTCCATCAGGGACCGCATCGCCGTCATCACCGGCGCGAGCTCGGGCATCGGCTGGGGCATCGCCAGGGCGATCGCGGCGGAAGGCGCGATTGCCGTGCTCGCCGCCCGCAGCGCCGACAAGCTGGAAAAACTCGCGGCCGAGATCGAGGCGGATGGCGGCCGTGCATTCGTCGTGCCGACGGATGTCACCGACGAGGCGCAGGTCGAGGAACTCTTCGCCAGGGTGAAGGAAAGATACGGCCGGCTCGACATCCTGGTGAACAATGCCGGCATCGCCGATCACACCGCGACAGAGAAGCTCACCAATGCGCGCTGGCACGAAGTGATCGCCGCGAACCTGCATTCGGTCTTCTATTGCTCCCGCGCCGCCTTCACCGTGATGATCGGGCAAAAACGCGGCCGCATCATCAACATGGGCAGCCTCTCCTCGAAGGTGCCGCGCCCCCATACCGCCGCCTATACGGCAAGCAAGTTCGCGCTCGAAGGCCTCACCCGCTCGCTTGCCGTCGATGGCCGCGAACACGGCATTGCCGTCTCGATGGTGCATCCGGGTTCGACGGTCAGCTCGCTGGTCCCCGGCATTACCGACCAGGTCCGCCCCGCCACGATGATGCCGCTCGACGTGGCGCGGATCGTCGTGCTGATGGCGACCCTGCCGGATGACGTGAACCTTTACGAGAGCATCATCCTGCCGGTGGAAATGCCGTTCCTCGGGCGCGGTTGAGGCGCATGCCACCGGAAAACCGGAGCCGGTTTCGGGATAACGGCGCGTATGAAAAAGCATTTGTCCCGCAACCTGGCAGGGGCTTTCCTGACGCAAAGGCCGAAACAGAAAGCTGCTTGACGCATATTCGGGTCCCTGATATCTATCCGTCAACAGGGAGAAATTGCCATGGAAAATCAGACCGAATCCACCGAACCCCGGAAGTGGGGCGACTATGTCACCGTGGAATTCGACGAGGGGATCGCCTGGGTTACCCTCAACCGCCCGAAGCAGCGCAACGCGATCAACCCCGGCATCGTCTGGGAGATGAACGCGATCATGGACGCGCTGGAAGAGGACGAGCGCTGCAGGGTGATGGTGGTCACGGGGGCAGGCGAATCCTTCTCCGCCGGCATGGACCTCAAGGAATATTTCCGCGCCACCGACAAGGTGCCGCCGATCCAGCGCGAACGGCTCTTCCGGGCGAATGCCGCATGGCAGTGGCGCCGGATGATGTATTACCCCAAGCCGACCATCTCCATGGTCAACGGCTGGTGCTTCGGCGGCGCCTTCCAGTTCCTGGTCGGCTGCGACCTCGCGATTGCATCCGAAGACGCGGTCTTCGGCCTTTCGGAAATCAACTGGGGCATCATCCCGGCCGGCATCGTCACCAAGTCGGTGCTAGAAACGATGAGCTTCCGCGACGCCATGTACTACATCATGACCGGCGAGACGTTTAACGGCAAGCAGGCCGCCGAGATGAAGCTGGTCAACAAGGCGGTCGCGCCGGACGAGCTGAGGGAAGAGACCCGCAAGCTCGCCCGGACGCTGATCGGCAAGAACCCCTTCGTGCTGCGCCAGGCCAAGACCGCCTGCCGCTTCACCCGCGACATGAGCTGGGAACAGGCCGGCGAGTACCTGATGGCGAAGTCCGACCAGACGGAACTGCGCGACCCCGAGAACGGCCGGAATGTCGGCATGAGCCAGTTCCTGGACGAGAAGTCGTTCCGTCCGGGCCTCGGCGCATACCGCCGCGACTAGAAGTGACCCGTCATGGCTGACACGATGACCACCATGTCTTCCGATACCCCCAGGACGTTCGACCTCGACCGCCTGCTGCGCCCCCGATCCATCGCGATCGTGGGCGCATCGCCGGATCGTGCCTCGATCGGCGGCGGCGTGCTGGCGAACCTCGAACTCTTCCAGTATTCCGGCGACCTGCATCTCGTCAGCCGCTCGCGCGACGAGATCAATGGCCGGCCTTGCGTGAAGACGATCGGCGACCTGCCGAAGGGCGTCGACGTGGTGATCCTCATCGTGCCGCAGGCGGCAATCGGGGAATCGGTCACCGCCTGCATCGAGCGCGAAGTAGCGGGCGTTATCGTCTATTCGTCGGGTTTTGCGGAAGCCGGCGAGGAGGGCCGCCAGCAGCAGGACGAGCTTGCCGGGATCTGCCGCAACGCAGGCATCGCCATGCTCGGCCCCAACTGCATGGGCTATACGAACTATGTCGACGGCATTCCGCTCACCTTCGAGCCCGTCGATCTGCGCGGTGTCGGCGAGCGCTCGCGCGTTGCGATCGTCGCCCAGAGCGGCGCCACGGCCGCCAATATCCGCTTCGCCATGCATTCCCGAGAGATCGCGGTCTCCTATGTCATCGCCACCGGCAACGAGGCGGTACTGGCTGCGGAAGACCTGATCGCATGGCTGATCGAGGACAAGCACAACGCGGTCGTCGCCGTCTATGTGGAGCAGGTCAAGAATCCGCAGAAGTTCCTGTCCGTCGCGCGGCGCGCCCGCGAACTCGGCAAGCCGATCGTCATGCTGCATCCGGGTTCCAGCGAGCGCGGCAAAGAGGCGGCCCAGTCCCATACCGGCGCGCTTGCCGGCGACCATGCCACCATGCAGGCCGCTGTCCGCAACGAAGCGGTCGCGCTGGTCGAGACGACCGACGAGCTCTTCGACGTCGCCGCCATCCTCGCCCGTTATCCCCTGCCGCCGCGGGGCGAGGCCGGCATCGTCACCAATTCGGGTGCGATCCGCGGCCTCTGCTTCGATTTCTGCGAACGGGTCGGCCTGCCAATCGCGACGCTTTCGCCGGAAGTGCGCGAAGAGCTGACCTCGCTCGTGCCGCCCTACGTGCATGTCGACAACCCGTTCGACATCGGCACGACCGGTTTTGCCAATCCCGGTATTTTCGGCACGTCCACGGCCGCCATGCTGAAGGACCCGAATGTCGGCATCGTGTTTCTTTCGCATGCCGGCGGCTCGCCGTCGATGCAGATCAAGAAGTCGGATGCGATCATTCCCGTCGCCGCGACGGCCGAAAAACCGGTCATCCTCAACATCATCGGCGACGACTATCCGCTCGATCCGACTTTCATGAAGGCGGTGCGCGACAGCGGCATTCCGTTCTTCCGCTCGCCGGAACGCGCCATGCGCGCCATGGCCGTCGTCATGAATTATGCGGCCGCACTCGCCGCCACCCGCGACCGTGCTGCGGAAGGCGCGCGCCTGAGATATACTCCGGCCGCCGGTCTCGTACCCGAATATGAGGGCAAGCAAATCCTTGCCGATCTCGGCATCCGGATTCCCAAGGGGGCGCTTGCGAGAACCGCCGACGAAGCGGTGAAGATCGCCGCGGAAATCGGCTATCCCGTCGTCATAAAGGCGCAGGCAGCCGAGCTCGCCCACAAGAGCGATGTCGGCGGCGTCATCGTCAACCTCGCGGACGAGACGGCCGTGCGCGCCGCGCATGAAGAGATGTATGCCAATATCGCCACCCACAAGCCGGGTCTCGCGCTCGACGGCTTACTAATCGAAGGCATGGCGCGGCAGGGGCTGGAAATGGTGGTCGGCGCCAAGCGCGACCAGTGGGGTCCGACGGTTCTCGTAGGCTTGGGCGGCGTCTGGATCGAGGCGCTGGCGGACGCCCGCCTGCTGCCGGCCGATATCAGCCGCGAACGGGCAATCGAGGAAATCCGCAAGCTCAAGGCCGCCAAACTGCTCGGTCCCTTCCGCGGCCAGCCGGCCCGCGACGTGGAGGCGATCGCCGACGTGGTGGTGAAGCTCGGCGCGCTGATGCGCTCGACGCCTGAGATTGTCGAAGTCGATATCAACCCGCTGGTTGTCTATGGCGAGGGGGACGGGGTTCTGGCCCTGGACGCGTTATTCGTGGTGCGGTGAGGGCGCAAGCCCTCGTTGAGATTTCGGGGTGCCGCCCCCTCATCCGCCTGCCGGCGCCTTCTCCCCGCCGGGAGAAGGGAAGGGCCGCAACGTTGCTGTTCCCCTCTCCCCTTGGGGAGAGGGTGGCGGAGAGGGTGGCGGAGCGGAGGCCGGGTGAGGGGCAGCATCCGCCGTTCCGTCCAATAGTCCGTCACGAGGGAGGAAGCCGTGATGCAGACCAAATCCTATGGTGAACTGAAGCTCTTCATCGATGGCGAATGGATCGGCCCGGAAGGCCGCGTCACCGAAGACGTCATCAACCCCGCGACCGGAGAGCTGATCGGCGCCTTGCCGCATGCGACGGCGGAGGATCTGGACCGGGCGGTGGCCGCCGCCTCCCGCGCCTTCAGGACCTGGCGCAGCACCACGGCCTATGACCGCGCAAGGATCATCCGCAAGGCGGCCGATATTCTCCGCGAGCGCGCCGCCGACATCGGCCGGCGCATGGTGCTCGACCAGGGCAAGCCCGTCGGCGAGGCCATCCCGGAAGTCCATATCTCGGCCGATATCCTCGACTGGACCGCCGACGAGGGCCGCCGGACCTATGGCCGCGTCATTCCCTCCCGCCTGCCGGGCGCCCGCTGGTTCGTGGCCAAGGAGCCAGTCGGCCCGGTCGCGGGCTTCACGCCCTGGAACTTTCCGGGTGTCATTCCGGCCCGCAAGATTTCCGCGGCGCTCGCGACCGGCTGCACCATGGTCATCAAGCCTTCCGAGGAGACGCCGTCGACGGTGCTGGAAATCGCCCGAGCCCTGCAGGATGCGGGCCTGCCGAACGGCGTGCTGAACGTCGTGCACGGCAGGCCGGCGGAGGTTTCCGAACACCTGATCGCCTCGGAAGGCATCCGCAAGATCACCTTCACCGGCTCGACCAATGTCGGCAGGCAGCTCGCCGTGCTTGCCGCCCAGGCGGGCGTCAAGCGCGCCACGATGGAACTCGGCGGCCATGCGCCGGTGCTGATCTTCGAGGATGCCGATATCGACCATGCCGTTCAGGTGATGGTGCACGCGAAATACCGCAATGCCGGTCAGGTCTGCATCTCGCCGACCCGTTTCTACGTGCATGACAGCGTCCACGACAAGTTCGTCGACGGTTTCGCCAGGGCGGCGGCGGCGCTGAAGGTCGGTGACGGCCTCGACCCGGAGAGCCAGATGGGGCCGCTCGCCAACAGCCGCCGTGTACCCGCCATGGAGCGCATGGTGGCCGACGCCGTGAGCCGCGGCGCGAGGATCGCGGCCGGCGGCGAGCGCGGCGGCAATCGCGGCTACTTCTTCCAGCCGACGGTTCTCGCCGACGTGCCGCAGGACGCGATCATCATGAACGAGGAGCCCTTCGGCCCGGTCGCCGTCACCGCCCGCTTCTCCACCTTCGAGGAGGCGATCGAACAGGCGAACCGCCTCCCCTATGGCCTTGCATCCTACGCCTTCACCCAATCAGCGAAGACCGCGACCATGGTCAGCGACGCGATCGAAGCCGGCATGGTCGGCATCAACAACAATGCGATCTCCATGACCGAAAGCCCCTTCGGCGGTGTCAAGCAGAGCGGTTACGGCTCCGAAGGGGGTTCAGAAGGCATGGAAGCCTATCTCGTCACCAAGTTCACCAGCCAGTTATAAGGCGCGAGCGCCTTTTTAGGAGAGACACGATGGCCATAGAAGCGAGCGATATCGGCGGCGAAAACGTCAAGGTCGAGTTCGAGGACGGCATCGCCTGGGTGAAGCTGAACCGCCCGGACAAGCGCAACGCCATGAGCGTCGGGCTGGCCGAGGACATGATCCGTGTGCTCGACGAACTGGAAGTCGACGACCGCGCCGGCGTCGTCATCCTGACCGGCGAAGGCGAGGCCTTCTCCGCCGGCATGGACCTCAAGGATTTCTTCCGCGCCACCGACGGCGTTTCGGACGTGAAGCGCATGCGCGCCTACCGCTCGACCCGCGCCTGGCAATGGCGTTTGTTGATGCACTACGCCAAGCCGACCATCGCCATGGTCAACGGCTGGTGTTTTGGTGGCGCGTTCACGCCGCTGATCTGCTGCGACCTGGCGATTGCCTCCGAAGACGCGGTCTTCGGCCTGTCGGAAATCAACTGGGGCGTCATCCCCGGCGGTGTCGTTTCCAAGGCGATCTCGACGCTGATGAACGACCGCAAGGCCATGTACTACGTGATGACCGGCGAGAAATTCGGCGGCAGGATGGCCGAGCAACTCGGCCTGGTGAATGAGGCGGTGCCGGCCGACAAGCTTCGCGAACGCACCGTCGAGATCGCCCGCGTGCTCCTCGAAAAGAACCCGACCGTGCTGCGTCAGGCCCGCATGGCCTACAAGTATGTGCGCAAGATGACCTGGGAAGAGTCGGCCGAATACCTCACTGCCAAGGCCGACCAGACGACATTCGTGGACCCGGAAAAGGGCCGCGAGAAAGGACTGTCGCAGTTCCTCGACACGAAGACCTACCGCCCGGGGCATGGGGCCTACAAGCGGGAGGAGTAGGCACCTCCCCTCGTTAAAAGTATGCGCCAAGCGGCCCCTCATCCGCCTGCCGGCACCTTCTCCCCGCTGGGGAGAAGGGGATATGCGGCGACGCTGCTATTCCCTCCTCTCCCCCTGGGGAGAGGGTGGCCGAGCGGAGCGGAGGCCGGGTGAGGGGACGGCACCCGCGACCTCGATATATTTAACCGCGAGACCCGACCATGGACCTCAACTATTCGGACGAGCAACTCCTCTTGAAGGAAAGCGCCGAGCGTTTCCTCAAGGGCCGCTACGACTTCGAGAAGCGGGTGAAGATCCTCGACTCCGGTGACGGCTTCGATGCCGCAATCTGGGCGGAAATGGCCGATCTCGGCTGGCTGGCGCTGCCGTTTGCCGAAGAGAACGGCGGGCTTGGCGGCGGGGCAGTCGAAATCTCGCTGATCATGGAGGCGATCGGCCGGGCGCTGGTGGTCGAGCCCTATCTCGCGTCCGTCATCCTCGCCGGCAGCCTTGTCGAGAAGCTCGGCACCGGGAAACAGAAGGCGGAAATCCTCGGAAACCTGATCGCCGGCACATCACGGCCGGCGCTGGCGCATTCGGAAAGACAGACCGGCTTCGACCTCGGCGACATTTCCGCCACCGCCATGAAGAGCGGCGCGGGCTACAGCCTTTCCGGCCAGAAACCGCTCGTCCTCGGCGGGCCGTTTGCCGATATCTTCCTCGTCTCGGCAAAGCTGGATGACAAAATCCGGCTGTTCGCCGTTCCGGGGGAAACGGCCGGCCTGACCCGGAAAACCGTCAGGCTGGTGGATGGCAGCCGGGCCTGCGACCTCTCTTTATATAATGTATCCGTACCGGCCTCCGCGCTGCTCGATGCCGGCGACACGCTTGCCGAAATCGAGGCGGCCCATGACCGCGCCAATGCGGCGCTCGCCTCAGAAGCGGTCGGCATCATGGATGCGCTGATGGATGCGACGGTCGCCTATACCAAGGAACGCGTGCAGTTCGGCAAGCCGCTCGCCGCCTTCCAGGCGCTGCAGCACCGCATGGCCGAGATGGCGGTGAAATGCCAGGAGGCGCGCGCCTCCGCCCTGCTCGCCACGCTTTCCGTCGATGCCTCCCGGGCGATGCGCATCCGCGGCGTCTCCGGCGCCCGCGCCAAGATCGGCAAGGTTTCGCGTGTCGTTGCGCAGGAGGCGATCCAGTTGCACGGCGCCATGGGATTTTCCGAGGAAATGCCGGTCGGCGCCTGGTTCCGCCGGCTCTACGCGATCGAAAACACCTTCGGCACCACTGCCGACCACCTGAAGCGCTACGGCGAGGTCATCGGCGATCCCGCCGTGCTGTCCGGCAGCCTGCTGCGCGAACCCGTTTAAGGAGAAGGCCATGGATCTGTTGATGACAGAAGACGAGATCCGCTTCCGCGACGAGGTGCGGGCGTTTCTCGAAACCCATCTGGACGACAGCCTGAAGCGCGCCGAACGGCTGAATCCAAGTTTTCTTGCCGATCCGGATATCGGGCTCAAATGGCAGGCCAAGCTCAACGGGAAGGGCTGGGTCGCACCCTCCTGGCCGAGGCAATATGGCGGCACCGGCTGGACGCTCGCCGAGCGCTACATTTTCGACCAGGAGTGCGAAGGGGCCGGCGAGCCGCATTTCCGCGGCGCCTCGATCAAGATGATCGCGCCGGTGCTGATGCGCTACGGCACCGACGAACAGAAGGCTTTCTACCTTCCGCGCATCCTTGATGGCGAAGATGTCTGGGCGCAGGGTTATTCCGAACCCGGCTCCGGCTCCGATCTCGCTTCGCTCAAGACCAAGGCGGTGCTGGAGGGCGACCACTATGTCGTCAACGGCTCGAAGATCTGGTCGACGCTGGCGCATCACGCCACCCGCATGTTCGCGCTGGTGCGCACCGCCGACACGGGCAGGAAGCAGGAAGGCATCACCTTCATCCTGATCGACCTGAAATCGCCCGGCGTCACCATCCGGCCGATCCGCTCGATCTGCGGCACGCATGAATTCAACCAGGTCTTCTTCGACGACGTGAAGGTGCCGGTCTCCGACCGCATCGGCGCGGAAGGCGAAGGCTGGGACATCGCCAAGTACCTGCTCGAATTCGAGCGCGGCGGAGCCTTCGCCGGTGGCGTGCTGCGCGCCATGCTGACCCGCCTCCACCGGCTCGCCTCCGAGCCGTTGCCGGACGGGCGCAAGATGATCGACGATCCGCTGTTTGTGGCCCGCTTCGCCGAGATCGCCACGGATGTCGATGCCAACGACATGCTGGAGCTTGCCGCTATGTCCAAGGTGCAAGCCGGCGGCAATCCGGGCTCGGTGCCTTCCTCCACCATGAAGATCGAGCGGAGCCGCATCCGCCAGTCGATCGCCGAACTCGCCGCCTCGATCCTCGGTCCGGACGCGCTGCGCTGGGAAGAGCACCGGCCGTTGCACGAATTGCCGGAAGAGAGCGAGATCGACGAGGAGCGCAAGGTCGCCTCCGCCGTCTATTTCAATTCCCGCTCCCAGAGCATTTTCGGCGGCAGCAACGAGATCCAGCTGGAGATCATCGCCAGGACGCTGCTTCGGTGAAAAGGCGGCGGGATGGCGCCCTCCCCTCCCTTTCGCTCAGCCGCGCGCTGCCGCCTCCAGGGCGGCGATGTCGAACTTCACCATCCTCAGCATGGCCTCGGTGACACGTTTTGCCTTGGCGCGGTCCGGCTCGTTCATCAGTTCGCCGAGCCGCTTCGGCGTGATCTGCCAGGAGAGGCCCCAGCGGTCCTTGAGCCAGCCGCATTGTTCCGTCGAACCGCCCTCCTTCAGCGCGTCCCACAGGCGGTCGATCTCTTCCTGCGTCTCGCATTCGACGATGATCGAGAAAGCGTGGTTGAACGGGTCGAGCGGCCCCGCCTCGATCGCCATGTAACGCTGGTCGCCGAGAGTGAACCCCGCAAGCTTCACGCTGCCGGCCGGCCCGCTCGGGGTGTCGGCGGGTATGGCCGAAACCCAGCCGACCGACGAACCCGGGATCAGCGACGTATAGAAGCGGATGGCGGATTCCATGTCCTTTTCGAACCAGAGATGCTGCGTCACCTTCATCGTATGTTCCTTTCCTTCGGGATTGCCCCTCCTCTGAATAAGACGGGGCTCTCGATCCAAGGACGAAACGGCCTCGATGTTCCCGACAGGGGAGACGAAAAAATCGCATGGCGATCCCAATGCCGGAGGCGGCGTGCCGCGAATTCCCCTCCCCTGGGAAATCCGGCCCGGATCGCTCCGGGCCTTCCTTCCTCCGTTCAGGAATTCCCGTCCAGGCTCGATTTTCAACATTGACGGATATAATATGTCTATTATGAATTAGCTTGCACTCCGCGTCATAACGGCCCAAAGCCGCAGGCGGAATGCCGTCGGCCGGCATCCGCGGACGGTGCGAAAGGGAGGAACGGCATGATCGGTGAAGACGTCAGGCGCAAGGAAGACCTCCGGTTGATCACCGGCAAGGGTGAATATGCCGACGACCTGAAGTTCGAAAATGCGGCCTATGCCGCTTTCGTCCGCTCGCCGCATGCGCATGCGATCATCCGCAGCATCGATACATCCGCCACCCTCGAAATGCCGGGCGTGCTGGCGGTGCTGACCGGCGAGGACATCGTGGCGGCCGGCATCAGGCCCATCCCGCATGCGATCGGCAGTTCGCAGTCCGGCTCGGATATCCGCATCAGGAACCGCGACGGCACGGAGCGCGCCCGCACCCATCACCGGGCCTTGCCGACCGACAAGGCCCGTTTCGTCGGCGAGGCGGTCGCCATGGTTGTCGCCGAATCCACCAATCTCGCCAAGGACGCGGCAGAAGCGGTGATGGTCGACTGGGAGGAACTGCCCTCCGTGGTGCGCGGCATCGACGCGCTGGAAGAAGGCGCGCCGCAGATATGGGATCACGTCCCCGGCAACAGAGCGCTGGGCGGCGAGGTGGGCGACAGGGACGGCGTGGACGCCGCCTTCGCGGGTGCCGCGCATGTCGTGGAATTCGAAAGCTGGGTGCAGCGCGTGACCGGCGTGCACATGGAACCGCGCTCGTCGTCGGCCGAATACGATCCGGCAACCGGCAGGTTCACGATCCACGCCTCCGGCGGCCATGGCGTGGTGATGATGCGCGAGCAGATCGCCGCGTCGCTCGGCGTCGACATGGCCTTTGTCCGCGTCGTCGCACCGCGCGATGTCGGCGGCAATTTCGGCACGCGCAACGCCACCTATCCGGAATTCGTGCTGCTGCCCCATGCCGCCAGGCTGGTCGGCCGGCCGGTCAAACATCAGGCGGAGCGCATCGAGGCGTTCCTTTCCGATTTCCAGGGCCGCGACCTGCATGTGCGGGCGAAGCTCGCGCTCGACGGGAATGGCAGGTTCCTCGCCTTCCGCTCGATCAATATCAGCAATATCGGCGCCCATACGGTCTCCTACACGCCCCTCAACAAGGGCCTGCAGCTGATGACCAGCCTCTACCGGGTGCCCGTTGCGCATGTGGAATTCCTCGCGGCGATGACCAATACCGTGCCGACCATTCCCTATCGCAGCGCCGGCCGGCCGGAAGCGATGTACATCGTCGAGCGGATGATCGACCTCGCCGCCCGCAGGTTCGGCTTCGACCGGGTGGAACTGCGCCGCATCAACATGATCCCCGAGCAGGAATGTCCCTATACCAATCCGCTCGGCGTCGCCTATGACAACGGCGACTACATCGGCTGCATGGACAAGGTGCTCGACATGGCCGACTGGACCGGTTTCGAGGCCCGCCGCGCCGAGGCCCGCAGCCGCGGCAGATATCGCGGCATCGGCCTCTCCAATTATATCGAGGGCACCAGCGGCGTGCCGCGCGAGCGCGCCGAGATCACCGTCGATCCGGCTTCCGGCACCGTCGACGTCGTCATCGGCACGCAGAACACGGGTCAGGGCCACGAGACGGCCTTCGCCCAGCTCGTCGGCTCCTTCCTTGGCATTCCCCATGAGAACGTGCAGATCCGCGCCAGCGACACGGATTTCGTCTCCGCCGGCGGCGGCTCGCATTCCGGCCGGTCGCTCCGTTTCTCCTCGATCGTCATGCACAAGGCGACCGCGGAGATCATCGAGCGCGGCAGGAAGATCGCCGCCTTCATGCTCGATGGGAAGCCGGAAGAGGTCGACTATGCCGAAGGCCATTTTCGCGCCCGCGGCTCCAATGGTGTCGTGAGCCTGTTCGAGGCGGCGGACGCCGCCGAAAAGGGGATCGGCCTGCCGGACGAGCTGCAGGGCGTGCTGGCGGCGATTGCCGACGAGACGACCCACGGGCTTGCCTATCCCTACGGCGCCGCGGTCTGCGAGATCGAAATCGATCCGGAAACCGGCTCCTGCCATATCCCGCGTTACTCGACGGTGGACGACGTCGGCAAGGCGCTGAACCCGATGATCGTCGACGGCCAGACCCATGGCGGCATCGTGCAGGGCGCCGGCCAGGCGCTGTTCGAGTGGTCGCATTACGACCGCGAGACCGGCCAGAACCTCGCCGCCACCTTCATGGATTACCAGGTGGCGCGCGCCTCGGACTTCCCGAGCTTCGACACCCATATCAGCGAAGTGCCGGCGAAAAGCCATCCGCTCGGGTTTCGCCCGGGCGGGGAAGGCGGCACCACGCCGTCACTCGGCGTGACCGTCAACGCGATCGCCGATGCGCTCGCCGATCTCGGCGTCACCCATATCGAAATGCCGGTCACGCCTTTCCGCATCTGGCAGGCGATCCAGCAGGCGAAATCCGACCGGCAGGGGGAAATCCAATGAGGAGGAAGAGATGTCCGAAGTCCTGATTTCCACGAGGGAGAACGTTCTCGAAATCACCCTCAACCGCCCCGACAAGGGCAATGCATTGACGCCGGATATGGCGCAGGCCATCACCGCCGCGCTGAAATCGATGCCGCCGGAAACCCGCGTCGTGCTGATGAAGGCGAACGGCCCCGACTTCTGCACCGGCCGCGCCGCGGCCATGCCGGCGCCCGGCTCTCGCGCCACGGCGTTCGACCTGAGGAACGCGATCTCCGATCCGGTGCTCGACTTCTATGAGGTCCTGCGCGAAATCCCGGTGCCGTTCATCGCCGCCGTCAGCGGCAAGGCGGCCGGCGTCGGCTGCGCCATCGCGGCGCTCGCCGACGTGGCGGTCGCCACGGAGACGGCCACCTTCCAGGTGCCGGAAATGAACCACGACATCGCCCCGACATTGGTCCTGAACGCGCTCGCCGACCGCATATCGCGCGCCGCACTCGCCCGCATGGTGCTCACCCGCGATGTCGTTCCGGCGGTTGAGGCCAGGATGCTCGGCCTGATCGGCATCACGGTTCCGGCCGATGGGCTCGATGCGGAAATCGCCCGCGTCGTCGGCCAGCTGGAGAAGAATTCGGTTCCGACCCTGCGCGGCATCAAGGCCTTCCTGTCGATGAGCCCGGAAACCTCCTTCGCCTCGCGCAAGGAGCTGGCGGCGCTGATCAACTGCGTCGCGACGGCGGAGAAGTTTCGCTGAGTTTGCCAAGCCGATCTTGCGGGGAGGATCGGCAAGGTGCGCTCTCAAAGTTCCAATCCCTCCGTCACATGTTCCGCCAGAGCCTGCCTTGCGGCCGGCGAAATTTCCACGATCGCCCGGGCATCCAGGTCGAAGACGATGGCGATGGACTGCATCGAACCGAACACACGGCCGGTGACGGGATCGACCATCCAGAAGACCAGCGACATGGTGCGCTTGTCGGTCCTGTGCAACCCGCCCCAGATCTCGAAACAGTCACCGATACGGGGCGTTTCGCCGTAGAGAATACGGAATTCCAGCACCGCGCCGCCGACCCTGCCGGGCGGCGTTTCCGCAAGCTCCCCGACGATTGCCCGAAGCGGCCCGGTCAGTTGCTTCACGCCGCCGCCGACGGCACCGATGAACCTCTGCGGCCCCATGCGGCCGAAAGCATCGCAGGCGTCCTGCTCGATCAGGCTCATCGCCGTGCGCTTCAGGCCGAACGCCATGGCCTGCTCGCGCGAGGCGGTCAGCGTCACCGGCTCGTCGTCGGTCCCGCGCGGCGCAGCCTCCCTGGGGGTCTCGACCAGTGCGTCCGCAACCCTTTCCCGAAAGGCGGCGGCCCACGGCAGCGGCGTCACACCGTCAGAGGCGTGCACATGCGTCAGCCGCACCCGGAAGGTCGCGGCCACCTGCCCGCTCTCGCTGTGGTGAAGGACGAAGATGGCGAAGGCCGTCATTTCGCCGACCTGCAGGAACCCGCCGGTCATGTGCAGCGGCGCACCCGCATGCGCCTCGCGGTGGAAGCGGATATGGTGTTCGTTGAAGGCCACCGTCGTTGCGGATAACGGCGAGAAGAGACCGGGCAGCCCCATGAAGCCGAACAGCATGGCGAGCCCTTCGTTACAGCGCGCGACATAGAACTGCGTGTTCCAGTGGTCCATCTCGTCCACTTCCCACTGGCGCGCGCTGCCGCGCCATACCTCGATCAGGTCGTTGCTCAAGCCGTTTCCTCCTGAAATACGATCCGCCGCTTCCTCCGGACGCATCGGAAATACGTATCAGGTAGCCTGTTATATCGCAATCGGGAAATGGCTATTCCGGCTTTGCCCCGGCATCGATCGCAACTTCCGCTCGATGAGCGTCACCGGCAGCGAAGAGCCCGTTCACCGCCCCGCCGTGCTCTTCGCCCTTGTCGGTTTCGGCGCTGCCGGCGGTGTTTCGCTTTCCTCGCCCTTCTGCCCGCGCCCGGGGGCTCCGAGCCGTTCGGAAAGCCTGTGCGTCGCGGTCATCAGCGCATCGAGCGCGGTTTTCTTCCGCGGGCCGGCAAGCTGCTTGTCCGAGCCGAGTACGGTGATCGTCGCGACGATGCGGCTGCTGTAGTCGAAGACCGGCGCGGCCATGGCGGCGAAGCTGGAATTGATGCTGTTGATCGTCATGGCGTAACCCTGCCTGCGCACGGTCTCGACGATCCTCTCTATGTCCTTCGCCGTCGTGATGCGCGGCGCGAGCGTGGCGGCTTCCTCGGAGGCATCCCGCCTGGCGGCGGCGATCTCGTCCTGCCGCACGCCCGCGGTCTCGCTTTCGTCGAGATAGGAAAGGAAGACTTGGCCCGTCGCCGAGTTGAGAAGCGGCAGGACGTAACCGAGGCGTACCGCAAGCGAGCCCTGCCGCTCGCCATCCACCTTGGAGACGATGCCGGGGCCGCGATCACCCCACAGCGAGAGATATGTGGCGAAGCCGGTCGCCCGTTGCAGCGCCGCCAGTTCCTCCCGCGCGAATTCCACGACGTCGAGCTGGCGGATGGCGGACAGGCCGAGCTGGATCGCAAAACGGCCAAGCCCGTAATGGCCGGTCGCCGGGTCCTGAAACGCCACGCCTTCCTTGACGAAGCTGACGAGGTAGAGATGGGCCTTGCTGGGCGGCATGCCGGCGGCAGCGGCGATATCGCGCAACGGCAGCGGACCGTTGGCGGCCTCCATGGCACGGATGACCTGGAAACCGACCTCGATCGACTGAATGCGGCGCTGGGTCCACTCCTCGGGTGGCTTTCCTTTATCTGATGCCATTCTAAATCCCCTGTGTTCCCAGATGATTATCCTTATATTCGAAAGAGGTCGAGCCTACTTCAGACGTAGTTTTCCACAGCCCGGAAGGCATCGGCGGGATCGGCCCCGACACGGGAAAGCGCCGCCGCATGGCAGCCCTTTCCCCAGGCAGACACAGGGAACCGGAGCGATGGATGTAAAAGGCCCGGTGCCCGGGAAATGCGTGTCATGAACTCCCCCTCCATGCCGATGATAGAACGCCATCCGACATTATCAAAGAAAAGGGCATCCGGCGAAGGCCAAATCGACGAAAGGCCGGCCGCCTCACGTCCGGGTCCGGATTCGACTTGAAGGATGGATGCGGCCGCTTCGAAGGGATGCGGCGGGCGCCGAAAGTCAAGGGAGGTCGGCGAGATAGGTGTTTTCGGCGCGGGACCGGGCATAGGCCGAGGGGTCCACCCCGGCGACGATCAGGGCCTCGCCCTCGACCCCTGCCGCGGCGACGAGCCTGCCATCCGGCGCGGCGATGCGCGACAGGCCCGCATAGGCGAACAGATCGTCGGTGCCGCAGTGGTTGACATAAGCGACGAAGACCTGATTCTCGAAGGCGCGCACCCGGATCATGTGCTCGGCGATGAAATCCCCCGACCAGCCCCTGGGCAGTGCCGTCGGCACCACGACGAGGTCGGCGCCGGCTTTCGCCAGCCGCCGGACATTTTCCGGAAACTCCACGTCGTAGCAGATCAGGAAGCCGATCCGGATGCCGCCGAGATCGGCCAGCACCTCGCGCTTGTCTTCCTGGCGGAACCAATGCCGCTCATAGGGACCGTAGAGATTGCACTTGCGGTAGACGGCCGTCTGTCCCTTGCCATCGGTGAAGAAGGCGCTGTTGAAGATTGCCTCGTGGGTCTGCTCGGCAAAACCGGCGACGATGGCAAGGCCGTGCCTTGCCGCGATCTCCGAGAGCCGATCAGTGACCGGGCCGTGGGCGGGGGTTGCGAGGCCGGGGAACCTGTCGGCGGCGCCATAGCCCGTCAGCGCCAGTTCCGGCGCGATCAGCAGCCCGGCTTCCCGCTCCGCGGCCTTTCCGGCGGCGGCCTCGATCTTCGCGAGGTTCGCCTCGATATCGCCGACGACCGGCTGCATCTGGAAACCGGCGATCTTCATCAGCCGCCCCCTCTTACTTGTCCTCTGCCATTGCGCCCAGCAGCTTCGGAAGGTCGCCGAAGCGCGCCACGAGACCGAAGACCAGAGCTGCGACAAGCAGGAACAGCACCGTCACGGACGCCATGGTCGGCGTGTAACCGTAGCGCAGCGCGTTGAAGATCTTGATCGGCAGGGTTTCCATGGTGAAGCCGACGGTCATGTAGGCGACGATATATTCGTTCAATGACAGGACGAAGGCGAAGGCATAACCCGAGACCAGATAGGGCAGGATGAGCGGCAGTACGACGGTGCGGAACACGGTACGGTCATCGGCGCCCATCGTGGCCGCCACCTCCACCAGCGACCGGTCGATCGCCGAAAAGCCGAGCGACAGCGTCACCAGCGGCAGGGTGACGAAAAAGATGCCATGGCTGATCACCGCCGTCCAGGGCTGGCCGTAAAAGCCGGTCGTGGCCCAGAAGGTGAGAAGCCCCAGAGCGGTGATGACCGGCGGCAGGGTGAAGGGCGCGATCCCGAGAAGCTGGAAGATGTTCGCCCATGGCGCCACGCGCCGCCACAGGAACCAGGCGAGCGGCAGCGCGATCAGAAGCGCCAGCAGGGCGGAAGCGGCCGCCAGCGTCAGCGAGGCGAAAAGCGCGTTGCGCCATTCGGGATTGGTGAAGATCTGTCCGTACCAGGAAAGCGAAAAGCCCTGCGGCGGGAAGGCGAGCGACTGGCGCTGGTTGACGGAAACACCCGCGACGACGATCAGCGGCAGGGCCAGGAACAGGCCGACGGCGAGGAAGAACAGGCGACGCAGGGCGGTCATTTCGCCTCCTTCTGCCGGCCGGCATAGAAGGCGAGCCCCACCAGCGCCAGCGAGACCAGCACGAGGAAAGCGGCCATGGCGGCGGCGAACGGCATGTTCGACTGGTAGACCGCCTGGTCGGTGATCAGCACCGAGAGCGTCCAGTGCTGCGGCCTGCCGAGCAGCTGAGGCAGAAGATAGCAACCGAGCGCGAAGACGAAGACCATGATCAGCGTTGCGACGATCGTGTTGCGAAGCGCCGGCACGACCACGGTGAAGAAAGCCTTCACCGGCGAGGCGCCGAGCGTGCGGGCCGCTTCCGTCAGCGTCGGATCGAGGCGCACGAGCGCCGGATAGAGGACCAGCACCGTATAGGGGAAGGCCTGGTAGGTCATGGCGGTCATGACCGCGCCGAAACTCGGGGTCAGCGCCTGCGCCTGTTCCATCAGCCCCAGCCAGACAAAAAGATTGGTGAGGCCGGCGGTGCGGGAGAAAAGCGTCGACCAGGCGAAGCCGATCATCACCTCCGAGAGCGACAGGATGGACAGGAGCGCCACCAGCCAGACGATCTGGATCTTTCGCGCCGCACGGGAGAGCAGGTAGGTGAAGGGAATGCCGATCACCACGCAGGCCACGGCCACCGCGATCGCCAGGAACAGCGAGAAGCCGAGCACCTTGCCGAAGAACAGGCTGAGGAAGCGCGCATAGTTGTCGAAGACGAAAGCGGCGGTATAGAAGCCGCCCTGCTGCCGCTGGAAGAAGGAAACCACGATCATCGTGGCGAACGGCACCACGAAGAAAACGGTCAGCATGCCCGCCGGGAAGAAAAGCGGCCCGTAGTCGGCAAGGCGCTGCGGCGGTTCGCGTCTCATTTGCCGAGCACCACGCTGGTCTCCGGGTCGAGGCGGATGCCGACGCTCTGGCCGACCGTCACGTCGGGCCGGCTGCGCGGCGAAGAGACCGCAACGACCTGCTGGCCGCCCGCCTCCACGAAGGTCTCGATCGCACCGCCGAGATCGCGGACGAAGGTGACGGTGCCGGAAATGGCGCCATTGCCGGGCGCCGTGAGCTGCACGTCTTCCGGCCGCACCGAGAGCATGCCCTTCGCCACGCCCGGGCCGAGCGTCAGGCCCTCGACCACGGCGCCCAGCACCGTTGCCCGGCCGGCGCCATCGGCCTCGACGGGGATCAGGTTGGTCTGGCCGATGAAATCCGCGACGAAACTGTCGGCCGGGCGCCGGTAGATGTCGACGGGCGGCGCGGCCTGGCGGATCTGGCCGCCGTTCATGACGACGACCGTATCGGCCATGGTCATCGCCTCGCGCTGGTCGTGGGTGACCACGATGGTGGTAATGCCGAGCCGCTGCTGGAGCTGGCGAAGCTCCACCTGCATCGCCTCGCGCAGCTTCGCGTCGAGCGCCGAGAGCGGCTCGTCGAGCAGGAAGAGTTTCGGCGAAATGGCGAGTGCGCGGGCGATCGCCACACGCTGCCGCTGGCCGCCGGAGAGCTTGTTGACGGAACGATCGGCAAAACCCGGCAGATGGATCATCGCCAGCAGTTCCTCGACGCGTTTCTTCTGAACGTCCCCGGCGACGCCGCGGATGCGCAACGAATAGGCGATGTTCTCGCCAACCGTCAGGTGCGGGAAAAGCGCCAGCGACTGGAAGACCATGCCGAGCTCGCGCCTGTGGGTCGGCACCTGCGTGATGTCCGCGCCGCCGAGCTCGATCGTGCCGCCGGTCGGCAGGTCGAGGCCGGCGATCATCCGCATCAATGTGGTCTTGCCGCAACCGGAAGGACCGAGCAGGCAGACGAAAGTGCCGTCCGGCACCGACAGGCTCACATCGTTGACGGCGGTGAAGGTGCCGAACTGCTTCGTCACATGGTTTATGTTCAATCCGGACATTCGGCCTCTCAGGCTCCCCTTCTCCCCCCTTGCGGGGGAGATGTCATCGGAGATGACAGAGGGGGTGGTTCAGCGAACTCTACTAACGAGGAGGATGTTGAGCCACTCCCCTCTGCCTGCCGGCATCTCCCCCGCAAGGGGGAGAAAGGCAAGACGCGCCTACCCCGCGATCATCTCCGTCCACTTCTGGTTCAGGAAGTCGGACTTGGTCTGGTAGAGGTCGTAGCGCGGAATGATCGGCTCGATATCGGAGGAGACGGCTGCGAATTCCTTGTCGGTCAGGTCGAGCAGGTCGCGCCTGACCGTCGGGGCGGTGCCCACCTTGCGCGACAGGATCGCCTGGATCGCCGGCTGGCACATGTAGTTGATGAAGGTGTGGGCTTCCTCCGTCTTTTTCGAGGCGCGCGACAGCGCCCAGCTGCCGGAATCCTGGATGCCGCCTTCCTTCGGGAAGGTGGAGCGGACCGGGTTGCCGTCGGCGGCGGCCAGACCGGTGACGTCGTGATAATACTGGCCCATCGGGATCTCGCCCGATTTCAGCGCCTGCTCGAACTGCGCCTCGTCGCGATACCAGAGGCGGACGTTCGGCTTCAGCTCGGCCAGCTTCTCCAGCGCCTTGACGATGCCCTCGTCCGTGTCGAGCGCCTGGGTGCCGCCCATGAAGGTCTTGGCCGTCACTTCCAGCAGGAAGGAGTTGGAAACAAGCGCCAGGAGGCCGAGCTTGTCCGCCTTGTCCTTGGCCCACATGTCCGCCCAGGAGGCCGGCGCCTCCTTGAAGACGTCGGTGTTGGAAACGAGCGTGATATACCAGGAAACGGCGCCGATGCCGGCAACCCTGCCGTCCGGATATTTGTTGACGAAGCGCTCGATGAGGTTCCTGGAGTTCGGGATCTTGGCAAGATCGAGCGGCGTCCACAGATCGGTCGCCTGCCCCTTCAGGATCGCGACCTGCGACATCATGGAGACGTCGGCGGGCGCGGCTCCCGCCTTGGCGGCCTGTTCCAGCTGCACCAGCCAGGCTTCCCCGGTCGGCTCGGCCACGGATTCCACGGCGATGCCAGTCGCCTTGGTGAAATCGGCGAAGATGTTCTTGTCGAACGAATCCTTGAAGTAGCCGCCGTAGACGCCGACCTTCAGGCTCTTGTCCTGGGCGCGCAGCACGGCCGGCATGGCCAGCATGGAAGCCCCGGCGAGACCGGCGCCGAGCACAGCGCGGCGGCCCAGTTTGGCGTTCAGGATGTCACGCATGATTTTCTCCTTCAATTGCCCGGCCGGTTGACCGCCGGTGAGTTCCCACTCTCGTATTGGCGATTTTATGTCAGGCCCGGCCCTTCACGGAAGGGCTGAAAACCATCAGGCTGAGGATTTCGAACAGCATCTGGGCGCCGGCATGAGCCGTGTTGCTGGTCGCGTCGTATTGCGGCGCCACCTCGACCACGTCGCCGCCGACGATGTCGATGCCCTTGAGGCCGCGGATCAGCTCCAGCGCCTCGCGCGTGGTGAGCCCGCCGATTTCCGGCGTGCCGGTTCCCGGCGCGAAGCTGGGATCGAGGCTGTCGACGTCGAAGGAGAGATAGGTCGGACCGTCACCGACGACCTGTCGCGCCTTCTCGACGATTGCCGGAATGCCGAGGCCCGTCACCTCCTCCGCATGGATGACGGTCATGCCGGACTCGTAGGAGAATTCCCAGAGATATTCGGCGGCGCCGCGGATGCCGATCTGGATCGTGCGGGCCGGATCGAGCACGCCGTCCAGCACTGCGTTGCGGAAGGGACCGCCATGGTGGAACTTCGTCTCGTCGAAAAAGCCGCTCGTATCGCAATGGGCGTCGATATGGATCAGGCCGACCGGAGCCTTCTTTCCGACCGCCTTCAGGATCGGATGGGTGATTGAATGGTCGCCGCCGACCGAAAGCGGCAGCACGCCCGCGCCGACGATCTGGCCGATGCGTTTTTCGATGTCGTCATGGCTCATTTCCAGCCGGTAGCGGCTGCGGAACGGCACATCGCCGATATCGGCCACGCGCAGCTCGTGGGTCGGCGCGCATTCCAGCACATGGTTGTAAGGTCCAACGCGCTCGATGGCGCGCAGGGCCCGCGGCCCGAAACGCGAGCCCGGCCGGTTGGTGACCCCGAGGTCCATCGGCATACCGACCATCGCCACCTGCAGGTCGCCGAAATCCGGGTTCTCCGCATCGACGGGCCTGTAGGGCGCATCGAGCAGTGTCGGAATGCCGGCATAAGGCGCCACGCGCGTGCCCGCCTTGTCGAAGATCTTGTCGCCCACCCGGCGGAACTTCTCGTCGAAGATCTGCCCGCCCCGGCTGTCGGAATATTTCGCCCGCAGCTCGTCGAGCTTCTTTGCGTCGAATGTCATGATCGCCTCGCCTGTCCTGACGGCGCGCTCCAGCGCAGCCTAAATTTTGTTCCCTCAGGGCCGTCGCCCTTGTTTTCATCATTATCGGTCAGGAGAGGATGGAAAAGCAATTGAGATTGTTCTAGCAGTTGACGTGAGAAAAACTCACAAGAAGGATCAAGATGACGAGCCGCCTGCCGCCCTTGAACCCGTTGCGCGCCTTCGAGGCGACGGCCCGCCGGGGCTCGGTTTCCGCCGCGGCCCGGGAACTCAACGTCACCCACGGCGCCGTCAGCCACCAGATCAAGGCGCTAGAGGAGTCGCTGAACGTGACGCTGTTCGAGCGTGGCGCGAAGCGGCTGAAACTGACCTCGGAAGGGGCGCTGCTGCTGCCCGCCGTCACCCAGGCCTTCGGCGAGATCGCCGCCGCGACGGCCCAGATGAAGCGGCCGGCGACGACGGGAGAATTGTCGATCACCTGCGTGCCGGCGCTGCTTTCCTTCTGGATCGTGCCGCGCCTCAACTCCTTCACCGAACAGTTTCCGGGAGTGAGGCTGAAGATCGCCGCCTCCAACGACCCGGCGCACCTTCATTCGTCGGATATCGATGTCTGCATCCTCTATGGCGACGGCAACTGGCCGGATGCCTGGACGCGGCTGTGGAGCAATCTGAAGCTTTTTCCGGTGGCAAGCCCGACGCTTCTGAACAGCCGGCCGTTGCGCTCCATGCGCGATCTCGAGGACCATGTGCTCCTGCACGGCGATGCGGACGGGCGCGAATGGAACATCTGGCTGGCGGCGGCGGACGCGATCGACCTGCCGCGGCGGCAGCAGCATTTCATGGGAGACGCGCGTTTCTCGACGGAGGCCGCGTTGCACGGACAGGGAATAGCGCTCGGCGACACGATCACGGCCAGCAACCTGATCGCCCGCGGCGAACTCGTCGTGCCGTTCGATCTGAGCGTGACGGCGAACGACGCGTTCTACGTCGCCTGCCGGCCGGCGATGCGATCGGCGCCGATCGTGCGCGTGTTCATCGACTGGATGTTCTCCTCGCTGGAAGCCGACCATCTGGCGGAGCCGCACACCTCGGCCCGCACGCTGCTGCGCAACCGGCGGGGATGACGTCCGGCCCGTTCGCCCTAGATCCCTGAATGTCGCGCGCAGACGAAGGAGGTTCCGATGTTTGCAAAGCTCGTGGCCGGCCTTGCGATTTCCATCCTGGGTCAGACGGCTGCCCTGGCGGAGATGCTCGAACTCAAGGTCGCAAAGGCCGAAGTGGCCCGGGACGACGTGCCGCCCGGCGGTGCGGTCGACGTCCTCCTGACGGATGAAAGCGCCGCGGCCGCGGCGGTATTCACGGGAAGCAGGGCGGGCAGGCAGATCCACATCCGCGCCGACGGCACCTTGCTGATGTCTCCCTTCATCCGGGGTCCGATGAACGGTCCGGCCATCAGGCTGAGTGGCGGGATGACGCCGGAAGCGGCGAAAAACCTCGCCTTGCTGCTCAACCATAGCGCCAGGCTGACCATCGACGACGAACCGGTCAAATAGATTGACCATTCATGCTAGCCTCCGGCGACTGATTCCCTCCGGCCGGATCTCATGGAAACCACGCTCTACCAGCCCGTCAAAACCTTTCTCGAAAGCTTCGGCTATCAGGTGAAGGGCGAGGTGGGCGGATGCGATCTCATGGGATTGAGCGAGGCCGATCCGCCCGTCGTGGTGATTTGCGAATTGAAGCTCGCCTTCAATCTCGAACTCATCCTCCAGGCGGTGGACCGCGCCAATGCGTCCGACGAGGTCTGGATCGCGGCGCGGATATCCGCCAGGGGCCGGGGCCGCGAGGCCGACCGCCGGTATCGCGATCTCTGCCGAAGGCTCGGCATCGGCATGCTCGGCGTGTCGGATACGGGCGAGGTCAGCGTCATCGTCAGTTCGGTCTCGCCGATGCCGCGCACCAATCCGAAGCGCCGCACGCGGCTGATCAGGGAACACCGCAAGCGCCGCGGCGACCCGGCCGTCGGCGGCAGCGCCAGAATACCGGTCATGACCGCCTATCGCCAGCAGGCGCTCGCCTGCGCGGCGGCACTGTCGAGTGGACCGCTCCGCCCGCGCGACCTGAAGGCGGCGGCGGCGAATGCCGGTCCGATCCTGCTTGCCAATCATTACGGCTGGTTCGAACGCGTGGAAAAAGGCGTCTATGCGCTGACCGATCTCGGACGCCAGGCGCTGGAGCGCTGGCCCCAGGCGGAGGCTCTCCAGGCAGAACCCGTCGGAACGGTCCCGAACGGACAATAGGAAACCGGCCGCCCCGAAAGGCAGCCGGCTTGGTTTTCTCCGCTCGCCGGCTTACGGCTGCGAGCCGGTGCCGCCTGCGCCGCCGCCTGCCGGTGGAGTCGCCGGTGCAGCGTTGTTCGCCGGCGGAGCGGCCGGCGTGGCAGGTGCCGGTGCGGGCGACTGGCCAGTCGCTGCCGGCGGTGTCGTCGAAGACGTGGTCTGGGTATCGGTGGGCGAACCGCCCATCTGCGACCACACGAAGGCGCCGACAAGGATGACGGCGATCACGGCGACCCAGGCCACCCACGAGGTGCTCCGGCTGGTGACCGGCTCGGGACGGTATTCGGGCTGTCTGTCATTGGGATCAAAAGTCATGATTGCTTCCTCCTTCTGGCAGACAATGTCCGCCGGAAGGATTTGTTCCCGATGCAACCTTCAGAAAATTTCAGCTTGCGCGGGGCGAGATCCAGTTGTGCCACTGTTCCACGCTGCCGTGGAAGACATTGAGGTCGATCTTGCCATCCACGCCATGCGACAGGCCGGAGCCGGAATATTGCCAGAAGAGCCACTTGCGGCCCGGATAGACCTTCGAGGGATGCTGGGCGACGGCACGCAACCAGAACGGGTAGTCGGTGAGCTCGCCGCTCAGGTTGTCCTCGTAGAAATCCGGCGCCGTGTAGATGATCGGGCGCTGGCCGTAATAGCGCTCGATCTTGTCCATGAAGACCTGCATCTTTTCCAATACGCGCTTGCGCGACAGCTTGGCCTTGCAGCTCGACTCGCCGTTCCATTCCACGTCGATGACCGGCGGCAGCGCGTCCGGATCGCGCGGGACGTTGCGGATGAACCAGTCGGCCTGCTCGCCGGCGGTGCGGCACCAGTAGAAGAAGTGGTAGGCGCCGCGCTTCAGGCCGGCCTCGCCCGCCTTGCGCCAGTTCGTCTTGAACATCGGGTCGAGGTGGTCGCCGCCGTCGGTCGCCTTGATATAGGCGAAGTTCGCACCCTGGCTGCGGAGCTTCGCCCAATCGATATCGCCCTGCCAGCGCGACACGTCGACGCCATGAACCGGATAATCGCGCGGCGACACGCGGCCGAAATTGATCGGCTTGGCGTCGCGGAAGCGGCGGCTGTAGATCTGCATGCGCCCGCGGCCCGGCGCCGGCTGGACGTCGGGCCTTTCCGGCATCAGCATGGCGACCGGTCTTTCGGACGGAAGGGGCATGCCGACCGTCCTCTGCTGCGCGAAGGCCTTCGGCTCCGGCATCGCCCCCGCCCATGCGAGCGTTTCCGCCTGAGGCGCGGCGATGCGCGAAGACTTGCCGACGCCGACCGAAGGAACGGGCGCTGCCGGCTGGATGACGGACCCCGTCGTTTCCTTCATGGCGACGCCCGCCACGAGGTTCTCCGGCTCGGAACTGGAGGCACAGCCGCTCAGGGCAAGGCAGGCGAGAAAGAGAGCTGGTACAGCCGATAGACGCATTTGGAACCCGTACGCAAAACAACCAAAGGACGGCAGCCCCCGCTCCGTCGATAACCCGTGACAGGATTTGCTAACGGAAAATTACCAAGAAATGCTGAATCCAATCTTTACGTGCACCAAAAAGAGAATCAGCCGCGCGGCGCGATCGGCCGGGCCGGATTGCCGGCCACCGTGGCGCCGGACGGGACATTCCGCGTGACGACGGCGCCCGCGCCGACAATCGCCCCCTCCCCGACCGTCACGCCGCCGAGGATGATCGCGCCGCCGCCGATCCAGACATCCGCGCCGATCGTGATCGGCCGGGCGATCTCGAGGCCCCGGGCGCGAAGGACCGGATCGCGGTGATGATCGGCGCAATAGAGCTGCACCGAAGGCCCCAGCATGGTTTGCGCGCCGATCCGGACCGGTTCGGTGTCGAGAACCGTGCAGCCGGCATTCAGATAGACGCCTTCGCCGAGGAAGAGGTTGAACCCATAGGCGCAGTGGAACGGCGCTTCGAGAAAGGCGCTGCCGGGCGCGGCCCCGAAAAGCGCGCGCAACGCCGGCGCCATAGCCCCCCGCTCGTCGGGCGGCATCGTGTTGTGGACGTGGCAGGCGATCCGGGCCTTCCGGCGCAGGCCGTCGAGTTCCGGATCGAGGCAGGAATACCAGTCCCCCGCCTCCATCTTCTCGCGCTCGCTCGCCATATCTCTTCCCCTGCCCTCTTCGCCGCTCACCGTTCGGCGCCTGCCGTGGATGCCAGGCCGGCCTTCCGCAATTCAGAATCAGGAAGACGCAACCGGCCCGTTCTGCTTTAACTCGGGTAATGTCGCAATCGACGGGAAGATATCAATGACGGGAGATCGTATCGGTATCGTCGGGCTCGGCCGCATGGGAAGCGCCATGGCGGAGCGTCTGGCGAAACGGGGCTTTCCGGTAACGGGCTGGACCCGCAGCGGCCTTTCGCCGCAAAGAGCGGCAGGCCTCGGGATTGCGGCCGCAGGCGACCTGCCCTCGCTCTCGGCCGCCTCGGATATCGTCATCCTCGCGCTGCTGGACGATGCCGCCGTGCATGCCGTGCTCGACGGCCTCGCCGCAGCCGGCCCTGCCGGAAAACTGATCGTCGATACGAGCACGGTCAGCCCCGAAACGCTGCGCGTCCACGAGAGCGCGATGGCGGAGAAGGGAGCGACCCTCCTCGACGCGCCGGTTTCCGGCGGGCCGGAAATGCTGCTTGCCGGCACGGCAGGTCTTTATATCGGCGGCGCGGAGGAGGATTTCCGGCGTTTCCTGCCGGTGGCCGGGGCCCTTTCCAACCGCATCCATCATGCGGGCCGGCTGGGTAATGGCGCTTCCGCCAAGCTGATGAACAACATGATGCTGATGGGGTTCTGGGAGATCATGAAGGAAGCCGTGCAGCTTGGCGGCAAGGCCGGTCTTTTGCGCGACAAGATGATCGAGATCCTCTCCGGCAGCCCGGCGGCAAGCCCGGCCATGACATCGCGCCTGCCCGTCATCCTCGGCGAGACGGACAGTGTCGGCTTTCCCGTTTCAGGCGTCCTCAAGGATATGGGCGTGGTCTTCGACGTCGCCGCCCGCCTCGGCGTCGCGATACCGGCCATCGAGGCGGCGCATGCGAGCTTCAGGGCGGCAGCCGCGCTCGGCCATGGAGAATCGGACCTCGGAACCGTGGTGCGGCTGGCTCTCGAAGGGAAGGACTGAGCACCTGAGGCCCCGGCCCTTCCGCAGGATCAGAACGTGCGGCCGAGGCGGGCGTCGACCGAATGGCTGTTGCCGCCGCGAAACGCGAAGAACAGGAAGATGGCGGCCCAGAGGATGGATTTCTCGGCGCCCATCAGGCCCTGGTCCTGCACGATGCCGTGGAAATAGACCGTGACGAGCAGCACGATCATCGCGGCGAAGGAGGCCGGCCGGGTGAAGAGACCGATGGCGACGAGGATGCCGCCGAAAAATTCGGTGATCGCCAGGAGCGGTGACCAGAAGACGCCGGGATAGAAGCCGAGGCTCTCGACCATGCCGACCGCGCCGAAAGGATTGGTGATCTTGCCGAAACCGTGCGTGACGAGCAGCACGCCAGCGACGACGCGCAGGATCGTCTCGACGATCTCGTGGGTGGACGTATAGACAGGCGCGAGCGCCGGAATGAAAAGGCGGGAGTGGGAGGTGGACTGGAGAGCCATGGGAGGACCTCTTGGATTGGCTGTTGGGACGGGTTGTTCGTCGCAGTCACAAATTGCCGCTGGAGGCATGCATGTCGAGATGCGCGCATTCAAAAACTTGACTATTACAGGTGACATTATTGTGATGCCGGCTTGAACCGGCGAAAGGAAAGAATCCGATGGAAAAACCGCGCATTGCCATTCTCTACTGCACCCAGTGTAACTGGCTGCTGAGAGCCGGGTGGATGGCCCAGGAACTCCTGCAGACCTTCGGCGACTCCCTTCGCGAGGTGGCGTTGATCCCCGGCACCGGCGGAAATTTCGAGATCCGGGTGAACGATGAAATTATCTGGGAGCGCAAGCGGGACGGCGGTTTCCCGGGACCGAAGGACCTGAAACAGCGGGTGCGCGACATCATCGACCCGGACCGCGACCTCGGCCATGTGGACCGCGCGACGAAGGAAAGCGGCGAAGCGTAAGGCCCGCTTCGGGGTGGCGAACGAAGTTTTTCAACGACTGACATGGAAACTTCAAAAAGCCAGTTGACAGGGAGAGGCCACACCCGTACATGGCTCTCCGTCGCCCAGATGGCGGAATTGGTAGACGCGCAGGTTTCAGGTACCTGTGCCGCGAGGCGTGGAGGTTCGAGTCCTCTTCTGGGCACCATTTCCTATTTTAGAGCATTGATTTTGCTCGCTTTTTTACAATTCTTTGTCGCCTTTTTCTCCCCCACGGGGGAGATAAATCTGGATGCTATTTTGTTCCAGGCTGAATCGACATTCATTGCATCCAGATGATGGCTGCGGCGAGATATTTCGCCGCAGAGGTTTCGCCGTCTTGCTTCAGCTCGGGGACGTCACACTTCCAGCCCACGGAGCAGGCCTTCCAGGTTCCGTTCACCCTCCCTGGTCTGCGCGCCGGCCTTGAGCCCGCCCCGGATGAGCTTTTCGGCAGCGGGACGCGCGAACAGCCCCGACCAGGCGTCGTGCTCACGGCGAAAGCCATCTCGCAGGTCTACGGGAGGCACTGCCTTCTTGGCAGCGGCGATGACGCCTTCGGGCAAGGCGGCGATGTTGCGCGCCAGCCGGTCGACGAAGCCGTCGAGTTCAGAGGCCGGCAGCGCCCGGTTGATCCATCCGTAACGCTCCGCCGTCGACGCATCGACGAGATCGGCTCCGAGGATCACTTCAAGAGCCCGGCCTCGCGTCATCCGGCTGGACAGATATTGCGTGGCTCCGCCTCCGGGCGTGATGCCCATCAGCGCCTCGCATTGGGCAAGCCCCGCCCGCCCTTCGGCGGCGAACGCCATGTCGGCCGCCGCGACGAACTCCGCTCCGCCGCCTCGCGCCAGCCCGGCGAGCCTGACGATCGTCACCTGCGGCTGCTCCCGCAGCAGCTCGCCGAATGCCTGAAACGGGTTGAGACCTTTCGGCGCATCGCGCGCAAGCTCGTCGAAGGCATGCGGTTCATCGATCAACGTCATGTCGACATGGGCAATGAAGAACTCCGGATCGGCGCTCTGGAAAACCAGCACGCGGGTGTCCGGATCATCACGAACGGAAAGAAGAAAGCGGCGTATCTCGCTCATCAAGGGGACATCGAGAACGTTTACCGGCGGATTGTCGATCGTGATCGTCGCGATGCCGTGTGCCCGGAAGATTCGAAGCCGGCCGAAATCTGTGTCTGTCATAATGTAATCTCTGTTCTTCGGGAAACTCTGGCGCTGGTGTTCGCGCATTGACCTCAAAGTATTCATCGAATACCTAGCGTCAATTACGCACCTGAAGCATCCCAGGGATGCCGGAGGATACCGATGGATGAACCGACAAGTGAAAATGACCCTGTTTACCGTGCGGACTGCCCGAGCCGGGTGATCCTCGACCAGATCGCGGACAAATGGTCGATGATGGTGCTGGCGGTGCTTAACGAGCCCCGTCGCTTCAATGCCATCAAGCGCCGCCTCGACGGCGTGACCCAGCGCGTACTGACCCAGACGCTGCGCAAGCTGGAGCGCAACGGCATGGTGACGCGCAGGGTTCTGGACGGGCGCGTGCTCGGCGTCGAATATGCGCTGACGCCGCTCGGGCGATCGCTGCAAGGGCCGTTCTCGATCCTGTTCGACTGGACGGTCGAGAACATCGATGTGATTCAAAACTGCCAGCGCAGCTATGACGCGCGCGAAGATCAGGCCGCGGCGTGAATGGAGGCGTTGAACGGCGGGCCGGGAACGACGATGGAGAACCATAGCAACGCTGTTCCCCTCCATGTGGTCCTCTTGAATAAACGCGCGAGCGCATGTATCCGAACCGGGTGACCCTGCCCGTCGGTTTTTGGGACCTTATGATTGAAGGCGGTGTCAGCCCGGTATACTGCTTGTTCCCAATGCTTCGGCCAGCGCCCTGCGTCCACTGCCCGCGAGCCAGGATCGGAAAGACAGCAATTCCGGGTTGATCTCACGCATGGCGTCGAAATCGACACGTTCTGCAAGCGGGCCACCTTCCAGGCTTTTTGCCATGTGCGCGAGGTCCGCGTTCGCTGCGAGAACGTCATCGGAAAAGCGTTCGTAGGTGATCGGGCGACCGGTCGCTTCGGTAAAGGCAGCCTCAAGGTCATGGCCCGTCACGCGGTCGCTTGCGATCTTCAACGTCACGCCACCGAAGCGGGCCTTGTCGGCCAACACCGCGGCAACAAATTTGCCGATGTCTTCGACGGCAGTAAGCTGAATTGAATGTTCCGGTCTGATCAGAGACACCAGCCGGCCCTCATCCAAACCGAAACCGGGCCGTACGAGCATCTCCATGAAGATCATCGGCCGGATGATGGTCGCGGTGATGGAAAGTTCCCGAACGTGGGCCTCGATGCGAGACTTGGCATCGAAACGCGGGACGCCCGTCGGTTCATCTCCAACGCTGGCGCCCGACGAATAAACAAAATGGTCGACGCCGGCTTCTGTAGCGATATCGGCGATCAAAACTCCGTAACGGACTTCGTCCTCTGCCGCCAAGGTGGCCGGTAGCACGCTGAAAACCCCATGGACGTCCTTCGTAGCCGAGCGTATCACATCCGCGTCTTCGAATGAGCCCTCCACCAACTCGACGCCTGCATTCTGCAATTCCAAAGATGCGTCATCGGCGGAATTCAGAACAATCGCGCGAACAGGCCATCCGTTCCTCAATAAAGCTTTGGCAACAGATCCTCCCTGCCGCCCGGTCGCGCCGAAAACCAGAACAGGACGTTTGCTATTGGTCACTTGAAACCCTCGCGTTAAACAAGGGCTATCCATATATACGAATTCAATGCTGCCGGAAGACGGCACATTTTTCAGCATCAGGCACAAGGATGATACCCTTGGACAAGCAGATCCATGCCGACACGCTGCAAAGATCAGAGAATGATCGGCTGTTCAGGCCTATCCCGTCAAACGGAGTTTGCACGCTCCTGAGCGACAAATGGACTGTTCCAGTCCTCTGGCGCCTTTGGCTGGCGAAGGGGCAGCGACTTCGCTTTTCAGCGCTCAAGAAAGAGGTTGATGATATCACTCAGCGCATGCTGACGCTCACATTGCGCAACCTCGAACGCGACGGGTTCGTCGCGCGCCACTATTATCCCGAGGTGCCACCGCGTGTCGAATATGAGCTGACCGAAATGGGTGGCAGCGTTCTGCGCGCCCTTGAGGGGCTTAATTTTTGGATTCAGGACAATCTGCACTCCGTTAAGGAGTGTCGCCGCGCGTACGACGATGCCAAATCATAAATCCCGACATTGCTGCGGACGACCTGGTCGACGACGTCTGCCGACTCGTCGCGCGTCCCCTGCGGAACGCGGGCGGGGTCGAGCTCGGCGCCTCGCTATGGAGCCGCTATCGAACGCGGGTTCCTGACGGGGGCTTCGCAGCGGCCGCGTCCTAGCCGTCGCGACCCCAAACGTCCGGATTTCGTGCGAAATACTCAGTCAGCATGTCGGTGAGAACCCGGACTTTCCGTGTGGGATGCTGACCCGGCGGGCGGACGACATACGTGGCCCCCGGAGGCACCGGATAGCGTGTCATGATCGGGACCAGCGCGCCGGAGGCCACATATTCATATGTGATGCAATCGGGAAGCCAGGCGATGCCGAGACCTGCCGCCGCCGCGGCGGCAAGCGCCGTGGCGCTGTCGGCCTTGAACCGGCCCTGCGGCTGGACCGTGACGATCTTGCTGCCATCCATGAACTGCCAGGCTTCCGTTCCCTGCATGAGGGCCTGATGGGTGACGAGTTCGTCCGGGGTCTCAGGCGACCCGTGCGCCTTGATGTAATCCGGGCTGGCGACGAGCTTCCCATGGATCGGCCCGACACGCTTCGCGATCAAATTTGAGTCCTGAAGGTATGCGCCCCGGATCGCGCAATCGAAACCTTCTGCGATGAGATCGACGAAGCGATCGCTGTAGGAGGTCTGGATGTGAAGCTGCGGGTGCAGACGCGCCATGTCCGCGAGCACCGGGGCGAAGTGGGTCGGGCCGAAAGTCAGCGGCATCGCAACCCTCAGGCGGCCGCGCAGCTCACCGGTGGGGAGGATCGTTTCCCTGGCGGTATCGATCTCGGCGCTGGCTCTGGCCGCATGATCCCTGAACGTGATTCCCGCTTCCGTGAGCGCCGCGCCGCGGGTCGTCCGTGCAAGAAGCTGGACGCCGAGCTCCGCTTCGACCCGAAAGAGCCGTCGACTGACGATTGACTTGGAGACGCCAAGCCGGCGCGCGGCGGCCGATACGCCCCCGGCGTCGGCCACTGCGACGAATGTCTGTAGATCTTCGATGTCCATTCCGGCGTTCCTCGTTTCGCGACACAGCTTGCCCGACTATGGCACTACCGCATCCCCAAAAGGAACGACAAATTGCGTCCGGCAACGTCGCCTGCTGGCGCATGTCTCCCGTGAACCCATCGCCGTCCATGGCGGCAGAGAAAGGAAGTCCTGATGACCCCTCGTAACGGCCTCGATTCGCTTCTTCGCCCCGAAGATTCGGTCCTCGTTCTGATCGATCACCAGCCCTATCAGCTCGCGAACCTGAACAGCCACGATCCGCAAGCTGTGGTCAACCTCACGACCGCGCTGGCGAAGCTGGCAAAAGCCTTCGATGTTCCGACCATTCTCACCAGCGTGATCGCGGCACGCGGTGGACTTCTCTTCAAGCAGATCACCGACGTATTCCCCGGCCAGGAAGTCATCGATCGCACCTGGGTGAACACCTGGCAGGACGAGAATGTGGTGAACGTCGTCAAGGCGACCGGCCGCAAGCAGCTGATCATCGCCGGCCTGTGGACCGAGGTCTGCGTCGCAATGCCGGTGATCCAGGCCGCCGGCGAAGGCTGGGACGTGACCGTGATCACCGACGCGTCGGGCGGGATTTCGAAGGAGTCTCACGAAGTTGCCATCCAGCGAATGATCGCGGCCGGCGCGAACGTGATGACCGTGATGGCGCTCGCCGGCGAATGGCAACGCGATTGGGCGCGCACCGAGCATGTCGAGGAGCTGACCGAGATTCTCATCCAGCACTTCGGCGGCAGCGGCATCGCCTATCTTTGGGAGCAACAGCTTCTCAACACGCCAGTAGCCGGCTGATCCCGGCCGGGATGGCGAGTATTTCGGTGAGGGTCGGAATCGATCCGTTCGCCGGCCCTCGCCATCCTCTCCTCACAGGGAAGCCTTGTGATGTCAGCGATAAATCCACGTACGCGGATGCTGGCCCTGGCTGACCTGGCAGCGGTGAAGCCTTCCGCCGAAGCGGCTCGATCTGACCCGCCGTAATAGACCCGTTCGTGTGCGGCGACTGCGTGTGATCCCACCGCGCCCCCTTTTGAACAACTCGCGGAGACTCCCCGATGCCTCCCACCTTCACCCTTGGCCTGCCGCTCACCCGCCGCGACGTCCTGATCTCGGCCTCGGCGCTTGCCGCAAGCTTTGCCTTTCCATTCGGTACCGCGCATGCCGCAGGGCCTGCCACCCAAGACACTCTGGAAGGAGAACACACCATGGGCTTCGTCACGACCGACGACGGTGTACAGATTTTCTACAAGGACTGGGGTCCCAAGGACGCCCAGCCGATTGTCTTTCACCATGGCTGGCCGCTCAGCTCCGACGACTGGGACGCGCAGATGCTTTTCTTCCTGTCAAAGGGCTATCGTGTCGTCGCGCATGACCGGCGCGGCCACGGACGCTCGGAGCAGGTCGCCGACGGTCACGACATCGATCACTATGCGGCCGACGCGTTTGCCGTCGCCAGGGCGCTGGACCTGAAGAACGCGGTTCACATCGGCCATTCCACCGGCGGCGGCGAAGTGGCACGGTATGTGGCGCGACATGGCGAACCTGCGGGCCGGGTGGCCAAGGCCGTCCTCGTCGCCGCCATTCCGCCGCTGATGCTGAAGACCGGCGACAACCCGGAGGGCACACCGATGGAGGTCTTCGACGGCTTTCGGATGGCACTGGCCAGCAACCGCGCGCAGTTCTTCCGCGACGTTCCGTCGGGCCCGTTCTACGGCTTCAACCGCGAGGGCGCGACGGTTCATGAAGGCGTGATCCAGAACTGGTGGCGGCAGGGCATGATGGGGAGCGCCAAGGCCCACTACGACGGCATAAAAGCCTTCTCGGAAACCGACCAGACCGATGACCTCAAGGCGATCACCGTGCCGACGCTGGTGCTGCACGGCAAGGACGATCAGGTCGTTCCGATCGCTGCCTCGGCGTTTAAGGCGGTCAAGTTGCTGCCGAACGGCTCGCTGAAGACCTATTCCGGTTTCTCGCACGGGATGCTGACCGTGAACGCGGATGTGCTGAACGCCGACCTTCTGGAATTCATCACGAAATGAAGTGGCAACCGGCGCAGTTCCCGTTGGTGATGCGTTCAACTCTTCTCCCAAGCGAGTGATGGGCAGCGAGAGAACCATGAAAGCAGCCATCTACGATCACCCCGGTCCGCCCGATGTCCTTCGTTACGCGGATGTGCCCGATCCGGTTTGCCCGAGCGATGGCGTCCTGATCCGCATCGAGGCTGCCGCCATCGAGGGCGGCGACCTGATCAATCGCGCGTCCACGCCTCCACCCCATCCAGCCTTTGTCGTCGGCTATGCGGCCGCCGGTGAAATCATCGCGGTCGGAGAGAATGTGAAGAATCGTCATGTCGGCCAGAAGGTGACGAGCTTCGATCTCGCCGGGTCGCATGCGGAGTTGCGTGCTGTCACCGCCAGCCGGACCTGGCCGGTGCCGGAAGGCCTCGACATGCCCGAGGCCGCGGCGCTACCGATCGCGTTCGGAACCGCCCATCACTGCCTTTTCGCAAGGGGTGGCTTGAAGCGTGGCGAAACGGTCCTCATCCAGGCCGGCGCCGGCGGCATCGGGCTCGCCGCCATCCAGCTCGCGCATCTGGCAGGCGCGACGGTGCTTGCAACTGTCTCCGGGATCGAAAGGGCCGAACGCCTTGTCGAACTTGGTCTCGATCATGCGATCGATCATCGCTCGGCCGACGTCGTCGATACGGTCATGCGCCTGACGGAAGGTCGCGGCGTCGATCTGGTCGTGGACCCGGTAGGGGCGACCCTGCAGGATTCCCTGGCGGCGCTCCGCCCCGAGGGGTGTCTGGTGTTCGTCGGCAACGCCGGCGGTTCGCAGCTCAGTATCGATCTGTGGCCGGCGCTGCAGGCGAACCAGTCGCTTTTCGGCGTCTTCATGGGAACACAATTGGAAAAACCGGATGTCTACCTTACGGTTTCCAGGATACTGCAGCTGGCGGCAACTGGTGATCTCAAGGTGATCGTGGACAGGACGTTTCCGCTCGCAACTGCCGCCGAGGCCCACGCCTATGCCGAAAGCAATTCCATCCTCGGGCGCGTCGTCATCGTCCCGGCCGGGCAATGAGCATCGTCGGCCGGATGATCGCACGCGCGTAGCCGGGTGGGCCATCGAACCAGACCAGGAGAGGGAAAATGGATAAGCCCGACTTCAATCGCCTTTGCCGGCGTGACCGGTTTACGCGTTCGCGCCTCCATCCACGGCAACGACCGTGCCGGTCACCATGCTTGCAGCAGGGCTTGCGAGAAATGCGACAACATCAGCGATTTCACGCGGCTGCGCAAAACGCCCGAGCGACGTAAGGCCCCGCTGGAAATCAGCACTTTCACCGTCTGCCGGGTTTGCCTCGGTGTCGGTTGACCCGGGCGACACGAGATTCACGGTGATGCCTCGCGGACCCAGTTCGCGCGACAAGCCGCGCGTGAATGAGAGCAGCGCCGACTTCGACATCGCATAAGCCGTCACGCCCGGAAAGGGGACGCGATCTCCAAGACCCGACCCAATCGAAATGATGCGGCCACCCTCGGGCAGGTGCGGTATTGCGGCCTGTGCAAAGGCGAGCGGCCCGCGCACGTTGACGTCCATCAATTCCTGGAATTTTGCAAGATCGATATCCGCGATTGCGCCGGTCAGTCCGACGGCTGCACTATTGACCAGAATATCGAGGCCACCGAGCGTTTCGACGGTCTGGTTGACGGCCCGCCTGATGGCCTCCGGATCGGCACTGTCGGCCTGGACGGCCAATCCACGGCGGCCCAGCTTCTCGATCGAGGATACGACGCTGTCCGCGCGCTCGACCGAGTTCTGATACGTAATCGCGACGTCCGCCCCGTTTTCGGCCAGCGCCAGCGCGATTGCGGCGCCGATCCCCCTGGACCCTCCGGTTACGAGGGCGCGCTTGCCCTTGAGATCAATCATGTTCATCCTTTCACAGCATGTCTATGGCGGCCCGCATTCAGGCCCGGAAACGTCGTCAGCACGATCTCTTTGTGCCCTGAACATAGGCCGAGACGGGAAGAGCAGCATTCCCGATCGCACCAGAGGCTTGCCTGATCCTGCCAAATGGTTATCCTTCAGGCGATGCCAGACGCCCGGAAGCTCATCAGTCGCCTTTTGGACGACGTTGCCCCCTTCATCGTTCCGCGCCCGCAGGCCATTGGCCTTCCGACGCCTGTTCCACGCTTGACGATATGGACGAGCACCCGCGCCACGCGGCCTACGCCGGCGCTGTTCGAGCCTATGTTTTACGCCGTCGTACGAGGCACCAAGGTTTTGATCATGGGCGCCAATCGCTTCGAACTCCTGGCAGGCGCCTGCGCGGCATCGTCCTTCGGCCTGCCCTATACCCACCAATTGGCCGGTGCGACACCCGACCTGCCTTACATCGGGATAAGCCTTCATCTCGATATCGGCATGCTGACGCGTGTCATGCTCGATATGCCCAGGCGCGATGATCGCTGGACATGCGCGGTGGCAGCAGGCGGTCTGGACGGTTCGGTCGGCGAGGCCTTCGTTCGTCTCGTCGGGCTCCTGCGCCACCCTGACGATATTGGTGTGCTTGCACCGCTCTACGAGGCCGAACTCTACTATCGGCTTTTGCAGAGCCCCATGGGCGATACACTCCGCCAGATCGGCCAGCGAAACGAGCGGTTCCAGCAACTCAAGGGGGCAGCCGACTGGCTCGCGGCCAACCATAGCGAGCCCGTCATTATCCCCGACCTGGCGGCTTCCGCAGGCATGAGCGTCACGTCATTTCACCGGCATTTCAAGGCGGTTACGGGGTACAGCCCGCTTGCCTTCCAACGCCATATGCGCCTTCTGGAAGCCCGAAAGCTTCTGACCGCCGGTAGCGCCAACGTTTCGCGAGTGGCCTATCAGGTAGGTTACCTTAGTCCCTCGCAGTTCAGCCGGGAGTACAAAAGCATGTTTGGCAACTCGCCCGTTGCCGATCTGCACCGCTGAAGCGCGCCTTCCTTCTTCAGGCCACGACGACCGCATCGCTAAAGGATAGTTATTCTCCGCGAGGTCACCGGAAGCGGCGGTGGTCGTCACAACTCTCTCTTTGACGAAGCCGGTTTCCGTTTTTGGTCGCGAGACCTTTACAACCATCCGGTATGTATAATAATTACATCCGATGAACCCCGGAAGCAAGGCACCTCTCCAACGGCCTTGGCCGAATGAGGGTGCAGAGAGAGCGGCTCGATGACAGAGGCTTCGATGGAATTACCACCCGGGGACGGATGCATGACACGCGTTTGCGGATTCCGTCTGCCCGCGCAAGCGACAGCGATGCGTGCCGGTTCATACGCACTTCTTGTCCGCTTCGAGACCTAATTTTTTAATCCTATGGAAAGGCCAGACATGCCCCGAAACACCCCCTCCGGGTTCTTGCGATGCGTCGTACTCGTTGCATCGCTCGCGACCATTCCTGCGACAGTTTATGCCCAGCAACAGCCGGTTCCATCCGTAACCGTGGAATCGGTTATGCTCAAAGATTTTACGCTGAAGGCCCGGTTGCCGGGGCGGATCAAGGCTTCGAATGTCGCGGAGGTGCGTCCGCAGGTATCCGGCATCATCCTGGAGAGACTTTTTGAAGAGGGTGCCCGCGTCAAGGAAGGACAACCGCTCTACAAGATTGACGACAAAACCTATATCGCTGCGGTGGCGTCAGCTCAGGCTTCCGTGGCCCAGGCGCGGGCGGACTATGACCTTGCGGTGATCCAGGCACGCCGGGCCGAAGATCTGTTCACCAAGCAGACCGGTTCGGAGTCCAACCGCGACAACGCGATTGCCACGCGCGACAAAGCAGATGCGACGCTGCAAATGGCCAAAGCGCAACTCACCAGCGCCGAGATAAATCTCGAACGGACGACGATCCGCGCCTCTCTGACGGGGGTTATCGGTCTTTCCCAGACGACAGCCGGCGCCCTGGTCTCAGCCGAGCAGGCGACGGCACTCACGACCATTCGTGCGCTTGATCCGATCTATGTGGACGTCACCCAGTCGGCAACTGATCTGTTGCGGTGGAATGCTTCCGGCGGCGCCGCCGCTTTTGGCGCCGCGGGGACCGCATCGATGATCCTCCCCGATGGCACGACCTATCTGCACAAAGGAGAACTCAAGGCCGCCGAACCGCAAGTGGTGCCCACGACCGGCATGGTGACCCTGCGCATCACGTTCGCCAATCCCGATCATATGCTACTGCCGGGGCTCTATGTCGAAGTGGAGCTGCCGCAAGCCATTGCGAAAAACGCGATCCTCGTGCCGCAAAACGCGGTCATGCGCAATACCAAGGGTGAAGCCTATGCCTGGGTCGTCGAGGATGAAAAAGTTGCTGTACGCCCGCTCACCATCCTCACCAATTCAGGCAATACCTGGGTCACCACCGCCGGACTGAAGGCCGGGGATAAGGTCATCACCTCCGGCTTCCAGAAGATTGCGCCCGGCGCCACGGTGAAAATAGAGCAGGCCCCTGCGAAAGAGCAGGCTGCGGTGAGCGGGAGCAATTGAGCAATGGCACGTTTCTTCATCGATCGCCCTATCTTTGCCTGGGTGATCGCCATCATCATCATGGGCCTTGGGGTGCTCTCCATCCTCCGCCTTCCGATCTCGCAATATCCTTCCATCGCCGGCCCATCCGTCGTTATCGGCGCGACCTATCCAGGAGCCTCGGCCGAGACCGTAGCGGATACAGTCGTCCAGATCATCGAAAAGGAGATGACCGGCCTGGATGGTCTTCGGTACATTGACTCGAGCACGACCTCCACAGGTCGCGCGACAATTACCATAACATTCAATCTGGGCACCGATCCCGACATTGCCCAGGTCCAGGTGCAAAACAAGCTTAGCCAGGCGGAGGCAAGCCTGCCCGCAGAGGTCACGCGTCAAGGCCTCACGGTCGAAAAATCAGCGACCGGCTATCTCATGGTCGTCGCGCTGATCTCGCAAGACGGAGCACGGTCGGCGATCGATCTCTCCGACTACCTGAACTCCTATATGGTCGAACCGGTCTCGCGACTGAAGGGCGTGGGCAAGGTCGAGGTATTCGGGTCGGAATATGCAATGCGGATATGGCTCGACCCGCAGAAGCTCAAGTATTACGACCTGTCTCCAAGTACGGTCGTCTCGGCGATCACCGCGCAGAATGCGCAAATCTCCGCAGGCTCGTTCGGTGCCATGCCCGCCCCCGGGGGGCAGTTGCTAAACGCGACAGTGACAGCGCAATCCCTGTTGAAGACGCCTGGGGATTTCGAGCGGATCGTGTTGCGGGCGGACACCGACGGCGGTTTGGTTTTGTTGCGCGACGTTGCCCGCGCGGAACTAGGCTCGGAGAACTACGAGGTCACGAGCTTCTTTGATGGTCAACCCGCCTCCGGCATGGCAATCCAGCTCGCCTCCGGTGCGAACGCCCTCGAAACGGCCGGACTTGTCAAGGCGAAGATTGCCGAACTGGCGGAATATCTGCCGGCGGGAGTGAGCTATGTCGTGCCCTACGACACGACACCGTTTGTTTCTCTCTCCATTGAGGCGGTTATTCACACGCTTGTGGAAGCCATCGCACTTGTCGTGCTTGTAATGCTGCTTTTCCTGCACAATTTCCGCGCTACGCTCATCCCGACGCTGGCAGTGCCTGTTGTTCTGCTCGGTACGTTCGGCGTGCTGGCGGCTCTCGGCTTCTCCATCAACACCCTCACCATGCTGGCCATGGTGCTTGCCATCGGTTTGCTCGTCGACGACGCCATCGTCGTGGTCGAGAATGTCGAGCGGCTCATGCGGGATGAACATCTCGATCCGGTCGCGGCCACGAAAAAGTCAATGAGCGAGATCCAGGGGGCGCTGGTGGGCATCGCCATGGTCGTTTCCGCCGTCTTCGTGCCGATGGCCTTCTTCGGCGGTTCGACCGGTGAAATGTACAAGCAGTTCTCCGTGACGATCGTCTCGGCGATGGCCCTGTCGGTTCTCGTCGCGCTGATATTCACGCCCGCTCTCTGCGCAACGCTGCTCAAAGCGCATTCCCACGAGCCTAACCGAGGGCTGGCGGGTCGATTCAGCGAATGGTTCGAGAGACGTTTCTCAGGATTGACGAACATTTATGCCGGGATCGTACGCAGTACAACGCGGCGTCCGTTGCGAATGTTTGTCGTTTACCTGCTTCTGGTCGCAGCAATGGTTGTTCTGTATCAACGTACACCGACTTCGTTCCTTCCGGATGAAGACCAGGGAACGCTACTGACCGTCATTCAGACACCCTCTGGAACAACTGCGGAGAATACCGAAAAGGTCCTACGGCAAGTCGAAAATTACTACATGGCTGCCGAGGCGAAGAATGTTGAATCCGTCTTTTCGGTAAGCGGCTTCTCTTTTGCCGGTCAGGGCCAGAATATGGGCATGATGTTCATCAAGCTGAAGGACTGGGAACAGCGGGCCGGCGCCGAAAACTCGGCTCAGGCTATTGCGGGGCGTGCTTTTGGGCCGTTGATGGGCGGCATAAAGGAGGCGATCGTAGTGCCGATCGTCCCTCCTGCCGTCATGGAGCTCGGCACGTCGAATGGCTTTACGGCTTTTCTCCAGGCCCGGTCCGGCCAAAGCCACGAGCAGTTGCTCGAGGCTCGTAACTCTCTGCTCGGCATGGCCTCGCAGAGCAATAAACTCATGGCCGTCCGACCAAATGGGGTGGAAGACGCTTCGCAGTTCCAGCTGAATATCGACTGGGCCAAGGCCGGTGCCGTCAGTGTGACGGCTGCCGATGTGGGCTCGTTCCTGACGACGGTCTGGTCGAGTTCCTATGTCAACGACTTCCTCTACGAGGGCCGGATGAAGCGTGTCTATGTGCAGGGCGAACCCTGGGCAAGAACAGGTCCCGTAGATTTGTCGCTCTGGCGCGTTCCGAACGCCAATGGCGACTTCGTCGATTTTTCGACATTTGCCACGCAAGACTGGGTCTTCGGCCCACAACAAGTCAGCCGCTACGATGCTCTGCCGGCGATGGAAATCGAAGGGTCTGCGGTGCCGGGTTTCTCATCAGGCGAGGCGATTGCCGAAATGGAAAGCCTTGCCGCAAAGCTTCCGCCAGGGTTCAGTCTCCAGTGGACGGGCCTGTCGTTGGAAGAGAAGGAAGCAGGAGCAGGGGCTCTGCCGCTCTATGGCCTCGCGCTCGCGACCATGTTTCTTTGCCTTGCTGCGCTTTATGAAAGTTGGACGATTCCAATCGCCGTGCTTCTTGCCATGCCGGTCGGCATATTGGGCGCGCTTCTGGGCGCCTGGATCGGAGGTCAGTCAAATGGCGTCTACTTCCAGGTCGGCTTGCTCACCGTCGTGGGTTTGACGGGGAAGAACGGCATCATGATCGTCGAATTCGCCCGCGAAAGGATGGCTCAGCTCGGCGAAGATGCATTCGCGGCGGTCTGTGAGGCTGCAAAACTTCGTTTTCGACCGATCTTGATGACATCGCTTGCTTTCGGTCTCGGCGTCGTTCCGCTGGTCATCTCCACAGGGGCCGGAGCGGGCGCGCGTCAGGCGATTGGTTTTGCGACATTCTTCGGAACAGTCACTGGAACCCTGCTTGCAATCGTCTTCGTGCCTGTGTTCTTCGTGTTGGTGAACAAGCTCTTCAGTCACCGTTCAAAGAAAAGTATGGCCGTCGCCTAAGGTGTGTCCTCCTGCATATAGTTCTGTCCGCGCCACGATTTGGTGCAGGCTGCAACGACGCCGAGCCGGGATTACTCGGCTCGGCGTTCATCCTCCGGGATGGCTGTCCCGTATATCAAGGCGGCATTCCCGTCTGTTGCCATCTGGTTTCGAGCAGAGTTTCTCGTCGTGGAACCGGGTGATGAATAACTCGATGTTTCAAATCTTTACCTGCGATCATATCCACAAGAAAAAGCATGGCCTATATACAAACATATCGCATGTTTGATGCCCGAATCGTGATGAGGATGATGTGGTAAGGCGTACGAAGGAACAGGCGGCCGAAACCGGCCGGAACGTATTGCTGGCGGCCGAGCGCCTTTTCCTCGATAAGGGCTATGATAATGTCAGCCTCGAAGAAGTTGCAACACTTGCCGGAGTTACTCGCGGTGCTGTGCACTGGCACTTCAAGAACAAGCAGGGACTGATCCTTGCCCTGCGCGATGAAGGGCAGGAACCTTTTCGAAAGCTCGCTGACGATCTCACTTCGAGCGTCGGGGCTGCTTCGCTTGAAAAACTCGACAAGCTGATATCGGAGATGTTCGCTCGGCTGGAACATGATGCAAGGCAGCGTGGCCTGTTTCGGGTCATGCTGCGTCTTGACATAGCACTTGCCGATCAAAGTCAGGATAGCGGAAGTTCCTTCCACGATGAGATGGCGAATATAATCCTGCGTATCCTGCGGGCGATTGAGCGTGATTCGGGGCTTTCTCCCCCTTGGACTCCTGAGAAGGCGGCATCCATGCTGACCGCAACGATGTTGGGCCTTATCGTGGAATGGTCGCTCGGGCAGCGGAACCATCGTCTCTCCCCAGACAGAGCAAATCTCATAAAAATGATGCTGTCCTCCTGGGAGCGCTGACGAGTATTGGTCGACATCCTGCGCCGCCGCATTTTCCCTCTTCGGACGGACTCCCAAATGCGATCAGGCGGAACGATGCGCGGATGCGGCATTACGTTTGCTTGCGCCCTTACTCCCACACAAATGCACGGACCTGAAACCTGACCAGATGGGTTGGTGCTTCCTCCCTACTGCTCGGACCTGCGACCGTGACTTGGCGACATGGTTGGCGCCAGGCGACCATGAATTGAGCGTGAACGCACCGGATCAATTCGTATCGGCTATTTACAAACATTTGGTTTGTATGTATATATTTCCCCGCAATATGGGGGTGTCTTCATCGTGTTGAGCTCATTGTCCAACGATCCCATCCATCCATCGTGTGACGCAGGACCACGAGGAACCAGGCTGCTGGCCGAGCAAGAAGATATTCCTCATCAGTCTGCCCAGGGTTTGCTTCACGGAAGTCAAACGTTGTTACGGACATTCGCCCGGCACCCCCAGGGCGAGGTCCGGTGATGTCCGGCCACTACCCCTCATCCGGACATCAAGGGGGACGCACACATGCCGCTGCGCGCGTCCCCCTTTCATTGCTTACGCTTAAAAGTGCGATATTGAATCGGCGAAAAGTGACTTCCGAGCGCTTCCATCAACCGTCGGCATGGCTGCGATTGATCGTCCTGGGAGTTCTTCTCGTCGATCTAGCGATATTGACGTTCGCAAATACGCAATTTGGCCGAAACATAAGTGGTTACTGGCCAGGTATGGGTTTCGTGTTTGGTGGGTTGCTGATTGGCATTATCATCATGCGACTGGCTCGACCTCTGCTCTATCTGGACTGGATCGCCGTTGCGGTTTTGAAGATTGTTCTGGGTTTTATGCTCGCGCGCGATCCGTTGCAGACAGCATTACCAGCATTTTTATTGTTCAGTTTCGCCTTTACGATCCTTGGTGTCTTAAAGATATGGATCGGGATCTCCTTCCCGTTCGGCAGGGCGGCGGCGTCACTGACCGCCGGGGGGCTTGTCAGTCTGTTCATCGTCGCAGGTCTTGTTGTCGATCGGGTTGCCGAACTCGGGATAGGTGCTGATACCATTCTCGCCATCGACCTTACGATTGCAGGTCTTTCGATCATCGGCTTCGGACTCGCCTTGCGCCCTCCACCCGGGACGACTTCCTAAAGCATGAGTAAACGCGAAGACCGTTCGCCCAGGGTCGCTCACATGGCTCTACTTTTCGTTATAGCCCGAAAACAGCGGATCATTATTCAGGATGAACCAATTGAAAGATCACAATCTTGTTGTTGTCGGCGGCGGGGTCGCCGGCCTTGAAGTCGCCACGGCATTCGGCCGCCGTTCAAAACGTGGCGCGGGCGCGTCCGTAACGCTGGTGGATCGCGATGCATCCCATATCTGGAAGCCCATGCTGCACAAGATTGCAGCAGGAACGGCAAATACATCACAACAGCAAACCACATTTCTTGCCCAAGCGCGCGCCGCGGGCTTCACGTTTCAGCCGGGTGAATTGAGCGGATTGGATCGAAAGGCGCGTGAGGTTGAAATCGCTCCGATCCATGCACCGGACGGGCGCCTGCTCGTTCCCGCGCGTCGTTTAGCCTACAATAAACTGATCCTGGCAGTTGGCAGTCAGGCCAACGATTTCGGCACGCCCGGCGTTGCTGAGAATTGTTTCATGATTGACTCGCGTCGCCAAGCCGACGCTTTCAACAATGAATTACGCATCCGATTGCTGCAATGCATTGCACAGAAAGACAAGCTCTCTATCGGTATTGTCGGTGGCGGGGCCACCGGCGTGGAGCTCGCCGCTGAGTTGCTGCTTCTTGCCGAGGCCGCGACCGCCTACGGCGCCTATGACTTGCCGTCACTTATCTCAATCACCCTGATCGAGAGCGGGCCGCGCCTGCTGGCAGCCTTCCCGGAGGATATCTCGCAGTTCACACGCGAGAAGCTCGAAACCCTGGGGATTCGGGTCATGACAGGCGTTCCGGTGAACGCCGCCGATCCGGACGGCTTCCAGTTGCAGGATGGGAGCCGTGTCCCCGCCTCGCTCAAGGTGTGGGCGGCGGGCGTCAAGGCACCGGAGATCCTTCAGAACCTCGATGGGCTCGAACTAAGCCGAAGCGGCCAACTCATCGTGAGAGCCTCCCTGCAGACGACCATCGATCCCGATATTTACGCTATAGGCGATTGCGCCAGCCTGACGCTGTCCGATGCCCAACGGCCGCTTCCCCCCACCGCCCAAGTAGCCCATCAGCAGGCTCAACATCTTATTAGACATCTGGACGAGGCAATCGAAATAGGAGCCCAGCTTCCTGATTTCCAATACAAGAACCTCGGATCGATCGTGTCGCTGGGTGAATATGACGCATTTGCATCTCTCGGGCAGTTCGGTTTCTTCAAAGGAATGAGTCTGCGCGGGCGTCTCGCACAGCTCAGTCACATCATGCTTTACCGAAGCCATCAGGCACGCCTTCATGGTTTCTGGAGGGGGAGCCTTCTATGGATCATCGACCGACTTGATGCCGCTTTACGCTCGTCCATTCGATTGGATTGATAATGGGTGGAATTCGTTGACGAAAAGATGAATGAGCGTTTCGGCAGAGGAATGGTGGCTCGCGATGCCCAGTCAACGGGCAAAACTGGGTGATATTATCGCGTGCTTCAGTCCGGAACGGTAGGACCTGGCGACGTGTTGACGCGCCTACGCCGCCAACCGTCTTGCCAGCAACAGGATCGAAGACCGGACAGTATGCCTCGACGGCCGGAAAACAACGTGAAGCCGGATGCGATAAGAATTCGGCCGGCCGCAGGCAGGGACGTGATTGCCATTAGCGAGATGCTGCAGCAGCTGGTTGCCGCCGGCAAGCGCTCGTCTCCGATCGATCCGGACTTCGTGACGAACACCTATATCCACAATCCCAACGGGATCTTGTGTTCACTGGCCAAAGATGATCACAGCAGCCTGCTTGGCTTCAGTCGCTGATCCGGGCGCATGAAGGCAATCGATATGGAACGCCAGTGGGATGAAGTATCACCGGCACCCATGTCTCTCCTCTCGCCGCACGTATTTCTCAAGGAACAAAATTAGAATTTACTCAAAATAAACCATGATGTTCCATTATTGGAACACTAGAAGCAGACGATTTGCATAAGGTCTTTTCGCTTCCCCGAAGAAATCTCCGGTTGAACGTGACCTTCGACGCTCCGGCTTTTCTGCCGAACGTGGGGGCAAGGACATTTGCGGAGACTGCCAACAGGGCGGCTCGCACCGGTCCCCACCTTCCTGTCCGAAACGGAAAAGAGCATCGGGACGCTTTTTTTGTGGAGTTCGCGTCAGCAACACCGTGGAGATCGAGGAGTTCTCCCCGATCGTAAGTGCGATGTCGGCAACACCACCGCGCGGCGCATCGCCAAGCATGATGTTCTCCCTCCCCAACACCATTGGGTAGAATGTTTCCCTCTCTGCGTTCAATTCAGTATTTCTTTTTGAATACAGTTTCGACAGAAATGCTAGATAATCAGCCGTGCTCAGGGCAACAGGTGCGGCACCAGGGGAGTGGACTCAATCAGGCTTGAGAAAGCGATCTGTCCGCAGCCCGAAGCAGCATCCGAAACGAAGTCCGACCAGACGTCAAAGCGAGGTGTCATGCTCACACGATTGCAATTGAACCGACGAACCCTGCTGAAATCCGCGGCGGCGACATCAACGCTGCTGGCTGCCCCGGCAGTGCTCGGTCAGATAAAAGATGTGCTTTATGTCGGCGTCGCCCATCAGGATGCGGCATCCGAAGCCTTCATGAAGCCCTTCACCGCGAAAACGGGAATCGAAGTGCGGACCGCCGCCCCGTCCAAGGAGAACAGCTACACCCGCTTCAAGGTGCAGGTGGAAACCGGCCAGTACGACATCGACGCCGGCATGGGGACGTCCTTCGACACCGCCAACCTCATGCTGCGCGAAGGCTATGTCGAGCCGGATCTGGGCCTGCCCGAAGACCTGACGTCGCATTTTCCGGCGCAGGCGGTCCGCAAGCACTGGCTCGGCTTTATTTTTGTGCCCTTCGTCATGGCATGGAAAACCGGGAAAGCTCCGGACAGGCTCCTCACCTTCGCGGACTTCTTCGATACGAAGACCTATCCGGGCCTGCGCGGGCTGCGCAAGCGCCCGAACGAGAACATCGAACTGGCGCTGCGTGCCGACGGTGTCGCGCCCGCCGACATATACAAGGTGCTTTCGACCGCCGACGGCTGGGACCGCGCCTTTGCGAAACTGGACCAGATCAAATCGAACGTCGACGTCTGGTGGGGCGACGACTCCACCACGCCGCAGCTTTATCTTTCAGGAGAGGTGGAAATCTGCCCGACCTACTGGCACCGCACCTTCCTGATGCGCAAGGAGGGGATCGACATCACTTCGAATTTCGAAGGCGGTTTCTATAACCTGGCGGGCTGGGTCATCCCGAAAGGCAATCCCAAGGCCGACCTGGCGCGCGAGTTCATCCGCTTTTCCATGCAGCCGGAAAACTATGCCGAGTATGTCAAGCGGATGCCGATCGGACCTCTCGATACGCGGGCGCTGGATCAGCTCGATCCGGAATATGCCAAACAGATGCCGACCAATCCGGAATTCTTCAGCAAGCTGGCATTCATGGACGCCGACTTCTGGGCGAAGAACCGCGATGCGGCGGATGAACGTTTCGCGGCCTGGCTTCTGAACTGATGTTGCCGGCGACGAGGCAGGTCGGCCTCGTGCTAGCGCATGCGCTGGATTGAAAGGTTGGGCGGGAACACGATGCAGAGACTCCTGCGATGACTGACAGCCTCGATACCCTGGGAACGCAAAGGCCGGCAATCACCACGAAGCCATGGAAGGAACGGCTTTCAGGCCTCTGGCCGCTTGCCCCCGCCTTGGCTTTCATGCTGGTTTTCTTCCTTTATCCCGTCGCCATGCTGCTCAGCCTTTCGATCAAACATGTCGATGGCGGCGGCTTCACGCTGGATAATTTCCGGAGGATTTTCGACACTCCCGTCTATCTCCGCATCTTCCTCAACACTTTCCAGGTCGCCGCACTCTCGGCCCTGCTCTGCGTGCTTGTCTCCTATCCGGTGGCCTATCTGCTGGCCTCGATCTCCAAGACCTGGCGCGCGCCGTTGCTGCTGCTGGTCATGGTGCCGCTCTGGACCAGCTTTCTGGTGAAAACCATCGCCTGGATTGTGCTGCTCGGCAACAGCGGGATGCTGAACAGCCTTCTGGCCGGCTTGGGCTTTGGCAGGATCAAGATGATCTACAATGCAACCGGGGTTCTGATCTCCACGGTCCATACGCTGGTGCCGATCACCATCCTCATCATGCTCTCGGTGATGCAAAATATAGACCGCAACCTGATGCGCGCCTCGGCAACGCTGGGCGCACGGGGAGCGCATTCCTTCTGGAGGGTCTATTTCCCGTTGTCGATGCCGGGGGTCGTTGCTTCCGCGCTGATCGCCTTCGTCAACGCCATGGGCTTCTTCGTCGCCTCCCAGCTTCTGGGCGGGCCGCGCGATATCATGATCGCGCAGTTCATCGTCCAGCAGATCGATGAAGGGTTCAAGTGGCAGTTCGCCGCCGCCTTGGGTGTGACGCTACTCATCATCACGCTGGTGGTCTTCTACCTGTTCGACAAGGTCCTCGGCTTCGCCTCGCTGGCGGGCGATCCGCAGCGCAAGGCGCAGCATCGCAACTCTGCGCTCCGGCGAACGGGAGCGGCGGTGCTGGCCATCGTGAGCTGGCTCTCCGCCTGGCTCGGAGCAGGCTTTGATTCACTGCGGCGGTTGCTGTGGGGAAAGCGCTTCGGTCGGGTAAACGGACGTCCGCGCGTAGAATTGTGGCTGACAGCCTCGCTGATCCTGTTCTTTATCGCCGCGCCGGCATTGGTGCTCTTTCCGGTCGCCTTCTCGGACTCGGCTTACCTTGCCTGGCCGCCCAAGGGCTTCACGCTCCGTTGGTTCGAGCAGTATTTCACGTCGCCCGAATGGCGCGAAGCCACGGTGCGCTCCATCGTCGTGGGGCTGATCACCGCCACGCTGGCGATGCTGCTGGGCATTCCGGCGGCCTTCATGCTGGCACGGCGCAACGTGCCCGGTAAGCGGGCCATCATCGGGTTCCTGCTGCTGCCGATGGTCGTGCCGACGATCATCGTGGCGGTGGGGCTCTATTACCTGTTCGCTCAGATGCAGATCGCCAAGACCACGTTGGCGGTGGTGCTCGGGCATACGGTTTTTGCAGTGCCTTACGTGGTCATTACCGTCATGACGGTGCTACGCAACTATGACATCCGGCTGGATCAGGCCGCCTGGACTCTGGGCGCAAACAAACTGGCGACCTTCCGTCATGTGTCGTTCCCGATCGTGCGGGTCGGGATGATTTCCGCCTTCCTCTTCGCCTTCCTGCAATCCTTCGACGAACTCACCGTGTCGCTGTTCGTGGCGGATTCGGCCAACACCATGCTGCCTCGTCAGCTTTGGGGAGCGAGCATCTGGAACATCGAGCCGCTTCTGGCTGCAGTGGCGATGATCATGCTGGCGATCGTGCTGATCGTGGTTCTCGGCAGCTACGCGCTTCAGGCGAGCGCACGGCGACGCGATTGAAGGACGGAGATCATGTCGAAACTGCATCTGGGCCTCTTCATCAATCCGACAGGACAGCATATGGCGGGCTGGCGCCATCCCGAAGTGCCCTCGGATTTTCCGGTGAACTTTCAAGCCTATCTCGAAATGGCCCGGCAGGCCGAGGCGGAGAGCTTCGACTTCGTATTCCTTGCTGATGGCGAAGCGGTGAAGGCGGGGCGCTGGACGCCGGAGTCGCTGTCGCGCACTGCCAGCCGTTTCGTGGCGCAGTTCGAGCCCTTCACGCTGCTGTCGGCACTGGCCGTCACGACGCGATCCATCGGCCTCGTTTCCACCGCATCGGCCACGCTTGGAGAGCCTTACCGCATAGCGCGCCAACTCGCATCGCTCGACCTTCTCAGCAAAGGTCGGGCGGGCTGGAACGTGGTCACATCCTATGAGGCCGACGTACGCGCCAATTTCGCGCATCTTCCGCCCATCGACATCGCCGACCGCTATCGCCGCTCCGCCGAAATGGTCGAGGTGGTGAAGGGGCTATGGAACAGCTGGGAGAAGGATGCCTTCATCCGCGACAAGGAAAGCGGCCGCTATTACGATCCGGCCAGGCTGCACGCGCTGAACCACAAGGGGGAATTCTTCGAGGTGCGAGGGCCGCTGAACGTGCCGCCCTCCGAGCAGGGCCGGCCGGGAATTTTTGTCGCCGGCTCCTCGCCGGAAGGACAGGAAATCGCCGCCGCCCATGCCGAGGGCATGTTCACCGCGCTGTCCGACCTGTCCTCCGCCCGGAAATTCTATACCGAGGTGAAGGGTCGGATGGCCGCCCATGGCCGCGCCCCGGACGAACTGCGGATCATGCCCGGCCTCGTCCCATTCGTCGGCGAAACCCGGGCCGAAGCCGAAGCACGGCAGAAACAGCTCGACGAGCTGGTCCATCCGGCCGTGGCCCTGCAGCATTTCTCCTTCGTGCTCGGTGGCGCGGACCTGTCGAAATTCGATCTCGACAAGCCGTTGCCGGCGGATTTCATCGCCGAACAGAGCGAGAAAAGCACCCGCCAGCGGCAGGTGCTCCAGATCGCCCTGCACGCTGGACATACGCTGCGGCAGATGTGCGTGCTCTCCACCCGCGCCAAGGGCCATGTCACGGCGCTCGGCACGGGAGCCGACGTTGCCGATCTGATGCAGGAATGGTTCGAGGCCAAAGGTTGCGACGGCTTTACGCTGATGCCTGCCACCACGCCACCTGCCTTCGACGATTTCGCCCGTTTCGTCATGCCCGAGCTGCGTCGGCGCAAGCTGGTGCCCGAGGCCTACGGCACCAGCCCCACCCTGCGCGGCAACCTTGCCCGTTGAACAACCGGAAAGATATGAAAGCAATGCGCAGCACACCCACACCCCGCATGATGAGCCTCGGGCTCTCAATGCGCGGCACCGGCTACCATTCCGCGGGATGGCGAGATCCCTCCACGCCCGACAATGCCGAACTCGATCCCGGGCATTTCGCCCGTGTCGCTCGAATTGCCGAGGCCGCGAAGTTCGACATGGTATTCCTGGCCGATGCGCTGGGAATGCGCGACCTGGATCTCGACCGGGAGGCCCTGGCCCGGACCGCCCGCGTCTCGCGATTCGAGCCGATCACATTGCTTTCCTATCTGGCGGGGCAGACCTCTCACATCGGTCTCGTCGGCACGGCCTCCACCAGCTACAACGAGCCCTTTCATATCGCGCGGAAATTCGCTTCCCTGGATCACCTTTCGGGTGGGCGGGCCGGCTGGAACGTGGTCACGTCGCTGTCGGACGACGAAGCGCGCAATTTCGGCCGCGAGACCCATTTCAGCTATGCCGATCGCTACGAGCGGGCGCGGGAATTCGTGCATGTGACTTTTGGCCTCTGGCAGGGATGGGAGGAGCACGCCTTCATCCGCGACAAGCAGAGCGGCATCTTCTTCGACCCGGACAAGCTGCATCTCCTGAACCACAAGGGCAAGCATTTCTCCGTGCAGGGGCCTCTGAACATCGACCGGCCCATCCAGGGTTATCCGCTCATCTCGCAGGCCGGCCAGTCGGAGGACGGGCAGGAACTGGCGGCGGAGACGGCCGATATCGTCTTCTCGATCCAGAACTCCATCGAGGGAGCGAAGTCCTATTACGATTCCGTCAAGGGCCGGCTGGCCAAATACGGACGCGAACCGGACGAGCTGAGAGTCCTGCCCGGCCTCCAGCCCATCGTCGGCAGGACGGAAGACGAGGCACGGGCGAAATTCGATGCGCTCCAAGCCCTGGTGGATGAGGGCGTCGGCATGGCGCATCTGACCTCTCTTTTCGGCGACCTTTCCGCCTATCCGATCGACGGGCCGCTGCCGGATATGGAACCGAAGCGCAGCGGCGCGGCCGCGACGGTGATCAGGCTCGCACGCGACATCGCGCGCGGCGGAGACCTGACGATCCGGCAGCTCTATCAGGCGCTTGCGCCGGGACGCGGCCACAAGGTGCTGATCGGCTCGCCCATCCGGATCGCCGACACGATGGAGGAATGGTTCCGCGCGGGCGCGGCGGACGGGTTCAACATCACGCCGGCCACGCTGCCGCGCGGGATCGAGGATTTCGCCGAACTGGTGGTCCCGGAACTGCAGCGGCGCGGGCTGTTCCGCACCGAATACACGGGACGGACCCTGCGGGAGAACATGGGCGTGCGCCGGATCGGCGGTACGCAGCAGGTGACGGCATGAGCCTGCCGCTTCTGGTCAGCGCGGACCGGCTGAAGGCGCGGCTGGATGCAGCCGGCCCGGCCATCGTCGTGCTCGACGGCACCTGGTTCCTGTCTGCGGCAAACCGGGATGCCGAGGCCGAGTTCCTTGCCGGCCACATTCCCGGCGCACAGCGGTTCGACATCGACAAGGTCGCCGACCCGATTGCTCCGCTTGCCCACGCGCTGCCGGACGCAGCGACTTTCGCGGCGGCAGCGAATGGGCTCGGCATAGGGCCGGAGACGCCGGTCGTCGTCTACGATGCGCTCGGCATGTTCTCGGCGGCGCGTGTCTGGTGGATGTTCCGCGCCTTCGGCCATACCTCCGTTTCGCTGCTGGACGGCGGCCTGCCGGCCTGGATCGCGGCAGGCCATCCGCTGGAAACCGGCGATGCCGTCGCGCGCGCTGCCGCCCGCTATCCCGCGCGCGACGTCCGCGGCATCGTGACGAAGGAAGCGATCCTCGCAGACCTTGATTGCGGAGACGCTCCGCTGCTCGTGGACATGCGCGGCACCGTGGCCTTCGCCGGCACGCCGGAGGACCGGTCGGGCCGTGTTCCCGGCAGCACCAACCTGCCCTTTACCGAACTTCTGGACGCGCAATCGCGCTTCCTTCCGCCCCGGACGCTCTCCACGCGTTTCGCAGAGGCGGGCGCGACACTCGATGCGCCGCTGCGATTTTCCTGCGGCTCGGGCGTGACCGCCTGCATCGGCGCTTTCGCCGCCGCGCTCGCCCGCGTGGGCGAGGCCGGAAGTGTCGACGCGCTTCCCTCGGATGCTTTGCCGGAGCTTGTGGACACCATTTACCCCGGCTCCTTCGCCGAATGGGGACGCAATCCCGCGCTTCCGGTCGAGCGCGGTGCCCCTGCCCGGAAGACTGAGGGACTGGCTGCCACGAACAACGGGGAAAGGCGAGGATGATCCGGGAACTTCGCCACTACGTCCGCAACGACGGGCTGGGGGAGCCGCTGCTGGTACGGTTCGGCGACCATGTGCTGCCGATCCTCGCCGATCTGGGCTTCAGGCTGTCCGGCTTATGGACCGCGGCGGACGGTTCCGGAGAGTTGTGGTATGTACTCGATTGGGCTGACGACGTGGAGATGGCCGAGGCCTGGAGACGCTTCGCCGCCGATCTGCGCTGGATTTCAGCCCGGACGCATTCCGAGGCCGATGTCGGAAAACTCACCCGATCCCTTATCTCCCGGCTTGTCACCGTCCCGGATTTCGCACGCTCCACCCTGTAGATTTCGCCTACCGCCAGGTCCACGAGGAACCAGAGAATGGTCAGCAAGCTTTCCTTGCGCAACATCGAAAAACGTTACGGCAATGTCATCGCCCTGCATCCGGTGTCACTGGAGGTCGAAGAGGGCGAGTTCCTGACGCTGCTTGGCCCCTCGGGCTCCGGCAAGACCACGATCCTGCAAATCCTCGCGGGTTTGATCGACGCGGACGGCGGCGAGATGCTGATCGGCGGCAAGCCTGCCCAGCACCTTCCGGCATGGGAACGCGACATTGGGCTGGTGTTCCAGAACTATGCGCTGTTCCCGCACATGACCATCGAGGAGAATCTCGCCTTTCCGCTGAAGATGCGCCGCCGCCCGGCAGCCGAAATCGCCCGGCGCGTGCAGGACGTGCTGGAGGTCGTGCGGCTCCCGGACATTGCATTGCGGTTCCCCTCGGAGCTTTCGGGCGGCCAGCAGCAGCGTATAGCGCTGGCGCGCTGCGCCATCTACAAACCGGCGATCATCCTGATGGACGAGCCGCTCGGCGCCCTCGACAAGCAGCTTCGCGACCACATGCAGATCGAGGTCCGCCGGCTGCACCGGGAACTCGGCGCGACGATCCTCTACGTCACCCACGACCAGGATGAGGCGATGGCGATGTCGGATCGCATCTGCCTGATGAACGGCGGCCGCATCCAGCAGCTCGGTGCCCCGGAGGATATGTATTTCTCGCCGAACTCTCTATTTTCCGCCCAGTTCTTCGGCATTTCCAACGTGCTGCCGGGTACGGTCGCGGCGATCGATGGCGACGCCGCCATCATCGACTGCGGGCAGATCGGACGCTTCCGCACCGATATCCGCAAGGAATTTCCACTGGCGACGGGCAGGACCGTGGACCTCATCGTCCGCCCCGAAAGCGGCCGGCTGTTCATCGAGGCCGAGGTGGCAAAGCAGTCCGCGGAGAATATGATGCAGGTGGAGGTGGAGGAGATCGTGCTGTCGGGCTCGGTACGGCGGCATCATCTGAGGGCGGCAGATGGCAGCGCCTTCGTCACGACGCATCTGACTTCGGGCGACAAAGGTTGGCTAAAACCGGGTGAGCCGGCCTTCGTGGCCTGGGCGGCGCGGCACTGCTTCGCCATTCCACGCTGAACTCGCGCGAGAAGGAGGACAGCATGGCGGATCGCAGGCGGATGTCTCTCGGAGCATCGATCCGGGGGCTCGGCTATCACACATCGGCCTGGCGGCATCCCAACGTTTTGCCGGGGGCTTCGGAATCGTTGTCGCATTTCACCGAGGCCGCCCGCATCGCCGCGGCCGCGAAGTTCGACATGGTGTTCTTCGCGGACGGGCTGGCGGTACGCGGCAACGACAGACCGGCGGGAGCCCTCTCCCATTCGCACGAGAATGTCGAACTGGAGCCGACCACCCTGCTTGCGGCACTGGCAGTGCAGACCCGGCATATCGGCCTCGTGGCCACCGCGTCCACCAGCTACAACGAGCCTTATCACGTTGCCCGGACTTATGCGTCCATCGACCATATCTCCGGCGGCCGCGCGGGCTGGAATGCCGTCACCTCATGGTCCGAGCAGGAGGCGCTGAATTTCAGCCGGGAGGCGCATTACGACCGGGAAACCCGCTACGAGCGTGCGGACGAGTTCATCGAAGTGGTCCGCAAGCTCTGGGCAAGCTGGGAGCCGGATGCCTTCATGCACGACCGGAAGACAGGACGGTTCTACGATCCGGAAAAACTGCATGCCGCGGATCACCGGGGCCACTTCTTCCGCGTGCGGGGACCGCTGACCTCCTCGCACACACCGCAGGGACAGCCGGTGATCTTCCAGGCCGGGGATTCCGAGCGAGGCATCGCCCTCGCCGCCCGTCATGCCGAGGCCGTCTACACGATTCCGCAGACGCTGGAGGATTGCATCCGCCACCGGAAGGCAATGGACACCGCTGCAGCGCGTTTCGGCCGCGCACCGGGATCGGTGAGGATATTGCCGGGCGTGCAGATCGTCACCGGGCGCACCGAGGCCGAGGTGGCCGAAAAGCTGATGCTCTATGACGAGATCGCCGATCCGGTGATCGCGATGGCACGGGCCTGGTCGGAATACGGCGACCTGAGCGGCTACGATCTGGACGCGCCGGTGCCTGCCGATCTGCAGAGCAGCGACCGGGTCAGCGCGATGCGGCATCTCGGCGAACGCGCCAAGGCCGAAGGCTGGCAGTTGCGCCGGCTGCTACGGGAATACGGGGCGGGCAGCCTGCGCGTTCTGGCCGGCACGCCCGACAAGATTGCCGCCGAGATGCAGGAATGGTTCGGGAGCGGCGCTTGCGACGGCTTCAACATCCTGCCGCAACACCTGCCGGGCGGGCTGGCCGATGTTACCGAACTCGTGGTGCCGATCCTGCAGGAACGCGGCCTGTTCCGCCGCGAATATGAGGGCGGGACACTGCGCGAACATCTCGGATTGCCCGCGGCAGCGGCAGTCGGGTGAGGATACCCGAGGCAAGGGCATAGAAGCACGGACAGTTTCAGTCAACGAAACGATGGCCCACCGCCCGAGGCCGAGATTCCTCCTGAACATCCCGCCTTGGCTGCCAGGTTACCATCCGCAAGGCATCAAGAAGGACTGCGAGTATGTCGGCCCACATGGTCGTGTCTCCTTCATGACCAATGAACCCGGCTTGCGCGATCCGTTCAAACGAGCTTATCGTCTCCTTCACATGACTTGAGGTTATCCATGAAGCGTGGACGCTTGCCACTGACGGCGTTGCGGAGTTTTGAGGCGGCCGGTCGCCTGCAGAGCTTTACGCTTGCGGCTGAAGAGCTATTCATTTCACAGGCCGCGATCAGTCGGCAGGTCCGCGAACTGGAAGCCAGATTGGGACTGGCGCTCTTCGAGCGCCGCCATCGCAGTGTCCATCTGACAACCGCCGGCGAAAGCCTTCTTCGTGTCCTCACCCAGGCATTCGATGACGTGGGAGCTTGCCTGGATCAGCTCCAAGCCAGCAAACAACCATCATTTGAGACGGTGATCGTGAGCTCCGAGCCTTCCTTTGCCGCTGGCTGGCTCGCGCAGCGCCTGTCGAATTTTCGACAGGCGCAGCCTCACGTCGATCTCGTCCTGGAGGCCGATTCGCGTCTTGTAGAGTTCCGGGCCGGCAACGCGACTATCGCAATTCGCCACAGCGCCGCCAGCAGTCAGTGGCTCAGAGTGGAGAGCCGGCATTTGGCCGATGTGACAATGGTTGCTGTTGTCGCACCTGCGCTCATTCAACGGGGCACACCATTAAAGACACCATCCGACCTCCTGCGATACCCGCTTCTTCATGAGGAAAACCGCGATCTGTGGCAGCGCTGGTTTGAAGCCGCAGGTGTGGAGGCCGACATACGGCGCGGCACCGTTTATTCGGATGGCGGGTTTGTCCTCCAGGCGGTTCTGCGCGGTGAAGGAGCAGGCCTGATGGATGAAATTTTCATCCGCGACGAACTGAAAACGAGGCGTCTCATCCAACCCTTCGAGACGTTGATCTCTCATGGCGCATATTGGCTCGTCGCCCGGAAATTCGCCGGCCTTTCGGAAGGTGCCGTTTCATTTGCCGATTGGCTGGGAGCCGAGCTTACGGGTGCGGGTTCCTGATCTGCTTGCCCGAATAAAACCGCCTGCGGGCGGATGGAAATTCGTATGGCCTGCTGCTCCAGATAGATCAGCCTCCCACCGCTCTTTGGCTCAGCCGCGGCGATGTGGCTGGCACGCGGCCTGAAGATAGTGCGCAAGACACTGCACTTTTTTCGTACCGATAGAGGCAGATTTCGTTGGGAAACTACCGCTCGGAAAAAATCACCGGCTGCAGGACCTCCAACGTGGCTGAATGTCCGCTGCAGGCGCCGCTCCTTCGGAAAATTATAAATAAAATCATATAGTTATATTAAAAACAGCCAACGCTTGCGCGCGTCGGGCGTGCTTGATGATGATAGAGATTAAATAAGCCGTTTCGAGAGTTCGTATTGACGACGAAATAATTCCATACTATTCCCATAGGAAAAGGAGATAAACATGGTTGAATCAGTAGAAAGCACCCGGCTTAAAGCCGAAGCCGCCGTCGAAGCGATACACGAGGGAGCACTTCTCATTGACGTTCGGTCTGAAGCGGGCCGCAGCCGGGACGGTGAATTGCAGGGTGCCATTGTCATTGCAAAACCCGATGTGCTCCATGTTCTGTCGGAGCGTATCCGCAGGGTGAGCGACGAGCAGAAAATCGTCATCTTCTGCGGTAGCGTGAAAGGATCGGGCCCCGTCGTCGATACACTGACGCAAGCGGGTTTCGTCGGCGTCTATGATGTCGATGGCGGTTTTTCAGCGCTTCGCGATCAAGGTCTGTCCCTGATACCGCGGGCGGCCCCGGCAGCCTGACCTCCTTCATCTTCGACTTTTGACCGGGCGCCTCCGCAAGCGGGCGCGCCATCCCTTGAACGCGTCCACAAGGAAGACCCCATGTCGAGAAACAGGCAGCTGCATATTGCCGCCTTCGTTTGGGCGGGTGCGACATCCCAATCCTGGCGTCACCCGTCTATCCGCTCCGATTGCGGTTTCGATATCGACTATTACATCCGCTACGGTCAGGTCGCCGAGGAAGGGCTGATCGACGCTCTGTTCCTGGCGGACGGCGCCACCTTCCCTGCCGGTCCCGACGAGGTCGTGCAGCGGCTGTCGAGCGTTTCGCTTTTCGAACCTGCGACGCTGATGACGGCGATTGCCGCCCACACCAGCCATGTCGGGCTCATCTATACGGCGAGTTCCAGCGACAACGAACCTTCGGCGCTCGCGCGGCAGGTTGCCTCGCTGGATCACATCAGCAAGGGCCGGGCCGGCTGGAACCTCGTCACGAGTTATGGCCCCGGCTCTCACCATCTCGGCCTGCCGCCCGATGAGCGCGCCACGCGGTACGATCGCGCGGAAGAGTTCTATGAAGTCGTGACAGGCCTTTGGGACAGCTTTGAAGACGATGCCTTCATCTACGACAAGGAGAGAGGCATCTATTTCGATACGAAGAAGCTGCACAGGCTGAACCACTCGGGCAAATATTACACGACGCCCGGCCCGCTGAAGGTCGCCCGCCCGATCCAGGGTTACCCGGTGATCGCGCAGGCCGGCGCTTCGGAGGCAGGGCGTAATCTCGGCGCGCGGACGGCAGACGTAATCTTCTGCAACAATCTTTCGATCGAGGACGCCAAGGCCTTCTACAAGGATATCAAGGCGCGTGCCCGGTCGTTCGGACGCGATCCCGACGACGTCAAGATCCTCACCGGCTGCGGGGTTGTCTGGGGCGAAACCGACGAGATCGCCAATGCGAGGCTGGACGAGATCAGCGCCCTCTTCCCTGTCGAGGTCGCAGTCGCGAACCTGCAACTCGGCCTCGACAAACACGATCCGGACCAGCCGTTTCCGCGCGATCTGCCGCCGGCCGCCTTTTCTCTCGGCCATCAGAACGCCATTACGGCTTTTGCGATCCGCAACAACCTGACGATCCGCCAGACGGCACTGCGCCTCGCTGCCGCCAACAAACACCGCTCGATCGCCGGGACGGCTCGGTCCATCGCCGACAATTTCCAGGAATGGCTCGAAGCGGACGCCTGCGACGGCATCGTATTGATGTCACCGTATCTCATCGAGGGATTAAGCGATTTCGTTCGCCATGTCGTGCCCGAACTGCAGCGCCGCGGCATCTACCGCCAGGCCTATGAGGGTCGCACGCTGCGTGAGAACCTCGGCCTGAAACGGCCCGAAAACCGGCATGTGCACAGGCAGGAGGCCGCCCGATGACAGCAACGGAACGCCGATCGGCGCTCGTCCAAGATGCACGTCGGGCCATCGCGCGCGTATCGCGCCCGCTGGAAAACTGGGTGCCGGAAGGCGGCGCGGATCACGATGTCGTCGTCATAGGTGGCGGGCAGAGCGGGCTTTCCATCGGCTTTGCCCTGAAGCGCGCCGGCATCAACCGCTTCGCCATCTTCGATCAGGCGCCGGAAGGCTGGACCAACTGGAACAGCACGGCGCGGATGAACACGCTGAGGACGCCGAAGACTATCACCGGCCTGGAGCAGGGCATTCCCGAACTGACGTTCGAGGCCTTCTACGACGGTCTTCATGGCGAGGGCAGCTTCGCAAAGCTCGGCAAGATCCCGACCCGCGACTGGTCGACCTATGTCGACTGGTTCCGCGAGGTCGTCGAGGTTCCCGTGACCTGGGCAACGCGCCTTGTCGACGTCGCGTCTTCCGACGGTTTTCTGTCGCTTACTTTTAGCAATGCGCGCAGCACCTTCGGCGTCACCACCCGCAAGCTGGTCCTGGCGACCGGCATGGGCGGGCTCGGCCGCGCCGTCGTGCCGGAAACGATCGCCTCCCTGCCCCGCAGCTTGTGGTCGCACACCCATGACGACATCAATTTCGCCGCACTCGCCGGCAAGCGCATCGGCGTGCTGGGGGCCGCCTCGTCCGCCTTCGACAATGCCGCGACGGCGCTCGAACAGGGTGCGGCAAGTGCCGACCTGTTCTGCCGCCATCCGCAGCTCGCGATACAGCGCGTCGATTCAAAGCTGACGCTGATCACCGAGCTGCACGTCACCCGCCACTTCATCGACCTGCCGGAAGAGCTCCGCTGGCGGCTCATCGCGCGTGGCCGGGTGCGCGGCGTCGTGCCCGAGGAAAGCATAACGCGCGCCGAAGCACAGGCCGGATTCCGCCTGCATCTCGGCCATGGGTGGGATCGGGTCACGACCGACGGCAACGTCGTGCATGTCCAAACCGGCGGCGGGACCTTTACCTTCGACCATCTCATTGCAGCGACCGGCTATGACGTGGATATCCATGCCCGCCCCGAACTTGCACGCCTCGCGCCGCACGCGGCGCTGTGGCGCGACCGCTATGTGCCGCCATCCGGCGAGGAGGATGCCGGCAAGGCCGCCTATCCCTATCTCGGCCCGCATTTCGAATTCCTGGAACGCATTCCCGGCGCGGCACCGTGGCTGGGACAGGTTCATCTCTTCGGCTATGCCGCAATCCTCAACCACGGCTTCCATGTCGGTGATATTTCCAGCATGGGCAGTTGTGTGCCGCGCCTTGTCGACGGCATCGCCCGCGAATTCTTCCTCGCCGATACGGGCCACCATCTTTCCTCCTTCGTGGATCGCCGTGAAACCGTGCCCATCGACCTGCCGACGGACGAACCCTCTTCCGCCACTTCCATCGCCCCAAAAGAGAGACGACACGCATGACCAGATTGTCCCGTCGCGACTTCACCAAGGCCTTCGGGCTGACGATCCTTGCCGGCAGCGTTTTCGATCCGGCCGTGCTGCGTGCCGAAGAGGCGCAGCGCGGCGGCACGCTGCGGATCGCCGTCCAGACCGAACCTGTCAGCCTCACCGACCTGCAGCAGAACAGCGCTACGTCCGGCGTCGGTGCCCGCGTTCATGAAGGCCTGATCCATGTCGACTACGAGCTCAAGCCGTATCCCTATCTCGCGACCGAATGGACGATCAGCGAGGACGGCCTCACCTATGCATTCAAACTGCGGCAGGGCGTGAAATGGCATGACGGCCATCCCTTCACCTCGGCCGACGTCGCCTATTCCATCCGCACGCTGAAAGAAATCCATCCGCGGCGGCGCATCACCTTCGCGAACATCACGGCTATCGAGACACCGGACGACCATACGGTCATCCTGAAACTGTCCCAGCCGGCGCCATACCTCCTCGGCGCGCTGACCTCGCAGGGCACCCCGATCATCGCCAGGCATCTTTATGACGGCACCGATCCGACCACCAATCCGCACAATGTGGCTCCGGTCGGCACCGGCCCTTACATCTTCAAGGAATGGGTGCGCGGCAGCCACTACCTGCTGGAGCGCAATCCGGACTATTGGGATCAACCCAAGCCCTATCTGGACGCGATTGTCGTCCGGTTTATTCCGGACGTTTCCGCCCGTACGGCGGCTCTGGAGTCCGGCGAAGTGGATCTCGGTGGACAGACGCCCATCTCCTTCTTCGACATTCCGCGCTTCAAGAACAATCCGAAATTCAAGATCGATACCCGCGGCGCGGAACTCACCGGCAACCTGAACCAGGTCTTCTTCAATCTGGAAAACCCCTATCTCAAGGATCTGCGCGTCCGCCGGGCCATCGCGCATGCCATCAACCTCGAACAGTATATCGAGGTCGTCTGGCTTGGTTATGCCGCGCCGGCGCCGACGGCCATCGTGCCGGGCATGGTGCATTTCCATGACAGCTCGCTGAAACCTTATGCCTTCGACCCCGCCCGGTCAGAGGCGCTGCTCGACGAAGCCGGCTTCAAGCGGCAGGCCGATGGTACGCGTTTCCGGCTGCGCATCCTGCACAACACCATCAATTCGCGCCTTCTGCCGGCTGCCGAATTCTTCCGCAGTGCGCTTGCCAAGATCGGCATCGCGCTCGACATCAACAGCTCCGACTTCGCGACCTACGTTCAGAGGATCTACAAGGAGCGGGCATTCGACCTCGATGTCCAGACGCTCGTCAACGGCTACGATCCGACCGACGGCATCCAGCGCGCCTACTGGTCGAAGAACATCAAGGAAGGCCTGCCGTGGTCGAACCAGACGCATTACGTCAATGCCGATGTCGACCGCATCTTCGAGACCGCGGCGGTCGAACCCAATCAGGAGAAACGTCGCGCGCTTTATGTCGAGCTGCAACAGATTCTCTATCGCGACCTGCCTGCTTTGAACCTCGCCGAGGTGCAGCAATTGCTGGTCCATGACGCAAAGGTGCAGAACCCGATCAACGACGCCACCGGCAACCTCGGCAACTTCGCCGAGACCTCCATTGGCCGAGTGTGAGCCTCCCAAAGCAGAAGAAATTTCCTGAAATTCAATGATCAACAGAAGAAGCCTCCCTATCAAGTTCCCAATTTCATAGTAAATTGATAGGAATAATATGCTTTTAGGGCGCGATTTTTCCGCCAATCCAGAAGGGTTCTCCGCATGTCCATGTATTCATTCCACCCGCGTAAAAGCGCCGCTCGGGCGATCAGGGTCTCCATCTGCGGCGCCCTGCTCGCCACGACCGCAGCCTTTGCAGCGACGCCCGCCGCCGCGGAACCCCGCCAAGGCGGGACCGTTACGATCGCCGTTCCTTTCTTTCCCGTCTGCCTGGACCCCTCGCTCTCGCAGGGCAGGCAGAGCGTTGCGACCTATCAGATCATCGACACGCTGACCGACCAGGACGAGGCCGGAGAAATCGTTCCCGGCATTGCGGAAAAATGGGACATTGGCGACGGCTATAAGCAGTTCACATTCCACCTGAAGAAGGGTGTGACTTTTTCGGATGGCACGCCGCTCGATGCCGAGGCAGCCGCCCTGACTTTCACCACCCTCAAGGCGATCATCGGGACGGGCCAGGCCGATCCGCTGAGCCAGAACGCTCTCGCTTCCTTTGTCGAGGCGAAGGCCCTTGACGAACATACGCTGCGGCTGACTTTCGCCCATCCAGAACTGGGCTTCCTGCGGAATGCCAGCGATCCCTATCTCGGCCTCTATGCGCGAAGCACGCTGGCCAAAAGCGTCGCCGAACGCTGCGCCGGCAACCTGGTCGGCAGCGGCCCCTTCGTGATCCAGTCGGTCGCGAAGAACCAGGAGATCGTGCTCGCGAACCGGCAGGACTACAACTGGCCGCCGGCTGTCGCGCATCATTCCGGCCGCGCCTATCTGGACAAGGTGATCTTCCGCGTTGTGCCGGAATCCGGCGTGCGCGTCGGCGGCGTCGGCTCCGGCGAGTTCGATCTCGCCGACGAACTCCTGGTGACCGACATCTCGCAAGCCGAAGCGACCGGCGGAAAGATCGTGGTCGGAGTGGTTCCGAACCTCGTTCCCGGCATTTCGCAGAATCCGTTCAGCCCGCTTGGCGGCGATCCCGCAGTGCTGGCCGCACTGCAGAAGGGCGTCGACCGCAAGGAAATCACCGATACGCTCTATGACGGTGTCTATGCCCTGCCGACCAGCATCGTCGCGAGCAACACATCGCTTTGGGTCGATTTGAGCAAGGAACTTGCCTACGATCCGGAAGGCGCCAGGAAGACCCTCGACGACGCTGGCTGGCGACTAGGCACCGATGGTATTCGCGAGAAGGACGGCGTCAAGCTTCAAGGCAAGTTCACCTTCATCGTCGGCAACAGCTTCGGCGCGACGCAGGAGGAACTTGAACTGGTGAAGCAACAGTTGGCGCGCATCGGTTTTGGCGTAACCATCATACCGGTCACCCAGGCCGAGCATGGCGCAAACCTGAAAAACAAGAAGAATGTGCCCGCTCCCTACGATTTCCTGTCGGGTTCGGGCGCGAGCAAGGACATCGACTTCCTGGCCGGGCTTTTCATGAAGAGCAATATCCGACTCGACGGCGCCGACCAGCCCGGGCTCGAGGAGCGCGCTCAGGCGCTGAAAACAGCCAGCACCCCGGAAGCACGGACCGCCGCCGCCGCCGAACTACAGCGGTTCGTGGCGATCGGCGGTTACTGGGTGCCGCTGCGCGAGCAGACCCGCATCGTGGGCGTCAACCCGGTGGTCCAGGACTACAAGCTCGACGGCTATGCCGCGCATGATTTCTACGACGTCTGGCTGTCACGATAAGCCATGGCCCGGTTTCTGATCAGAATCGGTCAGGCGGCCTTCGTGCTCTGGGCCGCCTTCACGCTGAGCTATGCGTTGCTGTTCCTGTTGCCGAGCGATGCGGTGGAGATCATGCTGAACGCCTCCGGCGACCAGCGGCAGCTCAACCCTGCCGTCTATGAAGCACTGCGTACGCAATACGGTCTCGACCTCCCGGTCTGGAAACAATATCTGCACGCTCTCGGGCGCGCACTCCAGGGGGATCTGGGACAATCGATCCCGATGGGGCGCCCCGTCGTCGGATTGATAGCGGAGGCCTTGCCCCACACGCTGCTGGTGGGCGCAGTGGCGTTCGCGATGGCACTCGTGATCGGCTTCACCATCGCCATCGCCGCCGCATTGCTGCCGCCCGGCCTCGGGCGCCGCGGTCTGCTGCTCCTGCCGCCGCTGTTGGTATCGATCCCCACCTTCTGGGGCGGGCTGCTGCTGATCCAGATATTCTCCTTTGGCCTGAGGTGGTTTCCCGCCACCGGCAACCGCGGCTTCGTTTCAGTGGTACTGCCGGCCCTGACGCTTGCGATCCCGGTCGGCGCCACGATCGCGCAGCTCGTCTCCAAGAACGTCCAGCAAGCCTGGCACGATCCTTTCGTGATGACCGTGCGCCTGAAGGGCGCGCGCAGGCCATACATCCTGTTCCGCCATGTGCTGCACTATGCGGCACTGCCGAGCTTCACCCTGCTGGCGCTGACCATCGGCAACCTGCTCGCCGGCGCCATTGTTGTCGAAACCGTCTTTTCGCGGCCGGGCATAGGCCGGCTGGCGGAAGAGGCGGTGCAATCGCAGGACATTCCGATGATCCAGGGCCTCGTCCTGCTTTCGGCAACGGTCTTCGTGACCGTCAATCTGATCGTCGAGCTGATCTATCCCCTGCTCGATCCGCGGCTCGCCCGCGAGAGGACCGGCGCATGAGCCGGATCGAACGATATGAGGCGCCGGACGAAGCGCTCGCCAGCCTGCCGGGCGATCCGGCAGCGCACGAGGAGCCGGCCCTTGCCCGAAAACCGCGTTTCCAGCCCGGATTGCTGACATCGTGGCTGTTCCTGCTGCTGATGGCCGGCTGGGCGCTGGCGCCGGGGCTTTTCGCCTTTCACGATCCGCTGGCCGGCATACCCGCCCAGAAGCTGAGGCCCCCGAGCATCGAGCACCTCTTCGGCACCGACCAGCTCGGTCGAGACCTTTATGCACGCGTCGTACACGGCGCGGCGCTGTCGCTTCAGGCAACCGCGCTCGCGGTGGCGGTGGGCCTCGCCATCGGCAGCGCCATCGGCCTGCTGGCCGGGTTCGTGCGGGGATGGGTGGATGTCCTGACGATGCGAATCCTGGACGCGATGATGGCGGTTCCGGGCCTTCTGACATCGCTCGCGGTGATCGTGGTCCTGGGTTTCGGCACGATTAACGTCGCCATTGCCGTCGGGATCAGCGCCGTCGCCACCTTTGCCCGCATCATGCGCGCCGACGTCCTGCGCGCCACGACCAGCCCGGTGATCGAGGCAGCCGTCATCATGGGCGCGGGCCGCTGGCACATGCTGGCGCGCCACGTCATACCACACTCCCTCGGCTCGGTCGTCGCGCTTGCCGCGCTGGAATTCGCCTCGGCCATCCTGGCGGTTTCCGCGCTGAGCTTTCTCGGTTTCGGCGCCGCGCCGCCGCAGCCTGAATGGGGCTCGCTGATCGCGACGGGGCGCAACTACATGGTCGTCGCGCCCTGGCTCACCGTCGCGCCGGGGCTCGTCATCATGCTCTGCATGCTCTCGGCCAACCGGATCAGCCAATCCATGGATCGGAACCTGTCGTGACCGCTGCAGACGCCTCCCCACTCCTGTCGATCCGCAGCCTGTCGGTCGGTTACCGCGGACGCCGGAACCATGCGGCGGTGATCGGCGCCGATCTCGACATCCGCCCCGGCGAAATCGTCGCTCTTGTCGGAGAATCCGGCTCGGGCAAATCGACCATTGCCCATTCCATCTTGGGTGTCCTTCCGCCCGCGGCCAGGATCACCGGCGGCGAGATCGTCTTCAACGGCCTGCCGCTGCACCGTTTGTCGGAGCACGAGTTCTCCAAGTTGAGAGGCGTGGCGCTTTCACTGGTCCCCCAGGACCCGGCGCGGGCGCTGAACCCGGTGCGGACCATCGGCGCTCAGCTCGCCGAGGCGCTGACACTGCACCGGAAAACCGATCGCGCCCGCCTGCGCGAAGAATGCCTTCGGCTACTTGCCGAAGCCGGCATAAGCGATCCCGAACAGCGGCTCGGACAATACCCGCACGAGCTTTCCGGCGGGCTGCTGCAGCGCGTGCTGATCGCCGTCGCCTTCGCCTGCCGTCCGCGGCTGATCATCGCCGACGAACCGACCAGCGCGCTCGACGTCACCGTGCAGAAGCGCATCCTCGACCATCTCGACCGCCTTGTCGCGCAGCATAACACCGCGCTGCTGCTGATCACGCACGATCTCGCCGTGGCGGGGGACCGCGCCGACCGGATCGCCGTCATGCAATCGGGCCGGATCGTCGAGCAAGGCCCGGCGAAGACCGTGTTGAAGGAACCGCGCCATCCCTATACGCGCCGGCTGCTCGCCGCAGCGCCGACGCTGGTCTCGCCGCGTCTGGTAGCATCCCGCCAGCTGCGTTCGGGACGTGCCGCGCCCCCCGTGCTGGAACTGCGCCAGCTCTCCCGCATCTATTCCTCCAGGCGCGACGGCGGCAAACGGACTGCGGTCGACAAGGTTTCGATCACGGTGCATCGCGGGCACACGGTCAGCCTTGTCGGCGAATCCGGTTCGGGCAAGACGACGACGGCGCGGATGGCGCTGCGCTTGCTGCGGCCCACTTCCGGCAGGATCATCCTCCACGGCGAGGACATCACCGATTGGAGCCAGAAGCGGTTGCGCGAAATCCGGCCTCGCTTCCAGTTCGTACAGCAGAACCCTTCGGCCTCCCTCGATTCAAAGATGAGCGTGCGGCAATTGATCGAGGAGCCGCTGGTCATCCATCGCCGCGGCGACCGCACGTCGCGGCGGGCCGAAGTGGAGCGGCTTCTGGACGATGTCGGCCTGCCGCGGAACCTCAGCGAACGCCGGCCCGCCGAATTGAGTGGCGGCCAGCGCCAACGCGTGGCGATCGCCCGGGCACTGGCGCTCAAACCCGATCTCGTCGTCCTCGACGAGCCGGTGGCATCCCTCGACGTCTCGGTTCAGGAGCAGATCCTGCGGCTTCTGGTCCGGCTCCAGCAGGAATACGACCTCGCCTATCTGTTCATCTCGCACGACCTCGCCGTGGTGCGGCAGATCTCCGACGAGATCGTCGTACTGCACAACGGCTCCGTCGTCGAAAAGGGCGATGTCGAGACGGTCTTCGCCCGTCCCACCCAACCATACACCCTTCAGCTCATAGATTCCGTCCCCGGATCGGGCGGCCGGACATCAAGGCTCATCACATGACTTCATACATCCATCTTCTTAAACGCCTGGAACAGGTTGCCCCGGACATCGCCGCCGACGCAAACGAAGGCGCCGGTCGCCATGAGGGCATCCGGCTGCTGCGCGGCACCGGCGTGCCTTCCGCCCTGATACCGACGGCCTTCGGCGGCGGCGGGCTCAAATTTTCCGAGGCTTCGGCGCTTCTCGAACGGGTTGCGGCAATCGACGGATCGCTGGGCCTGATCCTCGCCATGCATTTCATCCACGGCACGCGCTTCTTCAATCGCGAGAACATGCCAGACCCGATGGCCGCGACCGCCCGCCGGCTCGCCGCTTCGAACGGATTGATCAACTTCGTCAGCAGCGAAGGCCCGAGCGGCGCCCCCAGCCGGGGTGGCCTGCCTGCTTCAGTCGCGCGGCGTCTGGAAGACGGCGGCTGGCGTTTAAGCGGCCGGAAGAGCTACGTCACCGGCAGTTCCTATCTGGAAGCCGCCCTGGTCAGCGCCCGGATCGAGCCTGCCGAACCCGAACAAGGCCCGCGCGTGGGCGTTTTCCTGCTCCCCCTGCCCCATCCGGGCGCTTGGATCGACCAGAACTGGGAAGCTTTCGGCATGAGCGCCTCGGCAAGCCATGATCTCGTGCTGGAGGACGTCGTACTGCCGGCCGATGCTTATCTCGAAACGATCGAGAACGGTGGCCTGGACAAGAACAGTCACCTGTTCGGCATATTGTGGTCGACGATGCTCGCCTCCGTGCATTGCGGGCTTGCGACGGGCGCCCGGGCCCTGGCGCTCGACTATGCCAAGCGGCCACGGCTCGATGGCGGGGAAGGAACCTTTGCCGTGCTGCCGCGGATTCAGGACGCGGCCGCGCGGATGGAACTGGCCCTGCTGACCGCCCGGGCGGCTCTCGACCGGGCGCTGCTGATCAGTGAGGAGCGGGCGGATGCGGAAGCGTCGATGCTCGCCTCGGCAACCCGCGTGATCGTCCATAACGAGGCTTCGCGCGCGGTCGACTATGCCACGCAGATCGTCGGCGGAGCCTCGGTGCGTCTGGAGCATCCGATCCAGCGCCACTACCGCGACCTGCGCGTCGCCTATTTCAACCCGCCCAATCCGGACGTCATCCTGAACGGGCTGGCGCGCAAGATACTGGGGCTAGACAAGGAGGACGGCCGGCCCTGACGCCTGCCGAACAAGAACACGCACATGACAGCACATCCCCGCACGATCCACCTCCTCTACAACCTCAGCGGCGTCGGTCATCATGTCGCCGCATGGCGGCATCCCGACAGCCGGACCGAGCGGGCGCTCGATCTCGATTATTACGTGGAGCTGGCGCGCGAGGCCGAACGAGGCCTGTTCGACGCAGTGTTCATAGCCGACACGCCGGTCTTGCGCGCCGCGCAAGGCGAGCAACTCGCCAATACCCCGTTCGAACCGGTAACGCTGCTCTCGGCGATAGCGGCAAGGACCCGTTCCATCGGGATAATCCCGACGCTTTCCTACAGCTATAGCGAGCCCTATACCGTGGCGAGGCAGATCGCTTCTCTCGACCTTCTGAGCCGGGGCCGGGCAGGCGTCAATCTCGTTACCTCGGCGGGCGACGCCGTGGCGCGCAACTATGGTTTCGCCAGCCAGCCCGCGCATGACGCGCGTTATGCAAGGGCCCGGGAATATGCGAGCGCGCTCCTGCAGCTCTGGCAGAGCTGGGAGCCCGCTGCCGTGGTCTTCGACCGCAGCGGCGGCATACTGGTCGATCCGAAGAAGATCCATCCGGTCAATTTCGCCGGTGAACACATATCGGTTGCAGGTCCGCTGAACGTGCCGCGTTCGCCGCAGTCGCGTCCCGTGCTGCTGCAGGCCGGTGCTTCGGATGACGGAATACAGCAGGCCGGCCAGTTCGCCGACGCCGTCTATCTGCGCTCGGTCTCGCTGGCGGAGACCAGGGAGTTTTATCGGAAGATCAAGGAGGCCGCGGTCGCGGCCGGTCGTGCGCCCGACGATGTCAAGGTGCTGCCCGGTATCGTGCCCTATGTCGGCAGGACCCGCGACGAGGCGATCCGCCTGCACGACGAGATCGAAAGCCTTCACGTACAGAGCCCATACGATCTGGCGAGGCTGGGCGCGATGCTCGGCATCGATCTTTCCGATGCCAAACCGGACGATCCGGTGCCTCTCGATCGTCTTCCCGATCCGTCGAAGTTCAACGGCAGCGTCACCGGCTTCGTGCAGCTTCGCAACTATGCGATCGAGGATAAGCTCACATTGGGGCAACTGGCACATAAGCTCAGGAGCGATGCGCCATTGGGAATGAGCGCGCCGGTGGGCTCCGGAGAGGATCTCGCCGATTTCATCGAGGAATGGGTCGGCGAGGGCGCGGCGGATGGATTTGTCCTGCAGATTCCCATCGCGCCCACCGGACTGACGATGTTCGTGGACGAAGTCGTCCCGGTTCTGCAGAAACGGGGTCTATTCCGGACGGAATATGAGGGAACAACCCTCCAGGACCGGCTGGGTGTACGCTGAAATCATGGAGAAAGGACAAGAGATGTCAGAAAACCACAACCTCACTGCCGAATCTGGCAGGGAAGACCTGCAACTCATCAGCCCGCAGGAAGGCGCGACAAGAGCAGCAAACGGAGCGTTGCTGATCGATGTCCGCCGCCTGGAACGTCGTGTCGAAAATGGCGTGATCGCTGAAGCGGTGGTTGTCGACCGAACGGCGGTGCGAGAGGTGTTTGGCCCAGATTCCACACAGAGCCTTACGGGACCCCAAGGGCACGAGAAAGAGATCATCGTCTTCTGCTCGAGCGAGAATGGGTCGCGCCCTGTCGTGGAGAAACTGTCCGAATTTGGATATCGTAACGTGTTTCATATTGCAGGGGGCTTTACCGCGTGGAAAGCTGCGGGCCTGCCCGTGGAGGATTTCCCGGCTCGATGAGGTTTCCCGGCCGGTAAGAACTATAAATCTTGGCGAAGTGAAGCGCCGACCTACGAGTGCGGCGACCAGAAAGGTGCATGTGCGAATTACAGCGAAAACCGACTATGCGCTACGCGCTTTGATCGAACTGTCCAAGAGCTGGCCGGACCCTCTCGGTTCGGAAGAAATTGCCGCTGCCCAGCAGATCCCTCACAAATATCTTGAGGCTATTCTCGCGGAGTTGCGCAGAACCGGATTCGTGATCTCCCAAAGGGGGCCGGGAGGCGGCCACTCCCTGCGCGGAAGTCCCAGCGAGATTTCCATCGCGGACGTCATCCGGGCTGTAAACGGGCCGCTGACGACCATCCGGGGCGAGTGCCCCGAAGACGTCGAGTACGAGGCGGCAGAAGCATTGCAGTTGCTCTGGATTGCACTTCGGGTATCAATCCGGTCGGTGCTCGAGGAAGTGTCATTGGCCGATGTCGCCACCAGGAACCTGCCGCCAGCGATAGCCGAACTCACGGAGTCTCCCGAAGCCTGGATAACCCATTGGTATCAACCGGGAAGACCGTCGGCCAAACGCCAGGAAGCCGGTTCGTGATTTCATGCGGAGCGGGCTGTTCCCAGAACGTCATTTCCCAATAGCCGTGCCGGCAGGTCATGTCGGAACATTCCAACGGATCACATGGATCGTGATAGATTGATATCTGAACGGGTTTCGACGTCGGTTACTGCTTCTCGCAGTGTGGTGGCAGCCTATGTCAAAGGAGTAATAAATGTCGCTTGTTTTGGCTTGGTCCAATACGTACACGATCGCTTCCGAGACTGAAGCCATTATCCAGTATGCGCTTTTTCGCCTCGAACTTGATGGTCATACGACCGCCATCCTTGATCCGGACGCTGATGACGAAGCATACCTTGTGAGTGAGGCCGATGCTGTTGTCGTGCTCGCAGATGCCCTGGAAGGCGGGTGGCAGGACGAGCGGCTGAACCTCGTTCCTTCCACCGCGCCCGTGCTTTTGCTTTCCACGGAAAATCCTCCTCCGGGGAAGTTAAATGAGATTGTCGATCATCCGACTGTCTTCGCGAAGATCGATCTCGAAGACCTGAGTATCAACGAGTGCGGGGCGTCGTTTACGGGCAAAACCGAGCTGGAACTCCGTAACGCGATCCGTCAGCTGGCCTCACTCTTGCAGAGAACTCCCTTCCAGGGAGATATTGCTGACCTTCGAGAAAGGCGAGCACCTCGGTTGTCGCCTTGACCGAAAGATTTGGCGGCGTTGCCGTGGCGCGCCGCCGGCGGTGACATCAAGGATGCCGGAGACCGCCGGCAGCCTGCACGTAGTTGCTCCGCGATGGTTACCCGCTCCCCATGGATCATCTTGAGCAGTGCGGCTCATCGGCCGCTCTCGGCCGGTCCTTCGGCACTTTGGCGCCATCCACCAGTACGAAATGCCCCCGATGGGGCAGCGTCAAGATCTCGCAATGATCGTTTCCAAGGGTCGGATGGCCAGCCGGGCGTCGCAGGCTTGCGGGCTTCCCGATGACAGCGACCACCTGCCCTTTCTTTCCTGTCCAACACGTCGGCGATGAGCCGCAAGCCGAGCCCGTTCTTCCGCGATATCGATCGCAGGGAGTAGCATTTTTCCTGGGAGCTCCAAAAGCGATTGGATCAATTCCTTTAGTCTACAATTTTAGTAGATAATATGAATTCGACCGGCGCGCCGTTTTCGGAACATGGCAGCCGCCTGATGTCGGGGAATTAACATTGGGCAATTTCCGCCCTGCCAGGAGAGAACAACCATGGTGATCCCATCCACGGCTGCGAGCATCGCAGCACCTTCCGCCTCGCTCGAATTCGATGCCGACGTGCTTGTTATCGGCGGTGGTCCCGCCGGTACGTGGGCGGCGATCGCGGCCGCAGGCAAAGGCGCCAAGGTCGTGCTCGTCGACAAGGGGTTCTGTGGCTCCTCCGGCGCGACGGCGCCTTCGGGCACGGGTGTCTGGTATGTGCCGCCGGACCCGGCAAAGCGCGCCGAGGCGATGAACAGCCGCTGGGACCTCGGCGGGCGGCTTGCCGATCCGGCCTGGATGCGTCGCACGCTCGACCGGACCTATGAGAACGTCAACCATCTGGCTGAATGGGGCTATCCCTTCAGCGACGATGAAAACGGCAGGCCGATCCGCAGGAGTCTCGACGGCCCCGACTACATGCGACTGATGCGCAAGCGCACCAAGGCGGCGGGAGTGAAGATCCTTGACCACAGCCCGGCGCTTGAACTCTTGCGCGACGAGAGCGGGGCGGTCGCGGGTGCTGCCGGCATCCGCCGCCAGAAGGGCGATACCTGGCTCGTGCGGGCGGGCGCCGTGGTGATCGCCACCGGCGGCTGCGCTTTCCTCAGCAAGGCGCTCGGTTGCAATGTGCTCACCGGCGATGGCATGCTTTTCGCCGCGGAACTTGGCGCCGAGCTTTCCGGCATGGAGTTCTCGACAGCTTATGCCATGGCGCTCGAAGGTGGCTCGGTCACCAAGACGCGCTTTTACGATTGGGCATCCTTCACGTTCGAGGACGGCACGCCAATCCCCGGTGCCGCCTCCAAGGGAGGGCGCTCGGTGATCGCTCGCGTGCTCCAGACGCAGCGCGTTTTCGCCCAGCTCGACAAGGCGGATGCAGAGACCGAACAGGCCATGCGCTACGCGCAGCCGAATTTCTTCTTGCCGCTCGACCGCATCGGCATCGATCCATTCAAGCAGCGTTTCCCCGTGACCTTGCTGCTCGAAGGCACGGTGCGGGGCACCGGCGGCTTGAGAATTGTAGACAACGGCTGTGCCACGACCGTTCCGGGGCTATATGCCGCCGGCGATGCGGCAACCCGCGAACTGATCTGCGGCGCCTTTACCGGTGGCGGCAGCCACAATGCGGCCTGGGCCATGTCCTCCGGTTTCTGGGCCGGGAATTCGGCCGGCGACTATGGCCAGCACTATCGCGGCAGAAACCGCCGTTATGTGCGGGCCGGAGGTGTCGGCGTCGCTGACGGATCGGGCCGGGCGGTTGACGCCGCGTCATTGACCCATGCGGTGCGGGAGGAGGTTCTCCCCTATGACCGGAACTATCTGCGGACAGGCGAACGGCTTGTCGATTCGCTTGGTCGCCTGGATGGGCTGTGGTCCGGGGTCCGCACCGCGCAGGCGGCATCGATTGGGGACGCGCAGCGTACCCGTGAAAGCGTCGCCATGCTGGCCACGTCTCGGTGGATGTACCGGAGCGCACTGTCGCGCACCGAAACCCGCGGCATGCACAAGCGCGAGGATTTCCCGAAGAAGGACGACAGCCAGCTTCACTACACGACGACTGGCGGTCTGGACGAAATCTGGATTGGCAAGCAGCGCGCTCCGTCGCCGGAGCTGGAGGTTCTGGCGGCATGATCGAGGTCATCAGTGAGAATCGTTGCACGGGCTGTAACATCTGCGTCAATGTCTGTCCGACCAATGTCTTCGAGGCGGTTCCCGATGGCATCCCGGTGATTGCCCGCCAGGACGATTGCCAGACCTGCTTCATGTGCGAGGTGTATTGTCCGGATGACGCGCTCTACGTGGCGCCGCAGGCCACCGAACTGACCGGCGTCACCGTCGCCGAACTTGAGGCACGGGATGTCTTCGGCAGCTATCGCAAGTCGATCGGCTGGGTCCGGGGCGGCAGGCCTCGCCCGACCCACGAAGTCATGAAACGTCTCGAACATCATTGATGACCGAACCGGCCGCCGGTCGGCGGCCCCACCCAGACAGCTTTCAACAGGATCTTGGCCATGCAAACGACACGCAGGTCTTTTTTGGGATTGGCTGCGACAGTTGCCGCGTTTCCCACCACATTCTCCATCGTCCGGGCGCAAACCAAGCCGGATGTCATCCGGCTCGCAGGGCCGGGCAATGCCGCGGGCCGGCCCTATGGCAACGGCTCGGTCGGCATCCTGCGCGGGCTTGAGCTGCTTGAGGAGGAGTTCGAGCCCGATGGCATCCGCATCGAATGGCAGTTCCCACGCGGCACCGGCCCCGCGATCAATGAGGCCTTCGCCAACCGCCAGCTCGAGTTCGCGAGCTACGGTGGTTTGCCAAACATCGTCGGCCGCGGCGCCGGCGTACGCACCACGGTGCTCGCCGCCTCGGGCATATCGCCGACCTATGTCGGTGTGCGCCCCGCCGCCGGAATCAAAACGCTCGCCGATCTCAAGGGCAAGAAGGTCGCCTTCCAGCGCGGCACGATCTTCGAACTCTCGCTCTCTCTCATCCTGGCGGGGGTGGGTCTTAAGAACGGGGACGTCCAGCTCTTCGATCTTCAGGGCGCCGATCAGGTGGCGGCAATCCAATCTGGTGACGTGGATGTGCTGCTCGGCCAGGGCAATCAGGTGTTGGCGCTGGTGAAGAGCGGGCTCGTCGAGATCCTGTACAGCACCAAAGGCCCTGCTCCTGGCTCAACCTTCGGCTCTTTCACCGTGCTCGACAGCTTCGCCAAAGAAAACCCTGAGATCGTCGCACGGGTCCTTCGCAACTACGTCAAGGCCTCGCATTTCGCAAGCCTCGATGAAAATCGGAACAAGCTCTACGACATCTGGGCGCTCACCGGTTCCCCTCGTGAGAGCTATGTGACGGACTATGCAGATGATAACCTTCGCGATCGCAACAGCCCCCTGCTCGATGGTTTCTACCGCGCGAACATCAAGGCCGGGCTCGACTTCACGCTGGAGCAGAAGCTGGTGCGCAAGCCGTTCGACGTCGACGAGTGGATCGAGGACAGCCTGCTGACCAAAACGCTCGCCGATCTCGGCCATCAAACCTTCTGGACCCCGCGCGGGGCCGATGGCAAGGCTCCGGCCTGAGGAAGAGAATGTCCGGACGCCGCGCAGCGGAAGCGGCAACGCGGGCCGGTTCTGATCGGCCGGATACCTTCGCCCTGCTCCCTCGCTTCGGGCCGACGGACCGGCCATAGGAAGGAACGATCATGTCCGATGTAACTTTCAAAAGCTCGGCAGCAATTGCCGGTATTCCCTTCGACCGAGCGGCGGACCGGAGGCTGCGGGGCATCGTTCCCGCGGCACCTCGCCCGCCGGGCTGGGCGGGCAAGGTGGTGCTCGGATTGACGGTGCCGCTGGCGCTTCTCGCCCTCTGGTCCTATGCCGTTCACCAGGAGTGGCTGGCGGAACAGATCCTGCCGGACCCGCGGCTGGTTTACGAGACCACGCTCGACCTTTTGCTGACCGGCCAGTTGCCGAGCGAGCTTGCCGTCAGCCTCGGCCGCGTCGCGGCAGGGCTTGTGATCGGAGGCGGGCTCGGCCTCTTCTTTGGACTGGCCTTCGGTCTCGTCCGGCCGCTCGACGTCTATGTCGCCCCGACCGTCCGGGCGATCTGCCTCGTGCCGTCGCTTGGCTGGCTGCCGTTCTTCATGCTGCTCTTCGGCATCGGCGAGGCGCTGAAGATCATCCTCATCGCCAAGACCTGCTTCCTGCCCCTGATGGTCGGCGCCTACGAAGGCATCCGTTCCCGCCCCCGCAAATACGACGACGTGGCGCGGGCACTCGAACTGCCGTGGCTGGCGAGGGTCCGTCTCGTCGTCTGGCCCTCCATTCTGCCCGCCGTCCTCACCGGTGTCCGCCAGGCGTTGAGCCGCGGCTGGAAGGTGCTGATCCTGGTGGAAATGATCTCGTCGGCGGCAGGCCTCGGCTACCTGACGATGTGGGGTCGCAAGGCCTTCCAGCTCGACGTCGTCTTCGCCACCATGATCGTCATCGGCCTTGTCGGCTGGGCGCTCGATTTTGCCCTGGCGAAATTCCAGCATCGCGTGACTGGCTGGTCGTTCAAATCCGCAGCGTAAGGATTGGCAGATGACCACCTCTTCCGACCCCATTTCCCGATCCGGCCTGATCTGGCGGGCGCTTGTCCTGCCGGTCGGGCTGATCGTCCTCTGGGCATTGTTCGATGCCTTTGGCATGCTGAACAGCAACATCCTCGTCTCGCCTGCAAAGGTGATCGCCAGCGCCTACGAGGGCTTTGCCGACGGTTCCATTCCCGGCGCAACCCTCGCGACGTTGCTCAGGGCTCTGACCGGCTGGGCGATCGGTGCATCGATCGGGCTTGCGTTCGGCGCGATGATCGGGCTTTCCGGCATCGCCCGCGGACTCTTCGATCCGTCGATCGCGAGCCTGCGCCAGATCGCGCTGTTTGCCTGGATTCCGTTGCTCAGCGCCTGGTTCGGCAATGGCGAAGTGATGAAGGTCATGCTGATTTCACTCGGCGCCTTCTTTCCGATGGCGCTTGGCGCTCAAGCAGGCTGTCAGAACGTGCCGGCACCCTTCCGCGAAGTCGGCCGGGTCCTTGAACTCGACCGCCGCGCGACGCTGACGAAGATCATTCTTCCGGCTGCCGTGCCCTCGATCCTCGCCGGCCTTGAACTGTCGCTGAACATTGCCTGGCTCGGTACGTTCGGTGCCGAATATCTGATCGGGACAGGCTATATCAACGGCATGGGCGATGGCCTCGGCGCGTATCTCGCCGCCGCGCGGGAATATGCCCGCATGGACCAGGTCCTGCTCGGCGTTCTGTTCCTCGCGCTCATCGGGATCGGTCTTGACCGGCTCGTCATCGGATTTTCAAGGAGGCTCATACCATGGCGGACAGCCTGACCCTTTCCCCCACAAGAACCCTTGATGCAGGTTCCGTGCGGATTGCGGACGTCTCGAAGACGTTCCGCCTCGAGGAGCGCACGGTCCATGCCTTGGACAAGGTCTCACTGGCGATCGAATCCGGCGAATTCATCAGCATTGTCGGCCCGAGCGGCTGCGGCAAGTCGACGTTGCTACGCTTCCTGGCCGGTCTGGACGGGCCGGACAGCGGACGCATCACCGTGGATGGGGAAATGATCGATCGGCCGAGCCTGAAGCGCGGCATCGTCTTCCAGGACCACCGGTTGCTGCCCTGGCTCAGCGTTGAAAGGAACATCGCGCTGAGCCTCCACAGCGTGGCCGGTTCCGAAACCGAAAAGCGTGAGCGGGTGCAATATCTTATCGACCTTGTCGGCCTCACGGGTTTCGAGAAGGCCCTGCCGCACGAGCTTTCCGGTGGCATGTCGCAGCGCGCGGCGATCGCCCGCGGGCTTGCACCCCGCCCGCCGCTGCTGCTGCTCGACGAACCGCTCGGCGCGCTGGATTCCCTGACCCGCAGCCATCTGCAGGACGAGCTCCTGGCGATCTGGGAACGCGAGAAAAGTACCGTCGTCATGGTGACCCACGATGTCGAGGAAGCGATCTACCTTTCGGACCGGGTCGTGGTGATGGAACCTCGCCCGGGCCGCATCGCGCGGATTTTCGACATCTCAAGCACTCGGCCACGCCATCGCGACGATGCCGACTTCGTTACCGTTCGCCGCGAGATCACCGATCTGCTCGCACATCGAAAAAACTGAGGAGGCTTGCAGAGGAGTGCGCTCGATAGTGACCGAAGGGAGGCGCGTGACGCCCCGCCGGAAGCGATAAGTGCCTGTCTAAAGTCTTGATAGGAATCGAATCGCCGCTTTCTGAGCGGGCGAGGCTGCCCAAAAATGCCTGAAGAAACGCATGACGTGCACCGGTGAACAGTCGTCACCCAATTGAAGCAGTCAAATACCGACCTTGCCCGTAAAGAAGCGGTCGGGCCTGATCATGCACCATCGCCTCGCGGATTTCCCCATAGAAAATGGAATGGCTGCCAAACTCCGTTACGTCGGCCAGTTCGCAGACGAGCACGGCAAGAGCCCCCCTCAGGCAAGGCAGGCCGTTGGGACCGGTTTCCCAGCGTTCGGGACTGAATTTTCCTTCGCCCTGCATGCCAAGGCGACCTGCGAGAAGATCGGCGTCTCCCTGCTGGCTCTCGTCGAGGTAGTTGACGGTGAAACGCCGGTTGTCGATGACGGCCTGGCGGGCGGTGGACTGGCGGTTGAGGCAGACGAGCAGAGAAGGTGGCGAATCCGAGAGCGAACAGACAGCTGTTACCGTGCAGCCGGCCCGGTTCCCGCACTCTCCGGTAGCGACGATCGCAACGGAAGACACCGGATTGCGCATGATCGCTCTGAAGCGGACTGCGTCAACCGACGCGAAAGCGGGCTCTTCCCGGCTGGATGCAGCGATCATTCTTCCATCTCCCCGCTTTCGCCATCCGCCCCCAGATGAGCATTGGCAATCCTCAGCACCTCGTCGAAATGCTTGCGGATGATCCTTTCGGCATCCTCGGCATCTCTCTGAATGAGCGCGCTCGCCACTTCCAGGTGATGGATCTGTAGCTGCGCGCTTTCCGCAGCGGTCGGATGTATGCCGACCGCGGAGAACGAATATTCGTAGAATTCCTCGATAAGCTGCAGCAGCCGGGTGCTGCCCGACGCTCGCGCGATAGAGAGATGAAACGTGCGGTCATGTTCGGAACGCGTCTTGCCGTCGGCCGGCCCCAGACGGGCCGCCTCGCGACAACTGCGCAGGATCTGCGACAATTCCTCGTCCGACGCGTTTTCGCATGCAAGCCGGGCCGCAGCCCCCTCGAGAGCCTGGCGAATGACCAGAATCTCCCCGAGTTTCTTGTCGACTTCGGCGACAATCACACCGCCATTCACCTGCCTGAGGACGAGACCTTCGCTTTCGAGGCGCGATATGGCTTCGCGCACCGGCGTGCGGCTGACTGCGAGCCGGCTTGAGAGCTGAGTCTCCACCATACGCGTTCCAGCCGGAATGCTGCCTCGGAGGATCGCCCTGCGCAGCTCTCGATGGACGTGGAGCACGACGGGTTCCCTTTCCACTGCCGTGAGCTCGGCACCAATATCGCCGTTCTTGGTCGTTTCCGTCATGGGGCCGTCACTCTTTCTCACAGAGGCCGCGTCGATCTTCGTTGGGCCAGCGCTACGAGCCAGAGCCCAAGAACAGACACCACTGTCATGAAGGTCGATACGGCTGCAATGGTCGGGTCAATCGTTTGTTGTACATTTACCCAGATCTGTCGCGGAAGTGTAGGTTCGGTCAGCCGCGTCAGGAAAAGGCTCAGAATGATGTCATCGAAGGAGGCGACGAAGGCAAAGAGTCCTCCTCCGAGGATTGCCGGCCGCAGGTTCGGCAGCGTTATCAGCCAGACAGCCTTGAGGGGCGAGGCGCCCAGGCTGCGAGCGGCCCATTCCAGTCGCCGGTCGAAGCTGTAGAGCGACGCGGTCACGATCATGACGACATAGGGTATGGCGATGATGCTGTGGGCAACCACGAGCGCCGCGGGCGTGCCGAGGATGCGCAGGCGGACATAGAGGAAATAGAGGCCGACGGCGATGATGATCTTCGGCAGGATCAGCGGGCTCATCACCAGCATCCGCAACGCCGTCTTCCCGGCAAACCGGTAGCGCACCAGCGCCACGGAGATCGCAAAGCCGATGACCAGCGACAGGATCGCGGTCAGTCCTGCGACAAGGAAGCTGAGCCGCGTTGCCTGCATCCACATGGCATTGCCGAAATAGGCCTCGTACCAGCGCAACGAGAAACCCGGCGGCGGAAACTCCAGCATCTGGCTCGGTGTGAAGGATACCATCATGATGATGATGATCGGAGCGATCAGGATCGCAAGGACCGAGCAGGAGAAGATGCCGAGAGCCAGCCTGCCGAAAGATATATGGGTCACGTTCATATCCTCACTTGGCCCCGCCCCACAGGCGTTCGAAATCAAGGAAACGATTGGCCATGAGCTGCATGCCGCCGGTCACCAGAAGCAGGATGACGGAAAGCGATGCCGCGAATGTCCAGTCCATGGCCTCGTTGATCTGTATCGCGATCATCAGGGGAAGCGTCGTCTGGTCCGGACCGCCGAGCATGGCCGGCGTGATGTACATGCCGATCCCGAGCATGAAGACGATGTATGAGCCGGCCAGCACGCCGGGGCGCGTAAGCGGCAGGAAGACGTGCCGGAACGCCGCCATCGGGCTTGCCCCGAGATTGCGGGCGGCCAGGAGCAGGTTTCGGTCGATCCCGTTCATGACGCTGTAGAGGCTCAGGATCATGTAGGGCATCAGATAATATGCGAGCGCGAAGACGACTGCCGTATTCGTGCCGATGAAGGCCATGGGGCTGCCGATCAGCCCGAAATGAAGGAGCGCGGAATTGAGGATGCCCTGTCGCCCCAGGATGACGAGCCACGCATAGGTTCTGACGAGACCGCTGCTCCAGAACGGGATGAGCACGAAAGCCATCAGCATGACGACCCAGGTCCGGTTCATCGTCACCAGCCAGTAGGCGACGGCGTAGCCGCAGACGAGCGTGATCGCCAGCGTGAGAAGCCCGAGCAAGCCTGTATAGATCAGGACCTTCCAGTAGGCGGGCTCTTCCAGGAACATGCGGAAGCCGATCAGGGTAAAACCGCCGTCGTCGTGAACGGACTGCCAGAAGATGCGTATCAGCGGATAACCGAAGAACAGGGCATAGAAGACCAGTACCGGAATGATGAATACCGGAAACCGTCCCCCTGTGAGCCGTCCCGGCATGGGGGATACGGCCACGGAGGCGGCCGTATCGCTGGCTGGTGCCATTGCTCCCGTCATGCTCAGCGGACCCCGAGCCGGGCCCAGCCGCGGGCGATATCCTGACGGTGTTCGCCGAGCCATGCCGTATCGGCAACGCGGCCGAGCGCGGCCGTTGCAGGGTTGCCGGGCAGAAGCGGCGCGACGTCCTTGTCGATGAACTTGTAGGCATCCGTATTGATCGGGCCGTAGTTGGTCGGCTTGGCGAGCGCCGCCAGACGTTCAGGCTCGCAAACCCAGTTCAGGAACTTCCTTGCCGACTCGACATGGGGGGCGCCTTTCGGAATGACGAAGAAGTTCGGAAAGCGCAGATGCTGGTTCCAGTTGATGGCGACCGGCTTGCCGTCGGCAACCAGCGGCACCATGCGGCCATTGGGAATGACGATCATGTCGACCTCGCCATCGGCCAGGAACTGCACGACCTTTGCATAACCGTCCGAAAAGACCATGTTGCTGCCCAGTTCGGCAATCTTGTCGAACGTCTTGTCGATATCGAAAGGATAGAGCTTTGCCGGGTCTGAATTGAGGGCCATCGCCGCCTGCTCGACAGGCGGGCGCGTCGCGCCGATGGAGCCACGCTTGCCCGGAAAGGCCTGTACGTTCCAGAAATCCGCCCAGCTCTTGGGGCCTTGCGGATAGGTCTTTGTGTTGTAAGCCATGACCATCGCCCACTGGATCGTGGGGAAGGCATAGGGGTGGCGCATATCCTCGGGAATGCCGGCCTTGCAGCTTTCCGGAACGGCGCTCCAGTCGATCGCCTCGAGCAGGTTGTCCTTGCTCAGCGCATTCACGGAATCCGCCGACAGGTCGACCAGGTCCGCCTCGACATTGCCCGACTGGATCATCACCCGAAGATTGGCGAAGTTGTAACCCGCGGCCTCCGTGACCTTTACACCCGTGGCTTCGGCATAGGGCTTGAACCAGTACTTGCTCTGGTTCTCCTGATAGGTCCCACCCAGAGAGAGGATCGTCAGGTCTTCGGCAGCAGCGCCTGCTGCGGACAAAGCGAGGGTGAGGACCGCGCCGGCGGCCAATATCCTTTGGCGAAATTTTTTGCTGCTCATCGCATGCTCCCAGTTGTGGCGATCACGTTCGGCTATCGCCGTCAGCCGTTCCCTTTTTAAGACAGTAGTATCCGAGCATTCTGCGGCTCGAAGCCGACCCAGAGGGGCATGCCCGCTCCGATTTCAGCTCCCACACCCCTGTTCGGGCGACGGATCTTCAGTTTCTGGCCATCGGCCAGTTCCACGGTGTAGATGATGCTCTCACCGAGATAGAGTTGCGACACGAAGCGGCAGGCCATCGCATTGGCGATGCCATCCGCCGCCGTGACAAGCCTCAGACGTTCCGGCCGGACGAATACCGAGGCAGAAGCGTTGGAAGGTGCCGTCGGCTCGCCGGCCACGCGGCAAGTCTGGCCGGCGATTTCGATCAGGGTCGCGCCGTCCTCATGCGCGGCCACCCTGCCCTGCAGGAAATTGGATTCGCCGATGAAATTGGCCGTGAAGCGATTGGACGGCGTCTCATAGGTCTGCCGCGGCGAGGAATAACTCGCGATGCGCCCGTCTTCCATGACGGCGATATCGTCCGACATGGTCAACGCCTCTTCCTGATCGTGTGTGACGTAGACCACCGTCAGGCCGAGATCGGTCTGGATGCGCTTGATCTCTTCCTGCATCTGTAGGCGCAGACGCCGGTCGAGCGCGCCGAGCGGTTCGTCCATCAGCACTAGGGAGGGGCTGAAGACCAGCGCGCGGGCAAGCGCCACGCGCTGTTGCTGGCCACCGGAGAGCTGATGCGGATAGCGGGTGGAGAAATCCCCAAGACCGACCAGTCTCAGGAATTCCAATGAGCGATCCCGCGTTTCCGCTTTGTCGACGCCGCGCATCTTCAGTGCGAAGCCGACATTTTCGAGCACCGTCAGATGCGGAAACAGGGCATAGTTCTGAAAGACCATGCCGATGTCGCGCTTGTGGGCCGGGAGGGTCGTGACATCCCTGCCGTTGATGTGGATGGTGCCGCTCGTCGGCTCGACGAAACCCGCGATCATCATCAGCGTCGTGGTCTTGCCGGACCCCGACGCCCCGAGCAATGTCAGGAACCGGCCCGGCTCAAGTTCCAGATTGATGCTGCGCACGGCGGTCGAATGCCCGAAATCCTTGCGCAGCGCCTCCAACGAGAGGGACGCTCCCTGCACGCCCGGTTTTAGCGAAATGTCGGTCCGGCTCCCCATCCGTCAAACGGCCTCCGCCGCGACCTGCGGGCGCAGACCAAGCTCCGCCCAGGTGCGAGCAGCACCGGCATCGCCATATTTCTGCTTCGGCGCATAGTGGCCGTCGACCGTCGCGTCGGCGACGAGGCGGATAAGCTGGCTGTCGCGCGTATGCAGCGAAGCCGCGCGGATGTCGCGCCAGAACATCTCAAGCGGCATGGTATTCAGCAGACCGCGCGTGCCGATGATGTCGAAGGCCTTGGTCGCCACCGCCAGTGCCGTTTCACGCGCAGTATGGTGGGCACTGAGTGATGCAAGCGCCGCCTCTCCCCAGGTCTTGGCCTCCCAGAGGCGCGTCGCCAGCATGGCCGACCCCGCCGCCGCCTGGATCAAGGCAGCCATATGGCCGACTTCGACCATCAGTCCGTCTTCATTGCGCAGGAAGGGACGTTTGCGCAGCGTATCGAGCACGCAATCGAAAGCACCGCGCGCGCAGCCGATCAGGTGAAATGCCTGGGAGAGTTCCAGCGTATAGGGGTCCTTGCTGATGAAGTCGGCCGGTTCTCCAAGGACGTTCTTCCAGGGAATGAAGACATTCTTGAGCGTCGCGCTCCAGCTCACCGTACCGCGAAGGCCGATGATGTTGTCCCAGCCGTGCTCGCTGAACGCCAGCCCTTCGCTGCCGGCCTCGACGATCGACAGCGTCAGGCCGTCGCGGCTGGTCTCGGCGCCGGGCGCGATCGACCAGTAAAGCAGATACTTGGCGACAGGCCCGTTCGAGCAGAAATGCTTGGAGGCATTTGCCAGGAAGCCGCCCTCGACCGGCTCCATGCCCGCATGGAAGAAAAGACGCGTCTTCGTATCCTTGCTGGCGACGCTCTCCTGATGGTTCACCTCACTCCCGAGCGATCCCATCAGGGCGCCGTTCTTCGCCACGTCGCCGAGGATGCGCCGCTTCTGCTCCTCGTTGCCGAGACGCGCAACGGCGCCGCACTGGTGATAATGAATGATGAGATTCCAGCCCGTCGTGGAGCATGCCCGGGAAATTGCATCGGTCACGATGTAACACCCAAGATGGGCATTGCCGGCTTCCGGTGCCTCACCGCCATAGGCTTTCGGCGCGGCCAGCTTCAGCAGTCCGGCGTCGCGCAGGAGCGCAAAATTGTCCTCGGTGAAACGCGCGGCTTTGTCGAAGCTTTTGTCCGCAACCCTGATCCTTGCCGCCACCTCGTTGGCGACATCGAGCCATCGCTGCTGTTCACTCGTCAGATTCGTCCACATCATTTCCATTCCTTTGATGCCGCTTGGCATTTGATGATTGTCAGATTGGCGCATTCTGCATGCAGCAAGTCAATCCCTAAAATGCACAAATATCGTCTTTTTGCTGTTTTCGATTATTAATTAGACTTTTTCCCGCGATCTGGCATCAAATTCATCGATAATTCGGCAATTTCTGCATAAAATTTACTCATATACGTCATCAGATGATTTTTTAATGGCACCCACTTGCCAATCGTCAAGCCAGATGCCTTAATTACTGCATGCAGAAAATGCGGAGCGCTCATGTCTCATTGTCCTGCCGAACTCTTTTCACCCCTTGCCGGCTTCGCCAAGCTGCGGGCGTTCATGCGCGACGAAGCATTGGATGCGGTCGTTGTCGGCCCCAGCGCCAGCTTTCGGCAACTCCTTGGCCGCAATGCCAATCTGACGGAGAGAATGGTTGCCCTCCTGCTGACCGCGGACGACGCGGTCATCGTCGTTCCACGGCTCCAGCAACCCCTCTACCAGCACCTGCCGATCGAGCGGGCGATCTGGGATGAGCACGAAGACCCGACCGTCCTTGCATGCAGGATCTTGCGCGAACGCGGCTGTCGCACGATCGGCATCAACCGGGAATTCTGGTCCGGCTTCCTGATGCGGATGCAGGAGCATGCACCGGACATGATCTTCAAAGGGGCCGTGGCTCTCGATCTGATGCGGGCGATCAAGACGCCAGACGAAATCGCTGCACTTACTCGTGCAGCCCATCGGATCGACGAGGTGTGGGACCGGTTCCTCGACCAACATCCGATCCTGAGCGGCAGAACGGAGCTGGAGCTGCGTTCCGCCATCATGTCGCTGATGCAGGGCGCCGGCTTCAGTCATGTCGCCTGGGTCGACGTCGGCGCAGGTCCCAACGGTGCGTCATCCCTGCACCATGGCTCCGACTACGTGATCCGTCCGGGCGATGCGATCGTCTTCGACTTCGCCGGCGTGTTCGACGGGTGGTACGCGGATATCTGCCGCGTCGCCGCCGCCGGCACCCCGGAACAGGAATATCTCGATGCCTATTCCATTCTTATCGAGGCTCAGGAAGCGGCCTTCCAGGCGATCCGCCCGGGCGTGCCGGCCAGCGCGCCCGACGAGGCTGCACGCGCCATTCTGACCGCTGCCGGTTATGGAGACGCTTTCACTCACCGTGTCGGCCACGGCATCGGTCTCGACGCGCATGAAGAGCCCTATCTCGTACGCGGCAGCAACCTGCAGCTCGCCGTCGGAATGGTCATGTCGGACGAGCCCGGCATCTACCTTCCTGGTCGCTGGGGCATGCGCGTCGAAGACATCGTCGCCCTCACCGCGGATGGTCCCGTCCGCCTCAACCGCGCTTCCCGCTCCCTAGCAATTCGGAAATGATCCAGATGCAGCACCTGCCCTTCCCTCCTCCTTTTCCGGTAGAGGAATTCCAGTCACGTCTCGCGGCCCTGCGCGCCATCATGGCCGCCCGGCGCGTCGATCTCGTCGTCGTCGACCAGTTCGAGCACATGGTCTATTTCGGCGGGCATCTGCCGACCGCCGCCCTGTATCAGGCTCTTCTCGTTCCGCTGTCGGGTGAGCCGGTGGCGGTGATCCGGGCGCTTGATGCGCCGGTCTTTGTCGAGACGAGCTGGCTCTCGGATTGCGTGGCGATCGGCGACAGCGACAATCCGCTGAAGGTGGTTGCAGATACGATCATAGCCAAAGGGCATGGTGCTTCGACCGTCGGTCTCGAACGCGACAGCCACTTCCTGACCGTGAACCGGGCACTGGAACTGGAAACCCGGCTGCCGAATGCGAAGGTGGTCGATTTCTCCAGCGTCATGTGGGAGATGCGGCAGGTCAAATCGGCGCTTGAGCTGGCCTGCCTGCAGGTCGCGGCCGACATCTGCGACCGCGCGACGACCGCCGGTTTCGAAGCGGCCATGGCGGGAGTGAACGAAAGGGAGGTCTGTGCGGCCATTACCGCGGAGGCGCTACGCAGCGGCGCAGACAATACGCGCCTCGTGCTGATGGCTTCCGGTCCCCGCTCCGCTGCCCTGCACGGCGCACTCGGACATCGTACGCTGGCGGATGGCGATATCCTCCATGTGGAAATGGTGCCGCATTTCCGCGGCTATACCTCACGGATCATGCGTCCGAAATCGATTGGCGCACCGACCGACGAACAGCTGCATGCAGCCGATACGATGATCCGCGTCCAGGACGAGCAGTTCCACGCCATGAAACCCGGAGCGGATGCCAGCGAAATCGACCGGATATTGCGCGAGGGCATCCTTTCGGCGGGTCTGCGGGACAGCTATACGAACGTCACCGGCTATACGCTGGGCCTCGTCTTCATTCCACGGACAAGTGATTTTACGCGCGTTTTCCTGGCCGACAGCGACTGGCGCCTGGAAGAGAACCAGGTCTTCCACATGTATACCTGGGCCGCCGGCATGGCGTTCAGCGAAACCGTCGTCGTCACCCCGGAAGGCGGGCGGCGCCTGACGAAAATGGAGCGCAAGCTCTTCTCCTAGATTCCCGCAAGCGAAAGGACACGCCATGACCGCCGAAAGCAAGAAAGTCATCCATGACTATTATCGTCGTGTCTGGGAGGACGGCGACGTGAGCGCGATCCCGGCCCTGTTTGCACCCGGCTACGTCAACCATGCCGGGGCGCGCGGCACGTTGAAAGGCCCGGAAGGCATTCTCGCCAACTACCGTTCTCTCAAGGATGCGTTTCCGGACGTGGCCTTCACGCTCGACCTCGTCATCTCGGAAGGCAGCCGCGTTTGCGCCTATTATACGATGACCGGTACGCACAAGGGGACATTCATGAACATTGCGCCCACCGGCAACGCCGTTAAAGTGCCTGGCATCGGCATATATGAAGTGAGGAACGGCATGATCGTCGAAAGCTGGGTGGTTCGTGACTCCCTTGTGCTTTTGCGCCAGCTTGGAGCCGACGTGACCGCCAGGCCGGCATGAGGACAATACCCGAAGGTTTCCTCGCCGACTTCATGGCGCTCCTGGAAATCCCCGGCGTTGCCGCCTGGGAGCATTCCCGCTCGGATCTCGACCGGGCGGCGGAATGGCTGAGACAAAGGCTGGAGCAAGCCGGGCTGCATGCAAGACTGCTCACCGAATTGCCCTGCCCCGCTTATGTCTATGCGGAAACGGAGATGCGACCGGAGCGCCCGACGCTTCTGCTTTACGGCCATTACGACGTCCAGCCCGCGAACATGAGTGACGGCTGGACGTCCGACCCGTTTCGGCCGGAACTGCGGGATGCCCGCGTTTACGCCCGTGGCGCGACAGACCAGAAGATGAACCTGCTTCTGCCGATCTTCGCCCTTGCGGAAAGCGACCTCTCTGCTCTGCCGTGGAACATAAAGGTCTTTTACGAGGGAGAGGAGGAAATCCTCAGTCCCAATCTCGACAGGGCGCTTCACCGTTACAGGGATCTGCTGTGCTGCGACGCCGTCTTCAGTACCGACGGCTGGCAATCCGGCGCGGATCAGGGCGATCTGCGCCTCGGGTTGCGCGGCTTCTGCGGGCTGGACGTCACGGTGAAAGGGGCCGCGAAAGACCTGCATTCCGGCACCTTCGGCGGCGCGGTCCCCAATCCGGCGCAGGCGCTCGCCCGGGCGCTCTCATCTCTTCACGATGAAGACGGCCGCATCGCCGTGCCAGGCTTCATGGACGGCGCCGCAACTCCGACGGAAACGGAAAGGCGGGTCCTCCGCGAACAGCCATTCGACCGGACGGCTTGGCTGGCCCGGGCCGGATTGACGAACGCCGCTGTTTCGCCGGATCTGGTCATCGAGGAACAAACCGGCCTTTGCCCGACGATTGAGATCCATGCCCTCGACGCCGGGCACTATGCGGCGGGATTGCGCACCATCGTGCCGGCATCCGCCAGCGCCCGCCTGTCCTGCCGGCTGGTGCCGGGGCAGGAACCGGAGGCCATTGCCGTTTTATTGAAGGATTTTCTCGACCACACGATACCGGAACGCTTCGAGCGGCGGATCACCGTCCTGCCGGGCAAATCCAATCCCTATCGGGTAGCGCGCGACGACCCTTTCCAGCAGTTCGCCGCCGGCGTTCTTTCCACCGTGGATGGACGTCCGCCCCGCTATTCCTATTCCGGCGGCAGCATTCCGATGCCCGGTGCGATCGCCTCGACGCTTGGCGTCAGCACCATCATCTTCGGCTTCGGCCTGCCCGACGAGAATATGCATGGGATCGACGAGTTCTGCCGCCTCACGGATATCGAAAGAGGAATCGCGGCATGGAGGGTCCTGCTGCGTAGCCGCTGAACTCAGGCTAACTAAACTCTTGAACGAATCAGAACCGCGACCTTGCTGTTCCAGGGTGACGATCGTCCTTTCGGCCCTTGCCCGCAGCAGGACCTTGAGCTTTGCGAAGGCGTTTTCAATCGGATTGAAGTCGGGACTATAGGGCAGGAGGAACAACAGCGCCGCCCCTGGTGCCTCGATTGCGGCGCGAAGGCCTGCCGCCTTCTTGTGGGCCGGCAGGTTGTCCACGATGGCGACATCGCGGACGCGAGCGTGGGAACCAGCACCTGCTCGACATGGCCGGGAACACGCTGCCATCATGGCACCGTCGTGGACGAAGGGCGCCGTCAACTGGCCCGTTGGCACCGCGGCATCGAAGCCATCATTGACCAGATCCACGATACTGTCGTTGAAATCCAGGTCCAGCTCTATCTCCGGAAACGTCTCGCTGAACCTGGCGAAGGCGGGCAGGAGAAGCTGGCTGACCAGCGGCATGGTGATCCGCAACCTGCCGCGAGGCAGTTTCTTGCGGCTCGACACTTCGAGCTCGATACCTTCCAGCTCCGAAAAGATACGGCGGCAGCGTTCAAGCAGAAGTCCGCCTTGTCACGGGACGCGGTTCGCGCCCCGTGACCTTCGGCTTCAGGTCTCCCCGCTTGTCAGGAAGTCAGGCCAGCCATTCGCTGGTCGATTGCGTCGTTGACGCGGCCGTGGCAGGGATATCGTCGATGGAATAGGCACGGATATAGTCGATCTTCATTTCCGACCCGTTCTCCAGGCCGTCGACCGGATTGCCCGCGGTGCCGCCGACCGCCAGGTTCACCAGCATGTACATCGGATCGTGCATGTCCGCCGGCGTGTCCGCGCGGGCTATCGCCACGTCGTCGAAATACCAGACGATCTCGTCCTCCATCCACAGCATGCCGTAGGTGTGGAAGCCGTCCGTGCCCGGCACCTTCACGGCGGATGTCTGGGTCGTCCTTTCGCCGGTCGCGTTGGAATGCGCCGAAACATGGATCGTGTTCGGGTCCTGCCCGCGCATTTCCACCACGTCGAGTTCCGGCGGCCATGACCCATCCTCGGGCAACAGCCAGAAAGCCGGCCAGACGCCGGTCTCGGTCGGCATGTCGGCCCTGATCTCGAAATAACCGTAGGTCTGAGCGAAGGTGGAATAGGTATTGAGCAGGCCCGACGTGTAGTCGTAGCCGCCGACCTCGTCGCGGATCGCATCCGGCGTCGCCCCGGCGGTGATCGTCAGTACCCCGTTGTCGATCGAGAACGGGTTTGCCGAAGCGGTCGGCGCGTAGAGCGGGTTGACGTACCACTGCTTCTCGCCGTTGGTGGACAGCGAACTGCCGTTTTCGGGAGCCCACCAGAATTTCGCATCCCAGGTGCCGCTCGTGCCGTTGTGGAGCGAGAGGGAATTGAAATCGTCCGAGAAGGTCCGGGTCAGCACCGAGCGGTCGAGGCTTAGTTCGAACTGGTCGGCACCGATTTCGTCCGTCGCCGTATCGGCGAAGACAAGGCTTTCGCCGCCGCCGAGATCGAGCCGCAGGTTCGTCCCCTCCCGGGTGAGATGGCTGCGGACATCCTCGAAGGACGTGAAACCGTATCCGTTCAGGCGGATGGTATCGTCCGATCCGAAGTCGGTGATCAGGTCGCTGCCGTTGCCCCGGCTGACGATGAAGGTGTCGGCCCCGCCGCCGCCGGTCAGGACGTCATTGCCGGCGCCGCCGTCGAGCGTCTGCCGTCCCGACGCTCCGGAAATGATGTTGTCGGCACCGTTGCCGAATGCAAACCGGTCGTTGCCGGTCACCCTCAGGTTCTCGAAATTCTCGGGAAGGGTGTAGCTCATCCAGGTCTCTATCGTGTCCACCCCGGAACCCGAGGCTTCATAGGCCCTGTTGATGCTGGAATAGAGATAATAGATGTCGTCGCCGGTGCCGCCCTTCATCGTCACGTCGACGGAGCTGTCGCCCCAGATCGAATCATTGCCTGCGGTTCCCGTCAGCGTGGGTCCGGAACCGGTCGCGGAAAACCACGCCGTGGACGCGCCGCTGTGATACAGCGTGTCCCCAACGGCATTCAAAACGGTTTTGGTCATCAAAGCCTCTCCTGTTCAGGCTGTGAACCTCCCGATCTTCCCTCCTTCGATGCTCAATCCACGGACTGGACAGCGCTACTCCCTCGGCGGAAGTAGTGCGCAGCGCGCAGCCTGCCACCCCAAACGTCACGATCATGTGGAGAAGGCCGTCAGGCAGCCCCTCGCCGGTCCCGCGTCAGCCGATCCGTTTCCGCTGGATCACCCACGCGGCGGCGCCGCTCATCACCGCCATCGCATACCATGTGACCGCGTAGACGAGGTGGCTGTTGCGGAAGCGGATGACGGTCAGTCCGCCGACCGGCAGGCCGCCCGGATTGGGCGTCGTATCGGCATCGATGAAATAGGGGGCCGTGTTGCCCAGGCCCTCTGCGGCGGCGATCGCCGCCACGTCGCGCGAATACCAGCGGCCGGCCTCCGGGTCGTTGGAGCGAAGGAACGCGCCGCCGGGCTCGCTCAAACGCAGAAGCCCGGTGATCCGGACGGCGCCGGGGACTTCGCCTTCGGCGCGCGATGCCGGATCGCGCCGGTCGGCCGGCACGAAACCGCGATTGACGAGGATCGCCGCCCCGTCCGGCTGCACCAGCGGGGTCAATATCCAGAAACCGGCGCCGCGTTCCGTGACGGCCTGGACCAGAACCTCCTTGTCGTGGGCGAAAACGCCGCTTGCGGTGACGCGGCGGTATTCGTCGTCCTGCGCGTCGACGCGCGACCACCCGGCCGGCGGCGGAGCGGGCACGGGGTCGGCATGGACGCGCGCATCCACCCTGACGATCAGGCCGAGCTTCCAGAACAGCCGCTGGACCTGCCAGGTTCCAAGCGCAAGGAACACGACGGCCAGCAGCGCCATCGCGCCGGCGAACATCCGCCGGGACCGGGATGAACCGGCGGAGCCGATCTCCGCCGCCTCCGTGCGTGGTGGGATGGCCATGACCGAATCCTCGTGCCCGTCAGGGCATGTTCTTCATCATCTCGGGCGACATGGGCATCATGTTCGTGTTGAGGTGATACATGACCCACAGCGAGCCGGCGAGCGCGATCGCCACGATGACGATGGTGAAGATCAGCGCCATCATCGTCCAGCCGCCTTCCGACTTCGTGTTCATGTGCAGGAAGTAGATCATGTGCACGACGATCTGGATGACGCCGAGGATCAGGATCGCGGCGATCGTCGCGGCCTTGCTTTCGATGACCCCGCCCATGACCAGCCAGAACGGGATGGCCGTGAGGATGACGGACAGCACGAAGCCCGTCATGTAGCTCCTGAACGTGCCATGACCGGCATCGTGGCCGTGGCTGTGCCCGTGATGGGCTTCGTGGGCATCTTCGTGCAACGGGGCTTTGGCGGTCATCCGACGACTCCCATGAGATAGACAACGGAGAAGACGCCGATCCAGACGACGTCGAGGAAGTGCCAGAACATCGAAAGGCACATCAGCCGGCGGCGGTTCTCCGGGATGAGGCCGTGCATGCCGACCTGCACCATCAGCGTGACGAGCCAGATGATGCCGAAGGTGACGTGCAGGCCGTGGGTGCCGACCAGCGTGAAGAAGGCCGACAGGAAGGCGGAGCGGGTGGGACCTGCCCCCTCATGGATCATGTGGGAGAACTCGTAGAGTTCGATGGACAGGAAGGCGAGGCCGAACACGCCGGTCACGGCAAGCCAGAACAGCGTCTCGGCCTTGGCATTGCGCTCCATCTGCAGCATAGCGAAGCCGTAGGTGATGGACGACAGCAGCAGCATCGAGGTGTTGATCGCGACGAGCGGCAGGTCGAACAGGTCCGCCGGCGAGGGACCGGCCGCATAGTTGCGGCCGAGCACGGCGTAGGTCGCGAAGAGGACTGCGAAGATCAGGCAGTCGCTCATCAGGTAGAGCCAGAAGCCGAGATTGGTGCTGCCTTCGGGATGGTGGTCTTCCGTCAGGTAGAACTGCGGCTTTTCGGTATCTTGCGTTTGCATCGGGCTTGCCATGTCAGGTCCGCTCCGCGAGCAGCTTGGAACGCGCGTCTTCCGTCACGGTCACGGTCTCCGCGGGAATGTGAAAGTCGCGCTTGTAGTTGAAGGTATGGCCGATCGACACCGCGACGATCGCGACGAAGGATACGACGGCGAGCCACCAGATGTACCAGATCAGCGCGAAGGCGAGCACAATGCTCAGCGCCGAGAGGATGACGCCCGTGCCGGTGTTCCTCGGCATGTGGATCGGCTTGAAACCGCCGAGCGGGCGCTCGTAGCCGCGGTTCTTCATGTCGTACCAGCTGTCATGGTCGTGGACGACCGGCGTAAAGGCGAAGTTGTAGTCCGGCGGCGGCGAGGAGGTCGACCATTCCAGCGTGCGGCCGTCCCACGGATCGCCGGTCGTATCGCGCAGCTCCTCGCGCTTGAGGAAGCTGACGACGAGCTGGACGATGAAGGACAGGATGCCGAGCGCGATCAGGCCGGCGCCGAAAGCGGCGATGATGAACCAGATCTGCAGCGACGGGTCCTCGAACTGCGAGACGCGGCGGGTGACGCCCATCAGGCCGAGCACGTAGAGCGGCATGAAGGCGAAGAAGAAGCCGATCTGCCAGAACCAGAAGCTCATCTTGCCCCAGAAGGGATCGAGCCTGTAGCCGAAAGCCTTCGGGAACCAGTAGTTGACGCCCGCCAGCAGCCCGAACAGCACGCCGCCGATGATGACGTTGTGGAAGTGAGCGATCAGGAACAGCGAGTTGTGCAGCACGAAATCCGCTGGCGGGATCGCGAGCATGACGCCCGTCATGCCGCCGATGACGAACGTCACCATGAAGCCGACGGTCCAGAGCATGGGCACGTCGTAGCGGATGCGGCCGCGATACATGGTGAAGAGCCAGTTGAACATCTTCGCGCCCGTCGGGATCGAGATGATCATCGTGGTGATGCCGAAGAAGGCGTTCACCGAGGCGCCGGAACCCATCGTGAAGAAGTGGTGCAGCCACACGATATAGGACAGGATCATGATGACGCAGGTCGCGTAGACCATCGACGCGTAGCCGAACAGGCGCTTGCCGCAGAAGGTGGCGACCACTTCGGAAAAGATGCCGAAGGCCGGAAGGACGAGGATGTAGACTTCCGGGTGCCCCCATATCCAGATCAGGTTCACATACATCATCGGGTTGCCGCCGAGATCGTTCGTGAAGAAGTTCGTGCCGACATAGCGGTCGAGCGAGAGCAGCACGAGCGTGGCCGTCAGGATCGGGAAGGTCGCGACGATGAGGATGTTGGTGCAGAGCGAGGTCCAGGTGAAGACCGGCATCTTCATGAAGGTCATGCCCGGCGCGCGCATCTTCACGATCGTCGCGATCAGGTTGATGCCGGACAGTGTCGTGCCGACGCCCGCCACCTGCAGTCCCCAGATATAATAGTCGACCCCGACGCCCGGGCTGTAGTCGGCGCCGGAAAGCGGCGGATAGGCGAGCCACCCGGTGCGGGCGAACTCACCCACGAACAGCGAGATCATGACGATGATAGCGCCGGCCGTGGTCATCCAGAAGGAGAAGTTGTTGAGGAAGGGGAAGGAGACGTCGCGCGCCCCGATCTGCAGCGGCACCACGTAGTTCATGAAGCCCGTGACGAACGGCATCGCCACGAAGAAGATCATGATCACGCCGTGGGCGGTGAAGATCTGGTCGTAGTGGTGGGGATTGAGATAACCCTCGCTGCCGTTGAAGGCGATCGCCTGCTGGATGCGCATCATGATGGCGTCCGCGAAGCCGCGCAGCAGCATGATGATCGCCAGGATGATGTACATGATGCCGATCTTCTTGTGATCGACCGACGTGAACCATTCGTTCCAGAGATAACCCCAGAGCCTGAAATAGGTGACGACGCCGAGAAGCGCGATGCCGCCCAGCGCCACCGCGATGAAGGTCACGACCAGGATAGGCTCGTGGAAGGGAAAGGCTTCGAGGGATAGCCGCCCGAAGAGGAATTGGGTGAGCGTGGTGTTGCCGAACATGGGTCTGTACCAGATCTCTTTCAGGGCTTTGCCGGAGCGTCGTTGTTGAGCTGCGCCGGCGCAGCGCTTCCTTGCGTGTCCGCAGGGGCGCTTCCGGACATCGTATGACCCTGCATGTTGTGCATGTCGTGGTTCATGGATTGCGGCCGGGAAGGCTCATCGACGCCTTCGGCCGGCTGGTCGCTGCGCGCCGGGTTGCCGGTGGCAGGGAAGGTCGTGGCCGGTGCCGCCTTGCCGTGGGCCGCCTCGTCCGCATGGCGGTTGTCATGCTCCAGCCGGGCGCGGTTCTCGTGGCTTTCGACGCCGGCGCCGCCCATCATGTCGATATGCATCATTTCGTCCATGCACATCTGGCCGGCGCGGGCGCACATGTTGAGCACCGCTTCGTAAAGACCGTTCTCGACGCTGGCGTAATAGCGGACGGGTTCCCTGGAGCTCGGCTTTTCGAGTTTCAGATAGGCGTCGCGGTTGAGCGCGGTGCCCTGGCTCTTCACCCGCGCCACCCATTGGTCGAAGCCGGCCTGCTGCAGGCCGTGGAACTTGAAGCGCATGTGCGAAAAGCCGTCGCCGCTGTAATTGGCGGAGAGCCCTTCGTATTCGCCTTCCTTGTTGATGACGGCGTGCAGCTTCGTCTGCATGCCCGGCATGGCGTAGATCATGCCGGCGAGCGCCGGAACGTAGAAGGAGTTCATCACCGACGAGGCGGTGATCTTGAAATTGATCGGCACGTCGACGGGCGCGGCCATCTCGTTGACGGTGGCGATCCCGTAGTCCGGATAGAAGAACAGCCATTTCCAGTCGAGCGCCACCACCTCGACGGTGATCGGCTTCGTCTCGGCCGATACCGGGCGTTCCGCGTCGATCCGGTCCAGCGGCCGGTAGGGGTCGAGCTTGTGGGTGCTGATCCAGGTGATCGCGCCGAGCGCGATGATGATGGCAAGCGGCGCCGACCAGATGATAACTTCGAGGCGGGTCGAATGATGCCATTCCGGATCGTATTTGGCGGTGCTGTTGGAACTCCGGTAACGCCAGGCGAAAAACAGCGTCAGGCAGATGACGGGCACGATGATCAGCAGCATCAGCACCGTCGAGACGACGATCAGGTCCGCCTGCTGCCTGGCGATATCGCCCGAAGGCGACATGACGACCAGATCGCACCCGGAAAGGACAAGGGGGGCCAGGCAGGCGAACAATCGTCCGGCGAATTTCAATTGAATAGACATCTCTGGCTCAAATTTGCGTTTTGTCAGTGCGCACTAATCGCGACGGCGGTCATACGGGAATGAGGTCGTTCGTCGCACTGCAGCAATATGTCGCAGCGCAGCAAGAGGCATGGACAAGCCTCCTTCCCCGTCCGGATGCATCGTGCCGTTCGCTCCTGCGGGAAATCTAGGACGCGCCGGCCATCCCGCCAGAGGGCGGCAGGCGGAAAAGCAACCCCAGCTTTTTTCAATGTTGTTCCTTGATCTCGCAGGCGGTTTGATCAACATTTCAAAGTGAGGCGCGTTGCCGGCAGGAGGAAATTTCATGAGCACGGTCGTTAACCCCACATCGTCGGGCCTTGAGCGGGACGCCCGCCGCATCCATGACGACAAGCCGATTTCGGCGGGCAATATCGCTATCGGCGTGATTATCGGTCGCATGTCGGAGTTCTTCGACTTCTTCGTCTACGGCCTCGGTTCGGTGCTGGTGTTCCCGAAGCTCATATTTCCGTTCGCCCCCAATCCGGTGGCCGCCACCCTCATGTCCTTCGCGATCTTCCCGCTCGCCTTCCTGGCGCGGCCGGTCGGCTCCTTCATCTTCATGTGGATAGACCGCAACTACGGTCGCGGCACGAAGCTGACGATCGCCCTCTTCATCCTCGGCGGCTCGACGGCCTCCATCGCCTTCCTGCCCGGTTACGACACGATCGGCTATTGGGCGGTGGCCCTGCTGGCGCTGTTCCGGCTCGGGCAGGGCTTCGCGCTGGGCGGCGCGTGGGACGGGCTGGCGTCGCTGCTCAACATCAATGCGCCAGCGAACCAGCGCGGCTGGTACGCGATGATCCCGCAGCTCGGCGCGCCTATCGGCTTTGCGCTGGCCAGCACTCTCTTCGCCTATTTCGTCACCAACCTCTCGGAAGAGGATTTCCTTTCCTGGGGCTGGCGCTACCCGTTCTTCGTGGCCTTCGCGATCAACGTCGTCGCGCTCTTCGCCCGCCTACGCATCGTCGCCAGCAGAGAATTCGGCGCCGCCATGGAGGCCCAGGAGCTGGAGGCCCGGCCGGTCTTCGAAATGCTGAGCAAACATGCCCAGGACGTCGTGCTCGGTGCGTTCGCCCCGCTTGCGAGCTTTGCCATGTTCCATCTGGTCACGATCTTCCCGCTGAGCTGGGTGATCCTGAATGGCGGGCAGTCGGCGGCCCAGTTCCTCTGGGTGCAGGTCGCCGGTGCCGCCTTCGGCGTGGTCGGCATCGTGCTGTCCGGCGTCATCGCCGACCGGATCGGCCGCCGCAGCCAGCTCATGATCGGCGCGATCCTGATCGCGGTCTTCTCCTTCTCCGCGCCGTTCCTGCTCGACGCCGGCGGCAAGGGGCAGGATGCCTTCATCCTTATCGGCTTCTTCATCCTCGGCCTGACTTTCGGCCAGGCCTCGGGCGCCGTGTCCTCGCGCTTCACCAAATATTACCGTTATACCGGCGCGGCGCTCACCTCCGACCTGGCATGGCTGGTCGGCGCGGCCTTCGCGCCGCTGGTGGCGCTTGGCCTCGCCTCCAGCTTCGGCATCATCTTCATCGGCGGATACCTGATCTCCGGCGCCATCTGCACGCTGGTGGCGCTCAGCCTCACCCGCGTCCTGGATCATAGCAACGAACCCGGCCAGTCCGAATGATGCGGACATGAAAATGCCGGGCTCCTGCCCGGCATCGTTCTTCCTTCAGGACCTCTGCGAAAACCGCATTGTCATGCGAAGGGCTCGGTCGGCCCCTTCGCCGGCTGCGTAAACCATTCCGGCCCGGTTTCGGTCATGTGGATATGGTCTTCGAGACGGATGCCGAACCTGTCCGGGAAGACGATCATCGGCTCGTTCGAAAAGCACATGCCGGCCTTCAGGACCGTCGCATTGCCGCGGACCACATAGGGCTCCTCGTGGATTTCGAGGCCGAGGCCATGGCCGGCGCGATGCGGCAGCCCGGGAAGGACATAGTCCGGGCCGAGCCCGTGTTTTACCAGAACGGCGCGGGCCGCGTCGTCGAGGCTGCCGCAGGCCGCGCCCGGCCGCGCGGCGTCGAAAACGGCCTGCTGCGCCTCGCGCTCGATCGCCCAGGCATCCGCGAATTCCCTCGTCGGCGCGTCCAGCACATAGGTGCGGGTGAGGTCCGAATGATAGCCGTCGAGCCGGCAGCCGGTATCGACGAGCACCACGTCGCCCGGCGCATAAACCTGATCGCCATCCGTCCCATGGGGCAGCGACGTCGCCAGCCCGAAGGAAACGATGCAGAAGGAGGAACCGCCCTCGGCGCCCAGCGCGCGGTGCTGTTCGTCGATATAGCGCACCACCTCGGAGGCGCGGACGCCCGGCCTGATGAAGGCATGGGCGCGGCGATGGACCTCGAGCGTCAGGTTCATCGCATATCGGATGAGATCGATTTCAGCCGCCGACTTGACGAGGCGCAGGTCCCGGATCAGCCGGCCGCCGTCGACAAGCCTGCCGGCGCCGAGGGCGGCCGCAAGCTGATGGTAGACAAAGAGCGGCAGCGCGTCGTCGAGCGCAAGCGTGGCATCCCGGGGCAGAAACGAGGCGACGAGCGCCGCGCTTGCCTCGTCCTCCTGCCACACGACGATCTCGCCGGGCAGCCGCGGCAGGGTCTCGACCCGGCTCTGCTCGAAGCCCGGCGCGATATATGAGATGCCCGACGGCGTCACCAGCGCGCCGAGCAGGCGCTCGCTGGGATGCCAGACGAGGCCGGTGAAATAACGCAGGCTTTCCGTCGCCCCGAGCAGGATGCCATCGAGGCCTTTTTGCTCGAGTGCCGCCTGCAGCCGCCGCAGGCGCTGCCACCGCTCTTCATCGGTGATTTTCGGGACGGGATGAGACCAGGACATGTCCGGTTCCTCTTTCGATCGCATTTGCAGGACTGTTCAGCGGAACCGGCCGATGCGGAACGGTTCGATGGAAAGCGCGGGTCGGCGGCGCGCGGCGAGATCGGCGACAAGACGTCCCGTTGCCGCCGATTGCGTCAGGCCGAGGTGCCCATGGCCGAAGGCGTGGATGACCGAGGGCGTCGCGCCCGAAGGGCCGATGATCGGCAGGCAATCCGGCGTGGAGGGGCGGAACCCCATCCACTGGCGGCCGCCTTCCGCCTTCAGGCCGGGCAGGAACCCCCTCGCCTTCGTCAGCATCGCTTCCGAGCGCCTGTAGTTCGGCGGCAGCTTCAGCCCGCCCAGCTCCACCGCCCCGCCCACGCGAACGCCGGAGGAAAGCGGCGTCACCACGAAACCGTGGTCGTTGAAATAAAGCTGGCGCTGCAGCGGGAATGCGCCGGGCGGCAGGGTCGTGTTGTAGCCGCGCTCGGTTTCGAGCGGCACGTCGTCGCCGAGGCTTGCGGCGACGTTCTTCGACCACGCGCCGCCGGCAAGCACGACCGTCTTCGCCTCGAAGGCCGCACCATCCGCAAGAACCACGCGGGCGCCCGCCGCGGTCGGCTCGACGCGGGCGACGTCGCCGATCCTCAGCGATGCGCCGCGGGAAACGACATGATCCACCAGCGCCTTCGTGAACTCGTAGGGATCGGAAACCTGCAGGCCGTCAGGCGTGAACATGGCGTGCCGGAACCGGGGCGCCAACCCGGGCTGCAGGGTGTCGATCTCGCTGCGTCCGACGCGGCTGAACTCGAAGCCGGCCCTGCGCTTCGTCTCCCAGTCGGCCGCGGCGGCGTCGAAGCTCGCCTCGCTGTCGTAGAGATCGAGCGTGCCGGTCCGGTTCACCATGGCCTGAAGGCCCGTGCGTTCGATCACCCGCGCCATTTCGCTGCGCGCCAACGGCATCATTTCCGCCTGTATCTTCACCGTGCGCTCGAAGGCCGCGCGGGCGCTGGCCCGCCAGAAACGCCACAGCCAGGGCACCATGTTCATGGCATAGGAGGGCGGCAGGCTGAGCGGGCCGAGCGGATCGAGCAGCCATTTCGGCACTTTCCACATCATGCCGGGCGCGGCGATCGGAATGATCTCCGGAAAGGCGAGGATGCCCGCATTGCCGCTGCTTGCGCCTCTCGCCACCTCGCCTCTTTCGATCATCGTGACGGAGCGGCCGTCCTCCTGCAGATAATGCGCCGACATCGCGCCGATAATGCCCGAACCGATCACGACGGCGTCGACCGAGGGGGTGTTCATGATGTGTCTGTCCTATGCGTGGCTTAAGCGGAATGGTGCGTCCTGGTGGCCGAAAGATCGATCGGATGGGTCAGATCGCGCGCGATATATTCCTGGATCTGCCGCACGATCTGGGCGGCGTGCTTGACGGCGAGCTGATCGGCCAGCTCGACGTCGCGTGCCTCGATCGCGGCGATCATCTCCTCGTGCTCGTCGACATACTGGCGCGGCAGGCGATCGTCGAAGGTGCGGTAGTAAAGCCGCAGGATGCGCCGCCCCTCATCGAGAAGCCGGGAGAAGAAGGCCGTGTAATAGGGATTGCCGGCAAGCTCGGCGATCGCCACATGGAATTCGCGGTTCGCCTCGATCATCGCATAGGCGTCGTGCGCGACGACGGCGGCGGCGAATTCGTCCTGCCGCTTGCGGATGTCGCCCATGGCATCCGGCGTCGCGTGCAGCGCCGCGCCGCGGGTGGTCACGCGATACATGAGCGTCAGGGCGTCGAAATAGGTGGGCAGCGCCGCGAAATCGATCGGCGCGACAATCGTGTTGCGGTTGGGGAGCGTCGTCACCAGCCCCTCGCCCGAAAGCCTCAGGAGCGCCTCGCGGATCGGCGTGCGCGACATGCGGAAACGTTCCGAAAGCCGAACCTCGTCGAGAGGGCTTCCCGGCCGCAGCGCCATGGCGAGGATTTCCCGCCGCAGCACCGTGTAGACGCTTTGCGTACCCGAACCACGGACACGCGGGGTATCGCTCTCTGCCGTTTCCTTCTTCGCCATCAGTCATCACCCATGCAGCATCGATCCATGGATGGAAGATTGCACACATCTTGTCGACAGAAAATCCCCGAGGGAGCGAAAACGAAGGATTTTTTTGCCGCACCCCGCGGGGGACGAAGGGCCGTGGCAAACGCGCCTCCATGGCGGCTTCCGCTCCTCCGGGAATCACCATGACGCGCTGAGGCGGCTGCGGGCATTGACGATGATAATGCCTGTCGCGATTCAGACAAGCGCCAGCACATGGTGCCTGTCGGTTCCATCGCCGAACAGCGGGCGAACGGCGCGAGAAAGAATGGATATGGACGCGGTCAGGCCCCGGCCGGGCGCAATGCCCGGAGAACGCGCCCCGCCGCCAGCCTGCCGGCAACGATCGCGCCTTCCACATAGCCCGGATAGGACGGCGACAGTTCCGACGAGGCGAAATGGACCGGCGAAAGCCCCTCGTTGAGGATATCCTCCGCATCCCTGGCCTCAAGATCGACGATCACGTCGCTATAGGCCCCACCGCTCCAGGGATCGTCGACCCAGTCGCGGATGCGGATATCCCGGAACGCCCCGCCCTCTGCGCCAAGGGCATCGACGAGAAGGGACCGGATGAATCCGGCAAGTTCTTCCCGCGGCCTTCCGTGCCATTGCCGGGCCAGCGGGCCGCCGATGAAGACGACCAGCCCGGCATGGTCGCCGCGGCTGGCATCGCAGGCATAAAGCCCCTGCGGCTCCTGCCACATCACCGTTCCGCTCAGGCCCAGCCCGCGCCAGAAGGGTTTTTCATAGCTGACCAGCACTTTGATCGCGCAGCCGGCCTCCCAGGCGGCGAGCGCCCGCCGGAGCCGGGCCGGAAGAACCGGCGCGAAGGCGATCCGCCGGATCATGACCGGCGGCACCGCGAGGATGAGGCGGGCGGCGGCAAACCGCTCGCCGCCGGTCGAGACCTCGACACCTCCTGCGGAATGATCGACCCGCGTCACGGCCGCATTCAGCTTCAGCCGGTCGCCCAGTTTTGCCGCAAGCTCTTCCACGACCGCATGCATGGTGCCGGGAAGGAACATCTCCATCTCGGAATGGGTGTTGGTGATGCGGCGGTCGTTCGAGGCGAGATAGGTGAAGGCGATCTCGTCCGGCGACCGGCACCAGAGCCCCTTGACCAGCCGCAGGAAGCTCCTCGCCACATCCGCCGGAACGTCCTGCCGGGCAACCCAGTCCGAGACCGTCAGCTGGGCGAGTTCGGGATCATCGGGATCGGTCGCGATCATCCTGTCGCGCAGGGCGTCGACCTCACTCCAGCGCTCATAACCCTGCCGGGCCGAAACCGGCGGCCTGAACACCGTCTCGCCGTCCGAGAAGGTCATGACCGGCGCCCTGCCCTGTTCCCCGATGAGCGCCATCAGCTGCGGCATGTCGCGGCAGAAGAATTGTCCGCCGGTATCGATGCGGGTGCCGTCCGGCAGGAATTCCGACTCGACCTTGCCGCCGGCCCGGTCGCGCGCCTCAAGCAGCAGGACGTCCAGGCCCGCATCCGCAAGTTCCACGGCCGCCGCAAGGCCTGTGAAACCCGCACCCACGACAATCGCATCCCGCTCAGGCATTCCGCTCTCCGGTCATATCCGCCTCTGCCATTAGCGGAAGCCGGCCCGGACGTCCACGAACCGGCGCGCAGGCTGCTGGCGAAATGCCGCGGCGCCGCCGACAGGTCTCACGCCCGCCACGCTCCGAACGAAACGGACGGCAACGCTCCGGAGATACGCCGCCTACCCTCGATGTGCGCTTTCGCCCCGATATATCGACAAAACCGCACAGGCTGCAGGCGCTAAAATCCAACGACGAAGCCCTATTCCCGTTCATTCCCGAGGCCGCTTCCCTGAAAGAAGGTGACGGATCGCCGGACAGGACGCTCACACGCGCGAACCAGCGTCATCCAACCGGCCGAAACGGGTCGACGCCGCCATCTATCCACCAGATGCACACCGATGAAAAGAGCATTTGCGGACAGCAAACAACAAAGATCGAGACCCGGCCCGGCCGAGCCCGGAACGGCATCCCTCGCCCAAGGCCACGCGGTCGGGACTGCGAAATCATGACGACCATGATCCGGCAACAGTCACTCGCTGACCCGCAATCACCACCCCGGGGGCACCGATGCGAAAAGCCGGCTCGACGACGGTTCGCGAGAGTTTCGGCTATCGCCGACGGGTCGGCCGGAACCTCCGGCTTTCAATCGCGGTTCGATTGAACGAGCCCTGAATCGGCAGGATCACGAACCACACCCGGGACCTGACATGGATGCCCCTCGCCCGTGACCCGTTAGGAATTGCATGAGCGGATCGTGACAAGCCCCTCCCCACGAAAAATCTCGCCCCCCCGGAGACGAACCGCCGATTGGATCGTCTTCAGGCGGGAGCCGATTTCCCCTCTCCTAGATAACCCCGCACGGCGCCCTCCCCGCACCTGCCGGAATACTGCCTTCAACCAACGCCATCCACGCGACATCTCGGAACGATGGGATTCGCAATCCGGGGCAGAAGGCAGAAAAAGAGAACCTTGCCGCCATCCTGTCCGACGCCACTGACCGCCCCGCGAGTCCCGCCTCCGGAGCAACAGGCGTGACGCAGCGACGCCCTCCACGTCCGCGGCAGAACGGCCCGAAGAACTTCACATGACCCCCTCCACAGGTCCTTTCCCTCAACCGGAAAAGAGCATCGCATCACCACCGCGCTTGTCGGCGCTCGCAATCACCACACGGAAGCGCGCCCGGCGAGAAAGAGATGATTCCGGCCGAAGCATTAGCGAACATCCCGACAAGAGCCGAATGCGGCATGGCGAGCAGTTTGCGTGACCGCGCCATGCGGTCCAGACCATCACAGGAAGCAGCATTATTCCCAAACCATAAGCCCCGCCGGAACCGGACGAAATATGAGCGACCGGGTGGAGACGCCCGGCAGGGACATTTTCACTCAACTCTTATCACGGTTTCACCCAACTATAATCGACGGAACGGCCAGCAGGGGATCGGGACCTGCAGCACGATGAGATGCCGCAGAGACTGCCGCGACAGGCACATGGATGGAACTCGCACGCCGATGCACGACCCGCTCTTCCGCGACATGCCTCGGCGGCCCAGATCGACTGAAACAAGACACATATGGCGGAGACGACCAGCCCGCCAAGCGGTGGCGTCGGCAGCCGATAATGAGCATTCCTTACGAAGCCGAACGGAAGAAGCTCGCAGTCCGGTCACAGCAGACGAACCGCTCTCCTTCAAACATCTCCGATACGCAGCAATCGAAATGAGAGCACAGCCGGATCGGGATGGGGACAGGACATCCTGCCGGTGCCGGCCTGATCGAGGAAAAGTATCGCGACCAGCGAACATCCGGCATGAAGCATCACGATGGCGGGCCATGTCGAATACGAAGGAACACGTCAAAACCCGGGAGGAGAGGAGGGCACTTCCGCTTGCCGACGATGGCTGCCTGCCAGGTCGGGCGACAGGCAGCCCTCCCCAAGATACATGGTGACCGGCGCGACATCGCACCGAACACACTCGTTCAAACCTCTCCATCACCCGCCGTCGAACAACCCCGCCCTCCCTCGCGCCGCCACACCTCCCGCAGGCGGCGGAGCGAGGCCGACAGCAAAGGTGACGAAGGAGGTGCAAGGCAACCGAACCTTCCGGCCGAAAATGCAGTGAATGCCGCGGAACACAGGACGGTTTTGCCTTTCAAGGACAGCGCGAATCATGCTTCATTTCGGTGTCGCCGCGCATCGATGGCGTTTCGCGGAAACAGGGGGCAGTTAGCCGCGGCTAACTCGCAGGATGCGGCGACGGAAAAACCGCGTGGAGACGGCAGTTAGCCGCGGCTAACTGCACCTGGGGCAGGGCTTTCGGTTAATCAACCGTTAACCAAAAACCGCTTGCCAAATCAACAGAATCGGGTCTCTTACTTCAACTGCGGTAAAAACCGAATTCATCGTGAAAAACCGCAGTTATCGAATTTAGGTGCACGGCCCATGAATCCAGCAGCCGAGAAGAACATAGCCAGCCAGGCGTCCGATCTTAAGGGGCTGATCCAGCAGCATTCGGCTGCGCTGGCCGCGCAGTTGCAGGCGCACCACGTCAGCATCTTTTCCCCGGATGCCGAAAAGAGCATCCGCAATTTCACGCCCGCCGAAACCGCAAGGCTGATCGGCATCGGCGAGGGCTACCTGAGGCAGGTCGCCGCCGAAATGCCCGGCCTCAGCGCCAGCCAGACCGGCGGCAGGAGAAGTTATTCCGTCGGGGACATCCAGGCCATCCGCGCCCATCTGGACCAGGGCAGCAGGGGAGGGCGCCGCTACCTGCCGCACCGCAAGGGCGACGAGGAACTCCAGGTCATTGCCGTCATGAACTTCAAGGGCGGGTCGGGCAAGACGACGACCTCGGCACATCTTGCGCAATATCTTGCGTTGCGGGGCTATCGCGTGCTCGCGATCGATCTCGATCCGCAGGCCAGCCTGTCCGCGCTTTTCGGCCACCAGCCGGAGATCGACGTCGGCCCCAATGAAACGCTCTACGGCGCGATCCGTTACGACGAGGAACGCCGTCCGATCGCGGAGATCGTCCGGGCCACCTATATCCCCGACCTGCACATCATTCCGGGCAATCTCGAACTGATGGAATTCGAGCACGAGACGCCCCGTGCGCTGATGAAGCGGCAGGTCGGCGATACGCTCTTCTTTGCCCGGATCGGCCAGGCGCTGGCCCAGGCGCAGAACCTCTACGACGTCGTCGTCATCGACTGCCCGCCGCAGCTCGGATACCTGACGCTTTCGGCGTTGACGGCCGCGACCTCCGTTCTGGTCACCGTCCACCCCCAGATGCTGGACGTCATGTCCATGAACCAGTTCCTAGCGATGACAGGGGATCTCCTCGAGGAAATCGGCAATGCCGGCGCCCGGTCCGACTATAACTGGATGCGTTACCTCGTCACCCGTTTCGAACCCGGCGACGGTCCCCAGAACCAGATGGTCGCGTTCCTGCGCTCCATTTTCGGAGAGCATGTGCTTATCCATCCGATGCTGAAGAGCACCGCCGTTTCCGATGCCGGCCTCACCAACCAGACCCTTTTCGAGGTCGACCGGGGCCAGTTCATCCGGTCGACCTATGACCGCGCGCTCGAAGCGATGAACAATGTCAACGCCGAGATCGAGGGATTGATCAGGAAAGCATGGGGTAGGGCCGCATGAGCAGGAAGGACGTTTTCGCAAATCTTCAGCCATCCGCGCCGGCTCAGCAGGGCAATTCCGACAATCGCCCCGCGAAAAGCCGGCTGAGACCCATCCTCGGTTCACCGGAACTGCTGCAGGACGGCGCGCGGTCTCCGGTCGGCGCGATTGGCCAGTCGCTCAACGAGGTGAGCGAGCGCAACCGACGGGCCGAGGAGATCGAGAAGCGCCTGTCGGAAGGACAGGCCGTCATCTCGCTGGATACGGCCGATATCGACCCGTCGTTCATCCCCGACCGCATGCCGGGCGGCAAGGAAGCGCATGATCGCCTGGTCGCATCGATCCGTGACCAGGGGCAGCAGGTGCCGATCCTGGTGCGTCCCCATCCGGACAAGCCGGGGCGTTACCAGGTCGCCTTCGGCCATCGCCGTCTGCGGGCGATCACGGAACTCGGCCTGCGGGTCAACGCCGTGGTGCGCGTCCTCACGGACGAACAGCTTGTCGTCGCCCAGGGGCAGGAAAACAACGAACGCCAGGACCTGACCTATATCGAGAAGGCGCGTTTCGCACAGCGCCTCCAGCAGCGGTTCTCGCGCGATGTCATCATGGCCGCCATGTCGCTCTACAAGAGCGACCTGTCGAACATGCTTTCGGTCGTCTCGCGCATTCCCGAAGACCTGATCGATACGATCGGGGCCGCTCCCACGGTCGGCCGCAGGAGCTGGATCGAACTGTCCGATCTCCTGTCGGAAGGCGAGCCGCTGGAGAAAGCGCGTGCTTTCCTTGCCGATGCCGAGATATCGGAGCTTGCTTCGGAGGAACGGTTCAAGGCGCTGCTCGAGCATCTCAAGCCCCGCCCCAGGAAAGCCAAGCCGGATATATGGTCGACGCGCGCGGGTACCAGGCTCGCCAAGGTGACCCAGAACGACGCCAAGGTCGAAATCACCATCGATCGGAAGGAGGCGCCGGAGTTCGCTGCCTTCGTTCTCGATCGTCTTCAAACCTTGTTCGAAGAGCATCGCTCGAAGAACTGAACCCAGATCCAGCAAAGGACGCAGGAGAACCGCAGCAAAAGAAAAAAGCCCCCGAACGTTGCCGTCACGGAAGCTTTCCTCGTAGTCTCGACAGCTTCGAGAATCGCATTTCCGAGAATCACTGTCAAGAGTCTCGGCGCCTTTTCGGCGGATGGATTTCTTTTGCCCGAACGAAAGTGAAGGCAAAATGAGAATGGAACATGTCACGACGCCCTTCGGGCGGCGGTCGGTGTCGTTCGGCCTGTTGATAAGTCAGCAAGCCGCCGGCACGATCGAGCCTGGAATACGGCGTAACAAGTGGAAACTCTTCCGGGCGATCTGCGAGGCGCGTCCCGCACTCGGCGTAAGTGATCGTGCGCTCACGGTCCTCGATGCGCTTTTGACCTTTTATCCGGATGACGAAATCTCCGAAGAGAGAGGCCTTGTCGTCTTTCCGTCGAATACGCAGCTTTCCCTCCGCGCCCGCGGGATGACGCCAGCGACGCTCAGGCGACACATCGCCGTGCTTGTGGATGCGGGCCTGATCCTGCGCAAGGACAGCCCCAACGGAAAACGATATGCCCGCCGCGGCAGGACCGGCCAGATCGACGAGGCATTCGGTTTCAGCCTTGCCCCCCTTCTCGCAAGAGCCGCCGCAATCGAGCATCTCGCCGCCGAAGCCGCAGCCGAACGTGAACGTCTCCGGATCACCAAAGAACGCTTCACCATCTGCCGGCGCGATATCTCCAAGCTCGTCGCGGCCGCCATCACGGAAACCCTGCCCGGCGACTGGACCGGTGCCCTCGCGGCGCTTCAGTCGATTTTCGCCCGTCTGCCCCGAAAGGCGACCACCGAAATACTGGCACCCTTGCTCGACGAAATCGAGGAACTTCGGGCATCCGTCATCAACCAATTGAAACTGAACGAAAATTCACAAAAAATAGGCGCCAGTGAGTCTCAGATTGAGCGCCACAAACAGGATTCACAAACCCAATCCCCGTCTGAATCTGAACCCGCTGCCTTGCCGCAGCAAAAAACCGCAAACGCTCAGGAACCGGTTACGCCAATTGGAAACGATTCTGCCGGAAATCCTGCAATTTCCGAGGAGACCCCTCCGCCCGATCCTCATCCAACCGATGCCAATCCCCTGAAATCCTTTCCGCTGGCCGTGGTTCTCCGGGCCTGCCCGCAGATTGCCGACTACGGTCCACAAGGGGAAATCCGCAGCTGGCGGGACCTGATGTCGGCTGCCATCGTCGTCCGCTCCATGCTGGATATCAGCCAGTCGGCCCATGAGGAGGCGAGTACGGTCCTCGGAGCGATCAATACCGCGACGGTGATTGCCTGCATCCTGGAAAGGGCAGAGCATATCAGTTCGGCCGGCGGTTATCTGCGCGACCTCACCCAACGTGCCGCCAGGGGCCAGTTCTCGGTCGGCCCGATGCTCATGGCGCTCCTGCGCTCACAGGCGGCGGGAGGAGGGGAGCTCAGCCGAGCGGGTGTTGAGATGGCCGGCTGGCGCGTCCGAGAAGGGCGGCACGGATCTGCTCCGTCTTGCTGAGAACGGGCGCGGGCGGAGCAGGCTCGGCAACCGGCTTTTCCTCATCGCCGACACGCTGCTTCAGGCTCATGAACCTTTCCTGAGCGGCGAGGCGGTCTTCCGCGGAAAGCGGCTCGACGGGGTGCCCGTCGATGTCGTGGCGCATGGAGTCCGGTTGTGCGCTGGCGAGGAAATAGCGCTTCGAATGAATGAAGGCGGCCGTGGCGCGGCGAAGTGCGGTGACGCCCATGTCAGGCTTCAGGAGCGGACGTATCTCGTTCCAGAGCCCGAGCGCGAAAGGGCGGATGGGATCGCCGGGCTTTGCCGGAAGGATGGCGATCGGCCGGACGAGCAATGCATTGATTGCCTCCGCCTTTCGAACATCGGTCTCGTTTGCGGCAATGGGACCGCGGCTGGCTGTCCAAAGTTTCTTCATCAACTGCACCTCGCGACGCCTGACTAAAGGCCTAATATGAATTGATTTTGACGATAGCCCGCTCCATCGGCCAATCGGCCGCACAAATCAAGCCGGAAACCCGTGCCGGGACACCGGATATAGGCTGCGGGACCACACGGATGGCCCTTTGAGGCCTGCCCGGTCCTCCGTCTGCCATTCGCGGACTTACCCGGTCCGGCACCGCCTGCAAGCGCCTTTTTCCGGATTTGCGTTTTGCAAAGAAAGACCATTCCAAACTACCGGCAATTTTGGATCGCTCTCCCATATAGCCCAGTTTTTAAGCAAAATAGTTCGTTGCACAAAAGTTAATTATGCAATATTTGAATTGATATAGATCAATGCTGCAATATCTGCATTATGGGTTTGCAATGGAAATCAAGCAGCTCGAAGTGTTTCTCGCGGTCATGTCCGCAGGGAGCATCACTGCCGCGGCGAGGCTGCTCGACCGGTCGCAGTCACAGGTGACCCGCCTGATCCAGGAGCTGGAAGCCTCCATCGGTTTTGCGCTTTTCGAGCGGAACGGACCGCGCATCACGCCGACTTCGAAGGCCGTCGCCTTTCATTCCGATGCGGAACGGTTCCTGACCGGCATCGGGCAGCTCAAGGAGCGCGCCAAGACGATCCTTTCCGAGGAACCGGCTCCGATCGAGATTGCCGCCATCCCGGCCTTTGCAAGCGGTTTCGTGCCGCTGGCGCTTGCCGAAATGCCGGACGACCTTCTCCCCAGGAACGTCCACCTGCGCAGCGTTCCAGCCGAAGCCGCGGTCCAGTCGGTGCTTGCCCGCACCGCGGATTTCTGCGTCGCGTCCCTGCCGGTCGAGCATCCGGGCCTCGACGTGCATGGTCTCTTCCAGTCGCCCTGCGTCGCCGCGGTCGCGTTCGACGATCCCCTGGCGGCCAAGGAGACGATTTCCATGCATGATCTCGCGGACCGGGGGCTGATCACCATGGCGAACCCGTTCCGCCTGCGCCGCCGCGTCAACCAGGCGCTGGAGGCCGCCGACGTCCGGCCCTCCCGCATCGTCGATACGAATACGGCGCTCAACGCGCTGCAGCTTGCCTCGACCGGTTTCGCCATCGCGATCGTGGAACCCGCGACGGCCTATGGCGTGCGCCTGAAGAACGTCGCGATTCGTCCCCTCGACATGGACATCCCCTTCCTCTGGGGGATCTTTTCCGCCGCTTCAAAACCGCTATCCGACGGCGCTCTCGAACTCATCCAGCTGATCATCAGGATTTCGGCCGCCCGCATGCCGGGTTTCGTGGCCCACGATCCCGGCCATATCGAACGGGTCGCCGATGTCACCTTCGGCGGCGAGCATGCACAGGAGCAAGGATCTTGAACGTCCAGAACCCGCAGCCGGCGATCGGTCTGGCAAGACTCGAACAGAGGCTCGCCGAAGACCTTTCGTTCCTCGAGCTTCCTCCCAAGGAGTGGGTGCCGGCAACCGAATACGACGGCAAACGCGTTCATGATGCCGTCGTCATCGGTGCCGGCATGTGCGGGCTGGTGGCGGCGGCCTCGCTGAAGATGCTCGGCATCCACAATGTCGTCTGCCTGGATCGCGCACCGGAAGGCAGCGAGGGGCCGTGGGTGACGTTCGCGCGCATGGAGACGCTCCGCTCGCCGAAACAGCTTACCGGGCCGGCGCTCGGCCTGCCGACGCTGACTTTCCGCGCCTGGTACGTCGCGCAGTTCGGCGCCGGAGCCTGGGAAGCGCTCGGCAAGATCCCGAAGGACCAGTGGATGGACTATCTGGTCTGGTACCGGAAGGTGCTGTCCCTGCCGGTACGCAACCTCGTCACCGTCACGAACATCACGCCGGTGAGCGACGACCTGATGGCGCTCGATGCATCGGACGGGGCAAATGGCGGTCAGGAGCGCCTTTATGCGCGGCATGTGGTCCTGGCCACGGGGCGCGACGGGCTCGGCGGCGGCTACCTGCCGGACTTCGCGCAAAACGTCGGCCGCAGGTTTTGGGCGCATTCGGCCGACGAGATCGATTTTGCCGCGCTCGGGGGCAAGCGCGTCGCGGTCATCGGGGCAGGGGCCTCGGCCATGGACAATGCGGCGACCGCGCTCGAGGCCGGGGCGGCCGGCGTGGATATGATCATCCGGCGAAAGCACATGCCGCGCATCAACAAGTTCACCGGCATTTCCAGCCAGGGCGTCGTCCAGGGCTTCGCGGGGTTGAGCGACGACTGGAAATGGAAGTTCCTGGAATACACGCTGGGCGCCCAGACCCCGCCGCCGCGCGACTCGACGCTGCGCGTCTCCCGTCATCCGAATGGCCGTTTCTTCCTGGACACGGCCGTCGGGAATGTCCGCGAGAACGGCGGCAAGGTCGTGGTCGAAACGAGCCGCGGCGATCTCGAATACGATTTCGTGATCTTCGCAACGGGCTTCTGCGTCGATCTCGACCGGCGGCCCGAACTGAAGAATTTCGCGCCGTTCATCCGTTTCTGGAAGGATGTCCACGAACCGGCGAAGGGTGCCGCGAACGGCGAGCTTGCAACCTCTCCCTACCTGGGGCCGGATTTCGAATTCCTCGAAAAAGTGCCGGGAAGCTGCCCGGCGCTGCGTCTCGTGCATTGCTTCAACTATCCGGCCTCGCTCAGCCACGGCAAGCTTTCCGGCGACATTCCCGCCGTTAGCAATGGCGGGCGGCGGCTGGCGCGAGGCATCGCCCGGAGCCTTTTCGTCGCCGATCGCGAGGCTCATTTCGCCAATCTCGTGGCCTACGAGACGCCGGAACTGCTGGGCGACGAATGGACGGATTCCGCCCCCCTGCTCTCCGAAACCAGCAAGGGTGCCGCCGAATGACGGGAAACGCCTTGGCACATGGAGAGCATCGGCCGTGACCCGCTACCTTCTCATCAAGCTGGCGGAGTCCCTGCTTGCGATCTGGGGCGTGATCACGATCGTCTTCTTCGTGAGCCGCGTCCTCGGCGATCCGGCGGTGCTGCTGCTGCCGGTCGGCGCCAACCAGCAGGAACTGGATTCCCTAAGGGTCTCGCTCGGTCTCGACCGGCCGATCCTGGAGCAATATGCGATCTCCATGCTGGCGATGCTGCGCGGCGATTTCGGCACGTCGTTCCAGCACACGCGGCCGGCGATGGACGTGGTGCTCGAACGCATGCCGGCCACCGCCATGCTGGCGGGCACCGCGCTGCTGTTCGGCACGCTGATCGGCGCGGCGGCGGGCGCGGTCGCCGCCCTGAAACGCGGCACGGTCTCGGAATTCATCGTCATGATCGCCGCGCTGCTCGGGCAGGCGACGCCGGTCTTCTGGCTCGGCATCATGCTGATCCTGGTGTTCTCCGTCGATCTCGGCTGGCTGCCCACCGGCGGCTCGGGAACGCCCGCCCATCTGGTGCTGCCGGGGCTGACGCTGGCGGTCTTCGTCTCCGCCTCCATCGCGCGGCTTCTGCGGTCCTCGCTGCTCGACATCATGCGCGAGGACTATGTGCGCACCGCGCGCGCCAAGGGGCTGATGCCGCGCACGGTCTTCTTCTGGCATATCGCCCGCAACGCGCTGATCCCGGTCGTTACGATGATCGGCATCATCGCCGGCGAACTCCTCGGCGGCTCGGTGGTCATCGAGACGGTGTTCGCCTGGCCGGGCGTCGGCCGCATCATCATGCAGGCGATCCAGGCGCAGGACTTTCCGGTCATCCAGGCCGGGGTCGCGCTGGTCGCCGCCATTTTCATCCTCATCAACCTGGCTGTCGACCTGCTTTACGGCGTGCTCGATCCGCGCATCCGTCGGCGATAGGAGCGGCCCCATGAAGTCCTTCTTTCTCGCCCTCCTGAAAAGCCGCGCCGGATTGTTCGGTTTCATTCTCGTCGTCCTCTTCATGCTGGCCGCTCTGCTGGCGCCCTATCTCGGCCTGCCGGCGCCGACGCGCTCGAATCTCGTCGCCCGCATGGCCGCGCCCACCTGGACGGGCCTCTTCTCGCCGGGCGCCCACCCGCTCGGAACGGACGAGCTCGGCCGCGACATCCTCTCGCGCATCGTCCACGGCAGCCGGGTGACGCTGACGATCGCCACGGCCGCCGTCGTCCTCGGCGGCATCGTCGGAACGCTTCTCGGCATCGTCGCCGGCTATTACCGCGGCATCGTCGACCGCGTCCTGATGCGCATCGTCGATATCCAGCTCGCGCTGCCCCTGATGCTGCTGGCGCTGCTGGTGGTGGCCGCCCTCGGGCCGTCGACCCGCAACCTGATCGTCGTGCTCGCGCTGACGAGCTGGCTGCGCTACGCCCGCATCATCCGCGGTCAGGTCCTGGCGCTTCGGGAGCGGGAATTCATCCTCTCGGCGCATGCGATCGGGGCCGGCACCTGGCGCATCATGATCAAACATCTCCTGCCGAACGTCATGACGCCGGCGCTCGTCATCGCCACGCTGGAGCTTGCCCGCATCATCATCATGGATGCTGCCCTTTCCTTCCTCGGGCTCGGCGTGCAGCCGCCCAATCCGAGCTGGGGCCGCATGCTCGCCGACGGGCGGGTCTACATCTCGACGGCCTGGTGGATCGTCACCTTCCCCGGGATCGCCATCCTTCTCACCGTGCTCAGCGTCAACCTTCTCGGCGACTGGCTGCGCGACTACTTCGATCCGAAATTGAGGACCATGCGATGAACCAGATCTCTCCCTCCGCCCTTCCGCCGCGCGTCGGACGCCTGAAGGCCGGCATGGCCAGGCAGGACATCGACGTGATCGTATCCTTCAAGCCGGAGAACAGCTTCTATTTCACCGGCTTCAACCCGATCATCTATTCGCATCCGGTCATCGCGATCCTCACCCGGGATCACGACCCGATCATGCTCGTGCATGCGCTGCGCGACGACCACGGCCGGGCAAGCGCCTGGGTGCCGGATATCCGCCTTTACGGCGCATGGTCCACCAAGGTCACGATGGGACCCAACTGGCAGGATGCGCTCGCCTCGATCCTCGGCGATCTCGGCGTCGCCGGAAAGACCGTCGGCATCGAGGAGGAATTCGTCTCGATCCAGAGGCTCAACCAGCTCCGCAAGGCGCTGCCGGACGCGAAATTCGCCGATGTCAGCCATCTCATCGACCATTGCCGGCTGATCAAGGACCCGGACGAGATCGCGCACGCCCGGATTGCGGCGCGCATCGCCGATCTCGGCATGGAGACCGCGATCGCCGCGCTTGCCGCCGGCGGTAACGAACGCGAAGTCTGCGTCGCCTCGATGCACGGGATGAACAAGCTCTGGGCGTCCGAATATCCGGACGTCGAGGTTGCGGACTTTGGCTCGCTCGAAGGCGGGGTGCAGAACGGCATGGCGACCTGGGTGTTGTCCGGTCCGCGCATGTTCTACAATTGCGACAACCCGACGACCCGCAAGCCGCAGCGCGGCGAGGCGGTGTCGGTCTTGATCTGGACGATCGCGAACGGCATTCACGCCGAGAACGAGCGGACGGTCGCCATGGGGCCGCTGCCGGAGGCCAACAGGCGGGCGCTCGACGCCATCCTCGAAATCCGCGCGGAGGTCGACGCGATCATCAGGCCGGGCACGCCTTACCGGGAACTGTTCGAGAGGACCCGCGAAGGGCTGAAGGCGCGGGGTTACGGCGCCAACGTCCCCGGGCGCATCGGCCACGGCATCGGGCTCGGCGCCCACGAGCATTCGTCGCTCGACGCGGCATCGCCGCTGGTGCTGGAGCCGGGCATGATCTTCACCTTCGAGCCGAACCTGCGCGTGCCGGGCGTCTGCGCCACGCAGATTTCCGACACCGTGCTCATCACCGAAACGGGCCGCGAATATCTGACCCGCTCGGCCGGCGGCTATCTGGAGGTCTGAGCGTCCGATGGCTCCGCTGCTCGAGGTCCGCAATCTCACAGTCGCGTTCGATACGCCGTCCGGCACGGTGCATGCCGTCAACGACGTCTCCTACAGCCTTGAGGAGGGCGAGACGCTCGGCATCGTCGGTGAATCCGGGTCGGGCAAGAGCGTGCACGCCCTTTCCATGGTCGGGCTGATCGCCACGCCGCCCGGCCGGATCGTCGGCGGCGAGGTGATCTTCAACGGCCGCAACCTGCTGGCGCTCTCGCCGCGCGAGCTCTTCGACCTGCGCGGCAAGGAAATAGGCTTCGTCTTCCAGGACCCGATGACCTCGCTCAACCCGGTGCTGACGATCGAGCGGCAGATCGCCGAACCGCTGCGCCGCCATTTCGGCATGTCGGCCGGCGAGGCCCGCAGCCGGGTCGTCGAGCTTCTCGAACTGGTCGGCATTCCCGACGCGGCCCGCCGCGCGCGGCAGTATCCGCACGAATTCTCGGGCGGCATGCGCCAGCGGGTGATGATCGCGATCGGCATTTCCTGCAATCCGAAACTGCTCATCGCCGACGAGGCGACGACGGCGCTCGACGTCACGGTCCAGGCGCAGATCCTCGACCTGGTGCGCGACCTGAAACGGAAGATCGGGACCACGGTGATCTGGATCACCCATGACATGGGCGTGGTCGCCGGCATCGCGGATACGGTGCAGGTCATGTATGGCGGGCGCATCATGGAACGCGGCCCGGTGCGCGCCGTTTTCCACGATCCGCGCAGCGCCTATACTTGGGGGCTTCTGAAATCCCTGCCGCATGGCAGCCGGCGGGGCGTCAACCGGCTCTACCAGATACCCGGCAATCCGCCCGACCTCAGCAAGGAGCCGGTCGGCGATCCCTTCGCGCCGCGCAATCCTTTCGCGACCGAACGCTGCCGCGTCGAGATCCCGCCGCTTCTCGACGCCGCAGACAGCGTTGCGGGCCACAAGGTCGCCGCCTGGTACGACCTGCGCGCCGAACTCGCACGCACGGAGGGGCAGCGATGAACGACATCCCGTCCATGCCGGCGGATGCCGGGCCGCTGGTTTCGGTCAGCCGCCTGAGCAAGCACTACGGCGGCGAGCGCCACCTGATCGGCGGGCAAACGCCGTTGCTGAAGGCCGTCAACGACGTGAGCTTCGATATCGCGGCCGGCGAAACGCTCGGGCTCGTGGGCGAATCCGGGTCCGGCAAGAGCACGACCGGCCGCGTCCTCCTGCAACTGGAGGCACCGACCGGCGGCGACATCCTCTACAAGGGCGAGAACATCACCGGTCTCTCGAAGACCCTGCTGAAGCCCTACCGGAGGGACATGCAGATCATCTTCCAGGACCCCTACGCCTCGCTCAACCCGCGCATGACGGTGGGCGAGTTCGTGGCCGAGCCGCTGGACGTCCACGGGCTGGCCGGCGCGCGGTCGGAACGGCAGGAGCGGGTCGCCTCGCTCTTTTCGAAGGTCGGCCTCGACCCGGCCTTCATGAAGCGCTACCCGCACGAGTTTTCCGGCGGGCAGCGCCAGCGCGTCAGCATCGCCCGGGCGATCGCCCTCAATCCGGCCTTCATCGTGGCGGACGAGCCGATCACCGCGCTCGATGTCTCGATCCAGGCGCAGATCGTCAACCTGTTCCAGGACCTGCAGGACGAGCTTGGCCTTGCCTATCTCTTCATCGCCCATGACCTGTCGATGATCCGCTATCTCTGCCACCGGGTCGCGGTCATGCTGCGCGGGCGCATCGTGGAGATCGGTCCCTGCGAGGCGATCTTCGAGACCCCGCAGCACTCCTACACCAGGGCGCTCCTGTCGGCGATCCCGGTTCCCGATCCCGACGTCGAACGGAACCGCCGTCCGCTTTCCTTCGACGTCGCCGCCAACCTGCCGCCCGAGGAGGCCGTGCTGCGGCCCGTCGGGGACCGGCATTTCGTTCTGGAGGGCTAGGAAACATGCATCTGTTCGCCACCCATTTCGGAACCTACGAGGTCGGCGCGGACGCGAGCGGGAAACCGTTGCTCCTGCCGTTCCGCCACGATCCAGATCCCTCCGGGATCGGGCTGGGCTATCTCGATCTTGCCGATCACCCGGAGCGGCTCCGCGCCCCGATGGTGCGGCGGTCGTGGCTGGAAAAGGGGCCGCTTGGCGGCACCGGCGCATCGCGCGGCCGGGAGGACTTCGTCGAGGTGGACTGGGACCGGGCGGCAGGCCTGATCGCGGAGGAACTGCAGCGTGTCCGCTCGGCGCATGGCAACCAGGCGATTTTCGGCGGCTCCTACGGCTGGGCGAGCGCGGGCCGCTTCCATCACGCGCAAAGCCAGCTGAAGCGCCTTCTCAATCTGGCCGGCGGTTTCACCTCCTCGGTGAACACCTATTCCTACGGAGCGGCCGGCGTGCTCCTGCCGCATATCCTCGGGCCGGGCTACAAGGATGCCTGCGACACCTCGCCGTCCTGGAGCGATATCGCGGAGAACTGCGAGCTCATCGTCGGTTTCGGCGGTTTCCGGCTGACCAATTCGCAGGTCGAGGCCGGGGGGACGGGCCGCCACCGTGCGGTGGAATGGCTGCGCCGCTCCCAGGAAAAGGGCGTCAGGATCGTCGTGTTCAGCCCGGCGGCGAACGACGCGCCGGCCGGGGCCAATGTCCGCCATGTTCCGCTGCGGCCGAATACCGATGCCGCGGTCATGATAGCGATGTGCCATACGCTTTTGACCGAGGGCCTGTTCGATTGCGATTTCCTCAGGCGCTGCACGGTCGGCTTCGCCGACTTCGAAAGCTATCTCATCGGCGAGGCGGACGGCATCGCCAAGGACGCCGAATGGGCTTCGAGGATTTCCGGCGTGCCGGCCGGGACGATCGCGGAGATCGCCGAGGAACTGCATGACCAGCGCAGTCTCGTCAATGTCGCCTGGTCGCTGCAGCGGGCCCGCTTCGGCGAACAGCCGTTCTGGGCGGCGGTGACGCTCGCCTCCATGGCGGGCCATGTGGGGGAGCGGGGCTGCGGTTTTGCCTTCGGGTTGACAGCTGTCAACTCGGTCGGACAGTCGGTGCGGCGGCTGAAAGGCCCGGCCTTCGAGCAGGGCGTCAACCCTGTCCGGCAGTTCATTCCGGTCGCGCGCATCACCGAACTTCTGGAAAATCCCGGCGGCCGCATCGACTACGACGGCCGGACGCTCGAACTTCCCGATATCCGGCTCGTCTGGTGGGCCGGCGGAAATCCGTTCCATCACCATCAGGACCTCAACCGGCTGGCTGAGGCCTTCCGGCGGCCGGAAACGGTGATTGTCAGCGAGAACATGTGGACGGCGATGGCGCGGATGGCGGACATCGTCCTGCCGTCCGCCTTCCCGTTCGAACGCGACGACGTTGCCGCTTCCTCGCGCGACAACTGGCTGGTCTACAGCCGCCGCGTCATGGACCCGCCCGCCGGCGTCCTCACCGATCACGAGGCCTACCGCCTCATCGCCCGCAAGCTCGGGCTGCTGGAAGCATTCGACGAGAACCTCGGCATCGACGAATGGCTGGCCCGCATCTACGAGGGATACCGCGACCGTTATCCCGAGCTGCCGGATTTCCAGGCTTTCCGTCTGCGGGGCTTTGCCGGACTGGACGAGGACGAGGGGGCGGCGGCGCCCGCAGACCATTTCCGCCGCTTCGCCGCGGACCCGAAGGCGGCGCCGCTTGCGACCGCGAGCGGCCGGATCGAGATCGCGTCCGGCACGATCGCCGGCTTCGGTTATCCCGACATCGGCGCGCATCCCGCCTGGAACGCGCCGGAGGAATGGCTCGGCGCGCCGCTCGCGTCGCGGCACCGGTTCCACCTTCTCTCGCCCCAGCCCGCGCACCGGCTGCATGGACAGCTCGAATATGGGCCGGCCAGCCAGAAGGCCAAGCTGCGCGGCTACGAGCGGTTCGCCCTCAGCGCGGCCGATGCCGAAGGGCTCGGCGTGCGCGAGGGCGATCTCTGCGAACTCTACAATGAACGCGGCCGCGCGATCGCGGCGCTGACCGTGGAGGATGGCCTGATGCCGGGCGTGGCGATCTTGCCGGCGGGCGGCTGGTTCCGGCCCGATGCCGATGGCGTCGACCACGGCGGCAACCCCAATACGCTCACAACCGTCACACCCGCCTCGCATCTGTCGCAGGCGACCGCACCCAATTCCTGCCTGATCTCGATCCGCCCCTGGCGCGGACCGGAGGCCGGGCAGCAGCGCAGGGACTGAAGCATGGACCAGATCGACATCCTCTCCGGCCTGAAGCCGGATTCCGAACTCTACACGGTCCGCCGCGAGCGGCCGGACTTCGTGGAAGGCGCCGAACTCTGCCGCGAGACGGTGCTGGCGCCCAACCACGATTTCGGCATCGGCCACGCCATGCGCGCCGCGTTCGCCGCGCGCATGGCGCGGTTCATCGGCCGCGAGGACCTCGCGCGCGCCTATGACCTCCTGCTGGAGGAGGCTGGCGGCGACGATGCGCTGGCGGCCATCGCTTCCGCCGCCGCGCAGCCGGCGAATGCCACCGCCTTCACGCAGGCTCTCGTCCGCCATGTCGACCTCGTCACGGAAAGGCCGCGCGACAATACGAGGGCGGATATCGGACGCCTGGAGGCCGCGGGGCTCACCAACCCGCAGATCGTCGCGCTTTCCGAGCTGATCGCTTTCGTCAATTTCGAGGCCCGCGTCATCGTCGGCCTCCGCGTCCTGAACGAGGTTGCATGAGCATGTCGGGTTTCAAGGTCAAGGCACTCTCCTGGGCTCCCTATATAGAGCCGGTCGACGTCGCGGCGGCGACGGAAGAACAGCTCGCCGCCATGCAGGTGACGCCCTCCAACACGAAGGTCTCCCCCTATGTGCGGACGCTGGCGCACGATCCGGAATCCTACGTGGCGCGCACGAAGCTGTTCAACGCCATCATGTACGCCAAGGGCGGGCTCGACAGGGCGGGGCGCGAGCTGGGGGCGCTGGTGGCGTCGGCGGTGAACCGCTGCGTCTATTGCGCCTCCGTGCATGCACGCCGCTACATCGAGCTTTCCGAGCGTTCCGACGTGGTCGAGGAAATCTACATGCACGGGCTCGACGGCCCGTTCGAGCCGAAGATCCAGGCGATCGTCGATTTCTGCCGGACGCTTTCGCAGACGCCGTCCGAGGTGACGAGGGAGCAGGTGCAGGCGCTGCGCGACCATGGCCTGTCGAAGGCGGAGATCGTCGACCTCATCCATTCGGCGGCGATCTTCGGCTGGGCCAACCGGTTGATGCACACGCTCGGCCATTCGACGCCCGTCGAGACGAAGTGATCTCGCGGTTTTGAGCAAGATGAACGTTTATCGATCAAGAAGGAGCTGGAACATGAATAGGATGCTGATACCGGCGGCGGTCGCCGCCTTTTCGCTCGGTGCGCTGATGTCGACGACCGCTCTGGCCCAGAGCAAGACGCTGACGATCGGCATCACCAACACGATCAATACTTTCGATCCGCACATGACGGCCTCGGTGGGAACGGATCTCAGCCTGCTCAGCCACATCTATCCCTCGCTCGTGCTGCGCGGCCCCGACATGAAGGTCGCGCCGGCGCTTGCAACCGAATGGAAGAGCATCGACGACCTGACCTGGCGCCTCACGCTGCGTCCCGACGCCACGTTCAACGACGGCGAGAAGATCGATGCGGAAGCGGTGAAATGGAACTTCGACCGCGTCCGCGATCCGGCGCTCAATGCCCGCATCAAGGCCTGGTTCGCCCTGATCTCGGATGTGAAGGTCATCAGCCCGACCGAACTGGAGATCAGGACGAGCGCGCCTTATCCGGCCATGATCGAGCAGCTTTCGATGTTCTTCCTGCTGCCGCCGAAATGGGCCGCCGGGCACAAGCCGGCAAGCGAGACCGCGTCCGGAGGTCCCTATGTCCTGACCTCGGTCAAGCCGGGCGAGAGCTTCACGCTCGAGGCCAACCCGCAATACTGGGGCGCCAGGCCGGAATTCGACCGCGTGGTCATCCGGGTGATCCCCGAACCGGCGAGCCGCGTCGCGGCGCTTCTGGCCGGCGAGGTGGATTTCGTGAACTCGATCCCCACCACCGAGATCCAGCGCATCAAGGACAGCGGCAGCGCCCAGGCGGGCGCCGTGCCGAGCACGCGCACGGTCTTCATCAAGTTCAACACCAGGAAGCCGCCGCTCGACAACAAGGTCTTCCGCCAGGCGCTGAACTATGCCGTCGACAAGGAAGGCATCGTCAAGGCGATCTTCAACGATCAGGCCACGATCGCCCGGTGCGAGGTGATGTCGAAGGATTATTTCGGCTTCAACCCGGATCTGAAACCCTATCCCTACGATCCCGACAAGGCCGCCGAACTGCTGGAAAAGGCCGGCGGCGCGCCGGCCGAACCGATCGAGCTCGAGGTTCCGAGCGGCACCTACCTCAACGGCGAGGAAGTCGTCCAGGCCGTGGCGAGCCAGCTTGAGGAAATCGGCGTCAAGACCAGGATCGTCGAGATGCAGTTCAGCGCCTATATGGACAAGTACCTCAAGACGAAGGATCTCGGCCGCCTCAGCCTGCTCAGCCAGGCATGGCCGACGATCGATGCCGACGGTCTCCTGACGCTGTTCGCCCCCGGCAACATGTACGCCTACTGGGACAATGCCGATTTCGGCAAGGCCCTCGAGGAAGGCCGCTCGACCATGGACAAGGCCAGGCGTCAGGCCGCCTACAAGAAGGCGACCGAGGTGATGTGCGACGAGGCGCCCGCGCTGTTCCTCTACACCCAGCCCGCCACGTTCGGCCTTTCCAAGCGCATCGCCTGGACCCCGCGCGGCGACGACTGGGTCCGCGCCTTCGATATGAAGGCCGCAAACTGACCCCGGCGCCTCCCGCGCGATCGAATGCGCGGGAGGCCTTTTCATGGACGAAGGACAAATCCTATGCCGACAGTGACCCTGAACAACGCCACCTTCGTATACGACGATGTCGGCGATCCCGATGCGGAGACCATCATCGCGCTGCATGGCGGGCGGGGCATCGGCGACCGGCGCGGCGAATTCAACGCCTACAAGGCGCTGTCGGACAAATACCGGCTGATCGCCTATGACCAGCGGGGCTGCGGCGAGACCAGCCTGACGCCGCCCTACACGTTCGAGCAGCTCGCCGACGACGTGGAAGCCTTTCGCGTGAACCTGTGCGGCGGCCGCAGGATCATTCTCGAAGGCGGCTCGTTCGGCGGCATGATCGCGCTCACCTACGCGGTCAAATACGGGCACAATCTCTCGCGCCTGATCCTGCGCGGCACCGCGGCGAGCTACCACCACGAGGACGACGCGATGGTGGTGTTCAAGGAACGCCTTCACAAGGCGACGAGCGCTTCGGTCTCCATGCTCGACAAGATGTTCTCCGACAAGGTGAAGGACGACACGGAGCTGCGCCTCATCTGGCTCGCCCTGCAGCCGCTCTATTACGAGAACTTCGATCCGGACGCGGCGCTGGAGCGCACGCGCACCATGCATCTGCATGCCGAGACCCACAATGCGCTCTTCAAGGAGCGGCTCTACGACCTGCGCGACCGCCTCAAGGACATTCCGGTGCCGACGCTGGTGGTTTGCGGTGCGGAGGACTGGATCTGCCCGCCGAACCATTCGCGGCTGATCGCGGAGCGCATCCCGAAGGGCGAGCTTCTGGAAGTGCCGGGCGCCAACCACGCCGTGCACGCCGAAGCCAATGGCGTGGTGATCGCCGCGATCCGCGAGTTCCTGGCCCGCACGGCCTGACGCCCGCCGCCGGGCCGTCAAAAAATGCCGCATTGTCCCGCCATTCTCGCGGCGAGCGAGGAGGGAGAGGATGCCGGAAAGGTCATTGCGGAGCCGGGCGACGCGATCGATGGCGATCTTCGCCATCGTGCTGGGCGCATTGGTGTTCCTCTGCGCCGGCTCGATCGGCTACTGGCAGGGCTGGCTCTTCCTGGCGCATTTCATCGCGTGGTGCGCCTGGAGCACATGGTATTTCCTGCGGCACGATCCTTCGCTCGTAGAGCATCGGCTTGCCGTGGGACCTGCCGCCGAGGAAAAGCCGTCGCAGAAACGCATCCAGGCGTTCAACAGCGCCGCCATCCTGCTGCTGTTCGCCGGCTCCGCGCTGGACCACCGGTTTCAGCTTTCGTCCCTTCCCACATTCTGGCTGATGTTCGGCCACCTGCTGATCGCCATCGGGTTCATCGGCTGCTTTTTCGTCTTTCGCGAAAACTCGTTTGCATCGGCGACGGTCGGCGTGCAGGAAAACCAGAGGGTGATATCGACAGGGCCGTACCGCATCGTGCGGCACCCGATGTATGCTTCCGTGCTTCCTCTTTTCGCGGGCGTTCCGCTCGCGCTCGGCTCGGTCTGGGGACTGCTTCTGGTCATCCCCATAACGGCGGGCCTCGTCGCGCGCCTGCTCGATGAGGAGCGGCATCTTCGCGACGGACTGCCCGGTTACAGGGCCTATTGCGACAAGGTCCGGTTCAGGCTGGTTCCCTTCTTCTGGTGAGGCCGGGAAGGGCGGCCCGCGCTTCCTTCCGGCCCGCGATTTCGCCCGAGGTCGCAGCAGCCATTCTCTTAAAAAATTCTAACCGGATCGGGGTTGCGTGCGGGCCGGATTAACCGTTTGTTAACCATGGCGGCGATAGACATGGTCAACGATTTCTTTACGTAGATGACCAAAGTGCTAACAACAGACGCTCGCTCGATCCGTATCAAGGGCCGCTCTTTCCTGGCGGTTGTGTTGGCTCCGGACCTTCCTTTCGATGACTGGCTGGCCCGGCTCGACGATCTGGCCTCCCGTTCGGCCGGTTTCTTCCTGGGACGTCCCGTCGTGCTCGACGTGACCGACCTGCCGATCGACCGGGCGCAGCTGAAGGAGCTTCTCGCCGAATTTGCCCAGCGCAATGTCAGCATCATGGGCATCGAGGGCGCGCGCCCGTCGATCCTCGCCCAGGGCATGCCGCCGGCGCTGAAAGGCGGAAAGCCGGTTTCCGACGAAGCCGTCGCCAAGGAGCCGGTCATCGAGCTGCGCAACAGCCACGACAAGGCTGCGGCGGCCGAGGCGCGCCCCGCGCTGCAGTCCATCATCATCCGCGAGCCGGTGCGGTCGGGACAATCGGTCATCTTTCCGGAAGGCGACGTCACGGTCATCGGATCGGTCGCCTCGGGCGCGGAGATCATCGCCGGCGGATCGGTCCATATCTACGGCACGCTGCGCGGCCGGGCGATGGCGGGTTCGGTCGGGAACGCGTCCGCACGCATTTTCTGCCGCAAGCTGGAAGCCGAACTGCTTGCGATCGACGGCATCTACAAGATGGCGGAAGACATGGCGCCGGGCCTTCGCGGAAAGTCCGTCCAGCTCTGGCTCGAAGGCGACACCATAATGGCAGAGACACTTATCTGAGCCGGAGATCGGCCGGGAAACAGGAGAGAAAGATGGGGAAAGTCATCGTAGTCACGTCGGGCAAGGGCGGGGTTGGCAAGACGACCTCCAGCGCGGCACTCGGAGCGGCCTTGGCCCAGAAGGGCGAGAAGGTCGCGGTCGTCGATTTTGACGTCGGCCTGCGCAATCTCGATCTGGTCATGGGCGCGGAACGGCGGGTGGTCTACGATCTCGTCAACGTCATCCAGGGCGAGGCCAAGCTGTCGCAGGCGCTGATCCGCGACAAGCGGCTCGAGACGCTGTTCCTGCTGCCCGCCTCGCAGACGCGCGACAAGGACGCGCTGACGCCGGAAGGCGTGGAGCGCGTGATGGGCGAGCTGACGCGTTATTTCGACTGGGTCATCTGCGACAGCCCGGCCGGGATCGAGCGCGGCGCGACGCTGGCCATGCGCCATGCGGACATGGCGGTCGTCGTCACCAATCCGGAAGTCTCGTCGGTCCGCGATTCCGACCGCATCATCGGCCTGCTCGACGCCAAGACCCTCAAGGCGGAACGCGGCGAGCGCATGGAAAAGCACCTGCTCCTGACCCGCTACGACGCCAATCGCGCCGAACGGGGCGACATGCTCAAGGTCGACGACGTTCTGGAAATTCTCTCGATCCCGCTCATCGGCATCATCCCGGAGAGCATGGATGTCCTGCGCGCCTCCAATATCGGCGCTCCGGTCACGCTGGCGGATGCGCGCAGCGCCCCCGCCATGGCCTATTTCGATGCCGCCCGCCGCCTTTCCGGCGAGGTGCTGCCGATCACGATTCCCGGTGAGAAACGGGGCATCTTCGGCAAGATTTTCGGAAGGAAAGCTGCATGAGCATTTTCAGTCTCTTCCGCAAGCAGAGATCGGCGCCGATGGCGCGCGAGCGTCTGCAGGTGCTTCTCGCCCATGAGCGCGCCTCGGCCGGATCGGATCTGGTCACCGTGCTGCGCGAGGAAATCCTCGCCGTCATCGCCAAGCACGTCCAGGTCGACAGCGAGAAGGTGCAGGTGAAGATGGACCGCGACGAAAACGTCTCCATCCTGGAGATCGACGTGGAAATCCCGCTGGACGCCGCCCAGCAGGCGGCCTGAGCGCCCGCCCGCCTCCCGGAACCATCAGGACATCCGGTTCCGGGATTGCCCGGAGCCGGTCAGAATTCGACTTCCAGCTCGACGATCTCGTCCGGCTCGGCCAGTGCGCCCTCGGTCCATTCGGCCATCAGCGGCCAGGCGAGCACGGTGTCGCAATAGGCCGCGAGCTTCGGCGCCAGTTCCACCGCATAGGTGCGGAACCGGGAGCAGACCGGCGCGTACATGGCGTCGGCGACCGTCGGAACCGCGCCGAACAGCCAGGGTCCGCCGCTCGCCTCCAGGCATTCGCTCCAGATCGTCTTCACCCGCTCGACATCCGGCCGCGCGCCGGAGAAGATCTTGAAACGCTCGTGCCGCGCCTTGAGGTTCATCGGCAGGGCGGAGCGCAGGTTGTGGAAACCTGAATGCATTTCCCCAGACACCGCGCGACAGCGGGCGCGGGCGACCGGATCTGCCGGCCACAGGCCGGCCTTCGGGAAGGTTTCGCCGAGATATTCGGCGATCGCCAGCGTGTCCCACACCGTCACGTCGCCATGGGTGAGCCGCGGCACGAGGACGGAGGGAGAGAGCAGCAGAAGCTCCTGGCGGGCGTTCTCGTCGAGCTCGACCAGCACTTCCCTGAAATCGAGCCCCGCCATGCGGCACAGGAGCCAGCCGCGCAGCGACCATGAGGAATAGTTCTTCGAGGAAATCGTCAGTGTCGCCTGCGCCATCGGTCTACAATCCTTGCCGGGCCATCTTACGTCGCGGCGACAATCTTCTCGCATCGAAGCGGATATTGCACTAGCATTTTTGCACTGCCGCAATTTCGCGGCCGGGCGGGAGCCGGGTTCATGCTCATGTTCTATCAGGCTTATCAGTTCCAGGACGATCTCATGGCGCCGGTGCGGGATTTCGCGCATCGCCTGCAGATGCTGACTTCGGCCCTGTTCTGGGACGCGGGAAGCGAGATGGGGCGTCCCCTTTCCGCCGCGCTGGAGATGGTTTCCCGCTTCCGGCTGACCCATGAGCGGCCGGATTTCGAGATATCGTCGGTGACGATCGGCAACCGGCCGGTGCCGGTCGCGGTCGAAACGGCGCTGGACCTGCCCTTCGGCAAGCTCCTGCATTTCGTGGCGGACGTCGATACGCCGCGTCCGCGCCTGCTGGTGGTCGCCCCGCTGTCGGGGCATTTCTCGACGCTGCTGCGCGGGACCGTGCAGACGCTGTTGCGCGATCACGACGTCTACATCACCGACTGGGCCAATGCCCGCGACGTGTCGCTGTCGGCCGGCCGCTTCGGCGTCGACGACTATGTGGACTACGTCATCCGCTTTCTGGAGGAGATCGGCCCCGGCGGGCATATCCTCGCCGTCTGCCAGCCCTGCGTCCAGGCGCTCGTCGCCGTGGCGGTGATGTCGGAGGACCGGCACCCGGCGACCCCGCGGACCATGACGCTGATGGCTGGGCCGATCGACCCGCGCGAAAGCCCGACCGCGGTCAACGAGCTCGCCCTTTCCAAACCGCTCTCCTGGTTCGAGGATTCATTGCTTTCCGGCGTTCCGCTCGGCTTTCCGGGCCAGGGGCGGCGTGTCTATCCCGGCTTTCTGCAGCTCGTCGCGTTCATGAGCATGAACATGGAGCGGCACCTGGAATCCCATCGCAAGCTCTACGGCTGTCTTGCCCGGGGCGAGACGGCCGAGGCCGAAAAGATCAAGACCTTCTACGACGAGTATTTCGCCGTGCTCGATCTCACCGCGGAATTCTACATCGAGACGATCGACCGCGTCTTCCAGAAGGCGGAACTGGCGACCGGCGATTTCACCTATCATGGCCGCAAGGTCGATCCGGGCCAGATCCGCAACACCGCGCTGCTGACCGTCGAGGGCGGGCGCGACGATATCTGCGGGCTTGGCCAGACCTCGGCGGCGCATGATCTCTGTCGCTCGCTGCGGCCGCACCTGAAACGTCATCATCTTCAGGCCAATGTGGGCCATTACGGTGTCTTCAGCGGGCGCCGCTGGGAAGCGGAAATCTATCCGGTCGTCCGCAACATGATCCTCGCCATGGAATAACTCCACGCTTCGAGGCTGCGTGGAGCGGCTTGCATACGATCATTCTTCTGTTGTATGCAACAAGCGGGTAGGAGATGAAGAGATGAGCCGCAGGGAACCAGTTTTTGGGTGGTGGGACGCTCCTCCGTTGATCGGCGAGCTGATCCAGTCATTGTCCGGTCGCGGCAAGGCGCTGTTCGGGTTTTCCTCGCAGCCGGTGCAGAACCGCGACCTGACGGGCCTTGCCGAGATGATCCTGTCGCGGCGCGGCGAGGTTTCCGGCGCGATCCTGGCGGAAGCCTTTCTCGAAGCCTACCGGCAGGCGAGCGGCGCGGAGCGCGAAGCCTTCATGCGCGCCTTGCTGGAGCGGTTCGGCCCCGACCGGGGCGCCCTGGAGGAGGCGGTCGCCGCCTACCAGGCCGAGCCGGACGCGAAAACCATCGCACGGCTGCACGAGGCCGCCGAACCGCGCCGGCAGGAGCTTTTCCGTCGCATCAACTTCGCCAGGCACGGCACGGCGACGCTCGTCGAGATGCGCGAGCACCTGATGGACATGCTCGGCAAGGAACCGGCGCTGCAGCCGGTCGACCTCGATTTCTGCCACCTCTTCTCCTCATGGTTCAATCGGGGTTTCCTGATGCTGCGATCGATCGACTGGAGCACGCCGGCCAATATCCTGGAAGCGCTGATCCGTTACGAGGCGGTGCACGACATCGACGGCTGGGACGACCTGCGCCGGCGGCTGGCCCCGCCCGACCGCCGCTGCTTCGGCTTCTTCCACCCGCAATTGGAGGACGAGCCGCTGATCTTCGTGGAAGTGGCGCTGACCGACCACCTTTCTTCCTCCGTCGATGCTCTGCTGGCGCGGGATCGCGAGCCGATGGACCCGAAGGACGCGACAACGGCGGTCTTCTATTCGATCTCCAACTGCCAGCGCGGCCTGACCGGCATCTCGCTCGGCAATTTCCTGATCAAGCAGGTGGTGAACGACCTGAAGCGCGACCTGCCGAAGCTCGAGAACTTCGTGACGCTTTCGCCCATTCCTGCTTTCGGCGCATGGCTGCGCGGCGAAACCCGCGTCGAGGACAGCGACGAGGTCGCCGCGGAGAAGAAGCTGCTCGTCGCCCGGCTGGACGGCGACTGGGCGTCCCGCAGCGAGCAGGAGCTCGACTGGCTCCGGCGCGCCATGCTGCCGCTCGGCGCGCACTACCTGCTGAACGTCCGGCGGGGGAACGGGCGGCCGGTGGACCCCGTGGCCCGCTTCCATCTGGGCAACGGAGCGCAGGTCGAGCGGCTGAACTTCCTTGGCGACCGTTCGGCCAAGGGCATGCACCAGTCCTACGGGCTGATGGTCAATTATCGCTACCGGCTCGGCGAAATCGAAAAGAATCATGAAGCTTACGCCGAGAACGGCCATATCGCGGCGATGCCGGCGCTGCGCAAACTGGCCCAACCGGTATCGCAGGAGGTGTTTTGATGGCTGGCAATCTCTACGACGCGCTGCTGGGCGAGGCGGGGCAGGAGGAGCGGCCGCTGCTCCGGGACGAAACGGTTGGCGTCATGAGCTATCGCGGCTTCGCCGATCAGTGCGCGCGGCTTGCCGGCGCCCTTCTCGACGCCGGCCTCCAGCCGGGCGACCGTGTCGCCGTGCAGGCCGAGAAATCCGTCGCGGCGCTGGCGCTCTACCTTGCGACGGTGAAGGCCGGCGGCATCTATCTGCCGCTCAACATCGCCTATACGCCTGCGGAAATCGAATATTTCCTGAACGACGCCCAGCCGGCGATCTTCGTCTGCGATCCGGCGAAGCTTGCGACGCTGGAGCCCGTCGCGAGCGCCGCCGGCGCCAGGGCGCTGACGCTCGACGCGGCTGGCGGGGGAACGCTTGCCGATGCGGCCGCGGCCGCCCGGCCGCGTGTCGAAACCTCGATGCGCGGCGGCGGCGACATCGCCGCGATCCTCTACACATCCGGCACGACGGGGCGCTCCAAGGGGGCGATGCTTTCCCACGACAACCTGCTTTCGAACGCCCGTTCGCTGGTGGAAAACTGGCGGTTTACGGACCGGGACGTGCTGATCCACGCCCTGCCGATCTTCCACACGCACGGGCTTTTCGTGGCGACCAACGTGGTGCTCGCCTCGCGCGCCTCGATGATCTTCCAGGCGAAATTCGACCCGAACAGGATCATGGAGGCGATGCCGCAGGCGACATGCCTGATGGGCGTGCCGACCTTCTATACCCGCCTCCTGCAGCATCCCGGCCTCGACCGGGAAAGCACGGCGCACATGCGCCTGTTCGTTTCCGGTTCTGCGCCGCTCCTGGCCGAGACCCACAGGGAATGGCAGGAGCGGACCGGCCACGCGATCCTGGAACGCTACGGCATGACCGAGACCAACATGAACACGTCGAACCCCTATGACGGCCGGCGTATCGCCGGAACGGTGGGTTTTCCGCTGCCGGGCGTCGAGGTTCGCATCGCCGATCCGGAAACCGGCGCGGTGCTGGGCGGCCAGGAGATCGGCATGATCGAGGTGCGCGGCCCGAACGTGTTCCAGGGGTATTGGCGCATGCCGGAAAAGACCGCCGCCGAATTCCGCAAGGACGGATTCTTCATCACCGGCGACCTCGGCAAGATCGATGCAGACGGCTATGTGCACATCGTCGGCCGCGGCAAGGACCTCATCATCACCGGGGGCTACAATGTATACCCGAAAGAGGTCGAGATGGAGATCGACGCCATGCCGGGCGTCAACGAAAGTGCCGTTTTCGGCGTCAGGCATCCGGATTTCGGCGAGGGAATCATCGCCGCCGTGGTGCTGAAACCCGGCGCGGACCTGACCGAGCAGGGCGTCATCAAGGCGCTCGACAGCCGGCTGGCCGCCTATAAACGCCCGAAGAAAGTGGCTTTCGTGGCCGAACTGCCGCGCAACACCATGGGCAAGGTGCAGAAGAATATGCTGCGCGACCAGTTCGCCCGCACTTTCGAGCCCGCGGAGGCAGCAAAATAAGCCAACCTGATTTTAGGGCTTGACGGCAGATGTATACGCGTGGACTATGGATTGCATACGAGCAGTGTCATTTCGGGGAGGAGATGGAATGCTGCAGCAGGGCAAGCCGGAGAGCGGTCAGCCGCTCGTCACCGTCCACAATCCGATGGGTTATCCGCCGAAGGTGAGCCGCAAGCAGCCGGCCGCCCGGCCCGCGAGCCTCGACGGGAAGGTCGTCTACCTCGTCGACAGCCGCTTCGACGATTCCATCGAACTGCTGAAGCAGGTCGAGGCCTGGTTTGCCCGCAACATGCCCTCCGTCGAATTGCGCATCCGGCAGCTCGCCAGCACCTATGCCAAGGATGACCCGGCGCTCTGGGAAGAGATAAAGGCGAACGGCCATGCCGCGATCATCGGCGTCGGCCATTGCAGCACCTGCGCCCCGGCCGTCACCACCCATGCGATCACGCTGGAAACCCGATACGGGGTTCCGACCGTCGCGATCCACACCGACAAGTTCGACAAGGTGGTGCGCTCCGTCGCCAGGATGGGCGGGCTGGCGCAGCAGCCGCTGGTCTTCGTGCCGCAGCCGGTGATGGGCAGGACGCCGGAGGAACTGCGCGCCTATGTGGAAGGCGTCGACCCGGTCAACGGCAGGCCGGTGATGCGGGAGATCGTCGAGGCGCTGACCGTCGGCCTTGCCGCCGGCGCCGAGGACGGGCAGTTCGAGCGCAGCACGCCGCGTCATGTCGAGCCCGACACCGAGGACAATCTCCACGCCTTCTTCCTGAGCAACAACTGGACCGACAAGCTGCCGATCGTCCTGCCGACCGACGCGCGGGTGGCGGACATGCTGGCCGGTACCTCCCGCAAGCCGGACGAGGTGGTCGGCCACATGCAGCCGACGACCAATCGCGGCCTGTGGGAATACACGGTCGAGAAGGTCGCCGTGAACGCGGTCATGGCCGGCGCTCGGCCGGAATATTTCCCGGTGATCCTGGCGCTGGCGGCGGCGCAGGTCACCGCCCGCGGATCGACCTCCAGTTCGGCGGCCGCCATGGCGGTCGTCAACGGGCCGATCCGCGGCGAAATCGGCATGAACTGCGGTGTTGGCGCGCTCGGCCCCTACAGCCATGCGAACGCCACGATCGGCCGCGCCTTCGGACTTCTTTCGCAGAACCTGCAGGGCGGCTCGGTTCCGGGCGAGACCTTCATGGGTTCGCTCGGCAACAGCTATACCTACAACAACCTGACATTCGCGGAGAACGAGGAGCGAAGCCCCTGGGAGCCGCTGCATGTCCAGAAGGGTTTCGACGCGAAGGCGAGCACGGTGAGCCTTTTCCACGGCTGCCGCTCCACGACCTTCAGCCTGGGGCTGCGCAGGGAATACTGGCGCGAACATGTGCGCGACATGCTGCTCGGCACGGATGCGATCACCGCGCCGGTGCTGGTGCTCGACCCGATCTGCGCGCGCCAGTTCATCGATCGCGGCGGCTTCGTGAAGAAGCGGGACCTGCTCGATTTCATCTACGAAACGGCGCAGATGCCGGCCGGCCGGTACTGGGACCTGCAGCTCGTCCAGAATTATGTCTATCCGCGCGCCACCTTCGGCGAGGAGCCGATGGCGGGCAAGCTGAAGGCGGGCCGGGACGACCTGATCCATATCTTCCGTGAGGAGGACATCAACGTCGTCGTGGTCGGCGGCGAGTCCAACGGCTACTGGCAGATCTACGGCGCGCATTACCGCACGACCGTATCCGTGGACGACTGGCGGTGACCATGGGCGCGAACGACTACGATATCGCGGTCATCGGCGCCGGCGTCGCGGGGCTCAACGCGGCGATCGCCGCTGCCCGGCATGGCGCGCGCGCCATCGTCATCGACAGGCTCGGCGCCGGCGGCCAAGTGATCAACGTCGACCGCATCGACAATTTTCCCGGCCCGGCGGAAGGCATGTCCGGTTTCGAGCTCGGCCCGATGCTGCAGATGCAGGCGGACGAGGCGGGCGTGGAATTCGCGCTGGATACGATCGAGGCGATCTCCGGGACCGATGCCGGATTTCGGATCGCAGGCGCCGATTTCCAGGCGACGGCCCGTGCGGTTATTATTGCTGCCGGCTCATCAAAGCGCACACTCGATATTCCGGGCGAAGCGGAGTTCGAAGGGCGCGGGGTTTCCCACTGCGCCTCCTGCGACGGTCCGCTGATGCGCGGCAGGGAGGCCTGCATCGTCGGAGGCGGCGATTCCGCGCTGGACGAGGCGCTGGCGCTTTCCGCCCATGCGTCGCGGGTCACCGTCATCCATCGCGGACTGAAGCTGACGGCCAGCGCGGCGCTGCAGGCAAGGATACGCGAAGCGGCGAATATCGACGTGCGGCTGGAGACGGCCGTGCAGGCGATCCGCGGCGAGGGCGGCGTGACGGCTCTTGCCATACGCGATCTTTCCAGCGGCGCGGAGACCGAGATCCCCTGCCACGGCGTCTTCATCTATATCGGGCTGGAGCCGAATACGGCTTTTCTCGGCAACATGGTCGCGCTCGACGACGACGGCCGGATCGCGGTCGATCTCGACATGCGGACATCGGTGCCGGGCATCTTCGCGGCCGGCGACGTCCGCGCGCGTTCGGTCGCGCATCTGGCGGCTTCGGCCGGTGACGGGGTGACGGCGGCGATTTCGGCCGTGCGCTACCTCGGCCCGGATGATATCGGGCAGCCGGTGAAACGTTACGCATCGGCGGGATAGGGCGTCCATGAACGTGCAGATCAAGGGCAAGCAGGGCAAACCGAGCGTTCGCGACGCGATCGAGCAGGATATCGTCACGGGCTTCTATGCGCCCGGCGACCGGCTCGACGAGGCGGGCCTTGCGGCGCGGCACCAGGTGTCCCGCACGCCCGTCCGCGAAGCGCTCATCCAGCTCAACACCATGGGCCTCGTCAAGATGGTGCCCAATCGTGGCGCCTTCGTCGCCCAGCTCACGATCACCGAGCTGGTCGAGATGTTCGAGGTGATGGGCGAGCTCGAAGCGATGTGCGCCCGGCTTGCGGCGCGGCGCATCCGGCCGGAGCAGCTGAAGCTGCTGGAGGAGGCGCAGGCCGCCTGCGCCGCCGCCCAGCAGGCGGGCAATTCGGACGACTACTATTACGCCAACGCGGAATTCCATCGGCTGATCTACGAGGCGAGCGGCAACGGCTTCCTTGCGGAAAACGCCCATGCGCTGCAGCGGCGGCTGAAACCCTACCGGCGGCTGCAATTGCGGGTGCCGGGCCGCGTGAACAGTTCGCTTGCCGAGCACGAGGAGGTGCTCGTGGCGATCCGTGCCCGCGACGATGCCCGCGCCCGCGACGCGATGCGCAACCACGTCGTCATCCAGGGCGAATATTTCAGCGACTTCCTGGCGCTGATGCGCCCGGCCGAACGCCAGCTGATACCCGGGGAGTAAGGAGGAACGGGCTCTCCGGGGAGGTAAGGAAAGGGAATGGATGGAATCTGGAGGCCCGGGAGGGTCGGGCCTCTTGCCGGCTGCCGCCGGCTTCAACGGGAGGAGAGATCATGAAGCATGCCTTCAAATATGTGGCCGGCATCGTCCCGGCGTTCTTGCTGGCGACCGGCATCGCCGCCGCCGCCGAAATGACCGCGGCGGAAAAACAGCTCTACGAAGCCGCGAGGAAGGAAGGTTCGGTCACCTGGTACGTCTCGCAGACGACGACCGAGTTCGCCGACGGCATGTGCGCCCTTTTCAAGAAGAAATACGCGGGCGTCGAATGCAACGTGGTGCGCGCCTCCGGCCAGGTGATCTTCCAGCGTCTCGTCCAGGAACTTCAGGCCAAGGCCGTGCAGGGCGACCTGATGTCGACCAATGACGACGGCCAGATGCTGCAGCTCAAGGAACAGGGCGCGCTTGCCCAGTTCGCGCCAGAAAACCTGAAGGACATGGTGCCGGAGCTTCGTGCGCTGGCCGACAAGGAGAACTACTGGATCACTTCCGGCGTCTCGCCGCTGGTGATCGCCTACAACACCAGGCTCGTCACCGAGGCGGAGGCGCCGAAGAACTGGACCGATTTCACCGACCCCAAATGGAAGGGGCAGGTGGCGATCGGCCATCCGAGCTTCTCGGGCAGCGTCGGTCTCTGGACGATCATGATGAACGATCTCTACGGCTGGCATTTCTTCGAGAAGATCGAGAAGAACCAGCCGCAGATCGGCCGCTCGGTGGCCGATGGCCACAATCTCGTGGTTTCGGGCGAGCGCAAGGTAGCGCTGGCGCCGCTGCCGCTGATCCTGTCGGATGCGGCCTCGAAGAAGGCGCCCGTCGCCGTCGTCTATCCGACCGACGGAGCGCTGCTGCCGCCGTCCGCCACCGGTATCCTGAAGGACGCGCCGCATCCAAATGCGGCCCGGCTCTTCGAAAACTTCCTGCTCGGGCCGGAGATCGCCGAATATTTCGCCAGGGACTATCGTTATCCGCTGAGGGCCGGCGTGCCGCTCGCACCGGGCATGCGCCCGCTCGACAGCTACAAGACGAAGTCGATCGGGACGTCCGAAGGCATCAGCAAGCTGCCGGACGTGCAGGCGAAGTTCCGCGACACGTTCGGAATCTGAGACCCGACCGGAGGCCGGCCGGGACCGGCCTCCCAGCCCGCCTGAAGCGGACGAATATCCGACGCCTCCAGCGACGAAGTGAGCGCCGATCATGACGAGTGTTTCCGATACCGATGCGATGAGCTGGTCCAAGGACGAACCGGCGAAGGTGCGCGTGCCCTGGCATCAGCGGTTGCAGCCCGCCAACCTGCTCTGGCTTTTCCTTGCCGGCATCCTGGTCGTGCTGATCATCGCGCCGATGTGGACGCTCGTCGTTTCCAGCTTCACCGATGCCAGGACCGGCGGCTGGACGCTGCATAACTATGTCGAGGCCTATGGCAAGGAGCGGCATATCACGGCGCTGACCAACACCTTGAAGATGGGGGCGGCCGTCGTCGTGCTGAAGCTCCTGTTCGGCGTGCCGCTTGCCTGGGCCTGCACCCGCACCGACATGCCGGGCCGCAACTTCGTGCGTTACGCCGTGTTCGGCGCCTTCATCATGCCGCCCTATCTCGCCGGCGTCGGCTGGATACTGCTCGCCGGCCCGAATACCGGCTGGATCAACAAGATCTGGCATGCCCTGACGGGATCGGCGGAACCGCTGGTGAACATCTTCTCCTTCGGCGGGCTTGTTCTGGTCACGGCGATCGGCGGGTTCTTCCTCGTCTTCGTGCTGGTGAGCTCGGCCTTCGAGATGATCTCGTCGGAAATGGAGGACGCCGCCAACATTCTGGGCGCCGGGCCGTTCAAGACGGCGATGAAGGTGACGTTCCCCCTCGTCATGCCCGCGATCGTCGGGGCGGCGCTTCTTTCCTTCCTCGGGGCGATCGCGCTTTACGGCGTGCCGGCGCTGATCTCCATTCCCGCGCGTTATCCGGTCGTGGTGATCCAGCTCACCGAGTTCTTCTCCTTCCCGCTCCGGCTGGAAGTGGCGGCCGCCTATTCGATCCCGCTGCTTTTGATAACCGCGGCGCTCCTCGGCCTGCAGAAGCTGATCCTGCGCCGCAAGGGGTATGTCGCGGTCAGCGGCAAGGGGGGCGAGCGGCGCATCGTCAAGCTCGGCAAATGGCGCTGGGTGCTGTTCGCCTATTGCATGGCCGTCGTGTCGTTCGCCGTCATCATGCCGCTTTTCGTGCTGCTGCTCGCCGCCTTCTCGCAGTCCTGGACGACGGGCCTCTCGCTCGACAACTTCACGCTCGCCAATTTCCGCTACGTGCTCTTCGAGCATTCGAGCTCGCAGAAGGCGCTGATCGGCAGCGTCGGCCTCGGCATCGCCGCGGCTTCCGTCGCGATCGTGCTCGCGCTGTTCATCGCCTATATCGTGCAGCGCCGGCTTTTGCCCTTCTCGGGCGTGCTCGCCTTTCTTGCGGTCTCTCCCTATGTGGTGCCGGGCATCGTGCTGGCGATCGGCTTCTATGCGGCCTACGCCCTGCCGCCGGTGGCGCTCTACGGCACCTACATGATCCTGGCGCTCGCCTTCATCACCCGCTTCCTGCCGATCGCCTTCACCACCAGTTCGGCCGGCGTGCGCAGCATCCATCCCGAAATGGAGGAGGCGGTGCGCATTCTCGGCGGCGGGCGCACGACAGCGATCCGGCATGTGGTGGGGCCGCTCCTGAAGCGCACGCTGGCCGGCGGCTGGCTGCTGATCTTCGTGCCGGCGGCGCAGGAACTCTCGACCGCCATCTTCCTGGTCGGACCCACCACGCGCGTGGTTTCCGTCGTGCTGCTCGATCTCAGCGAGGAGGGCGAGCTCGAAAAGCTCGCGGCGCTGGGTTCGCTTCTGTTGATCATCATCGTTGCCGTCGTCGCGCTCGGGATGAAATATCTCGGCCGCGACTTCATGTTGAGGAGGAGCTGATGGACGGACTTGTCCTCAGGAGACTGGGTCGCCGTTTCGGCGCCGTCGATGCCGTTCTGGATTTCGACCTGCATATCAAGCCGGGGGAATTCGTGTCGCTGCTCGGGCCTTCCGGCTGCGGGAAGACGACGACGCTTCGGATGATCGCCGGCTTCATCGATCCGACCTCCGGGTCGATCGAGCTCGACGGCAAGGTGCTTTCGGCGCCTTCCGGCTCGGTGCCGCCGGAAAAGCGCGGCATGTCGATGATCTTCCAGTCCTATGCGATCTGGCCGAACATGACGGTGTCGGAAAACGTCGCCTTCGGCCTCAACCTGCGGAAGCTGCCGTCCGGGGAAATCAAGGCGCGCGTCGGCGCCGTGCTGGAAACGGTCAGGATGAGCCATCTGGCCGACCGTTATCCCGCGGAGCTTTCCGGCGGGCAGCAGCAGCGCGTGGCGCTCGCCCGCGCCGTCGTCATCCGCCCGGCGGTGCTGCTGCTCGACGAGCCGCTTTCCAACCTCGACGCCAACCTGCGCGAGGAGATGCGCTTCGAGATCAAGCGCATGCATGACGAGTTCAAGATCACCTCGGTCTATGTCACCCACGACCAGGGCGAGGCGATGGTGACGTCCGACCGCATCGCGGTGATGAACAACGGCCGGCTCGAACAGATCGACAGCCCCTACGCGCTCTACAGCCGCCCGAAGACGCGGTTTGTCGCGAGCTTCATCGGCCGTACGAATTTCCTTTCGGGCCGGTGCGGCAACAACATGATCGATTTCGAGGGGTTCAGCGTGCCGCTGGCGGCGATCGGCGAGGAGGTGCCGGGCGGAGGACCGGTCACCGTGTCCATCCGGCCTCAGGCCATGAAGCTTTCCGCCACGCAGACGCCGAAGGACAGGACGATCAGCCTGCCGGGTTCGGTGAAGCAGTCCTCGTTCCTCGGAGAAACCTGGGATTACGTCTTCCAGTCGCGCGAAGGGGGGCTGCAATTCCGTGTCGCGGCGCCGCCGGCGGACGTCTTCCAGGTCGGCACGCCCGCCTGGCTGCAGATCGATCCGGCGCAGATCGTTCCGATCGCGGAGTGATACGGCGACCGTCGGGCGGACGTGGATGAAGGAACCCGGCTTTTTTCGCTGCAGATGCTTTTCCGAATGAGGATCGTTCTCCCGGCGGGCGGATGGTCCCGTTCGGAATTTGTCGCGATCTGCTCCGATGGCGGTAGCATTTTCCCCGCGACGCTTGCCGATCGGAATGCGGGTTCCTTTAGTATATGGATTTTATGGATAATATGAGCGCCAACGGTCCGGGGCCCAGGGGCGTCCGGTGCGGGATTACAGTGCTTCGCGGCCCATTGTCGAGGGCCGGGCGAGTTCGGGCGAAGTTTGAGCGATCTTCGTCTGTGCAGGCGGGCGGCCTTCTTTCGGGGGCTGCCCGCCTTGTTTCTTCGGAGTTTTATTGAAACTCGCGTTGAACCTTTGACGTTCGTCCTGTATCGATGTGCCATCTCCGGCAGCAATGTCGGAGCCGATTGCGTTCAGGCGGACTTTTGATCTTCGATGCTTACCAAAAAGGGAAAATACGGCCTCAAGGCGCTCGTGCATCTGGCGCAGCTTGAACCCGGCAAGACTGCCTTCGTCAGCGAGATCGCCGAGCAGAACAATATTTCCAAGAAATTCCTGGATGCGATCCTGCTCGAACTGCGCAAGGGCGGCATGTTGCGGTCGAAGAAGGGGCCGGGCGGCGGTTATGCGCTGTCAAAGCCGGCTTCGCAGATCTATGTCGGCCAGGCGGTGCGTATTCTCGACGGGCCGCTCGCGCCGATTCGCTGCGCCAGCAAGACCGCCTTCGAGCTGTGCGACGACTGCGATCATCCGGAAGACTGTCAAATCCGCCATGCGATGACGGATGTGCGCGACGCCATCGCATCCGTGCTCGACAAGATGACGCTGGAGCAGATGGTTGCCAAGCGGTCGAGCGGCCTGCTCGACGACACCGAACCGGCCAGCAAGCAGGGCTAGGGCCTTCCGGGAACGTGCGCGGCGGCTTTCCCTCCGGAATTGCGGCGGCGACATGCATGAAAGCAACAGGCCCTAGAATTGCCCGTTGGGCTTCGGCACCGCGCCGTTGAGGTGATAGTCGCCGATCGCATGATGTTTCCAGCGCACCGGATCGTGCACCGTATGGGTGCGGGCATTGCGCCAGTGCCGGTCGAAATTCAGTTCTTCCTTGGTGGAGGACGTTCCCGCGAGTTCGAACAGGCCGTTGGTCGCGTCCATTGCGGCTTCCGTCGTCAGGATCTTCGCCGCCGCGACGGCCAGCGAAGCCTCGATCGCGGTTTCGGGCGAAGGCGTGATCTGGGCGACGTCCACCTTGCGGCCGGCCCGCTCCAGCACCGCCGCCGCCGCTTCCAGCTTCACCGCGATCGAACCGGCGCGCGCGACGGTCAGCGGGTCGTTGCTCGCCTTCTCGATGCCGAGATTGCGCATGCCGCGGGATTTCCGGCGGACGAAGTCCAGCATGTCGGTAAAGGCGGCGCGCGCGATTCCGAGATCGATCGCCGAGTGCAGAAGCTGGCCGAGCGAGCCGACGGGGGCATGCCGCTCGAAGCTGCGATGATAGGCGATCACCGAGTCCGCTGGGACATAGACATTCTCGATCAGCACTGTGCCGCTGGCGGTCGTGCGCTGCCCGAAACTGTCCCAGTCGTCGACGATGGCAAGGCCATCCGTGTCCCGCGGCACGATGGCCATGGCAAGCCTGCCATCGGGATCGATCGCGAAGATCGCCACCCAGTCGGCGAACAGCGCGCCGGTGGAGTAATATTTGCGGCCGTTGATGCGGTAACCGACGCCATCCGGCACCAGCCGCGTCTCGATATCGCCGGCCGCCGCGACGCCCGCCTCGGCGAGCGCATTGGCGAAATGCTCGCCGGCGAGCGCGCGGGCGAAGAAGAATTTCTTCTGCTCCTCCGTGCCGCAGAGGCGGAGCGCTTCGAGGATATGGTAATGGTTCTGCGGGATCTGGCCGACCGAGGCATCCGCTTCCGAGATGATGGCGATCACCTCCGCCAGGAAGGCGTTGGAAATATCCGCCCCGCCATATTCGGCCGGCACGGTGATGCCGAGCAGGCCAGACTGGGTGACCAGCTCCACTTCGTCATGGGGCAGAAGCCTCTGCCGGTCGCGCAGGTTCGAGCCCTCCGCGATCCTTGCGCCCAGCGCCTTGGCGACGTCGAGCGCCTCGTCCTCGGTGGCGATATAGGGAGCCACTGCCTTGATCTTTCCTGCCAAATGGAAAACCCTGCTCATGTGCGTCTCCTGGATGAAGCTATTATTCAGCCACGCCGCAAAGGCCGGGAGAAGGAATAAAGCTTCAATTGCGTCCGCCGAACGGAGTGAATTTTCTCTTTTTGGCGGCTGAAAGGCGAGATTTTGGGTTTGTCGCGGCAAGTCGGGAGATGAGGGGAAGAATTTCTCCGGCGCGATTTGATCCGGGAAGAAGATTCCTTAGCGCCCGGGAGCTGGGTGCACTAGGTTAGGAACGACAGATGGTTCCTCCCTCCGGCAAGAGCGTCTTCCCATGGCGAAATCCCTTCACCTGACTGCCTTCATGCGTCCCGTCAGCCTGCATACCGGCGCCTGGCGTTATCCGGGTGCCTATCCGGACGCGAATTTCAACTTCGCCCACATCAAATCCTTCGCCGAGAAACTGGAGAAGGCGAAATTCGATGCCTTCTTCATGGCCGATCATCTGGCGGTGCTGAACATGCCGGTGGAAGCCCTGAAACGCAGCCATACGGTGACGTCCTTCGAGCCCTTCACCCTGCTTTCCGCCCTTGCGGCCGTGACCGACAGGATCGGGCTTGCGGCGACGGCCTCGACCACATTCGACGAACCCTATCACGTCGCCCGCCGTTTCGCCTCGCTCGACCATATCAGCAACGGCCGCGCCGCCTGGAACATCGTCACCACCTCCAACCCGGATGCGGCGCGCAATTTCGGTTTCGACGAACATGTGGAACATGGCGAACGCTACCGGCGGGCGCGGGAATTCTACGATGTCGTCACCGGCCTCTGGGACAGTTTCGCCGACGACGCCTTCATCCGCGATCCGCAGAGCGGCATCTTCTTCGATCCGGAAAAGATGCATGTGCTCGACCACAAGGGCGAGGAACTGAGCGTCCGCGGGCCGCTGAACATCGCCCGGCCGGTGCAGGGCTGGCCGGTGATCGTGCAGGCCGGCCAGTCGGAGCCCGGACGCCAGCTTGCCGCGGAGACCGCCGAAGTGGTGTTCTGTTCGCCGCGCGACCTTGCGTCCGGCAAGGCGCTCTACGCGGATATCAAGGGGCGCATGACGGCGCTTGGCCGGGACCCCCGCCATCTGAAGATCCTGCCGGCAGCCCTCGTCGTCGTCGGCGACACGGTTGAGGAGGCGAAGGCCAGGCGCGCCAGGCTCGACAGCCTCGTGCATTACGACAGCGCCATCGCATCGCTTTCCATCGCGCTCGGCTACGATGCCTCCGGTTTCGACCCCGACGGGCCGCTGCCGGAGATTCCCGACACCAATGCCAGCAAGACGGGCAGGGCAGGGGTCCTGAAGCTTGCGGAACAGGAAAAGCTCACGGTGCGCCAGCTCGCCCAGCGCTACGGCGGCTATTCGGGCCTTGCCTTCGTGGGGACGCCCCAGACCATCGCCGACGAGATGCAGTCCTGGCTTTTCGAGGAGGCCTCCGACGGTTTCACGGTCGTCTTTCCCTACCTGCCGCAGGGGCTGGACGATGTCGCCCAGCGGCTGATCCCGGAACTCCAGCGCCGCGGCATCTTCCGCCGCGACTACGAGGGAACCACGCTGAGGGAGCATCTCGGCCTGCCGCGGCCCGCCAACCGCTTCTTCGCCCCGGCGGGACAAGGCCCCTTGCAAAGATGACAATTTCGCGAAACGCCACATTTTCGACACAACTGCTCCGAAATCGTTACTTATTTAGTATAGGGTTTTTATAGACTACATTGACCGAAACCCCGTTTGGCCCGACAATCCGGTGGCATGATGCTAACCCAACTGGAGGCTGACGATGGTCGGTGGTGGCTTTTCCCTGTTTGGATTTGATCTGTTCGGACTGAGCCGGCGTGACCCGTCGAGGACGGGCGAGAGGACTGCGGAGCACCAGGCTTCCGAAAGGGCGAAGGACGATCACGACGGCCAGCGCCTTGCCGACCGCGAATATTCCGAAAGCTTCTTCTGGGGCATGTACCCCATCTATTGACGTGGCGGGCCGCGGCGACGCCAGCCGGCTCTATAATATAAGAGTCGATCGCGAGCGACGTTCGATCTGACTGCCCGGCTCAGGCGCGGGATCAGCCCGAGGCCTGTGACGACTGCCGCAGAACGAGCCGGCAGGGCAGCCTGACGATGCCGGGCGTGACGGTTTCTCCCCTGGAAAGATGCAGCATGGCGAGGCCTGCCCTGCGCCCCAGTTCCTTCAGCTCCATGTCGATCGTGGTCAGCGGCGGACGTGTCTGCCGGGCGATGACCTCCCAGTTGTCGAAGCCGACGACGGAAATGTCGCCCGGAACCGAAATGTTGCGGTCGCGAAGCGCATCGATGACGCCGCGGGCGATCTCGTCGTTGCCGCAGAAAATCGCATCCGGACGAGGATGCGCGTTTCCCGAAAAGACGGCTTCTATCGCTTCGTATCCCCATTCCTCCGACCAGTCGCCGACCATGACCTCCCATGGGTCGTCGCAGCTTTGGCGATAGCCCTCGGCGCGGATGCGGACCGCGAGATAATCCGTCGGGCCGGTGATGTGCAGGATGCGCGAGCGGCCGATCTGCTTCAGGTGCTCGACCGCCAGCCGGGCGCCGTGGGCGTCGTCGGGAACGAAGCTGACGTTCTGGGGAGGGCCCTCGGCAAAGGCATAGACGACCGGAATGGGCAGCGAGAGCAGTTCCGGGGGCGGCTTCACGTCGCGCCGCGTCGCGGTGAAGATGATGCCGTCCACCTGCTTGTCGAGCAGCGCCTGCAGGTGAAGCCGCGCCAGACGCTCGTCATTGTTGGTCGCGCACAGGAACACCGAGACGCCGTGGTCGACGAGGACTTCGGAAACGCCGGCGCCCATCGGCAGCGTCAGCCTGCCATAGGTGTCGTTGGTGAGCATTCCTATTGTAAGGCTTCTCTTACTGATAAGGCTGCGGGCCAGGGCGTTCGGACGGAAGCCGATCTCCTGTGCGATCTGGCAGACCCGGTCCCTCGTTTCCATGTTGACGCGGCCCACGCCATTGAGCGCGTTCGAGGCTGTCGAGAGGCTCACGCCGGCTGCTTTCGCGACATCCCGAAGGGTCCGTCTGCGGTGAAAGATCTGCTTCATCTGGCGCTTTCCAATTGTCTGAAAAAAGGTTTTATCAAATGAATTCAACCTTGCAAAAAGGTTTTTGCATATTTCTGCACACAAAACGTCGACAAGGTTGGGAAACTGCCCTACCGTTTCTTCACGTCCATCAACGGTATGCGACGAATAACCAAAAAGGGAACGCGATGTACAAGAGCAAACTGATGCTTGCTGCGCTCACGATTGCAGCATCCACGTCCATTGCCCATGCCGAGGAAGTCGATCTCTGGGTCCGTACCTCTTCCGGCGCCGTCCTGCAGGCGCTTGCGGAACAGTACAATGCCAAGCACAAGGACAAGGTCACCGTCACGCAGATCACGGCGGAGCAGATGGTTCCGAAGCTCGGGGCCGCGATCGCCGGGGGCTCCCCGCCGGAAGGCGCGGTTCTCGACCTCATCTACCTGCCGACCTTTGCCGCGAACGACAGCCTCGAGGACATCACCGATTTCGTGAAGGGCCTTCCCTACGCCGCCGCGCTGAGCCCGTCGCATATCCGTCTTGGAACCTATGACGGAAAGATCTACGGCGTGCCGGCTTTGCCGGATGCCTCGATCATCGCCTACAATACCGAGCTGTTCCAGAAGGCCGGCCTCGATCCGAAGAAGGCTCCGGCCTCGCTTGAGGAGGTCGCCGAGGACGCCAGGAAGATCCGCAAGCTCGGGGCCGACACCTACGGCTTCTATTTCGTGGCCAATTCGGGAAGCTGGCTGATCTACGACTTCCTGCCGCATATCTGGGCCGCCAAGGCGGATATCCTGAGCGAGGACGGCAGGCAGGCGACCGTCGACACGCCGGCGCTTCGGGATACGTTCGCCGCCTATCGCGACATGTGGTCCGCCGGCGCCATCCACCCCACGTCGCGCTCCGGCAACGGCAACAATGCCGTCGAGGCCTTCGCCTCCGGCAAGGTCGGCGTGCTGATGACCGGCTCCTACATCGTCAACCTGCTCACCAGCAAGTACCCGGACGTCAAGTTCGAGGTCGCGCCGATCCCGGGCCCGAAGGGCGGCCAGTCGAGCTTTGCCGGCGGCGATTCGATCGCCCTGATCAAGGGCATCAGCGAGGAGAAGAAGAAGGTGCTGCTCGACTTCGTGGACTTCTACATGCAGCCCGAGCAGCAGGTGTTCATCACCAAGGAATCCGGCATGCCCTCGCGCACCGACCTTGCGGACCGGGCCTATGCGCAGTTCGACAAGCGCAACCTCATCGCCTACGACGTGCTGGCGAAGGCGCGCACGCCCTACACCTTCTCCTCCGACGAGCTGTTCGTCAGCCGTACCGGACCGTTCCTCAACCTGATCCAGGGGGCGATCTTCGGCGACGACGTCGACGGCGCGGTGAAGAAGGCGCAGGACGAGTTCAAGAAGATCCTCGACCGCACCAATCCCTGAGGTTCGTCCCCCCCCCCCCGGGGGGCGGTTCTGGCCGCCCCCGGGGGATCGCCTGCCGCGGCTCGCCCGCGGAGGCCGAAGAAAACGCCGCCCTGCGGCCGATGTTCACATAGTAAGAAGGACTCTGCACCTTGGTGTCCATATCCAAGACGGGAGAGGCGCATCCTGCTCCGGTCGCTGCAACCAGCCGCGAGCCGCATGGATGGCTGGGTCTCGCCTTCATCGCGCCGAGCATGGTCTTCATCATGGCGCTGTTCGTCATTCCCCTGGCCATGACGATCTGGATGAGCTTCTATCACTGGCCGCTGCTCGGCCGTAAGAAGTTCATCGGCCTCGCGAACTATGCGGAATTGCTGGGCGACACCCAGCTCTGGCATTCGCTCGGCTTCACGCTGCTCTATACGATGCTGGTGACTGCCGCCATTCTCGCGGTCGCGTTTCCGCTGGCCCTGCTTGTCGACCGGCCGCTGAGGAGCGCGGGCTTTTTCCGCACCATCTTCTTCATGCCGGTGGTCATCGGTTTCGGCGCCGCCTCGACGTTATGGATGTGGCTGCTCAATCCGGACAGCGGCGTCTTCTCCCGCCTTCTGCTCGGCCTCGGCCTGGCGGAGGTCGCGCCCCGGCCGCTGGAAAGCTTCTGGCCGGCGCTCGCCGTCGTCATCCTGATGGTGGTCTGGAAGACGGCCGGCTTCACCATGGTGATCCTGCTGACCGGGCTGCAGAGCATCCCCGCGGAAGTGGTCGAGGCGGCGAAGATCGACGGCGCCGGGGTCTTTTCCCGTTTCCGCCGGATCACCCTGCCGCTGATGCGCAATTCCCTGCTGCTTGCGATGGTTCTCAACATCACGTCGTCCATGCTCGCTTTCGACCAGTTCTTCATCGTCACCCAGGGCGGACCGGAAAACAGCACGATCTCGGCGGTGTTCTCCATCTATCTGGCGTCCTTCTCGTCCTATCGACTGGGCTATGGCTCGGCCCTCTCCTTCGCCCTCCTGGTCGTGCTGGTCGCCATCAGCTCCATCCAGCTCAGCTTCATGCGCGAACGTCCGGAGGAAGGCCGATGAGCGGTTTCAGCCAGTCATCCGAGCGTACCGCCGGCGAGCGGCTTGGTCACACCACCTTCATCCTGGTGTCGCTGCTTTTCGCCATCTTCTTCCTGATGCCGATCGTCTGGTCGGTCGCCAATTCCTTCAAGCCGGCGGCCGAGGCGCTCGCCAATCCGGTCGCGCTCTTTTCCAAGGCCTTCTCGCTGGAAAACTACCGGCGGCTGGAGGATGTCGGCGCCGGCTGGTACGTCTATGCGACGAACTCGGTGCTGATCGCGCTCGGCACCATCGCGCTCACCGTTCTGGTCTCGGTGCCGGCGGGTTACGGTTTCTCGAAGTTCCGCTTTCCCGGCCAGTCGCTGATCTTCGTGATCGTCATGGCGACGATGATGATCCCGTTCCAGTCGATCCTGACGCCGCTCTTCCTGATCCTGAAGTTCCTCGGGCTGCAGAACAACCTGTTCGGGCTGGTGCTGGTCTACACGACCTTTCAGCTTCCCTTCTCGATCTTCATGATGCGCAACGCCTTCGACGCCATACCGGGCGCGCTGATCGAGGCGGCGCGCATCGATGGCGCCTCGCAATGGACGATGATGCGGCGCATCATGATGCCGCTGGCGCTGCCGGGCGTCGCGACCGTCGCGATGTTCGCCTTCCTCAATTCCTGGAACGAGTTCCTGGCCGCGCTGATCTTCCTGTCGGACCAGAACAAGTTCACGCTTCCGATCATGCTGGTGAACGTGTCCTCGGGCATCTACGGCATCATCGACTGGGGCGCCCTCCAGGCCGGCATCACGGTCACCATGGTGCCTTGCATCCTGCTTTTCCTCGCTCTTCAACGCTATTACGTGCGCGGCCTCACCGCCGGCGCCGTGAAATGACCCGCAGATATCTGCAGAAGGAGTTTTCATGTCTTCGTCCCTGAAGAAGGCGGCCGGCGGTGCGCCGCGTCTTTTCGAACGCTATGTTCCCGTCGACCATGCCCGCGTTTCCTTCGATGCCGGCTTCTGGAAGAGCTGGTCGGAAACGGTACGCGACGTCACCATCCCGACCCAGCACATGCGTCTTGACGAGGAAGGCTTTCTCGAAGTGCTCGATTTCGACAAGCCGGCGGGACCGCTGGCGCGGCCTATCCAGCCGAGCGGCCTGTCGATGCAGCATTTCTTCGATTCCGACTTCGGCAAGTGGATCGAGGCGGCGAGCTACACGCTGAAGAACAACCCCAATCCGGATGTCGAGGCGAAGATCGACGCGATCGTCGAAAAGCTCGAACACGGCCAGATGGCCGACGGCTACCTCAACAGCTGGTTCATCCGCCGCGAGCCGGAGAAGCGCTGGACCAACCTGCGCGACCTGCACGAGATGTATTCCATGGGGCATCTCCTGGAAGGGGCGGTCGCCTACTTCCAGGCGACGGGAAAGCGCCGCTTCCTCGACGTGATGATCCGGGCCGTCGACCACATCATCGACACTTTCGGCGCCGAGCCCGGCAAGCTGCGCGGTTACGACGCCCACGAGGAGATCGAGCTTGCGCTGGTGAAGCTCTATCGCGTCACCGGCGACCCGCGCCACCTGAAGCTCGCGACCTATTTCGTCGACGAACGCGGCCGCATGCCCTCCTATTACGACGAGGAGGCCCGCCGTCGCGGCGAGGACCCGGCAGACTACGTCTACAAGACCTACGCCTACAGCCAGGCGCATACGCCGGTGCGGGAACAGACGCAGGTCGTGGGGCACGCCGTCCGCGCCATGTATCTCTTCTCGGCCATGGCCGATCTCGCCTATGAGAACGACGATCCGACGCTGAAGTCCGCCTGCGACAAGCTGTTCGACAACCTCACCGGCCGGCAGCTCTATGTGACCGGCGGCCTTGGCCCCTCGGCCTCGAACGAGGGCTTCACGCGCGAATTCGACCTGCCGAACGAGACGGCCTATGCCGAGACCTGCGCCGCCGTGGCGCTCGGGTTCTGGAGCCACCGCATGGCCCAGATCGACCTTGACGGCAAGTTCACCGACGCGCTGGAAACGGTGCTGTTCAATGGCGCGCTTTCCGGCATCTCCCGTGACGGCGAGCACTATTTTTATGAAAACGTGCTCGAAAGCCACGGCCAGAACCGCCGCTGGAAATGGCATTACTGCCCCTGCTGCCCGACCAATATCGCCCGTTTCATCACCTCGCTCGGCCAGTACTTCTACTCTGCAAAGGCGGACGAGGTCGCCGTGCATCTTTATGGCGCCAACACGGCCGAACTCGACGTCGCAGGCCGGTTCCTGCGGCTGAAGCAGGACACCGCCTATCCGTGGGAGGGCGACGTGCGTCTTTCGGTCGGCCTGTCGGTTCCCGCCTCGCTCACCTTCCGGCTGCGTATCCCCGGCTGGTGCCGCACGGCGCGGATTTCCGTCAACGGGCAGGAGATCGATTTTTCCGCGTCGGTGGAGAGGGGCTATGCCGCGATCACCCGCGAATGGAAGGACGGAGACGAGATCCGCCTCTCCTTCGACATGCCGGTCGACCGGCTTTATGCCCATCCGGCGGTCGGCGAGGACGCGCATCGGGTCGCCTTCAAGCGCGGTCCGGTGGTCTATTGCGTCGAGGAGACGGATATCGGCACGGAACCGCAGCGGCTGAGGATCGCCCGCGACGCCGCGCTCGAACCGCGCTTCGACGCGGGCCTGCTCGGCGGCGCCGTGGTGCTCGAAGGCGAGGCGCTGGAAGCCGATGCCGGCGACTGGAACGGCACGCTCTACCGCAGCGCGCCGCCCTCGCTGAAGCCGAAGGCCTTCAAGGCCATTCCCTATCACCTCTGGGCCAATCGAGCCGAAGGCGCGATGCAGGTCTGGCTGACGGAAAAGTAGGAGACGGACATGGCAAGACTGGAACTCAGGAATGTCATCAAGTCATACGGCATCTACGAGGCCGTCCGTGGCATCAGCCTCGATATAGAAGACAAGGAGTTCGTCGTCTTCGTCGGTCCGTCCGGCTGCGGCAAGTCGACGACGCTCAGGATGATCGCCGGGCTTGAACACATCTCGGGCGGCGAGATCGTCATCGGCGATCAGGTGGTCAACCGGCTCGGTCCCGGCCGGCGCGACATCGCCATGGTGTTCCAGAACTATGCGCTCTATCCGCATATGACCGTTCGGGACAACATCGCTTTCTGCCTGGAGCAGCAACGGCTGCCGAAGGCGGAAATCGACAGGCGGATCGCCACGGCCGCCGAAACGCTGCACATCGCCGAATTGCTGGAACGGCGGCCCGGCCAGCTTTCGGGCGGCCAGCGCCAGCGCGTCGCGATGGGCCGCGCCATCGTTCGCAATCCGAAGGTCTTCCTGTTCGACGAGCCGCTGTCGAACCTCGACGCCAAGCTGCGCGTCAAGATGCGGACCGAGATCAAGCGCCTTCACCAGTTGTTGCCGACGACGACGGTCTATGTCACCCACGACCAAGTGGAAGCGATGACCATGGCCGACCGTGTCGTGGTGATGAACCAGGGCGTCGTCGAGCAGATGGGCGAGCCGCAGGAACTCTATCTGAACCCGGTGAGCAAGTTCGTGGCGGGTTTCATCGGTTCGCCGTCGATGAATTTCATGCCTGCCCGGCTGGAGGCCGGAGGCGACGATCTCTCCGTCGTTCTGGAAGACGGGACCCGTCTTGCCGTTCCGCCGGCCAGGGCGACGGTCTTCCGGCGTCATGCGGGCCGGGACGTGACGTTCGGAATCCGCCCCGAGGCGATTTCCGGCCGCCAGGAACGTCCGGACTGGGTGCCGTTCGATGCTCCGGTCGATCTGGTGGAGCCGCTCGGCGCGACGACGATGGTCTATTTCAACATCGGCGGAAGCGGCATCTGCGCCAGCGTCGAACCCGATGCGATCCTGAAGGCCGGGACGACCGTGCCTCTTTCGATCAACATGAACCAGATGCACCTGTTCGATCTCAAGTCCGAACGATCGCTGGCGATCTGATCCCCGGCCGGCGCCTCAGGTGCCGGCCAGCACCGAGACCAGTTCCTCGATCGCGGCCGGCCGTGTCGAGGCATGCAGGCTGAACCGTAGCCGCAGGGCGTCATGCCGGGTGAACGAAAAGCCCGCCTCCGCCGCGCGCAGGGCGGCTTCCGGCGACGGCGCCTCGATCACCGCGATGCCGGCGCGGCGTGCCGGTTCCCGTTCCGACAGCACCCGCAGGCCGTTCCGGGCGGCAAGATTTTCGATGAGGCTGTAACGTGCGGCGATTTCCGTGGCGACCCAGCCCGGCCCGACGCCCTCGATCAGTTCCAGGGCCTCGGCGAAGCAGCCCGCGAGGACGGGGGACAGGCGGGTCGCGTCGAAACGCGCCGCGCCGTGCCGCGGAACATGCCGTTCGCGATGCAGGTCGAGACTGTCTTCGATGCCCGCCCAGTTCGCCGCCAGCGGCAGGAGGCGTTCCAGCGCACGGTCGGAAAGCGCCATGAAACCGGTGCCCTGTCCGGCCCGCATCCATTTCTGCCCGCCGGCGACGACGACGTCGGCCAGCGTCCAGTCCTCCTCGACCACGCCGAAGGCCTGGATCGCATCGACCACCAGCAGCCGGTCGCCGATCGCTTCGCGGATGCGCGCAAGGTCGGCGCGATAGCCGGTCCGGAAGTCGACGGCGCTGATCGAGACGACATCGGTCGAAGCCCCCAGATTGGCGGCGACCAGTTCCGGTGTCACGGGCTCGTCGAGAGCGCCGATGAAATGCGCCGTTGTCCGCCCGCCCGTGGCGGCATTTCGCCATGGCCAGACATTGGCGGGAAACTGGTAGCCTCCGGCGACGACGCGCGTGCCTTCCGGCAGTCCCATGGCCACCTGGACCAGCGAGGACGAGGTGTTGGGTACGAGGGTTATGTTTTCTTCCCGAAACCCGGACAGCCGCGCCAGCGAGGCGAGCGCCCGCGGTTGCTGGAGCGCCAGCAGCCGCTCGGATGCCGTGTCGGCGAGCGCCGCGGCCCGGTTGAGCCGGTCGCCCGCCTCGATCACCGGTTCCGACGCGGGGCCAAGGCTTGCGAAGTTCAGGTAGCGCCGGTGCTCGCGAAACGCCCCGAGATAGCGGTCCGGTGAAAGCGGCGGCGGGTTGGCGGCGGTCCTGGAAGGCGTTCCGCCGGTGTTTCGGGCGTCGCAGTCGCCCGGCCTTTCGTCGCGGCGGTCGGCTTCGCTGCGCGCTTCGAGCCCGAACCCAGGAGCCGTAGACGAAGCCATTTCAGATTCCTTTCACGCCGATGCCATGACGACAAAGAGAACACTAATCTGTGTTCAGTTTGTCGACAATTCTATTGACAGAACGGAGCGGCCGCAACAGAATTCGCGCGCGGACCGGGGAGGTTCGAAAATTTGCTAACTCAGCACAAGGGAACGGTTTCATGAGCTTTCGTCGGACGACCATGGCGCTGCGCGTCGCAGCCGCGGCATTGGCCGCATCGTGTTCAACTCTAGCGTTTGCGGCCGAGCCGCAGACCGGCGGAGTTCTCAGAATCGTCGGCACGGCCGATCTCGATCACTTCGATCCCACCTCGGCGGCTCTGGTCACGACCAACAACTTCCTGCGCGCCGTCACCCGCCAGCTCGTGAGCTATGAGGCGTCCACCGACGAAAACGTTCGCATCGAGCCCAAGGGCGATCTGGCGGCGGCGGTGCCCCAGCCGACCGATGGCGGCCTGACCTACACCTTCACCCTGCGCGACGGGGTGACCTGGAACACGCCGTCCGGCGCCCGTGCGATCGCCGCCCAGGATTTCGAGCGCGGCGTGAAGCGCATGTGCAATCCCGCTCTCGGCTCCGCCGCGCTCACCTATTATGTCGACCTGATCAAGGGCATGCGCGAATTCTGCGACGGCTTTGCGAAGGTCGCTCCCACCGTCGAGGCGATGAAGGCCTATATCGAAGGCAACGACATTTCCGGTATCGAGACGCCCGACGGCAAGACGATCGTCATCCGCCTGACGGAAACCGCCGGCGACTTCGTCTACATGCTATCCCTGCCGACGGCCGCTCCGGCTCCGGTGGAAGTGCTGGACTATATGCCCGACGGCCCGGAATATCGCTCCAACTTCATCGCCAGCGGTCCCTACACCGTTGCCGAATACGTGCCGGACAGCAAATTGCAGCTCGTGCGCAATCCTTCTTGGAAAGCCGAATCCGATCCGCTGCGGAAGGCCTATGTCGACGAGGTCGAGATCACCTTCGGCATTCAGCCGGACGCCGCGATCCAGCAGCTGCAGGCCGGTGACGGCGACATGACCTACGACATCATCATCCCCCCGGCGACGCTGCACATGCTGAGCACCGGCGGCGACGAGAAGCTGATGACCATGTCTGTCGGCCGCACATCGTTCATCTTCATCAACACGGTGTCCGACAACAACAAGGGCGCGCTGAAGGACCTGCGCGTGCGCCAGGCGCTCCAGTATGCGATCGACAAGGCCGCCATCGTGCAGCAATGGGGAGGTGCCGCCGTCGCGCAGCCGCAGAACGGCATCTTCGGCCCCGGCGTGCTCGGCTATCATGAATTCGATCCCTATCCGTCCGAGGGCGCCAAGGGCGATCCGGCAAAGGCCAAGGCGCTGCTTGCGGAAGCCGGCTTCCCGAACGGAATCAAGTTCAAGATGCCCTATCGCAACCAGAATGCCGAGCCCGCCATCGCCCAGACGATCCAGGCGAGCCTGAAGAAAGCCGGCATCGAGATCGAGCTTATTCCGGTCGCTCCGTCGGACTATTATTCGAAGTTCATGACCAACCCGCGCAACACGAAGGAAGGCAGCTGGGACATCGCTCCGGTCGGCTGGTCGCCGGACTGGGTCGGCGGTGCCGCGCGCTCGGTCTTCCAGCCACAGTTCACCTTCAACGGCACGCACCAGACCTATAACTACACCGACTACAACAACGCCGAGGCCAACAAGATCGCCCAGCAGGCGATCAACGCCACCACCTCGGCCGATGCGGCCAAGCTGTGGGCGCAGGTCGACGAACTGGTGATGAAGGATGCGCCGATCGTGCCCTACGTCTCCGAGAAGATCGTTCTCTACCGGGGCGAAGCCGTCCAGAACTTCCAGCCCTATGCGCTCGGCGCCCAGGGCGACTGGACCAACGTCTGGCTCGACCGCTGAACGTCCTGAACCGCCGCCGCATCGCCGGCGCGTCCTTTAAAACCGCAGATCAGACGCGAGCGATCGCGTCTGATCTGCCATATGGAACTTTCCTTTCCGTGAGGCCGGCATTGCCCGTGGCCATGCCGGTTCCGAAGGAGTGATGAATGCCAATACTCGAAGCACGTAACCTCACCATCCGCATCCCGACCGAGGACGGCATCGTACAGGCCGCCCGCAACGTGTCGTTCGCGGTGGGAGAGGGGGAGTTCTTCGGCATCGCCGGGGAGTCCGGCTCCGGCAAGAGCGTGCTGACGCAGGCGGTCATGGGCCTGCTGCCGAATGCCGAGATCACCGGCGAGGTGCTTTTCCAGGGCGTCAACCTGCTCGATCTCGGCCCGGGCGAGATGCGCAAGGTGCGCGGCGCCCGGATCGGCATGATCTTCCAGGACCCGTTGTCCAGCCTGCACCCCTATTACACCATCGGCGCCCAGATCACCGAGATGATCCATGCCCATGAGCGCGTGTCTCGCGACGAGGCGAAAAGGCGGGCGATCGATCTTCTGGAGCGCGTCGGCATTCCGAACGCCGCATCCCGCTTCGACAGCTATCCGCACCAGTTTTCCGGCGGCATGCGGCAGCGCGTGATGATCGCCATGGCGCTGGTGCTCAATCCTCCGCTCGTCATTGCCGACGAGCCGACGACGGCGCTCGACGTGACCGTCCAGCAGCAGATCATCGACCTGATCAACGAGATGCGCCGCGAGCGCGGCACCACCGTCGTCATGATCACCCACGACCTCGGGCTGCTGTCGAGCGTCGCCGACCACGTCATGGTCATGTATGCCGGCAATCGCATGGAGATCGGCAGGAGCGAGGCGCTGTTCACCGCGCCGGCCCATCCCTACACGGCGGGCCTGCTCAATTCGTCGCCGGCGAACTATACGCCGGGCAGCGAACTGGTGCCGATCCCCGGGCGTCCGCCGAGCCTCATCCATCTGCCGCGCGGCTGCGTTTTCCGTACCCGTTGCCAGCATGCCGCCGCCCAGTGCGCCAATCCGCCGCCGCTCAGGATCTTCGAAGACGGCGCGCAGAGCCTCTGTTGGCTGGAGGCCGTTCCGGACGCGAAGCCTGCGGCCGGAACGGCTTCCGTCTCCGCGGCGGCCGAGGGTGTAAAGGAGCCGGCGCATGTCGTGGAGGCGCGCGACGTGCGGCTCAGCTACAGCCTCGGCGGCATCTTCGGCGGTGCGAAATCGCTCGAGGTGCTGAAGGGCATCGATCTCGATCTCCGCAAGGGCGAGACGCTCGGCCTCGTCGGCGAATCCGGCTGCGGCAAGTCGACCTTCGCGCGCGTGCTGGCGGGGCTCATCCCGGCGACCGGCGGTTCGGTCCGCTTCGAGGGGCAGGCGCTTGAAACCCTTTCGGGCCGCGAGTGGCGGGAGATGCGCAAGCGCGTCCAGCTCGTCTTCCAGGACCCGTTCGGTTCCCTCAATCCGCGCAGGCGGGTGAGTTCCATCATCGGCGAACCGTTGCGCATCCACAACGTCTGTTCCGGCGAGGCGCGCAAGCGCGCCGTGCAGGGCCTCATGGAGCGCGTCGGCCTCAATCCCGAACATTACAACCGGTTCCCGGCGGAGTTTTCCGGCGGCCAGCGCCAGCGCATCGGCATCGCCCGGGCCCTGGCGCTCAACCCGGAACTCATCATCTTCGACGAGCCGGTCTCGGCGCTCGACGTTTCCATTCAGGCGCAGGTGCTCAACCTGATGCGGGAGCTGCAGCAGGAGCTGAGGCTCACCTATCTTTTCATCTCGCACGACCTTGCCGTCGTGCGCCATGTCTGCGATCGCATCGCGGTGATGAGCAAGGGCCGGATCGTCGAGCTCGCCGATGCGGAGACGATCTATACCAACGCCAGCGACCCCTATACGCGTGAACTGATCGCGGCATCGTTCCACGAACCGCGCAAGGGGGCATCGCTTGTCCGGCGTCTGGTCGACACCATTCCGGGAGAAGTTGCGTGACTGTCGAAATCCAGGAAGAAGAGACGCGCGCCGTCGTGCAGCGCAGCCCGTGGGAGCTGACGCTGCGGCGGTTCGTGCGGGACAAGGCGAGCCTGGCGGCACTCGTCTTCATCCTGCTGCTGGTGGTGTTCGCGGCCTGCGCTCCGCTGATCGAGGCTGCGATCGGGCATTCCCCCATCGAGCAGTATCGGGAGACGGGCCTGAGCGACATGGGCCTGCCCGTCGCGCCGAACGGCGAATTCCTGCTCGGAACCGATCATCTCGGGCGTGACGTCCTCGTGCGGCTCGCCTATGGCGCGCGGGTCTCGTTGCTTGTCGGCGTGCTCGCCTCGCTTGCCGCGGCCTTCATCGGCCTGACGGTCGGCATGGTGGCCGGTTATGTCGGCGGGGCGACCGACATGGTGCTGAGCCGCATCATGGATCTGGTCATGAGCGTGCCCTTCCTGCTCTGCGCGCTGGCGCTGGTCTCGGTCTTCGGCCCGAGTCTCGGCTTGAGCGTCGGTGTCATCGTCTTCTTCAGCTGGACGACGATGGGGCGCGTCATCCGCGCCGAGGTCAGCTCCCTGCGGCGGCGGGAATTCGTCGAGGCGAGCCGGTCGCTGGGGGCGGGGCCGGTTTCCATCATGGTGCGGGATATCCTGCCCAATCTCAGCGTGCCGATCATCGTCTATACGACCATGATGATCCCGAGTTCCGTGGTCTTCGAGGCGACGCTCTCCTTCCTCGGGCTCGGCATCGTGCCGCCGACGCCGAGCTGGGGCGGCATGCTGGCGGATGCCGCCGCCAATTCCATCTATCTCGTGGCTTGGTGGCTGGTCGTCTTTCCGGGCACGGCGCTTCTCCTGACGACGCTTGCCTTCAACATCCTCGGCGACGGCCTGCGCGATGCGCTCGATCCCCGGGCGCGGCCGGTCCGGATGAGCCGTTTCCGCAAGGCGGGCAGAAAGGCAGGCCGCGCATGATCCGTTTCCTCGCAAAGCGGTTCCTCTTTTCGGCTTTCGTGCTTTTCGCGCTCAGCCTGTTCGTCTTCTTCCTGTTCTTCGTCGCGCCGGGCGATCCGGCCCGCGTGATCGCCGGCGACAAGGCGACCGAGGCGCAGCTGGTGCAGATCCGCACCAATCTCGGCCTCGACCGGCCGATGTACGAGCAATATGCGAAATTCGCCGGCAAGGCGCTTCAGGGCGATCTCGGCTTTTCCTATCGCAACCAGCAGCCGGTGACGAAACTCATCGCCAACCGCATTCCGGCGACCGTTTCGCTGGTGATCGGCGGGGTCGTATTCTGGCTGCTGATCGGCATTCCGATCGGCATCATGTCCGCCCGCCATCCGGGAGGCCTGAGGGACAGGCTGGGGCAGGGCTTCATCCTCATCGGCCTGAGCTTCCCGACCTTCGTTCTCGGCATGCTGTCGCTCTATGTCTTCTATTTCCTTCCCAAGCAGGCGGGCTTCACCCTGTTTCCGGCCGGCGGCTACAAGCCGTTCCTCCGGGACCCGCTCGTCTGGGCATGGCATCTCTTCCTGCCCTGGATGACGCTGGCGCTGGTCACGGCGGCCATCTATGCGCGGCTGACGCGCGGCAACCTGTTGCAGGTGATGGGCGAGGACTATATCCGCACCGCCCGCTCCAAGGGGCTTTCGGAGACCATGGTTCTCTTCCGGCATGGCCTGCGCAGCACGCTCACCCCGCTCGTCACGCAGCTCGGCGCCGATATCGCCATCCTGCTCGGCGGCGCCATCGTCATCGAGCAGATCTACGGTCTTCAGGGTGTCGGAGCGCTTGCGGTGCAGGCGGTGAAGAACCAGGACAGGCCGATCATCATCGGTGTGGTGCTGCTCGGCGGCCTGTTCATCGTTCTGATGAACATCATCGTCGATCTTCTCTACGCGATACTCGACCCCCGGGTCAGACAGTAAAGGACAAACATCGTGGCGGTTTGCGAATACACCATTCCCGGCATGTTCATCCGCGATCATCTGGCGCCGGTTCCGCTGGACTGGACAAAGCCGGATGGCGGGACGATCGAGGTTTTCGCGCGCGAGGTCTGCGATCCGGTCCGCAAGGACGAGAAACTGCCGCTGCTCGCCTTCCTGCAGGGTGGGCCGGGCGGCAAGTCGCCGCGTCCGGCCAATGGCGGGCCGTCCTGGCTGGCGGAAGCGATCAAGACCCATCGCGTCGTGCTGCTCGACCAGCGCGGCACGGGCCGCAGCTCGCGGATCGAAAGCGCGACCATGGAACGCTTCGGCAGCGACGGGCAGGCGGCGGCCGATTATCTCGCCTGTTTCCGCGCCGACAGCATCGTGGCGGATTTCGAGCATGTCCGGAAGACGGTGTTCGGCGGCCAGCGCTGGGAAACGCTCGGCCAGAGCTATGGCGGCTTCCTGACGCTCACCTACCTTTCCAGGGCGCCGGAAGGCTTGTCCGCCTGCTATGTCACCGGCGGCCTTGCCGGCCTCGACGCCACCGCGGAGGACATCTACCGCCGCACCTATCCGCGCGTGGCGGCCAAGACGAAGCGCTATTACGAACGTTATCCGGAAGACCGCGAGCGCATTGGCCGCATCGCGGATTTCCTTGCCGCCAACGACGTCCGCCTGCCGGATGGCGACCGCCTGTCGGTTCGCCGCTTCCAGACGATCGGCATCGATTTCGGCATGGCGCCGGGTTTCGAGAACATCCACTGGATGATCGACGAGGCCTTCTCGTCCGCCGGCGAGCACCGGCTTTCCGATGGCTTCCTCGCCTCGGTGATGAACGCCACGTCCTATGACGGCAATCCGCTTTTCGCGGTGCTGCAGGAGAGCATTTACGGGCAGGGACGCAGCGCGACCGACTGGGCGGCGGAGCGCGTGCGTGCGGAATTCCCGCAATTTGCCGAGACGCACCGGCCTCTGACCTTCACCGGCGAGATGATGTTTTCCTGGATGTTCGACGAAATCCGGTCGCTGCGTCCCTTCCGCGCGGGCGCCCTGGCGCTTGCCGCACGCGAGGAATACGGCACCCTCTACGATCCGGCGCGCCTCGCTTCGAACGAGGTGCCCGTGGCCGCCGCCGTCTATTTCGACGACATGTATGTGGATGCGGGGCTTTCGCTCGATACCGCTTCGCGGGTGGGTAAGCTCGAAAGCTGGGTCACCAACGAGTTCGAGCATGACGGCGTGCGCCAGTCGCCACGCGTGTTCCGCCGGTTGGTGGACATGGTGAAGGAGCGGGGCGGCCCGCGCTCCTGATATATCGGAACGCCGATCCGACTGGATCGGTCCGGCGTTCCAACCATTTATTTTTTAAAGCATAATCCTGTCGATCCTCGTTTCACTCCGGTCGGATTATGCGCGAACGGAGGTTCTCATGAGCAGTTCCCTGTCCATCCGGGAGCGCCTTGCCGTGCTTCGCGAAGAGCTTGCAAGCCGCGGTTATGACGGCTTCGTCGTGCCGCGCGCCGACGCCCATCAGAGCGAAGTCGCCGCTCCGCGCGACAACTGCCTTGCCTTCATCACCGGCTTCACGGGATCGGCCGGCCTGGCGCTCGTCCTTGCCGACAAGGCGCTGATCTTCGTGGACGGCCGTTATGAAATTCAGGTGCGGCGGGAGGTCGATGAGGCGCTTTTCGAGATACGGCACCTGCACAATGCGCCGATCGATCGCTGGATGCGGGAGAATGGCGTTGCCGGCATGCGCGTCGCCTTCGATCCCATGCTGGTCAACGGGGAGCTTTACGATCGCATGGCCCAGGCGATGGCTTCGGCCGGCGGCAGCCTCGTGCCGTGTGACGGCGATCTCTTCGACCGCGTCTGGAAGGACCGGCCGGAAGCCCCGCTCGGGCCGGTGCGTGCCATGCCGGTTTCCATTGCCGGCGAAAGCTCGGCCGACAAGAGAAAACGGTCCGGCGAAGCCGTGCGGCAGGCCGGCGCCGTGGCGCTGGCGGAAAATCTTCCGGACAATATCGCATGGCTGCTCAACGTGCGCGGTTCCGACGTTCCGATGAACCCGGTGCCACATTCCTTCCTGCTGCTGGAGGCGGATGGCGGTGCCGAGTGGTTCGTCGACCGGCGCAAGCTTGGCAACGACCTTGCGGATTTCGAACTGAGCGACGTGCGGATTTCTCCGCCCTCGTCCTTCCTCGCCCGCGTGACGGAGATTGCCGGCAAGGGGCCGGTCATGGCCGACCCGCAATTCGCGCCGGTCTCCGTCCGGCTTGCGGTGGACGCCGGCCGGGGCCGTCTGGTGTCGAAGGCAAGTCCTCTGACCCTGCTGAAGGCGAAGAAGAATGCCGCGGAGCTGGAAGGCTACCGGCGCAGCCATATCGAGGATGGTGCCGCGCTGACCGATTTTCTGGCCTGGGTGCTCCGGGAAGGCAGGCGGCGCGAAGGAACCGCGACGCCCCTGACCGAGGTGGAGGCGGAAGCGCGGCTTCTCGAATTCCGCGGCCGCCGCAAGGGTTTTCTGGAGGAGGGCTTCCGCTCGATTTCGGCGTCCGGCGTGAATGCGGCGCTCTGCCATTACAACGCCGCCGAGGCGACGAACGCCGTGATCGACAGCCGCCTGCCGTATCTCATCGATTCCGGGGGGCAATATGTCGACGGCACGACGGACGTCACCCGCACCCTGTTCCTCGGCCCCGCCACGCCGGAAATCCGCCGCACCTACACGGCGGTGCTCAAGGGGTTCCTGTCGCTGATCATGGCGCAGATGCCGGTCGGCACCCAGGGCCATCAGCTCGACGCCTTCGCGCGCCGGCCGCTCTGGGATCTCGGGCTCGACTACGATCACGGCACCGGCCACGGCGTCGGCCACAACATGCTGGTGCATGAGCACCCGCACCGCTTCGCCAAGGTGGCCAATCCCTACGGGCTGGAGCCCGGCAATATCATGACCATCGAGCCCGGCTATTACGAGGCCGGTGAGTACGGCCTGCGCGTCGAGAACCAGGTCGAGGTGGTCGCGTCCGCTCCGGGCTTCTGCCGTTTCGCCTCGCTGACATTCGCGCCCATCGATCTCTCGGCGGTGGATATTTCGGAGATCAGCCGGTCGGAAATCGCCTTCCTCGATACCTATCACCAGCGGGTGAGGGAGGTGCTCATGCCGCTCGTCCTGGAGGAAACGCGACCGTTCCTGATCGACCAGACAAGGCCGGTCGCAGAAAGGTCCTGAGACCGAAAGAGTTTGATGCCGGTTCTGCGAGGGGAGCGTGTATCGCCACGCTTCCCGTCAAGCTGCCGCCGAGTGGTTGAAGAACCGCGGGTCGTGGGGCCGGATAGCCGGCATCCATTCTATGACCGGAAGCCTCCGGCTCAGGGTAGGGACGTAGGCGTGTCCGATCCCGGGACAACTCAATCCGCGAGCGCCCGGATGACGGGAAGCAGCGCGTCGGCGAGTGCGATGTGGGCTTCCTCGCTCAGATGCACGCCGTCGACACCGGAGGCGGCGGCGACGCTGCCGGCATCGAAGAAGGCCGCGCCCATTTCCCCGGCGAGGCTTTCGAAAAGTGGCGCCAGGCGGCGCGACTTTTCCGCTCCGCCCGCGAGGATTTCGTCGTGGGGCGGTACCTCGCTGATCGGAGCTGGAGCGATGATCAGCAGCTTGGGCTGCGTGCCGTCCGGCCCGCAGGCGCCGGCGCGGATGCGCAGCAGTATCCGCTTCAGGCCCTCGGCGATCTCGTTCGCCGGAAGGTTCAGCCTCGCCTTGAGGTCGTTCGTCCCGAGCATGACCGCGACCGCATCCATGGGCGCATGGCTTTCGAGGATCGCCGGAAGCACCGAGAGACCGTTCTTGTGGGCGCCCGTGAAGGGATTGTCGTGGACGGTGGTCCGGCCGGGAAGGCCCTCGTCGATCACCCGCCAATCCGGATGGAGCGCCCTGGCAAGCCGCATCGGCCAGCGGATCTCCGGGCCGTAGCGGAAGCTCGTGCCGTCCGCCTGGATCGGGGATGCCCCATAGGTGTTGGAATCGCCGTAGACCAGCAGGGTTCGCATCGCAGGTCCGCCTTCAGGTTTTCGCCGCTTCGGCGCCGGCGATGTTCCCGGAATATCCGAAGGCTTCGGAGGCTTCCTGCCCGGCTGCCATGAGAAGGCCGATATATTCCGGGCGCCGGCTTTCCTCGAAACGGAAAAGAGGGAAGGCGACGCTGATGGCGGCGACCGACTGGCCGAGATGGTTGAGGATGGGAGTGGCCAGGCAGCGCACGCCGGCCTCGGATTCCTCGACCTCTTCGGCATAACCGCGTGCGCGGGTTATCTCCAGCTGTTCGAGATAGGCCTTGGGGTCGGTGATCGTGTTCGGCGCGAGCTTCTGCATCTCCATGGCTTCCAGGTGGTCGCGCACCTCGGTGGGGTCGCGCCAGGCCATCAGCGCCTTGCCGAGCGATGTCGAATGGAGCGGGTTCCGCAGGCCGAGCGTCGAGCGCATGGAAAGGGAATAGGCGCTGTCGTATTTGTGGATGTAGGTGACCTTGTGCTCCCGCGCGTCGAGCACGCCGAGATTGATCGATTCCCCCGTCTTGCGCGATAGCCGCCCCATGACGGTGTCTGCGACCCTCAGAAGATCGGCGCGGTCGTTCAGCGCGCGCACGCCGAGGCTGAAGAGCTTCAGCGTCAGCCCGTAGCGCTCCGTTTCCGGGTTCTGCTCGACGTAGCCGAGATCGATCATGGTCTGCATCAGCCGGTGCGCCGTGGTTTTCGAGGTCATGGCGCGTTGAGCGATGTCGGCAAGGCTCGCGGTCCTGTCCTCGACCAGCGTCTCGAGCACGGCGAAGACTTTCAGAACCGCCGCGGCGTTGTCCGCCTTTGGGCGCGATTCGTTCATCCTGGTATCCTCCCATCTTCGGAACGTCGTCCCGATTTTTTCGCACCGTTGAGCACGGAATTTGCCGCTTCCGATTTAACGCTTTGATTTTGAGCGGTGAAGGCCGGTTTCATCAGTTGCGGTCTGGGTAGTTGAATTTCGGAATGGAGTGTGGTTTCATAAAAAATGAAAGAGCGTTCCGAAAATGTCAACATGTGGTACCGAAAACATGTGCTTTTGGAACGTGCAATGGGAGGACGGACGACAATGCATCCCGCACTGGCGCAGACGCCGCGCTTCATCTCACGCCAGGGCGTGTGCGAGTTGATCGACAGGCTCAGCGAGAACCTGATCAACATCAGGGACGAGACCGGCGAATTTCTGCTGCGCCTGGAAGACGGCCGCGTGATCGACACCAAGGGCTGGGCCGGCTGGGAATGGACGCACGGCATCGGCTTGTACGGGCTCTACAAATATTGGGAGACCACCGGTTCCGACCGGGCGATGAAGATCATCGAGGACTGGTTCGCGGACCGCCTTGCCGAAGGCGCGCCGACCAAGAACGTGAATACGGTCGCTCCGTTCCTGACGCTCGCCCACCTCTACGAGGCGCGGCCGAACCCGGTCTGGCGGTCCTACCTGGAGACATGGGGAGACTGGGTGATGCACCGCATGCCGCGGACCCGGGAAGGCGGCATCCAGCACATCGTCTACAACAGCTACAACGACCAGCAGATGTGGGACGACACGCTCATGATGAGCGTCATGCCGCTTGCCAAGATCGGCCTCGTGCTCGGGCGGCCGGATTATGTCGAGGAAGCCAAGTACCAGTTCCTGATGCATGTCCATTATCTCGCGGATGCGCCGAGCGGGCTGTGGTTCCATGGCTGGAGCTTCGACGGCGACCACAATTTCGCACGCGCGCTTTGGGCGCGCGGCAACAGCTGGATCACGATCGCCATTCCCGAATTCGTGGAGCTCCTGGATCTGCCGCCGGGCGATCCGATCCGCCGGCACCTGCTGTCGGTTCTTTCGCGCCAGGCGGAGGCGCTGAAGCGCCACCAGGATGAAAGCGGGCTCTGGCATACGCTGCTCGACGATCCGGCGAGCTATCTTGAGGCCTCCGCCACCGCCGGTTTCGCCTATGGTTTGATGAAGGGCGTGCGGCTTCGGTATCTCGACGAGGACTATCGCGCATGCGCCGAGCGTGCGGTCCGGGGCGTCATCGGCAACATCAGTCCCGAAGGCGAGCTCATGCAGGTGTCGTTCGGCACCGCCATGGGGCCGGATCTGGATTTCTACCGGAAGATCCCGCTGACCTCCATGCCCTACGGGCAGGCGATGGCGATGCTGTGCCTCAGCGAATTCCTGCGGGATTATCTCTAGTTCCAGGGTGAACCGGCTCCGGGGGAGGGCCGGTCAGACAGGATTGACCCACTACAAGACAAGGAGGAGACCATGAAACTTACACGCAGACACCTTCTCGGCGGCATGGCGGGCGGCGCAGGCCTTGCGCTGATGTCCGCAAAACCCGCCTTTGCCCAGAGCAAGAGCATTCGGCACTTCTGGTGGGGCAATCCGACGCGCGACAAGCGGACCTTCGAAGTGATCGATCGCTTCCAGAAGACGCATCCCGATATCAAGGTCAGCGGCGAGACCATCGGGTGGGGCGACTACTGGACCAAGATGGCGACCCAGACCGCCGGCGGCAACATGGCGGACGTGATCCAGATGGATCATTCGTTCATCCACGAATATGTCAGCCGCGGCGCCCTGAAACCGCTCGACGGATATGTCGGCAAGGCCGTCAAGCTCGATCACTACGACGCCGGCGCCAACGCGGTCGGCACGATCGACGGCAAGCTCTATGGCATCAGCATCGGCTCCACCAGCCAGGCCATTCCCTATAACATCCGCGCCTTCGAGGAGGCGGGCGTCAGGTTCGATCCGCTTGCCTGGACGACGGACGATTTCGCGGCCATCTGCGCCAGGATCACGGAAGCCTCCGGCGGCAAGATGACCGGTTCGGAAGACTTGTCGCTCTACATCGAGAATTTCGAGGTCTGGGTGCGCCAGGCGGGCCACGATCTCTACAATGCCGACGGCACGCTCGGCATGACCGAGGAGGATGTGCGGACCTATTGGGAATTCTGGGCCGGCCTGCGCGGGAAGGGCGTCGTCGAGGGCAAGGACGCCACCGTCCTGCTCGACAAGGCGATGAGCGATCTCGGCATCGTCAAGGGCACGACCGCGATGACCTTCCGTTATGCGAACCAGGTGGGCGCGGTGCAGGCGCTCGTCAAGGACCCGGTCGGCGCGGCCATGGTCCCGCAGCGGAAGGGCATGTCGTGGGGGCATTTCGTGATGCCGTCGATGTTCCTGTCGCTGACCCGCGACGCGCGCGATATCGACTCCTCGCTCACCTACATCAACAACTGGATCACCGATCCCGATACGATCCGCGTCCTCGGCATCGATCGCGGCATTCCGCCGAGCAAGGCCGGCCGCGACGCGCTGGAGCCGACGTTGACGGCGGTCGAGAAGAACGTCGTGTCCTTCTTCGGCGGTATCCAGGGCAAGATCGGCCCGACGCCGAATCCGAAGCCGAAGGGGGCAGGCGAGGTTCGCGACGCCTTCATGCGGGCCGGCACCGAGGTGGTGCTGGGCAATGTCCCGGCCGCCGATGCCGCCGGCCAGTTCATCCAGGATGCCGCCGACATTCTCGAACGCGCCCGCCGCTGACCCGGCAATCGGTCGCTCCCGTCTCCCGCCACCCTCCCCGGGGTGGTGGGGCACATCATTCGAAAGGCCGGAACGCTTATGAAACGCTTCCTGAGGCGCAACGCCGCCGGATACATCTTTCTTTCGCCGTGGCTGCTCGGGTTTCTCCTGTTGGCCCTGGGGCCGATCCTGGCCTCCCTCTACCTGAGCTTTACCCGCTACGACATGGTGTCGGCGCCTAGATGGGTGGGGTTCGACAACTACCAGTACATGTTCGCGCGCGACCGGCGCTTCTGGAAGGCGCTGTCGGTGACGTTCCAGTATGTGATGCTTGCCGTGCCGCTGCGCCTGGCGGTGGCCCTGGGCGTGGCCATGCTGCTCGACAAGGGTCTGCGCAGCATCGGGCTCTACCGGGCGATCTTCTATCTGCCGTCGCTTCTGGGGGCTTCGATCGCGATTGCTATCCTGTGGCGCCAGATGTTCGGTGTCGACGGCGTGGTCAACCAGGTGCTCGCCGTCTTCGGCATCCAGGGGATCGGCTGGATCACCACGCCGTCCACCTCGATCTACACGATGGTCGTGCTCGCCATGTGGCAGTTCGGCTCGCCCATGCTGATCTTCCTTGCCGGCCTGAGGGGGATTCCGCGCGATCTCTACGAGGCGGCGGAGATCGACGGCACGTCGAAATCCCGGCAGTTCTGGCGCATCACCCTGCCCATGCTGGCGCCCGTGGTGTTCTTCAATCTCGTGCTGCAGACCATCGAGGCTTTCAAGACCTTCACCTCGGCCTTCATCATCTCGAACGGCACCGGATCGCCCGCCGACAGCCTGCTCTTCTACACGGTCTATCTGTTCAACGAGGCCTTCAAGTTCTTCCGCATGGGCTATGCCTCGGCGCTTGCCTGGGTGCTGCTGATCATCATCGCGGCCTTCACCGCGCTCGCCTTCGCGACTTCGAGATATTGGGTTCACTATGAAAACGAACGTGATTGAACCGGGCGCGACGGCGGGACAGGACGAGGACGCCCGTATCGCACGCGCATTCAGGGAGCGCCAGAGAAAACGCGGGCGTCAGGCACGGCTGCTGAAGCACGCCTTCCTGATCGCCTTTTCCCTGGTCATGCTCTATCCGCTGCTGTGGCTGACGGCATCTTCCTTCAAACCCGACAACGAGATCTTCGGCAGCCTGTCGCTCTGGCCGAGCCGCTTCCTGTGGTCGAATTATGTCGACGGCTGGCATGCGCTGCCGGTGTCCTTCACCGTCTTCTACAGGAATTCCATCATCGTCACGACCCTGTCGGTGATTGGAAACCTGCTGTCCTGTTCGTTCGCCGCCTATGCCTTCGCGCGGCTGCAGTTCACGGGACGCAGCTTCTTCTTCGCGCTCATGATGATGACCATGATGATCCCGTATCATGTCGTGATCATCCCGCAATACGTGCTGTTCCTGAACCTCGGCTGGGTGGATACCTACCTACCCCTGATCGTGCCGAAGTTCCTTGCCGCGGACGGTTTCTTCATTTTCCTCATGGTGCAGTTCTTCCACCAGATCCCCCGCGAGCTCGACGAGGCGGCGATGATCGACGGCTGCTCTACGTTCAAGATCTTCTGGGCCGTCATCCTGCCGCTTTCGCTTCCGGCGATGGCCACGGCCGCGATCTTTTCATTCATCTGGGTGTGGGAGGATTTCCTCGCCCCGCTCATCTACCTCAACGACATCGAGAGCTACACCGTGCCGCTCGGCCTGCGCCTGTTCATCGACCAGGAAGGCCAGTCGAGCTTCGGGCAGATGTTCGCGATGTCCGTCCTGTCGCTGGTTCCGGTGGTGATCTTCTTCGTCGCGTTCCAGAAACTGATCATCCGGGGCATCGCGACCTCGGGCATGAAATAAGGGAGAGATCGATGGCTGGCCTGACACTGCGCAATCTCGGCAAGTCCTACGGCGCCGTTTCCATCATCAAGGGGCTGAATCTGGAGATCAGGGACGGTGAGTTCCTGGTGCTGGTCGGCCCGTCGGGCTGCGGAAAATCCACGCTTCTGCGGATGATCGCCGGAATCGAGGAAATCACCGACGGGACGCTGTCGATCGACGGGCAGATCGTCAACGACCTGCCCGCTTCGAAACGGCATCTGTCGATGGTGTTCCAGTCCTATGCGCTCTATCCGCACATGTCCGTGCGCAAGAACCTCGCCTTCGGCCTGCAGAACCTCAGGATGGACAGGGGCGAGATCGACCGGCGCGTTTCCGAGGCGGCGCGTATCCTGCAGATCGAGCCCTTGCTCGACCGCAAGCCGCGCCAGCTTTCGGGGGGACAGAAACAGCGCGTGGCGATCGGCCGTTCCATCGTGCGGGAGCCGAAGCTCTTCCTGTTCGACGAGCCACTGTCGAACCTCGATGCCGAATTGCGCGTGCAGATGCGCGTGGAACTGGCGGCGCTTTACCAGCGGCTCAGGACGACGATGATCTACGTCACCCACGATCAGGTCGAGGCCATGACGCTCGCAAGCCGCATCGTCGTGATGCGCTCCGGCCGGATCGAACAGGTCGGTACGCCCGAGGAGCTTTATACGCGCCCGGCCAATCTGTTCGTCGCGGGCTTCATCGGTTCGCCGAAGATCAACAGTCTCGCCGCCACGGTGAGCCGGGGCGGCGGTGGCCCGTCGGTCCGGATCGCGGATTTCGCACCCTTCAGCCCGCCGCCGCTGGAGCGTGTGGATGCCGGCATGACGATCTGTGTCCGGCCCGAAGCGGTCAAGGTGGGGGCGGGCGACATCACCGCCGAGGGCACCGTGAAACTGGTCGAATATCTCGGAAGCGAAACGCTGGTCTATATCGGCCTGCCATCGGGCCAGACGCTGCTCCTGCACGGCCCCGTCATGGACCGGCCCCGGCAGGGCCAGAGGATTACGGTCGGGATCGATCTTGCCGACATGCATTTCTTCGATGCAAACGGCGAGCGGGTGGAGCCTGTCGTCTTGAGGGAGACCGCCTGAGATGAAAGTCGCCATCGTGGGCTGCGGCTCCCGGCACCAGATGTTCCGCGATGCGATCACCGGCCCGTTTTCCGACCGGCACGAACTCGTGGCGCTCTGCGACAGCAATCCCAAACGGCTTGCCTTGTCGGCGGAGGCCGTGCCGCGGCGCAATGGCAACGGGGTGGCGACCTATCTCGCCGGGGACTTCGACCGTCTGCTGGCCGAGCAGGCGCCCGACGCCGTCATCGTTTCGACGCCGGACCATCTGCATGGCGATTATATCGTGCGGGCGCTGGAGGCGGGCAGCGACGTGATCTGCGAAAAGCCGCTGACCATCGACCTTGAGACGCTCAAGCGCATCACCGACGCGCAGGCGCGGACGGGCCGCAGGGTCACGGTGACCTTCAACTACCGTTATTCTCCGGCCCGCACGCAGGTCTACGACCTGCTGGCCTCCGGCATGATCGGGGACGTGGTGGCGGTCGATTTCCGCTGGTATCTCGATCGGGTGCACGGCGCCGACTATTTCCGCCGCTGGCACCGGCAGAAGGACAATTCCGGCGGCCTGCTCGTCCACAAGTCGACCCATCATTTCGATCTGCTGAACTGGTGGCTGGGCACGCGGCCCGAGGAGGTTTTCGCGTCGGGACGGCGGGCCGTCTACCGGCCGGAGACGGCGGCCGGCATGGGGCTGACGGATTACGGCCCGCGCTGCGCGACCTGCGCGGATGCCGAAAAATGCGACTATCGGCTGGATCTGGAAAGCGACGACAACATTCGCCGTCTCTATCGCGAGGCGGAGGACGAGGACGGCTATTTCCGCGACCGGTGCGTCTTCGATCCGTCGATCGGCATCGAGGATACGATGCAGGTCCACATCCGCTACGCCAGCGGCGTCAGCGCCAATTACACCCTCACCGCCTATGCTCCCTGGGAGGGGCTGGAGGTGGAGTTCCACGGCACCCGGGGGACGCTCCGCCACAGGCATGTCGAGAAGCACGGCATCCTCGGCGGCAAGGGATCGCTGGCGGACGTCGAGTGCATGTCGACCACCCTGCATCTTGCCGGCGAGGAGCCGCGCGAGATCGACGTTGCCACGGGCAAGGGCGCCCACGGCGGTGCGGACCCGGTCATGCTCGGCTACATCCTTGCGCCGGACAGCATGCCCGGGGAAACGCGCGGGCGTGCCTCCGATCACGTCGCCGGCGGCTGGTCGATCCTGACCGGGATAGCCGCGAACGAGGCGATCGCCACCCGCGGCGTCGTCAGCATTCCGGCGATGCTGGCCAGGCACGGGATCAGGCTGGGCTGACGCGACATTCGAAGCTGTGGAGAATGAGGCGTCCGGGTTCGCGGATGCCGCTGTCTGCATTCCCGTTTCGTCCTTTCATCGATGAGCCGTCGCGACCGGGAACAAGGTTGGGATTTGTGCGGTCGCAATGCCTGCGGCGGCTGGACAAGTTCCCGCAGGTTCCGTATCAACGACGCGCTACGGTTCTGCATTCGCAGATGAAAAGGGAACGCGGTGAGGTCTTCGGGCCGATTCCGCGACTGCCCTCGCAACTGTAAGCGGCGAGCCTTTCATCAAGGCCACTGATCTCGACGGGATCGGGAAGGGGATGAAAGGCGCCGGAGCCGCAAGTCAGGAGACCTGCCGTGGCGAGACCAGTGATTACCGGACGAGGTGTTCCGGCAGGGAGACTATTGTGACGTCAGCGATCTTGTCGCTCGCCATCCTGATGCAAGCCATGTGCACGGCCTTGCACAGTCCTGCCTTTCATCCCGGCATCGCCGTATTTTTCGAAAGGACAGGACATGAAACCCGGCTTGCTTGCAGCCCTCTTCGCCACTCTTCCGTTCGCGGCCCTGGCTGCGCCGACGAGCTATCCGCTGACGCTTGAAAACTGCGGCACCGAACTCCGCGTCGAGAAGGCGCCGCAACGGGCCGTCGGGCTTGGCCAGAACAGCACCGAGATCATGCTGATGCTCGGCCTTGCCGACCGCATGGCCGGCAGCGCCGTCTGGGTCTCGCCGGTCCTGCCCGAGCTTGCGGCGGAAAACGACCGGGTTCACCGCATCGCCGACAACACGCCGAATTTCGAAGCGGTCGTCGCACGCGAGCCGGACTTCATCGCCGCGCAATTCCTGACGTCCGTCGGTCCGCAGGGGCGGGTCGGCACCCGCCGGCAGTTCGCCGATCTCGGCGTGCCGAGCTACATCTCCCCGACCGACTGCGTGGTGACCGATAACACGCGCTCGGACGGCACCCGCAAGCAGATGCTGACGATGGACCTCCTCTACCAGGAGATCGATGAACTCTCCCGCATCTTCGACGTCGCGGATCGCGGCGAGGCGCTGATCGCTCAGCTGAAGACCCGTGAAGAGGCCGTCAGAAGGCGCGTCGCGGACCGGGCGGACGATGTGGGCCTCGTCTACTGGTTCTCGTCGGCGGATGTCGCGGGCGATGCCTGGGTCGCCGGGAAGAACGGCGCTTCCGGTTACATCACCAAGGTTCTCGGCGCCCGCAACGTCATCGAATCCGAAGAGGAATGGCCGCTGGTCGGCTGGGAGACGATCGCCGCCCGAGACCCCGCCGTCATCGTCATCGGCACCATGGACCGCCGCACCCAGGGGGCGGACGATCCGGCCGTGAAGAAGAGGTTTCTCGCTACGGACCCGGTTGTCGGCAAGCTGGACGCCGTCGAGAAGGGACGGATCGTCGAGATGGACGCCCAGGCGATGAACCCGACGATCCGGACGATCACCGGCCTGGAAATCGTCGCGGACGCCCTTGAGCGCTTCGGATTGCTGAAGTGAGACGATCGCGCTTTGGAGCATGGACGGCCGGCATCGCGGGCGTTTGCCTCGTATTCTCCGCCCTCTTCGTCGCAATCGCCGCTGGCGTGGCGATCGGCGAGATGACCATTCCGATGGAAACGACGATCGGGGCGGTGACCAACCGCCTCGGCCTGACGGATATCGCGCTGCCGCGCATCCAGGAAGCGGTCATCTGGGACTACCGGCTGTCGCGCTCCCTGGTGGCCGCTTTCTGCGGGGCAGGGTTGGCGCTTTCCGGCGCGATCCTCCAGTCGCTCCTGCGCAATCCTCTCGCCGAACCCTATGTGCTCGGCATTTCCGCCGGCGCGTCGACGGGTGCGGTCGGCGTCATGCTGCTCGGGTTCGGCGCGGGGGCGATCTCGCTGTCGGCCGGGGCATTCGCCGGTTCGCTGGCGGCCTTCGTTTTCGTGGTGCTGCTTTCCAGCGGCCGCCAGACGGCGGACCGCACGATTCTCGCGGGCGTGGCCGCGTCCCAGCTCTTCAACGCGTTGACATCCTACATCGTCTCGACCTCGGCCAACGCCGAACAGGCCCGCAGCGTGATGTTCTGGCTGCTCGGCAGCTTCGCCGGCGTCCGCTGGCCGGAGGTCGCACTTTCGGCCTCCGTCGTCGCGGTCGGCCTCGTCGTCTGCATCTGGCATGCGCGGGCTCTGGATGCCTTCACCTTCGGGGAGGACGCCGCCCGGTCGCTCGGGATCGCCGCCCGGCGGGTGCGTGTCGTCCTGCTTCTTGCAACCGCGCTGATGACCGCCACCATGGTCAGCATGGTGGGGTCGATCGGCTTCGTCGGTCTCGTCATTCCGCATGCGGCGCGTTTCGTGGTCGGTCCCGGCCATATCCGGCTGCTGCCGGCCTGCGCCCTGGTCGGGGCGTTGTTCATGGTGGTCGCCGATATCGTCTCCAGGATCATCATCGCTCCGCAGGTTCTGCCGATCGGCGTGGTGACCGCGCTTGTCGGCGTGCCGTTCTTTTCCGTCATCCTCTATCGGGCAAGGAGGGGTGCATGACGCTTGCAGTTTCCTGCGTCCGCTGGCTTGCGGGCAGAAGAGTGATCGTCGACGGCGTGACGGTTTCCGTCGAGCCGGGCCAGACGCTCGGATTGATCGGTCCCAACGGGTCCGGCAAGTCGTCGCTGATCCGGCTGCTCGCCGGGCTCAGGGCGCCGGCCTCCGGCGAGGTCGCCCTCGAAGGGCGATCCATGGCGGGATTTGGTCGTCGCGAACTTGCCCGCCGCGTCGCCGTGGTCGAGCAGCACTCCGTCACCGAGGCGAATGTCACGGTTCTCGACGTCGTCCGCCTTGGACGTACGCCGCACCGCTCGGCGCTGTCGCCATGGACCGGCGAGGACGACAGGATCGTCACCGAAGCGCTTGTCCGTGTGGGACTGGAGGACCGGCGCGACCAGTTCTGGCATACGCTGTCGGGCGGCGAACGCCAGCGCGTCCAACTGGCGCGGGCGCTTGCCCAGTCGCCGTCCTTCCTCATCCTCGACGAGCCGACCAACCACCTCGACATCCAGCATCAGATCGACATCCTGCGGCTGGTCGCCGAACTCCCGCTGACGACGGTCGTGGCGATCCACGATCTCAATCTGGCGGCCCGGTTCTGCGATGTGGTCGCCGTCCTGTCCGGCGGTCGCCTCGTTGCCTCCGGACCGCCGGCCTCGATCCTGACGGAAGACCTGATCGCCACCGTCTTCGGTGTCCGGGCGCATGTCTCGACATCGCAGCACCACAGCCGGCTTCACATACAATTCCTGATGTAGGCAATTCCTGATGCAGGGTTTGAAAATGCAGAACTGGTCGGTCAAGGACGACATTCGCGAATACTGGACCATCCGGGCGGAGACCTACGATCTGAGCCCCGGCCACGGGATCGCGAGACTTGGGGAGATGGATGCCTGGAAACGGCTGATCACCGGGCATCTCGGGGAGGCCGGAGGCCGCAACGCGCTCGACCTTGCCTGCGGCACCGGCGTCATGACCATGCTGATGCACGATCTCGGTTTCAACGTCACGGGCCTCGATTTCACCGAGGCGATGATGGCCAAGGCCCGCCGCAAGGCGGAGCGTGCGGAAGCGCCGGTCAGGTTTCTGACGCGTGACGCCGAGGAGACCATGGAACCCGATGCCGGCTACGATGTGATCGTCGCCCGCCATCTCGTCTGGACCCTGGTCGATCCCGGGAAAGCGTTCCGGGAGTGGTTCCGTATTCTGAAACCCGGCGGGCGCTTGCTGATCATCGACGGCGATTTCGTCCGCAAAAGCTGGCTGGAGCGCCTGGTTCCCCTGCTCGACCGCATTTTCGGAAAGCCGCAGGACGGGCACAGCCTGCTGACGCCGGAACAATGGCGGGCTCACGACAGCATTGTCGAAAGGGTCCATTTCAGCGGGGGCGTCCGGTCCGGCGACGTCAGGGGGCTTTTCGAGAGGGCGGGGTTTGAAGGCCTGAAGGTCGACACCGGCCTGAGCGACATCCGGAAAAGCCGGGGCATCGGCCGGATGTCCCGCAGTGGGCTCATCTCCACGCTGCAGCACAGGTTTGCGATATCCGGGGAGAAACCTCTCGCCTAGATGCCTCTCCCCGCACCGGAGGGCGTCGGAGATTTCTTCGGGCTGCTCGGAATCCATTCGATCGGCGGGTATGTCTGGTGTGCGTTCGTCGGTGCGACGGTCGCCCATGCGATTGGAGCGACGGGCTGCGGTGCCGTATCGCCCGTTCGCCTGGTGCTGGCGGGCGTCGCGCTCTCGGCCGTGCTCGGCGGGATCGTGACCGCCTTCATCGGCGCTCCCATGCTGATCCTCCTTGCCCGTCGCAAGCAGGCGAGAGGACTGTGAGGCACACGGCAATGGTCGAGGGCGGATGAGGACGCGGTCAGCCGCGCGATGGAAGCCACCGTCGTATCGGAACTGGCCGGCCGGCTTCTGGACGAGCTTTCAGGCGGGCAACGCCAGCGGGTCTGGGTTGCCATGGCGCTCGCGCAGGAAACACCGATCCTGCTGCTCGGCGAACCGACCTCCTACCTGGACATCGCGCACCAGATAGAGCTGCTCGATCTTCTGGCCGATCTCAACCGGCGGGGACGCGCCATCGTCGCAGTCCTGCACGATCTCAATCAGGCCTGCCGCTACGCGACGAACCTGATCGCGATGAAGGCGGGATCGGTCGTCGCCGAGGGCAGGCCGGCGGCCATAGTGACGGAACGATTGGTGGAAGACGTCTTCGATATCCGATCGATGATCATTCCCGATCCGGTCACCGGGACGCCGCTGATCATCCCGAGGGGCAGGCCGGCGCCCTAGGCGGTGGGGAAGAGCACCAGACGCTGGCGCGGGTCCGGATCTCGCCATTTCCCGCCCGCGTGAAGCATCCCGAGCGATCTCGCGCGGAAAAGCGGACCATCGGCGGCAAAGCCGCTGGAATGTTACGGGATCTGACCTGTAGAAGTCTTGGAGACGAACGAGTCGGCGCCGTCCCGGCCGAGAGAAAATATACTTTTGGCATTTTGAAATATGATATATCAAAAGTGCCGCCAGCGCCAGATGCAGGGAAGAGCCGTCCGCGTGAGAAATGTATATGTACTTGCCCTGATCGCATATGCGGCCTTTTCCGTGACCGACGCTTCGGTCAAGGCAACGGGTACGCATTTGTCCGTCTTCGAGATCGCGTTCCTGGTCAATGTCTTTTCGGGCCTGACCCTGCTTCTCACGCGCCATCCCAACGAACAGTGGCGGGATTTCTGGCGTATCGACCGGCCCTGGGCCGTGCATGGGCGCGCGGTCTGCGGCGTGGTTGCAAGTCTTTGCGGCGTCTATGCCTTTACCACCATACCGCTCACCCAGTCCTATGCGCTGATCTTCCTGGCTCCGCTGTTCGTGACCATCATGTCCGCCCTCATCCTGAAGGAATCCGTGGGTCCCTGGCGCTGGTCGGCGGTTCTCGTCGGTTTCGTCGGCGTGCTTCTCGTCGTCAAGCCCGGTTATCAGGCCTTCGAATGGGGCCATCTTGCCGCGATCGGGACCGGACTGGGCACCGGCACCGCGGTGATAATCCTGCGCGGGCTGGGCGGGCGGGCAAAAACGACCAGCATCCTCGGCATGCTGATCAGTTACCTGCTCGTTCTGAACGCGATCATGATGATATTCTGGGGCATGCGTGTCCCGACCCTGCGGGAGTTCGCGCTTCTGGGGCTGGCGGGTATCAGCTACGGCCTGGGCCAGTGGGCGTTCATTCTTGCCGCGCGTTATGGAAATGCCAACCAGATGGCGCCGATGCACTATTCGCAGCTTGCATGGGCGGTGCTGTTCGGCGTGTTGATTTTCAATGAGTATCCGGACGCGCTTGCCCTGCTGGGCATCACCGTCATCGGCGGTGCCGGTCTGTTCACGGTGGTCCGCGAAAAGATCCGGCGCGAGCGCGCCCCGCGGAAGGCCGAGGCCCGCAGCCACGCGGATTTTTCCTGAAAAATCGAAAAAGGGAGAGGAGCACATTGCGCCGCCCAATATTTGATATATCATGTATTGAGAAATCGGACTAAACGTCGGCGGGGAGGCAGGCAAATGACGGGAACGGTTCTGGGTGTCCTCGCCGACGACCTGACGGGCGGGATGGAAACCGCGGCGATGCTGGTTGCGGAAGGCATCGACTGCGCTTTCGTGACCGATCCCGACATGGTGGAGGCATCAGGTCCCGCCGAGGCGATCGTCGTCGCTCAGAAGACCCGCGTGATCGCGCCCGGGGATGCGGTGTCCAGGACGGAGCGGGCCGCCCGGGCTCTCCTTGCCCGGGGCGCACGGCAGTTGTTCTTCAAGTACTGCGCCACGTTCGATTCCACGGACAAGGGCAATATCGGCCCCGTGGCGGATATGCTGATGCGGGTGACTGGCGCGCCCGTGACCGGTTTCTGCCCCTCGGCGCCAGGACTGAAGCGCACCGTCTATAACGGCCATCTGTTCCTCGGCACCGAACTCGTCTCGGAATCGCCCAAGCGCTACGATCCGCTGACACCGATGACCGATCCCGACCTCGTGCGCGTGCTGCAGCGTCAGACGGCGATGAAGGTCGGATTGCTCGACCATCCCGTGATCGACGCGGGCGGCGCGGCACTCGAAGGGGCGGTTGCGGAAAAGGCCGGGCAGGGCATCCGCTATTTCATCCTGGATACCATCCATGACAGGGATCTGGACCGTATCGCGGCGCTGACCTCCGATTGGAAACTGATGACCGGAAACGCCACGATCGTGCAGCATTACCCGCCGGTCTGGCGGGCGAGGGGCCTGCTGTCCGCCCCGCCGCATCGTCGAGTGTTGCCAGCTGTCAACGGCAAGGGCGTGGTGCTGTCCGGCAGTTGCGCCGAGCGCACGCTGGAGCAGCTTGCGGATTTCGAAAAGGCCCATCCGGTTCTGCGCATCGACCTGACGGCGGTCGAAAGCGCGGCAAGCGCGGTGGCGGCCGCGCTTGCCTGGGCGATGCCGAAGCTTGAAGACGGGCCTGTTGGGATATCCACGTCCGCAGCCCCGGAAACGGTGGCGGCGGCCCAGGCCCGGTATGGGCGGGATGGCGCGGCGGCGCTGGCGGAACGCATCGTCGGCGATCTTGCCGTCGCCTTCAGGAGCGCGGGCGTACGCCGCTTCGTGGTGGCGGGCGGCGAGACCTCCGGCTCGGTCGTCGAACGGCTCGGTATCCGCAGCCTCATGGTCGGCCCCTATGGCGGGCCGGGCATCGGCGCGGCGGTCACCGAGGATGCCGATCCGGTCGCCCTGTGTCTCAAGTCCGGCAAGCTCGGCCCGGTCGATCTCTTCGCGCGGGCGCTCGCCTCCATGCAGAATCCGGAGAATGCGGCATGAGTGAACTGGAACTGCGGAAATCCGTCCTCGATGTCGTCGCGAAACTTGAGGAAAGGGGCTTCAACCACGGCAGCAGCGGCAATGTCAGCGCCCGCATCGGTGCGGACATCCTCATCACCCCGACCGGCGGCAACAGCGCCACCATGACGGCCGAAGGGCTGGTGCGGCTGGATGCCGAAGGCAGGACCGTGGGCGAGGGCATTCCTTCCAGCGAATGGCACATGCATCTGGCGATCCTGAATGCCTATCCGCATGTCCAGGCGGTGATCCATACCCATGCGGATTGCTGCGTGGCGCTCTCATGCCTCGCCAGGCCCATTCCAGCCTTCCACTACATGATTGCAAGCTTCGGCGGCAATGACGTGCCTTGCGCACCCTATGCCACGTTCGGCACCCGCGCCCTGGCGGATGGCGCCGTCGAGGCCCTGAGAGGGCGCAAGGCCTGCCTGCTCGCCAATCACGGCATGCTGGTTGCCGGGGCCAGCCTGCAATCCGCCTTCGACCTGACGGTGAAGCTGGAAACGCTGGCCCGCCAATACATCCTGGCGAGGCAGGCGGGCGAGCCGGTGATCATCCCGGACGAGGAGATGATCCGCGTGGCGGAGCGCTACAAGGGATATGGCCGCAGCCGCCTGCCGGGCTGACGGAGGAGAAAGATGTCCGTGGAGATCACAGGCAAGTCGAAGATCATGTTCGTGCTGGCCGATCCGGTGGATCACGTCCGGGCGAGCGCCGTCATCAACGCCCATTTCCGGGCGATCGGCGAAGACGTCGCAACGTCTCCGCTGCATGTCCTGCCGGAAGACCTGCCGGCGGTGGTGGGGGCGATCCGGCGCATGGGCAACGTCGTGGGCTTCGGCGTCACGATCCCGCACAAGGTGGCGATCATGTCCCATCTCGATCTCGTCACGTCGGGCGCGGAGGCGATCGGCGCCGTCAATTTCGTGAAGCGTACCGCCGAGGGGCGCCTGATCGGCGACAATCTCGATGCGTCCGGCTTCATTGCGGGGCTTGCCAGCCATCGGTGTGCGGTAGGCGGAAAGCGCGTGCTGCAGGCGGGGGCAGGCGGTGCGGGCCGGGCCACGGCGTTTGCCATCGCCGCGGCAGGGGCCGCCGAACTGGTGATTTCCAATCGCGACGAGGCGAAGGCAAGGGCGCTGGCGGAATGCGTCGCGGCACGTCACCCGACCGTGAACGTGCTGGCGGGCACCGCCCCCGCCGAGGATTTCGACCTGGTCGTCAACACAACATCTCTCGGCATGAAGGCGGGGGATGCCTTGCCCGTCGACCTCAGCCGCATCGGGCCGCAGACAACCGTGTGCGATATCATCGTCAACCCGGCCGTCACCGAGCTCATGGCGCTGGCGGCGGCGCGGGGCGCCCGCACGATTGGCGGAAAAGCCATGCTCGACGAGCAAATGACCCTTGTCGCCGAATTCATTCGGCGCTAGCATGCATGATATATCAAATATGATATTGGAGTTTGAAGAGAGAGGACGGGATCGACCGGACAGGTGAAACTCCCATCCACCAGCGCCAAGCCAAACAATAAAGCGGGAACAGGCCTCAGTGACTATCGCAATGAACAGAGAGCAGGCGGCGGGTGCGTCCATTCGCATCAGCCGTCTGGAAAAGCGCTTCGGAAACGTATTCGCGGTCAATGGCGTCGATATCGATATCGACGCCGGTGAATTCCTGGCCCTTCTGGGACCGAGCGGCTCCGGCAAGACCACGATCCTGATGAGCGTGGCCGGCTTCGAGTTTCCGACGGGCGGAAACATCGAGGTGGATTCCGAGGATCTCACCTACGTTCCGGCCAACAAGCGAAACCTGGGCATGGTGTTTCAGAACTATACCCTGTTTCCGCACATGTCGATCCTGGACAATGTCGCCTTTCCCCTGAAGATGCGCGGCATCGCAAGGCGGGAGCGCTACGCGCGGGCGGAAGAGGCGCTCGCCACCGTTCGGCTTGCCGGTTACGGCGGGCGTTTTCCCAATCAGCTTTCCGGCGGGCAGCAGCAGCGCGTGGCGCTTGCGCGCGCCATCGTCTACCGGCCCCGCGTGCTCCTGATGGACGAACCCCTCAGCGCTCTCGACAAGAACCTGCGCGAGGACATGCAGCTCGAGATCAAGCGGCTGCATGCCGAGCTCGGCATAACCGTCATCTTCGTCACCCACGATCAGGGCGAGGCGCTGACCATGGCCGACCGCGTGGCGGTGCTCAAGGACGGCAGGATTCAGCAGATAGGTCCCTCGCGCGAGCTTTACGAGCGTCCGGCCAATCTGTTCACCGCCGGCTTCATCGGCGAGATGAACTTCATCGATGTGACCGTCGAGAGCGCGGGCGGGACCATCGCCGTGTCCCTGCCCTCCGGCGAGCGCTGGAACGTGCCGGCGACGGCGGCGGCCGAGGCGCTGCAGGCCGGGCAGAAAGCCGTGCTCGCGGTGCGGCCGGAGCGCCTGCAATTCGGCGCGGCCGGCGCCGAGTTCGCGCTGCATGTCAGGCTGGCCGATATCGTCTATGCCGGATCGGCCCTGCTTCTGATCGGGCACCTGCCGGATGGCGCCGAGATCCGCGCGCGGTTGCCCGGCGCGTCGGATCTCAGCGCGCTCACGCCCGGTGCGACGGCCGTCTTCAGCGTGCCGAAGGAGGCGATCCTGCTTTACGCCGGGGGCGCGCGATGAATTCCGGCAGCCGATCCCTCTTCTGGCATTCGGATGGCCGGCGTCTTTCGGGCTTCACGACCCTGCTGCTCCTGTCGCCCTTTTTCGCGATCATCGCCTTCGTCTTCGTCTATCCGATCGGCCAGCTTCTCTACATCAGCTTCTTCGAGCCCCGGCCGACCCTCGACAACTATGCGCGCGTGGTGACCAACCCGGTCTATGCCCGCGTGCTCGTGCGCACGGTATGGACGGCCGTGCTCGTGACCGGGCTTTGCGTCGTTCTCGGCTTTCCGGTCGCCTATTACATGAGCCGCGCGCGGGGCGCGGTCGCCGCTTTGGTCGGCGTCTGCGTGATCCTGCCGCTCTGGTCCAGCGTGCTGGTGCGGACCGCCGCGTGGTCGTTCCTGTTCCAGCGCGAAGGACTGGTCAATTCGGGACTGATGGCCGTCGGCCTCACGTCGGAACCGCTGAAACTGCTCTACACCCAGAGCGCGGTCGTCATCGCCATGGCCCATGTCCTGCTGCCCTTCATGATCCTGCCGATCTACGGTGCGCTGCGCAGCATCCCGAACGACTACATGCGGGCGGCCGCGGTGCTCGGCGCCACGCGTTTCCGCACCTTCATCGAGGTGATCCTGCCGCTCAGCCTTCCGGGCATCGCCAGCGGGTCGCTGCTGGTGTTCCTGACCGCGCTCGGCTTCTTCATCACGCCGGCGCTCCTCGGTTCGCCGCAGGAACTGATGATCGCGACACTGGTATCCCAGCAGATCCGCGAGGTGCTCGACTGGCCTTTCGCATCCGCGCTGGTCGGCGTGCTGACGCTGTTCGTCACCCTGCTCGCGCTGATCTTCAGCAAGACGCTGCGTTTCGACCGACTGATGGGGGCGCAGCAATGAGACCACCGGTCGACAAGGGTTCCCTGGCGCTGAGCGGCTATGTCTATGCGGTGCTGGCATTCATCGTCATCCCGCTGGTCATCGTCATTCCGATGTCCTTCGGACGCAACGACTACCTGGAATTTCCGCCCGCCGGCTTCACGCTGAAATGGTACGTGGAATATTTCAGCAGCCGGCAATGGTGGAACGCCACCTGGCTCAGCATCGAGGTGGCCTTCCTGACGGCGATCTGCGCCTCCGTCATCGGCACGGCGGCGACCTATGCGATGGTGCGTGGCCGCGGGCGGCTCGCCACGCTGTTCCAGATTCTGCTGATCGGGCCGATCATCGTGCCGCATATCGCGCTTGCGGTGGGGCTCTACCTGTTCTTCCAGACGATCGGGCTCTCCGGCACCATTCCGGGCTTCGTGCTCGCCCATACGGTGCTTGCGCTGCCCTTCGTCGTCTTCACCACGGCGGCGGCGCTGGCAAAGGTGGACGCGAACCTGGAGGCGGCCGCGATGAGTTGCGGCGCCTCGCGCTTCTCGGCCTTCCGGCTGGTGACGCTGCCGCTGATCCTGCCGAACGTGGTGAGCGGCGCGCTCTTCGCCTTCATCATCTCGTTCGACGAGCCGGTCGTCTCCTTTTTCCTCTCGGGCGTGCGCTACAAGACGCTGCCGCGACGGATGTTCGAGGACATCGAGCAAAACCTGACGCCGATCATTCCGGCCATCGCGACCCTGCTCATCGTACTTTCCATCGCGATCCTCCTCGGGGCGCACCTGATGCGATCGCGCACGAAGAACTAACTGGGAAATACTGCAAAACGGCAAAAACCAGAGGAGAACATCTATGCCGAGAAATACCTGGAAATGGACGGCGGCACCTGTCGCGCTTGCCGCAGTGCTCGCCGGCACGATGCCCGCCGCGGCCGAAGGCCTGGAAGACCAGATGGTCATCGCCACCACCGGCGGACTGATGGGCAACGCGCTTGCCAAATACTTCTACGAGCCGTTCGGCAAGGCCAGGGATGTCGAGGTCGTGCCGGTCGCAATCGAGGTTCCCGACCAGTGGGCCCGCTCGGAAGCGATGATGCGCACCGGCAATATCGAGTTCGACATCGTCACCGCCACCGGGCCTGACCTCGTGGCCCGCACCGGCATGCTGGAGAAGATCGACTGCTCCAGGCTGCCCGACGTGCAGAAATACGGAGTCTCGGACGCCTGCACGGAATATGGCGTCGTCCGCACCACCGGCGGCATGCTCATCAACTACAACACCGACGTCTTCAAGGACAAGGCACCGAAGAACTGGGCCGATTTCTGGGACGTGAAGACCTTTCCAGGCCCGCGCGGCCTGCCGGACACCGGCGATCGCGACTGGTGGGTGCCGGTTGCGGCCCTGCTGGCCGACGGCGTGAAACCCGCCGAGCTTTTCCCGCTCGATCTCGACCGGGCTTACAAGAAGCTCGACGAAATCCGGCCGCATGTGGCCGTCTGGTGGAAGACCGGCGACCAAGTGCAGCAGATCATGCGCAACAAGGAAGTGGTCATGACCATGAGCTATTCCGGTCGCGCGCTCGCCGTCATCAAGGAAGGCATTCCGGCCGCCATGTCCTGGGATGGCGCCATCCGCGATACAGGCTACATGGCGATCCTGAAGGGCGCGCCGGACAAGAACGCCGCCATGGCCTATCTCGATTTCTTCTACGCCAATGTCGACTCGCACGTACCCTTCATGCGGGACGTGAACTATGCGACCGGCAGCAAGACGGTGATCGAACTGCTGAAGCCCGAGGAGCGCAATCTCTTCGCCACCTCGCCGGAAAACTACGAGAAGCTGATCAAGCCGGATTTCGCCTGGATCGGCGCTCATCGCGACGAATTGCGCCAACGCTGGACCGCCTGGCTCACCCGTTGATCCGAAAAGACGGAAGGCGGCGACCGCCGCCTTCCCGTTGCCCCGGGCGCCAGGCGGTTCATGCCGGTGGCGGCATCTTCCGGGCATTTCCGAAAACAGGATTGGAAAGATGGATCACACCAGTGACCCCAACGCGATGCGTTACCGGATCGATCCGAAGCGGCTCGATCTCGTGGACGAGTTTCGCAAAAGCCCGCTTGGCGTCCACGGTCCCGAGCTGCGCGCGATGCTGGCGAAGATGCGCTGGGGCAGGGCCCAGGGCCGTCTCGTCCTCGTCGTGCTGGAAGCCGGCAAGGCCTGGCGCCTGTCGCGCATTCCCGAACGGCGCGGCGAGCCGATGCCCTTCGTGGACGAGCGCATCTTCACCTCGCTTGCCGAGGCGGAATGGCACGTCTTCAAGCTCCGCTGGCAGGACATGACCGGCGTAACGCTACCTGCGGAGTACCAAGGTGATCTATAAGACCAACGAATATCTCGGTTATCCCGACCGCATCAGCGTTCCGGCGGGTGAGACGGTCAGGTTCCAGCTGTCGAGCAAGCGGGAAAAGGTCCATGTCGACGTGCTGCGCCTGCGTTGCGGCGATGTCGACGCCAACGGTCCCGGCTTCAAATACGAGGTGATGAAGAGCGGCATCGATGGCGTGCACGCCTGTCTCGACCAGGAAATCCGCCCCGGCTCCTGCGCCGTCGTAGAACATGGCGGTGCGCTCGTCCCTTCCGGTGGAGCCTGGTCCTTCGGCGCCTATGTCTATCCCACCCGCATCGCCGACAATGCCAAGGCGATCATGGGCAACTGGTGCGAGGCTGCGAAGCGCGGCTACGCGCTGGAAATCGATGCGGAAGGCCATCCGGTCCTGGCTCTCGGCGCGGCGCGCCTCACCCTGAAAGCCAGGGCGCGCGAGCGCGTCTGGTCCTTCGTTTCGGCAACGGTCGACCTCGTCGCCGGAAGCGCGACATTGTCGCTGATCGTGCCGGCCGACGGCACGCGTCCCGCCGCCGTCCATGCCGAGACCTTCGACCTGCCCGCCGATGTGCCGTTCGATTCCGGGCTCGCTTTCCTGATCGCGGCCCATCATCGGGACCAGACAGGGAAGTATGCCGCCCATTTCGACGGCAAGATCGAGGCGCCGCGCGTGTTTTCCCGCGCTCTCGATGCGGAGGCGTTGCGCGTCTTCGACTGGCGGCCGCGCACCGGCGCGACCACTGCCGGCCTCGTCGCCTTCTGGGACTTCGCCGATGGCATCACCACGCTCGACGTCAGGGATATTTCGCCCAATTGCCTGAGCGGGCGGCTTCACCAGTTGCCCAGGCGCGGTGTCACCGGTTTCCTCTGGTCCGGCGCCGTGCACGATTTCCGGCTGGCGCCGGGGGAATATGCGGCGATCCATTTCCACAGCGACGACATCCACGATTGCCAGTGGCAGACGACGTTCGTGCTCGACGTGCCCGACGACTGGCGCACCGGCGTCTATGCGCTGCGCCTGACACCCGTCGGCGATGTGCCGGAGCCGGATTGCGAAAGCTATGTCACCTTCTTCGTCACGCCCGGCAGGAAGACCAGGCGCGCCGACCTCGTCGTCGTGCTCTCCGTCGCGACCTATCTCGCCTATGCCAACAGCGCGCTGCGCCTCTACCAGGTGCATTTCGAAACGCTCATGGAGCACGTCCTGTGGCTGCCGATGGACGATGTCTTCATGCAGGAGCATCCCGAGATCGGCCAGTCCACCTATGACTGCCATGTGGATGGCTCGGGCAGGGCCTACAGTTCCTGGCTGAGGCCGATCCTCAGCATGCGGCCGCGCGGCTACTGGTTCAACCTGATCAACGACACCCATATTCTCGACTGGCTCGAGGAAAAGGGCATCGCCTACGACGTCATCACCGACGTCGAACTGGATCGCGAAGGCGCCAGGGCGCTCAGGCCCTACCGCGCCATGATGACGCCGACGCATCCCGAATATTACAGCTTCAACATGATGAACGGCATCATGGAGTATCAGAATGCCGGCGGCCGGCACATTTCCATGGGCGGCAATGCCTTCTACTGGCGCTGCGGCTTCCATCCCGCAGCGCCGGCGGCGCTGGAAGTGCGTCGCGGCATGGCGGGCACGCGCACCTGGGAATCCGAGCCGGGCGAGGTGCATCTTGCCGGCACCGGCGAACCCGGTTCGCTGTGGCGCCACAGCGGGTTTGCCCCGCAGAAACTGGTCGGCGTCGGCTTTTCCGCGATGATCAACGACACCTGCGGCTACTACATGCGCAAGCCGGACAGCGACGATCCCCGCGCGGCCTTCATTTTCGAGGGCACCGGCCGCGAGGAGAGGCTCGGCGATTTCGGCTTCCGCTACAACGGGGCGGTCGGCAGCGAGATCGACCGGCTGGACTACGAGCTCGGTACGCCCCGCCATGCGCTTCTGCTCGCAACTTCCGAGGGGTTGGGAGCCGGCGCGCTGCCGACGCCGGAAGAGTTTCGCACGATGGTGGACGGGCTCGACGGCACGCAGAACGCGCTGGTGCGCGCCGACATGGTGTTTTTCGAGACGGCCAATGGCGGCGCGGTCTTCGCTTCCGGTTCGATCACCTTCGGCATGTCGCTGGGCCACAACGATTACGACAACAATATCAGCACCATCACGCTGAATATCGTGAAGCGGTTCCTCGATCCGGAGCCCTTCGTGATGCCGGAAACGGCATGATGCTTCGCGACGAAGGCGGCGCCGGGACGTGTTGCCCCGGGAAGCCCCGGGCGGCGCGCCGCGCATATCTTTCCAAGAGACGGTCATGACAGAGAAACGCGAATTCCAATCCCCCGAACTCGGCTCCATCAATGTCGCGCCGCGCAGGACGCGGCCGATGTTCGCCGACGAGCACTGGAACAGTCAGCCCTGGTATGAAGCCCCGCGCGAGGATGCGGACATCCCCGAGGTCTATACCTACACCAATGCCATATCCTACGATCCCGGCGACGAAGTGGTGTTCCACACGACGTCGACCGCCGGGACCTGGCGGCTGCAGATCTATCGGGACGGGCTGGAGCCGGAAACCGTCCACGAGGTCGACGCAATCGACGGCGTCTTCGCCCCGACGCCGAAGGATGCCTACCGCAACGGCTGCAAATGGCCGGTGAGCCATCGCTGGACGCTGCCGGCCGACCTTCGTTCGGGCTTCTATCGCGTGGTGTCCTCCTGCGAGCGGGCGAACGGCGCCCGCTTCGTGCAGCACCACTTCTTTGTCGTGCGCCCGACGGAAAAGACGCGCAGGGCGAAAATCCTGATGATCCTGCCGACCGGCACCTGGACCGCATACAACGACTTCGGCGGCGCCAACCACTATTTCGGCGTGGAAGGCGATGACGGTTGCCAGGCTTCCCCGGTCCTGTCGCTGGAACGGCCCTGGACGCGCGGTGTCGTGTGGCTGCCCGCCGGCGCGCCACGCATCTGCGCCGATCCCGCACCGGAAATGGGCGACGCCCCGCGATACCCCATGAAGGAATGGGCTTTTGCCAATGGCTTCGGCCAGTATTATGCCGCCGCCGGCTGGGCGCAGTTCGACCGTCATTTCGTCCTCTGGGCCGAGAAGGAAGGCTACCAGCTGGACATGATCACCCAGACCGACCTGCATTACCGGCCGGAACTGCTCGACGCCTATCCCTGCCTTGCCATCGTCGGCCATGACGAATACTGGACGTGGGAAATGCGCGAGGCGATCGAGCATTATGTCGAGCACGGCGGCAAGCTCGCCCGCTTCGGCGCCAACTTCCTCTGGCAGATAAGGCTGGAGGACGGCGGCAGGCGGCAGGTCTGCCACAAGTTCAAGGCGATCCACCAGGACCCGGTCGCCGGCACCGAAAGGGCGCACCTGCTGACCAGCGCCTGGGAGGACCGCAACGTCCGCTGGCCCGGCGCCTCCACCATGGGCGTCAACGGTGTGCATGGCCTTTATGCCTCCTGGGGCGGTTTCGCGCCGAACGGCCAGAAGGGCTTCACCGTCTATCGGCCCACGCACTGGGCCTTTGCCGGCACCGGCCTGCACTACGCCGATATCTTCGGCGACAGGCAGCGCATTTTCGCCTACGAGGTCGACGGGCTCGACTATACCTTCCGCCATGGCCTGCCCTATCCCGTTCCCGCGGAGGGCCAGCCCGAAAGCATCGAGATCCTCGCCATGGCGCCGGCCGTGCTGGCCGAGGACGAACCGGAAGGCGAGGGCTTTCGCTACTATGTGCGGAGCAGCGACCACGAGGGCCTCGTGGAATGCGTGACCGGGGAGGTCACGCCCGAGGGGCTCGCGCGCTATAAATACGGGTCCGGCATGATGGTGCACATGACCCGCGGCAAGGGCGAAGTGCTGACGGCTGCCACCTGCGAATGGGTGATGGGCCTGAAGCGCGGCGACCCGTTCACCCAGCGCATCACCCGCAATATCCTTGACCGCTTCACAGCCGGCGAGGACGATCGCACCGAAATTTGATATATAATATGTCAATCTGGCTTGGGAGGGCCCTGCCGATGTCCAATGATGACCGCAGGGAACGGCAACCTGCTCCGCGTATCGCCGATCCGGTGGAGCTTGCGCGGATCGCCCGGTCGCTGCGTCGCGATGTCATCGAACTCGTGGCGCCCACCAGGCAAGGTTATGTCCAGCAGGAGCTGGGGGCCGCGGATATCTTTACTGTGCTCTATTTCGCCGAACTGCGGCTCGATCCGGCGGACCCGGATTGGCCGGATCGGGACCGCTTCCTGTTGTCGACGGCCCATAACACGGCGATCTTCTATGCGACGCTCGCCGCCCGCGGCATCGTCGATCCGGCCGCCATCCGGGATTATTGCCGGGACGGGTCGGTCTTCGAGATCAATGCCTCGGAGAGGGCGGGAACGGCCATAGAAGCAACGCTCTTTGCCGGCAGCGCGGGCCTTTCCAACCTCTGCCTCATCGTCGACGACAACCGGATGCAGGTCGAGGGCCATATCGACAAGGTGGTTTCCGTCGCTCCGATTGCCGGGAAGTTCCGCGCCTTCGGCTGGATGGCGGAAGACGTGGACGGCCACGACATTCCGGCGCTTCTGGCGGCCTTGGAACGCGCGCGCGCCCATGCCCGGCCGACCTGTCTCGTCGCTGCGACGGTCGCCGGGAAGGGCGTGCCGGGCCTCGAAGGCCTGCTGGCCCACAATCTCAGGCTGCCGCCGGAGGTTGCCGCCGAGGCGTTGGCCGCTCTTGCCGAGACGCATGCCGGGGAGGATCGCATATGAACGAGCCAGACCACCGAAAATCGCTGGAAGTGCGGGATTTCAACGCCAGGAGCCCGGCTGCGGCCGGTGCGCCCAGGCATTACGGGGAAGCGCTGGTCGAGGCCGCGCTGCGTGACGAACGCATCGTTTGCCTGACGGCGGACCTGACCCTCCCCACCGAGACGGACCTGTTCCGGGACCGGATACCGGAGCGATTTCACCAGGTGGGGATCGCGGAGGCAAATATGGTCGGCATCGCCGGCGGCCTGGCGCGGTCCGGCGAAGTGCCTTTCGTGCACAGTTTCTGCGTCTTCGCCACGCGCCGCTGTTATGACCAGGTGGCCATGCAGGTCGCCTATCCGCGCACCAACGTGAAGATCGTCGGCGTCATTCCCGGCCTCACCACCATGCTCGGCGTATCGCACCAGGCCATCGACGACATCGCGCTTATGCGTGCGCTGCCCAACATGACCGTCATCGAGCCGAGCGGCTCGGAGCAGGTGCGCGCCGCCGTCGCTGCCATCGCCGAACATGACGGGCCTGTCTATCTCCGCCTCAAGCGGGCCGACGGCACCGAAAAGGCGGCGGGCGCCGCCGCAACCGATTTCCGGATCGGCAGGATGCGCGTGCTGCGGGAAGGCAGGGATGGCCTGATCGTCGCATGCGGCATGATGGTCGATATCGCCATGGCCGCGGCGGAACGGCTGGCACGGGAGCAAACGGCCGTGACCGTGGTGGACATGGCGACGATCAAGCCGCTCGACCCGGCGCTTGCCGATCTCGCCCGCCAGGTGCCGCTGGTCGTGACGGCCGAAAACCACTCGGTCATCGGCGGGCTGGGCAGCGCCGTGGCGGAACTGCTGATGGAGCGGGACGTCCATGTCAAATTCCGCCGTGTCGGCGTGCGCGATACTTTCGCCGAAGGCGGTACGACGGCTTATCTCTTCGAGAAATACGGTCTTTCGGAAGAAGCGCTCGCCGATGCGTTTCGCAAGGCGGCAAGGGGCGCGGCGCCATGACGGCCCGCGCCCGTTCCGCGGTCTTTGACCCGATCCTAGGCCCCGGCCGGCGTCAGGTATCGGGTTCCTCCCGATTTTTCCAGAAGCCGGACGAGATTCTGGCCGCCTTCCATCATGTCGGCCTGAATGGCCTCGCGCACTTTGTCCGGCCGGCGCTGCCGCAGGTATTTGAGTACGGAAAGATGCTGATGTTCGTTCGGATAGGTCGGCGGGGCGTTCGGATAATGGAAGTTCAGCAACGGCCCGTTGCGCATCCAGATATCATCGAGGATGGCCAGTACCTCGGGCAGTTCCGAGCCCTCGTAGAGGCTGCGATGGAACTGCCAGTTCGCCCGAACGGCATCCGACCAGCGCTGCTGCTGCTCGGCGCTGATGAGCTCTTCGTGGATCGTCTCCATCCGGTCGATATCGGCCTCGGAAACGCGCGTGGTCGCATGTTCGGCCGCAAGTCCCTCGAGAAACAGCCGGACCGTCCTCAGCTCGATATACTGCTTGGCCGTCATATGCGCGACGATGATCGAACGCCCCGCCTGCATTTCCAGCGCGCGGCCGCGCACGAGCTGCATCAGGGCCTCGCGGATCGGCGTTTCCGAAACATTCATCGTCGCCGCCAGCTCTCGGATCTTGAAGCGGTGGCCGGGCCAGAAACGGCCTTCCATCAGCGCCTGACGCAGATTGCTGTAGACAAGGCCCGTCAGGCTGTCGCGGGCGACCGGACCCACGCCGTTGTCGCCGGGCGACTGGTCGATATCGGCCATCTTCACTCCTCAAATGCAGCCTTCGGCGACCGTTTCGCCGCGAAAGTCCAAGACTCAATCATATATAATATAGGTGGTACCGAGCGCCGACAAAAGCCCGCTCGCACATCCATGCCCAGAAATAAGCCCGGAAATGAACAAGGCGGACGGGCGCGGTCCAGCCCTTCAATTGGGGCCGCGCATCCGGGCCGTTCGTTCCTTCACCCCTGACTCCCGTCTGGCGCGATGTCGCGCCCTCGTAACTGCCTTTCCCGAAAGCAGGGCACATCACAAAACGCTTGCTTTCCGCCTTTCAATATATGATATATCAAATCCCAAGATGGAGAATCGCCTATGTCGGAATTGATGAGAACGCAGGACATCGCGCTGCGCGCCCGTGCCGAAAAGGTCGTGCCGAGCGGGATGTGGGGGCATCTCCATGCCGCCAAGCTGCCGGAAGCTTATCCCCAGTTCTTCAAACGCGGCGAAGGAGGCATTCTCTGGGATGTCGACGGAAACCGCTATGTCGATTTCATGTGCAGCTGGGGCCCCAACCTCCTGGGACATCATCATCCCGAGGTCGAGGAAGCGGCGGAACGCCAGCGCCGCCAGGGTGATTGCCTCAACGGCCCGGGCGAGGTGATGGTCGAGCTCGCCGAACTCGTCGTCGACACGATAGGCCATGCGGACTGGACGCTTTTCCAGAAGAATGGAACGGACGCGACGACCACATGCGTGACGGTCGCCCGCGCGGCGACCGGCAAGCGGAAAATCCTGGTGGCCAAGGGGGCCTATCACGGCGCGGTTCCGTGGTGCTCGCCATCCCTGCTCGGGGTCACGGCCGAAGACCGGGCTCACCTGATATATTATATCTTCAACGACATCCAGACGCTCGAAGCGGCCGTCAGGGAAGCGGGGGACGATCTGGCGGCGATCGTCGTTTCGGCCTATCGCCATGACCTTGGTTTCGATCAGGAATTGCCGACGCAGGATTTCGCCAGGGCGGCGCGGCGGCTTGCCGATGCCGGGAATGCGGCCCTGATCCTCGATGAGGTCCGCGCCGGGTTCCGTCTCGATATGGCGGGCAGTTGGGAACCTCTCGGGGTACGTCCCGATCTTGCCGCCTGGAGCAAGGCGATCGCCAATGGTTATGCGCTGTCGGCGGTGACCGGCCGCGATTGGCTGCGCAAAGCGGCGTCGCAGGTTTTCGTTACGGGTTCCTTCTGGGCGGGGGCGGTTTCGATGGCCGCGGCCGTCGCGACATTGAACGTGGTGCGGCGCGATAACGTGCCCGCGCGTCTTGCCCGGCTCGGCCAGATGCTGCGTGACGGGCTGGAGACGCGTTCCCGTCAATTCGGCGTTTCGATCCGGCAGAGCGGTCCCGCGCAGATGCCCGCCGTTCTCTTCGACGACGACCCGGATTTCTCAAAGGGCTCCGCCTTCTGCAACGCGGCTCTGGCGAAGGGCGTCTATTTCCACCCGAAGCACAACATGTTCCTTTGCGCGGCGCACACGCAGGCCGATATCGCCACGGCGCTCGAGGCTGCGGAGCACGGGTTCGCAGCCGTGGCGGCGCTGAGGGATTCCGCCTGAAATATGCCGTCGGGACATGCTCGAAAACGCAATGTCCCGACCGGCGTGTCGTGCTCTGCAGGCAAATTCCCGCCCGCGGAAGCAGGCACCTCGCGGACGGGCGAAGGCAGCCCTATCGATAGACGATGCCGCCATCGGTAAGGATCGACTGACCGGTGATGTAGTCGGAATCCCCGCTTGCCAGGAAGGCCACGAGGGCGGCGACGTCATCGGGCGTCTGGGCGCGGCCGAGCGCAATGCCCTCGACATATTTCTTGTATGTCTCGCCTTTCGGCGCGCCGGTGAGATCGGAGAAGCGCTGGTCGATCTCCACCCACATGTCGGTCCCGACAATGCCCGGGCAATAGGCGTTCACGGTGATGCCGGCGCTGGCATATTCCTTGGCCGCGGCCTGGGTCAGGGCGCGGACCGCGAACTTGGTCGCGGAATAGACGCCGAGCAGGGCGAAACCGTCATGGCCGGCGATGGAGGAGGCGTTGATGATCTTGCCTTTCTGTCCCCGCGCCTTGAACTTGGCGGCTGCCGCCTGGATGCCCCAGAGCACGCCTTCGATGTTGATCTTGAAGATGCGGTCCACCTCTTCCGGGGTCACGTCGGCGATGGGGTTGACCTGGGCGATCCCGGCATTGTTGACGATCACGTCGAAACCGCCGAGCGTCTTTTCCGTGTGATCGATCGCGGCATAGATCTGATCGCGCCGGCTGACATCGGCGACGAAGACGGTCGCCTTGCGCCCGAGGGCTTCGACTTCCTTCTGAACGGAGGCCAGTTTATCGGCCTTCACGTCAATGAGCGCGAGATCGGCGCCGTCCCTTGCGAGGCGAAGCGCGATGCCTCGTCCGATGCCCTGGCCCGCGCCGGTCACCAGAACGACTTTTCCATTCAAAGACATGATCATGCTCCTTTCAAATCGGGGAGATCCCGGCCCGGCGGAGGACTGGACCGGGATGCCGGTCCCGTGGCCCGGAGCCACGGAGACCGGGAAGAGGCTCAGAAATGCGCGTCGATGTCGACGACATCGATCAGCTTGTGGTTGACGAATTCCTTGAGCCCGAGGCCGAGAAGCTCGCGGCCGTAACCGGAGCGGCGGATGCCGCCGAAGGGAAGATCGGCCTCGACCTTGGTTGGATGGTTGACGAATACCATGCCGGTCGAGATCTTCCGCGCCACTTCGGCGCCGTGCCTGATATCCCTGGTGAAGACGGAACCGCCGAGCCCGAAGGGCGAATCGTTGGCGATGCGGATCGCATCCTCCTCGTCCTTCGCGCGGAACAGCATCGAAACGGGGCCGAAGAATTCCCAGTAGCGGGCCGGGTTGTCCTCGCCGATCTCGGTCAGGATCGTCGGCTGGACGAAGGCGCCCTGGTTGGGCACCGGCGGGCCGACCTCTTCCGCCTTCGCGCCATGGGCTATGGCCTGACGGAGCCTTTCCCTGATGTCGTCCGCGGCCCCCTGGGAGGAAAGCGGCGCCAGCGTGGTTTCAGGATCGAAGGGATCGCCCGCCCTGAGGCCGGCGACACCCTGCCGGTAACGGCTGAGGAAGGCGTCGTAGACGTCGTCGACGACGATCATGCGTTTGGAGGAGACGCAGACCTGGCCGCCGTTCCAGTGCCTGCCGAAGACCGCCCACGGGACGGTCTTTTCCAGGTCCGCATCGGCGAGCACGACGAAGGCGTCGGCGCCGCCGAGCTCCATCGTGGATTTCTTCAGCGCCTTTCCGGCCTGGGAGGCGACGATCGAACCCGCATCTTCCGAGCCGGTCAGCGCCACGCCATGGACACGCGGGTCGTTGATGATCATCTCGACCTGCTTGCGGGTGGCATAGAGATTGATGAAGGCGCCGTCCGGCAGGCCCGCCTCGCGCATCAGCTTCTCGAAGGCCGCGGCGCTCTGCGGCACGTTGGAGGCGTGCTTCAGCAGCATCGTGTTGCCGGCGGAGAGCTGCGGGGCGATGATGCGCGCGATCTGGTAATAGGGGAAGTTCCAGGGCTCGATGGCGAGGAGGACGCCGAGGGGCTCGTGGACGAGCACGGCCTCGCCTTCGGCCGGGTCGGCGACCGGCAGCCGTTCCGGCTGGAGTAGTTTCTCGGTATTCCTGACGTAATATTCGAAGATCCTGGCCGACAGCTCGACCTCGGCCTTCGCCTCGCCGAACAGCTTGCCCATTTCAAGGGTCAGAAGCCTGGCGTAGTCGTCGGCGTTCCGGCGGAGAAGATCGGCGGCCTTCTGGAGGATCGCCGCACGGGTGGCGAACGGGGTTTCCCGCCAGGCGAGGAAGGCGGCGTGCGCCTTGCCGATGGCGTCCCGGACCGTTGCGTCGGTAGCGTAGGCGAAGGTCTTCAGGACTTCGCCGGTATAGGGGTTGGTGCTTGCATAGGCCATTGCTGGCTCCTTTCTTCGGGGGGAAGGCAAGATCTGGATTCAGGCCCCAAGGTCCTTCTGCGACGGGGCCTGCTGCCCTGTCGCTGGGAGGCAGGTTAGGCCGTTGGGAGAGCCGCACTTTGATCGTGATCAATGAGGGGAGCGATCAGGAGCATCGGGGCCGGACCGGCCCGGTTTGCCAGGGGGGCCAGCAGGGCCGGCATGCGCATGCAATCCGCAGTTGGTCGGCCGTGGCGCGTGCCGAACGTCGGGGGACGGGGGATCTCGCGCCGGCCACGCTTGCCCTGACCGGCAGAATCGTGGACGATAGAGCCGCGAATTTGGAAACCCAGAGCCTGCGACGGTGACCGGAGGGACGGATCATGTCGACCGGAAGGACCAGTTCAATTTCGTGGAGGGCGTATCCGTTCAACCGGATCGTGCAGCCGGCTCGCAAGGCGCTTTGAAAGGACGTGCCGCACAGGCAGACCTGTTTCAAGTTTTTCAGCCAGGAGGTCGATATCCCTTATGTATCCTGAATTTTTCTCACCCACGCATAATTCGGTCCGCAAACTGCTCCTCGCACTGGGAGCCTCGGCCGTGCTCGCTCTCGCGGGAGCGGCCCCCGCCGGCGCACAGACCGCCGCCGATGTGAATGCCACGCTCGACACGCTGTTCGGCGACCATGCGTCCTATCAGCAATTCTTCGAGACGCTGAAGAAAGCCGTTGCCGCCGACGACAAGGCGGCTGTGGCGTCGATGGTCGACTATCCCTTTCAGGCGCGGATCGGCGGCAAGGCCGTGAAGATCAAAGATGCGGCGCATTTCGTGAACGACTACGACAAGGTGGTCACGAGCAAGGTGAAACAGGCCGTCGCCAGGCAGACCTACCCGACGCTGTTCGCCAATTGGCAGGGCGTTTCCATCGGCGACGGAGAACTCTGGTTCTCGGGCGTGGGCGCGAAGAACACGGTCAAGATCATCGCAATCAACGACTGATGGCGCCTGCGGAGCAGGGTCCCGGCCATCATCTTCCATCACCGTTCCGTAGCCCGTGAAAGGGAAATGATATGTCTCGCTATTTCAGCATCGCGATCGTGGCGCTTGCGCTCGGCATTCTCGGCGCCCCCTGGATCGCGACCGACGCGCGCGCCCAGTCGACGGTCGAGTGCCAGTCCAGAAACTACCAGTATGACGAATGCTGGGCGGGGCCGCTCAGCAGGCCGCAGCTCATCCATCAGACGTCCGGCGCCGCCTGCATCCTGAACCGCACCTGGGGATACAATCCCAGGAGCAAATACATCTGGGTCGCGCAGGGGTGCGCGGGAGTCTTCGCCGATGTCGGCGGCTATCATCACGGGCGCGGCGACGGGTTCGATCCCGACGCCCGCATGTACGACCATCACGGCCATGACGTCGGCGCCGTCATCGGCGGCGCCGTTCTGGGCGCGCTGATCGAAGGCATGACGGAGGATCACCACGAGAAGCATTCGCATTCGACAAGCAACAACCGGTACGAAAAGGGTTATAACGGTTGCCACGGCATAGGCTGCCAGGTCGACAATCCGGATCAGGCCATCGATAACAGGCCGCAATTCGACCGGCAGGGAAATCCGAACTTCGACGTGCATGGCAACTATCAGGGCTGCCACGGCATGGGTTGCCTTGTCGATGATCCCGACGCCGGCAAGTGAGGCCTGCATGCCTTGTGGTCCCGGCCGGGAAACGCGCTGAGGCCGGCGGAGCGCAGCTTGTCTTGCGCTCCGCCCCGACCGTGGAAACCCGAGGCGACATCAAGGCCCGTCCGGGTGCCGCCACATGACCGGCATCGCAAGGCGATCGGGAGATACCATCATCAATTGCGCCATCGCTTTGGCGCTGGGCAAAACTTCGGCTAAGTTCGTATCCGGTATGAGTTGCAAAGACAATCGACAGAAGGGAAGCCATGAGAGGGGCGCGGGCCTCTCATGGCATTCCGGGATCGCACGGCGTCCGGAGCGGCGGCGAGGGATGTTCCGGGGCATGTGCCGTGGCTTCCGGGATGCCTGCCGCAAACCTTTGCAGGTCGTCTGGGCAATCCTCGCGATCTGCCTGATCGCCGGCGGGCACGCCCGGGCGCAGGCGCCCGCCCCGGCCGCGAGCCGCACCGTCAATGTCGGGCTCTACGTCAGCCCTCCCTTCGTCACGGCGCAGGAGGGCGGCAGCTATTCGGGCATGGCGATCGATCTGTGGGACGCAGCGGCGGTCCGCCTCAATCTCGCGACGCACTATGTCACCTATCCCACGTTCAGGGATCTCGTCGAGGCGATGCGCAAGGGCGATATCGACGCCGCCGTGACCAATCTGACGATCACCAGCGAGCGCGCCGAAGTGGTGTCGTTCACCCAGCCGTGGTTCGATGCCGGCTTGCGGATCATGGTGCCGGACCGGGGAGCCGGCGGTTTCTGGAGCGTGGTGACGGGGCTGGGAAATGCCGGGCATCTGCGCGCCTATGCCTGGCTCCTGTTCGTCATCCTCGCCGCCACCCTGGGCCTGACCGTATTCGACCGGCGGTTCGATCCGGATTTTCCCAAGCGCTGGCGGGAGGGGTTTGCGGAAAGTTTCTATCAGGTCATCGCGACCGCGATGACCGGGCGCATGTCGCGCAGCAAGAACCTTTTCGGCTGGATGGGGCGGATCTGGTCGGCCATCTGGATGGTCTGCGGAATCGCGGTGATCGCCTATATCACCTCTTCCGTGACGAGCGTGATGACCGCGGTTTCCATCAGCCAGGGGATCAACTCGCTCGCCGACCTGCCGGACAGGACAGTTGGCGTGTTCACCGGAAGCGTCGCTGAGAACTACGTGACGGGATTGGGCATCGCCTCGCGGCCCTATCCCGACATAGACGTGGCCGTCGCCGCGATGAAGGCGGGCGAGGTCGACGCCATCGTCGGCGATGCGCCGATACTGGAATATTATGCGCACGGCCACCCCGAACAGAAGGTCGCGGTGGTCGGCAACATCTTCCATCCCGACAAATACGGTTTCGCTTTCCCTCACGACAGCGATCTGGCAAGGCCTGTGACATTGCAGATCCTCGATCTTCACGAAGACGGGACGATCGCGAAATTGCGGCTGAAATATTTCGGGAGTTCGCCCTGATGATGGGATCGGAACAGATACTTCACATTCTCTATCTCATCGCCATCGTCGCGGAGGCCATGACCGCCGCGCTGGCGGCGGGGCGGCGCAACATGGACTGGGTGGGCGTCTGTCTGCTCGGATGCGTAACCGCGCTCGGCGGCGGCTCGCTGCGCGACGTGCTGCTGGACCACCATCCGGTCTCCTGGGTTCAGCATCCGTCGTATCTGGTCGTCACCGGCGTGGCGGCCTTTGCGACGATCGTGATCGCGCGCTACATGCACCATCTGCGACGCCTTTTCCTGTTCCTAGACGCCGTGGGACTGGTGCTGTTCACCGTTATCGGCTGCAATGTCGCGATCGGCCTCGACATGCCGCTGATCGTCGTGATCGCGTCGGGCCTGATCACCGGCTGTGCCGGCGGCGTGCTGCGGGATGTTCTATGCGCCGAGGTTCCGCTGCTCTTTCGGGCGGAACTCTACGCCACGGTGTCGGTTGCAACCGGCCTGATCTACATTGCCGGCCTGCGCCTGGGCTTTTCCCACGACCTTACGACGGCCGTTGCGATGACGGTCGGGCTGGCCCTGCGCATCCTGGCGCTCCGTTTCGGATGGAGCATGCCGAAGTTCGTCTACACCCAATCGCTCCACTGACCTGGAGCGCCGCGCGTCCGAACGGGCGCACGAAGCGCGCTGCCGATGGAGCCTCACCTCCACCATTCATGGAAATGCTGCACGGGTCCGTGGCCCGTGCCGACGGAAAGCTCGTCCGCGGCGGCAATGGCGCCGGCGAGATAGGCCTTGGCGATGGCGACCGCGTCTGCCGGCGCGGCGCCTTTGGCAAGCTCGGCGGCAATCGCGCTGGAGAGCGTGCAGCCCGTGCCGTGCGTGTTCCTGGTGGGCGCGCGCTTGCCTTCGAACCAATGGATGCCGGCCACGTCGGCCAGCACATCCGGACTGTCTTCGCTTTCCAGATGCCCGCCCTTCACCAGCACCGCCTTCGGCCCGATCCGCTGGAGGCGCCGGGCCTGGTCGGCCATGGCCTCGCGGGTCGTGGCGACCGGCTCGTCGAGCAGGGCCGCGGCTTCCGGCAGGTTGGGGGTGACGACCGCGGCGAGCGGCATCAGCTGGTGGGCGACGGCCGCCACCGCATCGGAAGCAAGCAGCGGCGAACCGCCCTTGGCGATCATCACGGGGTCGAGCACGATGGGCAGGCTGTCATGACGGGAGCGGAGCATGTCGGCGATCGCCCCGGCAATCTCCGCATTGGCGATCATGCCGATCTTCACCGCGTCGACGCGGACATCCGCGAAAACCGCGCGGATCTGCTCCGCCACGAAGGCGGCGGGCACGGTATGCACGCCGGTCACGCCTTGGGTGTTCTGCGCCGTCAACGCGGTCAGCACGGCCATGCCATAGGCTCCGCGCGCCGAAAACGTCTTGAGGTCCGCCTGGATGCCGGCGCCGCCGGAAGGGTCCGAACCGGCGATGGAGAGAACATTCCTGATCATCGGTCTGGTCGTCATGCGCGTGCCTTTTCGATCTCGTCCGCAATCCTTCGGGCGGCGGCTTCCGGGTCCGGCTGGCCACAGATCGCCGAGACGACGGCGATGCCCCTTGCTCCGGCCGCAAGCACCGGGCCTGCATGCTCCGCCTTCAGGCCGCCGATCGCGACCGCCGGAACCGGGGCCACCGCGACGATGCGCGCGAGCCCCTCGAAGCCGACCGGCTGCTCGTGGTCCGGTTTGGTGGCGGTGGCGAAGACCGGTCCGATGCCGACATAGTCGGCGATCGAAGGATCGACCCGCCGCGCCAGTTCCTCCGTTTCGACGGAAAGGCCGAGGATCATGCCGCGGCCGACGCGCTCGCGCGCCGTTGCCGCCGCCATGTCGCTCTGGCCGACATGGATGCCTTCGGCGCCGATCGCGATCGCCGCCTCGACGTCGTCGTTGACGATCAGCGGCACGCCGGTGCCGGCAAGCGCGGCCTTCAACGCCCGGCCGGTTTCGATCATCGCGGCCGTATCGGCCTGCTTGTCGCGGAGCTGCACGATGGTCGCCCCTCCGGCAACGGCGAGCCGGGCCGTCTCCACCATGCCGATCGCGCGGCAGAGATCGGGGTCGAGGACCAGATAGACGGAAAGATCGAAGGTCTTCATGCGCCCGTGATCCTGGCCTCGGCATCGAGCGCCTCGGGCGAAAGTGCCGCGAGCCGGTCGAGGAAGACGGGAGAGAACGAGCCGGGACCAGAGGCCTCGGCAGCCGCCTGGCCGCCGGCAACCGCGAACATGGCGAGCGCGGCGACCGTTGCCTCGAAAGGCTTTTCCGGCCTTGTCGCGGCAAAGGCGCCGACAAGGCAGGTCAGCGAGCAGCCAAGCGCGGTGACGCGCGGCATGAGGTCCGAACCGCCCATGATGCGCGCCGAACGGTGGCCATCGGTGACGAAATCCACCTCGCCGGTGACGGCGACCACGGCGCTGCTCTGACGGGCAAGCGCTGTGGCGGAACCTTCCGCGGCCTCGGTCGGGTCGCCGCTGTCGACACCGTGGCCGCTCGATCTGCTGCCGGCAAGCGCGATGATTTCGGAAGCATTGCCGCGGATGATGGCGGGCTTCAATTCCATGAGTTCGGCGGTGGCGGCGCGGCGATAGCCGGTGGCGAAATGCGCGACGGGATCGAGTATCCAGGGCTTTCCGGTTTCTCCTGCGGCTTTTGCCGCCTCCTTCATGCCCATCAGGAAATCCGGCGAGAGCGTGCCGATATTGACGGTCAGCGCGGAGGCGATGCGGGCGAACTCGCCAGCCTCCTCCTGCGTATGCACCATGGCAGGCGAAGCTCCCGCCGCAAGCATCACGTTCGCCGCGATGTTCATCGCCACGAAATTGGTGATGTTCTGCACGAGCGGATTTTGGGCGCGCATCGCGGCCAGCAACTGGCCGGGCGTTTCGCCAGGGAAGGAGATTGTCTGCATTCTCGCCTCGTTGGGCGGGGCAGGCGCGGGCGCGATGAGTAGAAGGCCCGGACGACTCCCTCCGCCAGCATGATCTGGTTCAGGTTCAAAGGGTGCTTCTCAGCCCGGCTTTCGCCGGACGCCCCTGTCAGAAACGAGGCTTAGCGCAAATCGGCCGGTGACCGCCAGCAAATTCTTGAAAAACGCCCTTGAAGCTCTAGTCGCTATAGGTTGTAAGCAGGTGCTCGATCCAGAAGGAGAGAGATGATGACGGTGACAAATCAGGCCCGGTACAAGGTCGGCGGCATGGATTGCGCAAGCTGCGCGACCAAGATCGACACGGCGGTGCGCCGCATGCCGGGTGTTGAAGATGTCTCCGTGTCCGTCGCCGCGGGCACGATGACGGTCGATCATGACGGCACCAGCGACCTGACCGCGATCGAAAGGAAAGTGACCGGGCTGGGATATTCACTGCGTGCACTGGGAAAGAAGCCGCCGGCAGGCGCGGAGCGTCACGATCATGGGCACGATCACGATGCGCAAGGGCACGCCCATGTGCATGGACCGGACTGCACGCATGACCATGGCCAGCACCGCCACGACCACGAGGGAGCGCATGGCCACGCGCACCGCCATGGCGGCGGGCACGATCACCGCGCCGACGCCGGGCAGGAGATCGAGGGTCTGCACGGCCACGACCACGGGCCGATGGAGGGGCCGTGGTGGAAAAGCGCCAAGGGCCGGCTGACGATTTTTGTCGGGGCGGCGCTCGCAGCCGCATATGGCCTCGGCCATCTGGTTCCGGCCTACGAACCGTATATCTTCACGGCCGCGATGCTGATCGGCCTGGTGCCGATCGCCCGTCGCGCCATCATGGCGGCGCTTGCCGGCACGCCGTTCTCGATCGAGATGCTGATGACGATCGCCGCCGTCGGCGCCGTCGTCATCGACGCCTCGGAAGAGGCGGCCGCCGTCGTTTTCCTCTTCCTCGTGGGGGAACTGCTGGAAGGTGTGGCGGCCGGGCGGGCGCGGCAGAGCATCCAGAGCCTGACCGCCCTCGTGCCGAAGAACGCGCTTCTCGAAGTGGACGGCCGGGAAGGGGGCAGGACCCGCGAGGTGCCGGCCGAAAGCCTCGCCATCGGCTCCATCATTCTCGTGCGCCCGGGAGACCGGATATCGGCCGACGGCGTCATCGTCGCGGGGGCAAGCGCCATCGATGAAGCGCCGGTGACGGGTGAAAGCACGCCGGTCGCCAAAGATGCCGGCGATGCCGTCTTCGCCGGCACGATCAACGGCGATGCGGCGCTGCGCATACGCGTGACCGCCGCTGCCGCGGACAATACGATCGCCCGCGTCGTGCGGCTGGTCGAGGAGGCGCAGGAGAAGAAGGCGCCGACCGAACGCTTCATCGACCGCTTCTCGCGTTATTACACGCCGGGCGTGGTCGTGGTCGCGGCTCTGGTGGCCATCCTGCCGCCGCTCGTTTCCGGAGCCGGCTGGGGCGAGTGGGTCTACAAGGGCCTTGCGATCCTGCTGATCGGCTGCCCCTGCGCCCTGGTCATTTCGACACCGGCCGCGATCGCCGCCTCGCTTTCCTCCGGCGCGCGCCGTGGCCTGCTGATGAAGGGCGGCGCCGTGCTCGAAACGCTCGGCAAGCTGACGGCGGTGGCGCTCGACAAGACCGGGACGCTGACGGCCGGCAGGCCGCAGGTGACCGACGTGATCGTCTTCGGCCGCAATGCCGAGGACGTGCTGCGCCTTTCCGCGGCCCTTGAGACGGGCTCCAGCCATCCGCTGGCCGTCGCGATCCTTGCGAAAGCTGCGGAGGACGAGGTGGATATTCCCGCCGCGAGCGATGCGAAGGCGCTGGGCGGCAAGGGCGTCATCGCGATGGTGGAAGGCCAGGAGGTCTTCCTCGGTTCTCCCAAGGCTGCCGGCGAGCGCGTCGCCTTGCCGCCCGCCCATTCGAAGCGGATCGCCAGCCTCAACGACGAGGGAAAGACTGTTTCGGTGCTGATCGTCGGCGGCGTGCTGGCAGGCGCGATCGCCATGCGCGACGAGCCGCGGGCCGATGCGAAGGCTGGTCTCAAGGCGCTTTCGGATGCCGGCGTGAAGACGGTGATGCTGACCGGCGACAACGCCCGGACGGCGTCCGCGATCGGCAGGGAACTCGGTATCGAGGTGCGCGCCGAACTGCTGCCGCAGGACAAGCAGCGTATCGTCGGCGAGCTGAAACGCGAGGGTTTCGTCGTCGGCAAGGTGGGTGACGGCATCAACGACGCTCCCGCGCTGGCAGCCGCGGACGTCGGCATCGCCATGGGCGGCGGCACGGACGTGGCGCTCGAAACGGCGGATGCGGCGGTGCTGCACGGCCGGGTCGGCGATATTGCGGGGATGATCGAGCTTTCGAAGCGGACGATGCGCAACATCTACCAGAACATCACCATCGCGCTCGGCCTGAAGGCGGTGTTCCTGGTGACGACGATCATCGGCATCACCGGCCTCTGGCCGGCCATCCTTGCGGATACCGGCGCGACCGTTCTGGTGACGATCAACGCCCTGAGGCTGCTGCGGGTGCGGATGCCGTGACTATCTTCTAATATAAGTGACGCAAGGTGATATGATCAGTAGGCCGCAATCCTCTGATCTTAAGGGAAACTTATCCAATTCCTGCCAGTAATTCTCCTGAAATTGTGTGCCCGGCCGTGGTGGCGTCGCCAGATGCTTGCCTGCGACCGGGAATTTCGGACGGCGATTATTTTGGGGGATAACAGGATGAGATTTTCCATCAAGAATATCTTGATATTTGCCTTTGCGATCTTGAGCGTCGCGGTGATGGGGCTGATGGGGAAGCTGCTTTTGCAGGAAGCCCGGCTGCAGCAGAATTCCGCCCGGCTTGCCGAACTTGCCCGGCTCGACGCTTCCCTGTTCGATGCGCTTCTCGGAATGCGGGGGGAACGAGGCGGGATTTCCTCCGCGATCAAGCTGGAGCCGGCCGAGGTCGTCTCCAGCAGCAACAATATCGATGACGGCCGAAAGAGCCTCGATGCCGCTTTTTCGGCCGCGAAGGCCGTTGCGGACGATATCGAGCCCGCAACCCTGCGGGCGGCGCTCGCCCCCATGTTCGAAAACTACAATCAGTGGCTGAGCTACCGCTCCAGGATCGACGCGGCGCTCACGCAACCGGTCAGGGATCGCGACCCCGCCCTCGGCAAGACGGTGCTCGGGCTTGCCGACCAGATGCTGCTCGACATCGAGAAGGCCGCCAATCAGGTCGAAGCGGCCATCAATGCCCGCAACCCCGCGATGATCGCATTCACCCAGCTGCGTTCGCTGGCATGGACCGCGCGCACGCAGCTCGGGACCGCCAATTCCACGCTCGTCGGCGCGCTGATTTCGAAGCAGCCGTTGCCCGCCGGCAAGCTGGCCGAGATCGCCGTTCAGGATGCGAGGGTGGCGCTTTCGTGGGATATCATCACGCAGATCGTCAAGGGCGAGGGAACGCCGGAGCGGATCAGGAGCCTGTACAGGACGGCCCAGTCGACCTATTTCGCCGGCCCCTATGCGGAGCAGCGTACCGCCGCCATCAAGGAATTCCAGGCGGGCCGCGCCTTCGACATGGCCGTCGACGACTGGCGCAAACCCGCCGGCCCGGCACAAGCGTCCATCGCTGGCATCGCATCCGCATCTCTGAGCGAGATGACCGAGCTGACGGCCCGGAACCTGTCTTCGGCGACGCAGTCCATCGTGATCTACGGCATAGCGACGCTCGTCACCGTCGCGCTCTCGCTGGCCGCGATATTCACGATCATCTTCCGGATCGCCAATCCGATCGGGCACCTGACGGGTGTCATGCGGATGCTTGCCGGGGGAGACCTTTCGGTCACCGTTTCGGGGGCCGGACGCCGGGATGAAATCGGCGACATGGCGCGCGCCGTCGAGGTGTTCCGCGAGGCGGCCGTCCAGAACCGCGAGCTCGAAGCCGATGCGGCGCGGTCCCGGCAGGCGGCCGAGGCCGAACGGATCGAAATCCAGAGAAGGGCGGAAGCCGAGGCGGAAGAGCGGCTTGAACAGGCGACGTCCGGCCTCGCCGGCGGCCTGCGCCGTCTGGCGTCCGGCGATCTGCTCTGCGAGATCGACGAGGTTTTCGCCGAGCAGTTCGAATCCCTTCGCCATGACTTCAACAGGTCTGTCCACCAGCTCCGTTCCGCCCTGGAAAGCGTGAACATGGCGGCTCTCAGCGTCCGCAGCGGCAGCGGCGAAATCTCGACCGCCTCGGACCAGCTCGCCAAGCGGACCGAGCAGCAGGCCGCATCGCTGGAGGAGACGGCCGCCGCGCTGGAGGAAGTCACGACCAACGTGCGCCAGACGGCGGAACGCGCCAACGAGGCGCGCGAAATGGTTCGCCACGCGAGCACCAGGGCCGAGACGTCCAGCGAGGTCGTGTCCAATGCGGTCGAGGCCATGGGCAGGATCGAGACGGCGTCCAACCAGATCGGCCAGATCATCGGCGTCATCGACGAGATCGCCTTCCAGACCAATCTTCTGGCCCTGAACGCCGGCGTCGAGGCGGCCCGTGCGGGCGAGGCGGGCAAGGGATTTGCGGTCGTGGCGCAGGAGGTTCGCGAACTCGCCCAGCGTTCGGCCAATGCCGCCAAGGAGATCAAGAAGCTCATCGGCAATTCCGAAGAGGCGGTCAATCAGGGCGTCGTCCTGGTCAATGACACCGGCAGCGGCCTGAAGGAGATCGCCCGTCTGGTGGTGACGATCAACGAGCATATGGATGCCATCGCGGTTGCGGCGCATGAACAGGCGTCGGGCCTGTCGGAGATCAACACATCCGTCAACCACATGGATCAGGTGACGCAGCAGAACGCCGCCATGGTCGAGGAGATGAATGCCTCGGGTGCGAGCCTCGCGCAGGAAAGCGGGCGGCTGTCGGAACTGCTGGCGCGCTTCGAGATCGGGCAGGCGGGCGATGCGGCAAGACGGATGTCGCCGCGCGGCGTGCAGAGAAGGGGAATGGCGGCCTAGGCCGGGACGCTCCCACTTTGACGGATTGAGGAGGCAGGCGGCATCTCACCGCCTGCCTCTTTTGCTTCGTAGAGGGGAAGGCAGGCCTTTTCGGGAACATCGGGAATCCCCGCGGGTTAGGATTTCGGGAAACCTGGAAAGAAAGGGAGGCCCGAGATGAGCAGCAGACTTCCTCCGACACCCTCCGGCAACCTGAGCCACAAGGGGACCGGGGAGCAGAACCATTCTCCGGATGCCAAACGCGGCGCGATGCAGGCCGCGAACGACCCCGGCAAGCAGGGACAGCAGGGCAACACGAAAATCAATACGACCCATCAGGGCTACCAGCAGGACCGATAGGGAGAACTCGCATGTCGACATCGCAAAAGACGCCGGCGAGCATTCGCCAGGGCGGCCCCGGCGCCTCGCATGAAAACGCCAGGGCGCCGTTGAAGGTCGACAAGCCGCCGGCCGGCAGCGACCTGCGTTCCAGGAGCCGGGTCTCCGGTGGCGGCGGCGAACGCGACAGCCACCACACCCACGATGCAGAAAGGAAGGGCGGCGGCACCCGCCCGGCGCACTGATCCACCGCCCGGCGAACGATGGCGGCTTTTCGGCCAGGACCCGGAAACGGTTGGCCGCCGGCCCTTGGCCGATGCGGCAAAGATCTACCGGGGGACGACACCCCGGCAGGCCCAGGCCACGGACGCGAAGGAACGGGGGCCGTCCGGTTTTCCGGCTTCGTAGGCATCCCTGACGGCGGCATCCACCTTGATCCGCAGGACGGGATCGAGCCCCGCCACATATTTGCCGAGCGGCCCTTCGCCGGCGGCTATCGGCGCCCAGTAATCGTCAAAGGACCGGTAGTCCATGCGGATGAGCAGGGAGGCCTGCTCCACATCCGCGAGCCCGTGCTCGATGAAGCTGTTCTTCATCTCGTCCGGCTGCATCATCGGCTGGAAACAGTATTTGTCGCGGATCGGACGCGCGTTCTGGTCGAGCACGGCGACGGTATCCCACGTCATCCGCATGCCGGGCATGCCGCCGAGATGGTCCCAGACCGCGGCCGCGACCACGCCGCCCGGCCGCACGACGCGGCGCATCTCGGCGATCGCCTTTCCGGCTTCCGGCACAAAATGCAGAACCAGGAGCGACAGCGCCCGGTCGAAGGACCGGTCGGGATAGGGAAGGGCGCAGGCATCCGCTTGCTGGACCTTGATCCGCGGGTCGGTATTGCGCCTGATGGCTTCGGCGACGAAGACCGGCGAATAGTCGATGGCCGCGATCTCTGCGAGATCGGCGGCCTGCGGAAGGGCGAATGTCAGGCTGCCCGTGCCGCATCCGACATCGAGGACCCGCTCGCCGTCCGAAAGGCCGGCGAAATCGATCAGAAGGGGTGCGAGCTTCCTGCTCCAGCGCCCCATGAGTTGCTCATAACCGTCTGCACTGTGGACATTGAAGCTCGACGCCATGGAAGCCCTCCCGAGCACTCGGGCCTGACGACCCGCCAGGGCCGCAATATAACATCGATCGTCGCCGGAATAAACGAACGCCCCGCGCCGTCAACTGAACGGTGGCACGGGGCGTCCTTCCGTCGGATCGCGGAACCCTGATCGCAAGGTGGGGACGATCAGTGGAGTTCCGCCGCCTGGGCAAGAGCCGCGCCGCCCTGCGCGAGGTCCACGCTTGCGACCACCGACATGCCAGGGACGAGCCTGTCGGTGAGCGGCTGCTGCGGCTCGATGGCGATCCGGACCGGAATGCGTTGCGCCACCTTGGTGAAGTTGCCCGTGGCGTTGTCGGCCTTGATGACCGAGAATTCCGAACCCGTGGCCGGCGCGAAGCGCTCGATCCGGCCCGTGAATCTCTGATGCCCGAGGGCATCCACCGTGAAGGTGACCGCCTGGCCCGGCTGCATGCCGGCAAGCTGGGTTTCCTTGAAGTTGGCGACGACCCAGACGCGATCCGGCACGATCGAGCCGATCTGGGTTCCGGCCGAGACATATTGCCCCGTCCTGCCGGTGACCTCGCCGAGCGTGCCGTCCTGCGGCGCGGTGATCCGGGTATTGGCGAGGTCGATCTCGGTGAGCTTCACGGCCGCCTTGGCGCTTTCCACGCTGGCTTCGAGGGAACGGCGGCCGACGACGATCGTGTTGAGGTCCTGCTCGGCGACCAGTTCCGCGGCTTCCGCCTGATGCACGGCGGCCTGCGCCTGGTTGAAGGCGGCGCGGTTCTTCTCCGCCTCGCTCACGCTGGCGATGTTCTTTTCAAGCAGGTTCTGGGTGCGCTCATGGGCGGTGCGGGCGGCTTCGAACGCGGCCTTGGCGCTTTCGAGCGCCGCCCCGGCGGAGGCGATCTTGGCCTCCGCCGACTTGCGGCTCTGCTCGGAATTGGCAAGCGAAGCTTCTGCGGTCGCGAGCGCCGCCTTCGCCTGCTCCAGCTTCTGCGCATAGATGCGGTCGTCGATCCTTGCGATCAGGTCTCCTTTCCTGACCCTCTGGTAGTCCTGCACCGGCACCTCGACGAGGTAACCGGCAAGCTGCGGGCCAAGGGTCGTCACCTGGCCGCGCACATAGGCGTCGTTGGTCATTTCGACCGAGCCGTGAAAGGGCGGCAGGTTCCAGGCGTAGAGCACGACGAGAACGCCGGCGGCGCCGACGATGAGGGCCACATAGGTGGCGATGGAGCGAAAGAGCTTGGTCATGGCAATATTGTCTTGTTGTCCTGGATGCACGTCAGGCGGCTGCGGGCATCGGGTTCGAATGGGAAAGGAAGCGTTCGCGATTGCGCCAGGCGACATGGATCGCCAGACAGGCGAGCGCGGCCAGCGACAGGTACGACGTCAGCAGGAAGGAGTCGTTGTAGGCGAGCGCATAGGCCTGCTGCTGCACCTGCCTGGCGAAGAGCGAGGCCCCCTGGAGGGTCTGCTGGCTCGGATCGGTCAGCACCTTGCCATAGGCGCTGCCGAGCTGATTCAGACGGGCGGCGACCAGCGGGTCGGTGGAGGCGAGCTGCGAGACGAGCCGGAACGAATGGAACTGCTCCCGCCACTGCACGAAAGTGCCGTAGAGCGCGCTGCCGAGATAGCCGCCGATCTTCTGCGTGGCGAGGAAGACCACGAGGAAGGAGAGAATGTAGTTCGGGCCGCGTTTCAGGGCGGCGCTCATGCCGACCGCGAGCGCCGGCGGCAGGTAGAGGCCGCTTGCGAAGCTCACCAGCATCTGGCTCGCATACATCTGCTCCGGCCGGGTGAGGATGGTCGACTGGCTGTCCATGTAGCTGCCGAGGGCGAGCAGGATCAGGGCGGAGGCGTGGATCGCCGATGCCCGGCCCGGCTTCATCACCGCCGCGCAGACGATGCCGGACAGAACCGCGCCGATCGCCATCACCCAGTAGAGCCCGGCCATCTGCTCGTTCAGCATGCCGGCGTTGCGCAGGAAATTGACCGCGCCGCTCGACTGTTCCGAAAGCGCGATCCGGAAGACCATCAGCGCGCCGGTGAAATGCAGGATTTCGCGGGAGGTGAGCCAGCGGATGTCGACGAGATGGTTCTTCCGGTTGAGCTCGATCATGGCGAAGACGGCCGAGGCGACGATGCCGGCAATGATCAGCAGGGCGAGCCAGTCGGTCGCCATCCACCAGTAGAGCCGGCCGACGGTGAGCACGACGGCAAAACTGCCGAGCGCGATCGCCAGGAAGATGTAGCTCACCACATCGAGGCTGCTGATCACCCTGGCGCGCGGCGGCGAGACGAGCGGCAGGAGATAGACGAGGCCGAGCGAGACCATCGCCAGTCCCATTTCGACGAGGTAGAGCGCGTGGTAGCCGCCGAGATCCATCAACGGCGGGGAGATGAGGCCGGTGACGGGCGTTGGAACGGCCAGCGCCGTCAGCGCGATGCACAGGCCGATGTTCAGCTTTTTCGCCGGCGGCACGGGTTCGAGGATGTAGAGGAAGCCGAGCGACGTCATGGGTGCGGCGGCGACGCCCGCGAAGAAGCGCAGGACCAGCGCGCTTTCGTAGCTGTTCACCCAGAAATGCGCGAGGCAGACCAGGACATAGGCGACGATCGCCACCTCGGCGAAGTTTCTCAGGCCGTATTGGGCGCGCACCTTGAAGAGCAGCAGCGTCAGGCTGGCGTTGGGGAAGAAATAGGCCGCCATCAGCCAGGTGGCTTCGACCTGCGTGAGATCCATCGGGCCGGCGATCTGCTGCAGGTTGGTCGAGATGAAGCTCTGCCCGAGGCCCTGGGTGAGCGCGATCAGCACGCCGGCGCCGATGTAGGCTAACGTCATCAGCGGCGATTTCGGCACGAAAGCCGGCGGCGGCGCCGGCTGGGGCGGGGCAGGGGCCACCGCTTCCGGTCCCTCCACGGCAGCCTGGACCGGTTCGGCCCGTTCCGCATCTTCGCGGAATTCCGGCCGTTCCCGGTCTTCGTCTTGCTGTCTGGCTGCGGCTTCACGCGGGGACATGGATATCGTCCATTTCCGCCACATTGGCCGAGATGCGTTCGAAAAGATCGATGCTGGTCCGCAGTTCTTCCGGATCGATATTGGCGAAGATCTGCGTGCGCAGGTCCTCGCCGATCGATTTCACCAGCGCTGCCTGCTCTTCGCCGTAAGGGGTGAGCACGATCAGCTTGACGCGGCGGTCGTTGGCGTCCGGGTGCCTTTCGATGAGGCCGTTCTCCTCCATCCGGTCGAGCAGGCGCACCATGGTCGCCTGTTCCAGCTCCAGCTCGCAGGCGAGCTCGCTCTGGGTCACCTTCTGCTTCCGGGTGAGCCGGAGCAGCGTGCGGGCGCGCGGATAGGTGAGGCCATGGGCCGTGACCTGCTGATTGAAGGCGGTGCGGATCTTGCGGCTCACCTTGGTGAGCGATTCCAGGAATTCGGAGCTGACGGGATCGGGTTTCATCGCGGGCATAATATTAGTGTGCTAAGTTTCTGCCGATTACTTAGCATGCCAACTATCTCGTTTCAAGGAGGGCTGGTGCGCAAGCCTGGAAAAATCGCGTGAACGAGGCCCGGCGGCGACCCCTAGAGGAGGCTGAGGCCCATCGCGCCCGCGGTCGTCAGGAGGACGACGATCCACGGGGAAATCTTCCAGACGACCAGGAGAATGAAGCCCGTCAGGGCAAGCGCGAAATCGTGGGGCTGCAGAATGGCGCTCGTCCAGACGGGATCGTAGAGCGCCGTGCCGAGGATGCCGACGACGGCGGCATTGGCCCCCCGCATGGCGGCCTGCGCCAGCGGGCGTCTGCGGAATTCGTCCCAGAAGGGCAACGCGCCGAGAAGGAGCAGGAAACCCGGTACGAAGATCGCGACGAGACAGATGGCGGCGCCCGCCAGGCCGTTCGGCGCCGGCCCCATCACCGCCCCGAGATAGGCCGCGAAGGTGAAGAGCGGGCCGGGCACGGCCTGGGCGGCGCCATATCCCGCCAGGAAGGCGTCGTCCGTCACCCAGCCGGGCTGGACCACCGCCGCCTGCAGCAGGGGCAGCACGACATGGCCGCCGCCGAACACGAGGGAGCCTGCCCGGTAGAAGGCATCGACCAGCGAGACGCCCTGGGACGCCGTTGCCGCGGCGGCAAGCGGCAGCAGTGCGAGAAGCGAGAAAAAAAGCAGGAGGCAGGCGATCCCCACTCCCCGCGGGACACGGAACGACAGCCGGCCCTCCGTGGAGGCGGGTCCGTTTCTGCAAAGAAGAATGCCGGCGACGGTGCCGAGCAGGATGGCGGCGATCTGCCCGATCGCGCCGGCGGCGAAGACGACGACCAGCACGGCGGCGAGTGCGATCGACGCGCGCTCTCGATCCGGGGTCAGGCTCCTTGCCATGCCCCAGACGGCCTGCGCGACAACCGCCACCGCGACGATCTTCAGTCCGTGCAGCGCGCCGGAACCGAGCGCGCCTTCGAACAGGGAGCTTGCGGAGGCGAAGAGAACGAGAAGCAGCGCGGAGGGAAGCGTGAATGCCGCCCAGGCCGCCAGCGCGCCCCATGGGCCGCCGCGCAGGAGACCGAGGGCGAAGCCGACCTGGCTCGACGCCGGCCCCGGCAGGAACTGGCAGAGCGCCACCAGATCGGCATAACCCGCCTCGTCGATCCATTTCCGGCGCAGCACCAGTTCATCCCGGAAATAGCCGAGATGGGCGATCGGCCCGCCGAAGGAGGTCAGGCCGAGCTTCAGGAAAGCGAGAAACACCTCGCCCGGAGTGCCCCGATGGGTTTCGGTCATGCTGTCGGTTTCGGTCATCGGGGAGGATCTCACGGTGCTGTCTCCTGGGCTTTCCATCCGGCGCCCGCCGGTGCCGGCGCGCGCCTGTCGAATGCGGTCTGGGGCCAGCGTGCTCCGGCTCCGCGACATGCGTCAACCCCGCGCATCCGACCAGCCGAGTGATCTTTTCTTTTTGTAACAGGTATATGACGCCCGATGGGGACTGCCCCGACGGGTCGGCTGTGGCGCGTTCGACACGGCATCGAAAGACCGAAAGAATTTACAATCGTCAAGGGGTTGCCCCGTGATGAGGTGTGCCCTAGTTCAACCGGTGAACCGTTCGGTTCGATCACCCTCGGCGCACGTCGTTCGACGCGTCACCGGCCTTTTCTTCTCCGGGGAGGTCTTCCTATGGAAACCCACTGTCTCAAGCGCCCGACGCGGCGCCAATTCCTTTCTTCCGTCGCATTCACCGTTCTGGCGGGTTCTGCCGCACCCGTGCTCGCGCGCAGCATTTCCGGCAGTCTGCCCTGGGAGGCGCGTTCCGCCGATCCGCCGGTCCAGGTGAAGCCGGGGGGATGGCTGTTCTTCACCCCCGAGGAAGTGCAGACGATGGAGGCGGTGGCCGACCGGCTGATTCCGGCCGACGGCCTGTCGATCGGCGGCAAGGAGGCGGGATGCGTGGTCTATCTCGACCGGCAGCTCATGGGCTCCTACGGCGCCTCGAGCCGGCTCTACACCAAGGGACCATTCATGCCCGGCCTGCCGACCCAGGGTTACCAGGCGCCGGACACGCCGGCCCAGCGCTACCGCAAGGGGCTTGCCGCATTGAACGCCTGGACCCGCGAGAACAAGGGCGGCAAGCGCTTCGCGGAACTCGGCCCCGACGATCAGGACGCGGTGCTCAAGGACCTCGAGGCCGGCAAGATCACGCTGGCTGACAAGGTCGACGCCAGGTCCTTCTTCAACCTGATGCTCGCCAATGTGATGGAGGGCTTCTTCGCCGATCCGATCTATGGCGGCAACAAGGACATGGCCTCGTGGAAGATGCTGGGTTTCCCCGGCGCGCGATACGACTATCGCGACCACGTGACGAAGCACAATCAACCCTATCCCCTGCCTCCGGTTTCGATCGCGGGCTCGACGGAATGGATGACCAGGTAGGGACGAGGATATCATGACAACAATTCTGCCTCGCAAGGACGTCGTCATCGTCGGCCTTGGCTGGACGGGCGCCATTCTCGCCCATGAACTGACGGAAGATGGGCTCGACGTCGTCGCGATCGAACGCGGCCCCTGGCGCGACACCGCCACCGATTTCAACATCGGTTATGCCCAGGACGAGCTTCGCTACGCGATCCGCAAGGACCTTTTCCTGCAGCCGGTCGTGGAAGCGATGACGATGCGCAACAACACGTCGCAGACGGCGCTGCCGATCCGCGACTACGGCTCCTTCCTGCCCGGCAACGGGGTGGGCGGCGCCGGCGTCCACTGGAACGGCCATACCTGGCGCTTCTGGGACAGCGATTTCCGCATCGTCGACAACCTGACCCAGCGTTACGGCGCGGCGCGCATCGCCGACCTCCAGCTCCAGAACTGGGGCGTCACCGCCGGAGAGATGGAGAGCGCCTACGACCGCTACGAGTATCTCGCCGGCATTTCCGGCAAGGCGGGCAACATCAAGGGCCAGATCCAGGAGGGCGGCAATCCGTTCGAGGACCCGCGCGCCCGCGACTATCCCCTGCCGCCGATGCAGATGACCTATGCGCCGACGCTGTTTGCCGAGGTGACGAAATCGCTCGGCCTGCACCCGTTCCCGACGCCCTCGGCGAACCTTTCGCAGGACTATATCAACCCGCTCGGCATCGCCATGGGCCAGTGCACGATGTGCGGTTTCTGCGAGCGCTTCGGCTGCGCCAACTACTCCAAGTCGAGCGCCCAGACGACCATCCTGCCGGTGCTGATGAAGAAGAAGAATTTCGAGGTCAGGACCGACTCGGAAGTGCTGCATGTCGATCTCGACGTTTCGAAGAAGCACGCCCGCGGCGTTACCTATGTCGATACGTCGGGCCAGGAATTCTTCCAGCCGGCGGACATGGTGCTGCTGTGTGCCTACGGCCTGCACAATGTCCGACTGATGATGCTCTCGGGCATCGGCCGGATCTACGATCCCGGCACGGGCGAGGGAACCGTCGGGCGGAATTACTGCTACCAGACCAATTCCGGTGCGCAGGTCTTCTTCGACGACAAGAACTTCAACCCGTTCATCGCCGCGGGCGCGCTCGGCCAGACCTGCGACGACTACAACGGCGACGCCTTCGACCACGGGCCGCTGGATTTCGTGGGCGGCGCGGGCATCAACTGCATCCCGACCAACGGCCGTCCGATCCAGACGCGTCCGACGCCGCCGGGTACGCCGCGCTGGGGTTCGGCCTGGAAGCAGGCCACCGTGAAGGCCTACAAGGCCACGCTCGGCTTCTCGTCGCAGGGATCGAGCTATCCGACCCGCGGCAATTATCTCGACCTCGATCCCACCTACACGGACCGGTTCGGGCGGCCGCTGCTCCGGATCACCTTCGATTTCCCGGACAACGACATCCGCATGTCGGGCTGGGTGACGGGCAAGATGGAGGAGATCGCCAAGGCCTTCGGCGGGCGCCAGTACAACATGTCGCCCCGCAAGCCGGGCTGGGATTCCGTTCCCTACCAGAGCACGCACAATACCGGCGGCGCGATCATGGGAGCCGATCCGAAGACCAGCGCCGTCAACAAGTACCTGCAGAGCTGGGACGTGCCCAACGTCTTCGTCGTCGGCGCTTCCGCCTTCGCGCACAATGCCGGCAAGAACCCGACCGGCACGGTGGGCGCGCTGGCCTACTTCGCGGCGGACGCCATCCGCCAGCAGTATCTCCGCAACCCGGGTCAGCCTCTGGTGTCGGCATGAAGAAGATCGTCTTTTCCATAAGCTTCGCCGCGACGGCGCTTTCGGCGGGCCTTGCCTTTCCGCAGGCTCCCGACCAGGCGGACGAGATCATCCGCGGCCATTACCAGGCGATCCTGGCGGATTGTGCCGCCTGCCACACCGCGCCGGGGGCAAAGCCGCTGTCCGGCGGCCTCCCGCTCGAAACGCCCTTCGGCCAGCTCATCCCGCCGAACATCACGCCGGACAAGGCGACCGGCATCGGCAACTGGTCGGAGCAGGATTTCTTCCGGGCGATGAAGACCGGCATCGGCCATGACGGCAAGCGGCTCTACCCCGCCATGCCCTATCCGGCCTATACCAAGATGACCGATCAGGATATCGGCAATCTCTGGTCCTACCTGAGGACGGTGGAGCCGGTCTTCAATCCGGTCGAATCCAACCAGCTTCCCTTTCCTTTCAATATCCGGCTCTCGCTGCTCGGCTGGAACATGATCAATTTCGAGGAGGGAGGATTCCAGCCCGATCCCTCGAAATCGCCCGAGTGGAACCGCGGGGCCTATATCGTGCAGGGACCCGGCCATTGCGGCACCTGCCATTCGCCGAAGACCGTCCTCGGCGCCGACAAGACCGATCAGGCCCTGCAGGGCGCCTCGCTGCAGGGCTGGTATGCGCCGAACATCACCGGCAATGCCCATGTCGGGATCGGCGGCTGGAGCGAGGAGGAGATCGTCCAGTACCTCAGGACCGGCGCGAACGCCCATACGATCGCGTCGGGGCCGATGGCCGAGGCGATCCAGGCCTCGACCTCGCTGATGACCGACGGGGACCTGAAGGCGATCGCGGTCTATCTCAAGGGCACCGAGGGCGGTGCCGCCGGGAAGCCGCAGCCGGTCGCGGCCGGCGATCCGCACATGAAGGCGGGTGCCGCGATCTACCACGACACCTGTTCGGCCTGCCACGGCGGCGAGGGAAAAGGTGCGCGGCAGCTTTTCCCGGCGCTTGCGGGAAGCGCGATCGTGCAGCAGCCGAGCGCCGAAACACTGGTGCGCCTGGTCCTGGAGGGCAGCCAGGGCGTGCACACGCCGGAAGCAAGGACCACGCCGTCCATGCCGTCGCTCGGCTGGCGGCTTTCCGACCAGCAGGCGGCCGACGTGCTGACCTATATCCGCAACAGCTGGGGCAATGCCGCACCCGCGGTACAGGCCTCCGATATCGCCAGCCAGCGGTGAAAACGAAACAGGCGCCGGAAAGGCGCCTGTTTTCCAAGGCATGGGTCAGGCTTTCGCCAGCCACATATAGGCTGCGGCGGTCCACGAGAAGCCGAGGCCGCCGCAGCCTTCGCCCGTCACCGGGTCGAAATATTCCGCAAACCCCTCCGACTCGATCGCCGCGATGGTCGACTTGCGCAGCTCTTCCGCCGCATGCGGATGGCCGTTGCGTTTCAGCCCGTCGATCAGCAGCCAGTTGATGATCGCCCAGGCAGGCCCGCGCCAGTAGCGCTTCGGTTCCCAGCCTGCGATGCCCGGCTTGGTCGTGGGGAAGGCGACCTTCAGCCCCCTGGACCATGCCTTCATCTCGGCCACCAGCGCATCCGCGATCCCCTTGTCGAGGTCGAGCGAGAGAAGCGGGATGAAACCCGCCTGCGTTGCCGCCTCCACGTCCTCACCGGAGATCAGGTCGCGGGAAACGAAGCGGGAGAGCGCCGGCCGCCACTGGGCAAGCATCGCTGCCCGGGTGCGTTCGTTGAAGGCGGCGATCCCGGCCGCGTCCTCTGTCCTCCCGAACAGGCGGGCGAGATGTTCGAGATCCTCGCCGGCCTTGAGCAGGATCGCGGTCGTCTGGATCTCGGCGATCTTGAACGGCGCCTTTTCCCATTGCCTTGCCGGGTCCCAGCCACAGGCGGCATAGGTATCGACCAGATGGATGAAGCGCCTGTAATCCTCGTCGCGCGGGCGCATCTCGGCGTTCACATGGCCGGTATCCTTGCGCACCACCGGCGTATCGGTCGTGGTCGGCACGCGGGCGAGCGCGACGTCCCAGGCGGGCGAGTTGTCGCTGCCGCTTTCCCAAGGGTGCAGCAGGGCGACAAGCCCGGTGCCCTGCGGATCGCGCGCCGAATACCACCAGCGGTGCCATTTCAGCGCCGCCTCGTAGAGCGGCAGGGTGCGCGCCTGGTCGCCGGCCGCTTCGTGCAGCCTGCGGAGCGCGATCGCGAAGACGGGCGGCTGGGTGATGCCGGATGTCGGGACGGCATGTTTCGTGCGCCAGACGCCCGGGCCGGGAAAATAGGTGTCGCTCGGCTGGTGGAAGACGATATGCGGGATCATGCCGTCCGCCCATTGGCCCTCGACGAGCCGTTCCAGCTCGCGGTAGGCGCGGTCGGTGTCGTAAAGGGCGAAGCCCATGGCGACGAAGGCGGAATCCCAGTTCCACTGGAATGGATAGAGCCGGTCGGTCGGGACCGTGTAGCCGCCGCGGTCGTTGGCGACGAGGATGCGCTTTGCCTGGTCGATATGCATGTTCATTCGGGATACTCCGGTATTCTCAGGCTGCGATGGCCGGGAAGGACTTGCCGCTTTCGGGCGAAAGCCAGGTGATGCGCCTGCGGTCGAGCCTGAGGCCGATCGTGTCGCCGCTGCGGACGGTTTCGGAAGCCGGCAGGATGACGCGCACCGGCTGGTCGTGGATCGAGCCGGTCAGGAGCAGGTGCGAGCCCATCGGTTCGGCGACGCGGACCTTCATTTCCAGCCCGTCGGGCAATGGCGCCAGCTCGACCGCCTCGCCGCGCAGGCCGAGGATCACTTCCCCGCCGGCTTCCCTCGGGACCGTGAGCTCTTCGGAACCCGCCGCCACCCGCCCGTCCGAGACCGGCACCTTGATGAAGTTCATCGGCGGATTGCCGATGAAACCGCCGACGAAGCGGGTCGCCGGATGATTGTAGACGCCGACCGGCGTGCCGACCTGTTCGACCACGCCGCCATGCATGACCGCGATGCGGTCTGAAAGGCCCATGGCCTCCGTCTGGTCGTGGGTGACGTAGATGGTCGTCGTGCCGGCCGATTGCAGCACGGTTTTCAGCTCCGTGCGCATTTCGAGGCGCAGCAGCGCGTCGAGGTTGGAGAGCGGCTCGTCCATCAGGAGGACCTTGGGCTCGACCGCCAGCGCGCGGGCGACCGCGACGCGCTGGCGCTGGCCGCCGGAAAGCTTGTTCGGATAACGGTCGAGATATTGCTCGATATGCAGCAGGCCGGCCGCCTTCCCGACCTGCGCCTTCACGCGCGCGTCGTCGGCCTTCTGCATGCGCAGCCCGAAGGCGACGTTCTCGTAGACCGTCATGTGCGGAAAGACGGCATAGTTCTGGAAGACCATCGCCAGGCCGCGATCCTTGGGCGGCAATCCGATTACCGACTTTTCGCCGATGCGGACATCGCCCGAGGAGGCGGTTTCAAGGCCTGCGATGATGCGCAGGAGCGTGGTCTTGCCGCAGCCCGAAGGGCCGAGCAGGGAAACGAACTCGCCGTCGTTGATCGTCAGCGAGACCTCTTTGAGCGCTTCGAAGGAGCCGAAGCTCTTGCGGATACGGTCGATGACAATATTGGCCATGGATATGGTCCCGTTACTTGGAGGAAATGCCCCAGATCGCGAAGAGGTAGCGCCTGACCGCGAAGATGAAGACGACGGAAGGAAGAATGAGCATGAGTCCTCCGGCAAAGCGGTAGTGCATCGGGCTTTCGGAGAGCACCGTCAGCAGGTAGGCCGTCAGCGTGCGGTTCCTGACCGTCAGCACGGAGGCGGCGAAGACCTCGTTCCAGGAGATGACGAAGGCGAAGACGGCGGTCGCGACGATGCCCGGCAGCGCCAGCGGGGCGACGATCCTGAAAAAGGCCTGGACGCGGGTGCAGCCGAACACCCATGCGGCCTCTTCCAGCTCTTTCGGCACGCCGAGGAAAATGCCCTGTGTCACGAGCGCCGCGAACGGCAGCGCCAGCACGGTATGAATGAGCCCGACGCCGACGATGGTGTCGTAGAGACCGAGCCGGATGAAGGATACGGTGAGCGGCAGCGCCAGGATCGCCAGCGGGAACGCACGGGTGAGAAGCACCAGCAGTCGATAACTGTCCTTGCCGTGGAAATTGTAGCGGGCGAGCGCATAACCCGCCGGTGCGCCGAGGATGATGGAAAGCGCCACCGTGATGCCCGCAGCGCCGAGCGAATTCAGGAAGGACTGGACGACGCCTTCCGTTCTCAGGAACAGCAGGAACGGCTCGATCGAAATGCCGGTCGGCAGGCCGGTCTTCGGCCATTGGTAGACGCCCTGGCGTCCGCCGAGCGCTCCGAGCGCGACCAGATAGATCGGCACGAGAACCCAGGCGCAGAGTGCGGCGATGCCGCTCCAGAGAAGCCAGCGGCGGGAGGAGACGAAACCGGCGGGATTGGTCGTTGACGTGCTCACGGCAGGCGCTCCGGATCGACCTTGACGGCCTTCAGATAGATGAGGGTGGCGGCGAGTGAGATGATCATGATCAGCACCGCATAGGCCGCCGCGACGCCGTAATTCTGGTTCTGGTTCTGCCAGTTGTAGGCTTCGCCGACGAGAACCGGGAAATTGCGTCCGCCGAGCGCATAAACGACCGCGAAGACCTCGAAGGCGAGCACGGTGCGCAGGATGAGCGCCGATTGCAGCGCCGGGCGGATGAGCGGCAGGGTGATCTTCCTGAAGCGGGTCCATGGTCCGGCGCCGAAGATCTCGGCTGCCTCCTTGAATTCCTTCGGCACCTGGTTGAGGCCGGCGACGATGATGACCATGACGATCGCCGTGCCGCGCCAGATCTCGGCGACGGCGATCGCGATGAAAAGCGCGACGGGCGTCTGGTAGGAAAGCCAGCTCGCCTGCCGCTCGATGATGCCGAGGCTGAACAGAGCCGAGTTGAAATAGCCGGTGTTCTGCAGGATCGACAGCCAGACGAGGCCCGCGGCGAGATCGGAGATGCCGAGCGGGATCGTCCAGATCCACAGGATGGTTTCGCGCCCGCGTCCGACCTTGGCGACCAGCGTGCCCATGACGAGCGCGATGCAGAGCTGTACCGGCACCACCGCCAGCGTCAGAAGAAACGTGTTCTTCACCGAGCGGGTGAAGTTGATGTCGTCGACCATGCGCCCGGCATTGGCGAGCGAAGGCGCGCCATTGTCCGAAACCGCAAGCCAGATCGTCTGGACCAGTGGCACGACGAAAAGCAGCGCCAGGAAGGCGACGGACGGCAGGATCAAGAGATAGGGGACCCAGGGGCGGGTATTGGTCATGTGCTTCTCTTCTCGCCGGGGAACCCTACAGGCGCCATTGGAGGTGCATTCCCTCTCATCCGCTTGCCGGCACCTTCTCCCCGCTGGGGAGAAGAAATATGCCGCGCCGTCGCTACTCCCTCCTCTCCCCAACGGGGAGAGGGTAGCCGAGCCGAGCGGAGGCCGGGTGAGGGGTTCACGCAAGCAACTCGAAGGATCTTATTCGACGGGGCAGGGGCCGTCGCTCTTGGCGTCCGGAGCCCAGCACGGCGCCTTGGTGTCGGTCATCAGCTTGGCCATGGTGGTGCCCTGAGCCTTCAACACGTCGGCAACCGGCTCGTTCTGCAGCACAATGCGCTGGAACGCGTCCATATAGACCTTGTTGAACTCGCCGCCCTTGTCGCCGAGGCCGACCGGCAGAAGCGAGATCACCGCATCCTTGGAGGCCTGTGTGGCTGTCACCGCACCAGCGAGCAGGGCCACGCCCGGGTCGAGGTCTTCCGGGAGCTGGACGTTCAACGTCGGGAAGAAACCGACGCGCGATGCGGTGAGGAGCTGCACGTCCTGCTTGGCCAGATGTTCGATGACCCTGGTGGCGCCCGCCTTGTCCGGTGCACCCTTGGGGATCGCGAGCCCGGCGACGACCGGCATGTAGCCGCGTCCCTTCGGGCCGGCCGGGGCCGGGAAGACGACATAGTCGTCGGGTGCTGCGGAAATGGCGTTTTTCAGGCGCGCGACGTGGTCCCAGGCGACCATGACCTCACCGGCCGCCAGCGGTTCCTGCATGAAGTCGTAATTGGTCGAGTTCGGGTTCACATAGGCCCAGAGCGCCTTCAGCTTTTCCCAGCCGGCGGCCGCATCGGCGCCCCGGAAGGTGCGCACCACGCCGCCTGTGAAGGACGGATAGAAATAGCCCTGGAAATAGCGCGCCATCAGGCCCTTCGGACCGGCGGGGAAACCGATCTGCGGCTGGCCGGTCGCTTCCTGCATCTTCCTGCCCCACTCGATGAGCTGGTCATAGGTGAGCGCATTCACGTCGGCGCCAGCCGGCAGGTATTGCAGCGCATCCTTGCGGGCGGCCATGACGTAGGTCGCCTGCATCCAGGGAATGTATTGCTGCGCCGGTTTGCCGAGCTTGCCGAGATCGAGCAGCGATTGCGGCATCCCGTTGGCGGCAAGTGTCCTGGCAAGGTCGTCGAGCGGCTCGAGCGCATCCTTGTCGGCCAGCGGCGAAAGCTCGCCATGCAGGGCGCCGACGAGGCTCACCGTATGCTTGCCGGCCTGCCGTTCCGCCTCCATGCGCACCGCGAACTGCGGCGGCTCCTCGACCACGTAGTCGACCTTGCCGACATCCTTGAGCAGTTCCTGGCGCACCACGGTCGCCTCTTCGATCGGGCGAAGCTGGGTGGATACGAAAACTGTCTGGGCGAGCACCGGCGAGGCGAAGGCCAGCACGGTGGAAGCCAGAATTCCGAATGACATGAAACGTTTCATCTTCTCCTCCTTCATTGTTGTCTGTTTGCGATGCACCGCGTGTTCATGCCGCCTTGAGGGGGAGGCGGTGGCTGTCGCGGTCGACGAATTCGATCGCGTGAAGCTCCTGAAGCTCCTCGGCCGGCTCGCCGGCGATGGCGCGGAGCAGCAGCGAGGCGAAGCTCGCGCCGAGGTTCTGGCCGGTCATGCGCATGGTCGAAAGCGAAGGGCTGGTGAATGCGCCCATCGGCAGGTCGTCGTGGCCGACGATGCTGATGCCGCTGCCGCCGTCGATCTCGCGCAGCGCCCGCAGCGCGCCGATCGCCATTTCATCGGTGGCGCAGACGAGCGCCGTCGGACGGGATGGGTGGCGCAGCAGTTCGAGGGCCGCCAGATAGCCGCCCTGTTCGGTCGGCGCGCCTTCCGCGCAGAGGTCGGCCATAAGCCCGGCCTCGTCCATGGCCGCCTGCCAGCCCGTGCGGCGCACATGCGCGAAGTAATATTCCTGCGGTCCGGCGACATGGCCGATGCGGCGATGGCCGGCCGCCTGGAAACGCCGGGTCGCGGCCCGGAAACCCGCAAAGCCGTCGCCGTCGATGTAGGGATGCGGGATCACGCTTTCGGTGCGGCCGTTGGTGACGAAGGGGATGCCGCGCGACTGCAGGAATTCGACGCGCTCGTCGCGCCGCCTGGTGCGCACGAGCAGCATGGCGTCGACGCGGCGGCCGTCGACGAAGCGGCGGCAGATATCGAGTTCGCTCTCGCCGCGCGGCACCGGCGCGATGACGAGGTTGAGGCCGGAGGCGGCGAGATGCTCGGCGCAGCCGGAGAGCATGTCGAGGAAGTGGGGCGGACCGATATGGCCGGGGTCGCTCGGCAGCGTGACGGCCACCAGCTCCGCGCGCTGCTTGCGCAGGCGCCGGGCGGAGGCATTCGGCCGGTAGCCCGCATTCTCGGCAGCCTCGCGGACCCGCTCGCGGGTCGCGGCGGAGACGTCCGAATAACCGTCGAGGGCACGGGAGACCGTGGTGATCGACAATCCGAGCGACTGCGCAAGCTGTTTGAGATTGGCCAAGATCTTCCTCCCGAATTGCGGTCGAGGATTCTCCAAAACGTTTTGGGAGTCAAGCCAAAACGTTTTGGATAGCATTCCGGCCGTCGGCGGAGGTGAAACGGCCCGCAGGGGAGGGAAAGAATTTTTCCGGGCCGCCCCATTCACGCGGCGGGCTTGCGCCGCTACACATTTCCTTTCCGTTCCCTTTCGCAAACTTGGATTTTCGAGCCATGGCCGACAGCGTTACCGATCGTTTCCTCCGTTACGTCGTCATCGACACCCAGTCGGACGCGGCTTCGCCGACCCAGCCTTCGACGATGAAGCAGCGCGATCTGGGCGAGCTGCTGGCCGCCGAACTCAGGGCGATCGGCGTCACCGACGCGCATCTCGACGAGCATGGCTATGTCTACGGAACGATCCCGGCGACGACGTCGAAGAACAACGTGCCGGTCATCTGCTTCACCGCCCACATGGACACCGCGCCGGACTTTTCCGGCACCGGCGTCAGGCCGCAGATCGTGAAGAACTACCAGGGCGGCGACATCCAGCTTGCGGGCGACAAGGCCCAGGTGATCCGCGTTTCCGAACATCCGGTTCTGAAGACGCTGATCGGCCACGACATCGTCACGACCGACGGCACGACGCTGCTCGGCGCCGACGACAAGGCGGGCATTGCCGAAATCATGACGGCGGCCGAATTCCTCATCGACAACCCGGACCTCAAGCACGGGGCGATCCGCATCCTGTTCACCACCGACGAGGAGATCGGCCGCGGCGTGGACAAGGTGGACTTCAAGAAGCTCGGCGCTGATTTCGCCTATACGCTCGACGGCGAGACGGCCGGCACGATCGAGGACGAGACCTTCTCCGCCGATGCGGTGGAGATAGATATCAAGGGCGTCGCCATCCATCCGGGCTTCGCCTACGGCAAGATGGAGAACGCCATCCGCATCGCCGGCGCGATCATCGACCGCCTGCCGAAGGACCAGGCGCCGGAAACAACCAAAGACCGGGACGGCTTCATCCACCCGACCGGCATTTCCGGCGTGATGGAGAAGGCGAGCCTTTCCTTCATCATCCGCGATTTCACGGAAGAGGGCCTGAAGATCAAGGAGGCGCTGCTGGAAAAGATCACCAGAGAGGTGCTCGCCGCCTATCCGGGCTCCAGCTACGCGTTCAAGGTCAGGGAGCAATATCGCAACATGAAGGTGGTGCTCGACAGGCATCCGGAGATCGTCGAATTCGCGGTCGAAGCCATCCGCCGGGCTGGCATGGAGCCCGTGCGCGGCTCGATCCGCGGCGGCACGGACGGCTCGCGCCTCTCCTTCATGGGCCTGCCGTGTCCAAACCTCTTCGCCGGCGGCCACGCCTTCCATTCGCCGCTGGAATTCGTTTCGAGCCAGGACATGGAAAAGGCCGTGAAGACGGTGGTGGAACTGGCGAAGCTCTGGGAGGAGCGGACGTAAGCGTCTCCTGTGAATGACAGGGCGATCGAAGCCCGCTCCGACGGGCGGAACGTCGAGCGAAAAAGTTGCGTGCCGATCAGGGTCGGCTTCCGGCAATTCGGAAGCCAGGCATCGTGCTTCCCCGAAATCGATCCGGTTTTCAGGCCGGCGCCCCAGCTTGCGCGCATCGGAATAAATCAAGGCATGTCGCGCAGAAGCGTGCGGCGATCTTGCAGCAACGGCATGCGGAAAAACTGAGACTTGAAGTGTGGCGGGCGAATCTGAAAGATCGCGACATGGTTTAATTCCACCGGAGACTCGTCGGGATGCCGCGCTTGCTCGTGCTCATGCTGGGCTTACTGGTTTGTCCGGTGGCCGGTTTCGCCTATTCTCCAGTTCCGACGCCCGGGACATTGCAGGAAAGCCGCACGGAGGCCAGAGAGGAGGCGGATCTCGTCGCGCAGCAGGAAATGGCGAAATATGCCTACTGGATGCTCATAGCCACGGTGGCAAGCACGGCTGTGGGCGTGGGCGGCGTATTCGGACTGATTTACACAATCGTACTGACCAGAAGAGCCTTGAAGCATGCCGGGGATGCGAACCGGATTGCGGAAGAAGGCCTGTTCAACGATATCCGGCCATGGATCGTGGTGGAGGAGGTCCAGCTCGTGCATATGAGCTTCGCGGTTCATCCCACGCACACCAAATGCTGGATCAACGGGAAGTACACGGTCAGGAATGTGGGAAAAACACCGGCTGCCGCCGTCCGTCGCAAACATTACCTTTCCACCAGCAAGACGGATGGCGAGGAGGAGGCGACCGGCCATCTTTTCATCGCTCCCGGCGGCAGCGCTCAATTCTCGCTTGCGAAAGTATATGACATTCCGGTCGGGCAAACGGCACAGACACAGGATGAGCTTCTAACACTGGATATCCAGATCTTTTACAAGAGCACCAAGCCGGACACCCATGAAACCCATTGGTATTGCTATCTCAATGGAGATTCGTCCGAGAACCTTCGTGTACGCGGCATGGTCCCGGCGACCTCAGGTGTGAGCGTCGACGAGGTTCGGCATCTGCGGATGACGTAGCCGGCCGGAGCTCCGCATCAGTTGCGGTCCGCGAGGCGGAATGGACATCCCTGGCGGTTTTCCTTATCCGTGCACCGGCCTTGAATCCCCCGCATTTCCGGCATAGACAGCCTCCATCCGCAGCACCGACAGGATGGTCGACCATGGATTTCACCCAGATCGCAGCGCCGCTTCGCCTTGCAATCCGGGAATCCGTCCATGCCTTCCATTACGCTCGCAAACCTTTCGTGGTCCACGCCTGACGGCCGGCCGCTTTTTTCCGATCTCAATCTCAGCTTCGGCCCGGAACGCACCGGGCTTGTGGGCCGCAACGGCGTCGGCAAGACGACGCTGCTCAGGCTGATCACGGGCGAGCTTTCGCCCGCATCCGGCACGGTCTCGATCTCCGGCACGTTCGACGTGCTGCGCCAGAGCGTGCAGGTCGTGCCGGGCGAGACCGTCGCCGATCTGTTCGGAGCGCGCGACGCGCTCGGCCTGCTCGCCCGCGCCGGGAAAGGGGAGGCGACGGCGGAGGAACTGGCGGATGCCGACTGGATGCTCGAAGCGCGCATGGCCGGGGCTCTGGCGCGTGCCGGGCTCACGGCGGGCGCTGAAACGAGGCTCGAAACGCTCTCCGGTGGCCAGCGCACCCGCGCCGGGCTTGCGGCGCTGATCTTCCGCGCGCCGGACTTCCTCATCCTCGACGAGCCGACCAACAATCTCGACCGCGACGGGCGGCAGGCGGTCATCGAACTGCTTGCCGGCTGGCGAGGCGGTGCGATCGTCGTCAGCCACGACCGCGAGCTGCTCGACACCGTCGATGCGATCGTCGAGATGACGACGCTCGGCGCCGCCCGCCATGGCGGCAACTGGAGTCGCTACCGGGAGCGCAAGGCGATCGAACTCGCCGCCGCCGAACGCGATCTGGCCGATGCCGAAAAGCGCGTGGCGGAGGTGAACCGCACCGCGCAGGAAACGGCCGAACGCAAGGCCCGCAAGGACAGTGTCGGAAAGAAGAGGGCGGCGCGGGGCGACATGCCGCGCATCGTCGCGGGCGGGCTGAAACGCAAGGCGGAAAACACCGGCGGCGAGAATGCAAGGCTGGCCGACCGGCTGCGAAGCCGCGCATTGGAGGATGTTTCGGCCGTGCGGGAAAAGATCGAGATCCTGCAGCCGCTGACCGTCACCCTGCCGCCGACCGGCCTGCCGGCGAGCCGTGTCGTGCTGCGGCTCGACACGGCCGTCGCGGGCTACGATCGGGAAAACCCGGTGCTGCGTGGTCTCTCCTTCGAGATCACCGGGCCGGAGCGTATCGCCGTGACCGGTCCGAACGGGTCGGGCAAGACGACGTTGCTGTCGCTGGTATCGGGTGCCCTGCGGCCCTTCTCCGGCACCGTGCAGGTCATGGTGAGGATCGCCATGCTCGACCAGCGGGTAAGCCTGCTCGATCCTGCGCTGCCGATCCGCGACAATTTCAGGAAGCTCAATCCGGGCGCGGACGAGAATGCCTGCCGCGCCGCGCTTGCCCGCTTCATGTTCCGCGCCGATGCCGCGCTGCAGGTCGTCGGCACCTTGTCCGGCGGGCAGATGCTGCGCGCCGGCCTGGCCTGCGTCCTTGGCGGCCCGCAGCCGCCGTCGCTGCTCATCCTCGACGAGCCGACCAACCACCTCGATATCGATTCGGTCGCCGCGGTGGAGGCGGGGCTTCGCGCCTATGACGGCGCGCTCCTCGTCGTCAGCCACGACGAGGTGTTCCTCGGCGAGATCGGCATCACCCGCCGGCTGCAGCTCGGCGTCAGGAACCCGGGGAGCCCGTCAGCGCCTCGGTCGTGACGAGGTTGACGCCGGCCTCGGCGAATTGGGCATTGTAGCGGTCGATGATCGCCGGCGCCGTCTCGTCCGGCTGGTCGAGCGTGCTGTGGGCGTCGGAAACGACGGTGACGTTCAGCCCGTTCGACAACGCGCCCTTCACCGTCGCGGCGATGCAGAAATCCGTCTGGGCGCCGAGCAGCACGACCTCCGCCACGCCCTGTTCCTCGATCCATCGCCCGAGTTCCGGATTGCTGAAGGCATCGCCGACCTTCTTGGAGAAGGTTGGTTCATCCTTCGCCTGTCCGAGCGCCGGCCAGACCGGCCAGCCCGGCTCTTCCGGCGCCAGCGGGTCGCCTTCAGGCCCGTCGTGACGGACGAACGCGACCTTCCGGCCTTCCCGGCGCGCCCAGTCGATCACCTTTCGCGCGCGGTCCGTCAGGCCATCCGCATTGTGCAGCGGCGGGTCGACGACGCCGTCGAACATGGCGACCTGCAGGTCGATGACGACGACGGGAGCGGCTTCGGCGGGTTTCTGCTCTACCATGGCGGACTCCTGCGCAGTGGGTGGTTGTCGATGCGCCTTTATGCGCGCAGACAGGGACGGGTTCAATCGGTATGTCCAATATATCCGAACCGGCGGAAAGCGGACGGCGGTTCACCTCAGCAGGCCCTGGCCGCCGTCGACGAAGACCGGCGTGCCGGTGACGTGCCGGGAACGGTCCGAGACGAGGAACAGGATGACGTCCGCCACGTCCTCGCTTGTCCCCGCCCTGCCGCCGGTGATCGGAATGTCGCCCTTCGGAAACCTGACCGGAACCGCCGTATCCTTTTCCTTTCGCACGGTCGTGTTCTCGTCGATGTTCGTCTCGATGGCGCCGGGGCAGACGGCATTGACGCGAATCCGGTGCCTGCCGAGCTCCAGGGCGAGCTGCTGGACGATTGCCACCTGCGCCGCCTTGGTGGCGACATAGGCAGTGGCTCCCGGCGTGTTGAAGGTGCGGTTGCCGTTGATCGAGGAGACGACGACGATCGAGCCGCCCTGCTTCTTCAGGTGCGGCACGGCGGCATGGAAGGTGAGGTAGGTGCCGCGCAGGTTGACGGCGATCGTCCTGTCGAATTCTTCCGGCGTCAGGTCGTCGATCGGCGCCCAGACGCCGTTGATGCCGGCATTCGCCACGACGATGTCCAGGCGGCCGAACGTTTCCGCAAGCCGGTCGATGGCAGCGCGCATCCCGCTTGCGTCGGAAACGTCCGCTTCCAGCGCCAGTGCCTCGCCGCCCGCCTTCCCGATCTCCCCGGACGTCCTGTCGATCTCGCTCTTGGTGCGGCCGAGCACGCCGACACGCGCGCCTTCTCCGGCAAGTTTCAGCGCTGTCGCCTTGCCGATACCCGATCCGGCGCCCGTTACCAGGGCCACTTGCGATTTGAGTTCCATGCGTCGATCCCGTGACGTTCAGGCCATGCCGGAACGAACGGAAGAGATGGCCCCAAGGTTCCGGTCAGCCGGGATATTCCTCCTTGAGAATGCGCAGGCCTTCGGCGAACTTGGAACCGTCGCCGCCCATCTGGCGCATCTGCGCAAGGTTGTCCGTCAGGTCGGCGCGCTTCACCGGCCGGGCGAGCGGGTTCCTGATCGAGCGCCGGACGAAATCGAAATAGTCCTCGCCGTCGCGTTTGCTCATCGCATCGACGGCTTCCGCGATCGTCTGCGAAAAACCCTCCTCGCGCAGCCTTTCGAGTGTCCAGCCGGGGCCTTTCTCGATCACGTCATGCAGCCAGGCGACCAGTTTCTCGTCTTCGCCCGCAACGCTTTCGGCCACGCGCCGCACATGTTCGATGAACGGCCCTCCGGTCTTCGACGATTGACCCCGGTGCGCCTCGGTGGCGATCGCGATCGCCCTTTCCAGCAAGTCCGTCTTCGCCATGACAAGGTTCTCCTTGGCGTTTCGGCGGCACTTTATACCCACCGCATGTCAGGGCAATGCGTCAATGCCGGTCTTCCTCGAACTGCTCGACGGGGAGCGGCGCAAGCCAGTTCTCGCGCCGCTTCACCCAGAGCTCGTAGGTGGGTTCCAGGTCGGTCGGCGCCATGTCGAGCGAGCCGACGCGGATTTCCATTTCATCTCCGTCACTGCTCTCGTTGAAGACGCGCGAGCCGCATTCCGGGCAGAAGCCGCGGCCCTGGAAATACCTGACCTCGCCGCTGCCCTCGAAGGCGTGGCGCGGCCAGATGCCGAAGGTGGCGAAGGCCGAGCCGCTCTCCTTGCGACAATCGGTGCAATGGCAGAGCCCGATCCTGATCGGTGCATCCTTCACGCTGAACTTGACCCTGCCGCAGAGGCAGCTCCCGGACCGGATGATCATCATTCTCTCCTCCTTGCCCACCCGGAAAAGCAGGTAGGGTGGGATCGAGGCCCTGCCAAGCCCTGATCGTCGATCTCAGCCGATAGGGCGCCTCATCCGGCCTGGCCGAGCTTGCCGGGGTTCATGATGCCCTTCGGGTCGAGCGCGGCCTTGATGGCGTTCATCATGTCGACGGCGTCGCCATGTTCGCGGCGCAGGTATTTCAGCTTGGAAATGCCGATGCCGTGCTCGCCGCTGAACGTGCCGCCCATGTCGAGGGCGCGCTGGTAGAGCCGTTCGGCGAGGCGTTCGGCCTCTGCCAGTTCCTCCGGGATTTCCGGCTTGATCAGGTAGCCGACATGGAAATTGCCGTCGCCGACATGGCCGATGATCTTGCCCATGACGAAGGACCTGTCGATGTCCTCGCGGGCCGCCATCACCGCTTCCGCCAGACGGGAGATCGGCACGCAGACGTCAGTGGTGAAGGCCTTGCAGCCGGGCCTGAGCGTCTGGTTGGAATAGATCGTCTCGTGGCGCGCCTTCCACAAGCGCTCGCGGTCCTCCGTGCGGGTGGACCACTCGAAATCGGAACCGCCGAACTCGCCGGCGATATCCCGCACCGTGTTCGACTGTTCCTCCACCCAGCGCGGGCTGCCGTGGAATTCGAGGAACAGCGTCGGCGCGATTTTCAGCGTCAGGCCGGCATGGCGGTTCGCCGCTTCCACCGCCACTTCGTCCAGGAATTCGATGCGGGCGACGGGAATGCCGCTCTGGATCGTCGCGACGACGGCTTCGACCGCGCCGCGCATCGTCTTGAAGGTGCAGACGGCCGACGCGATGGTTTCCGGGATCGGATGCAGCCGGACGGTCACCTCGGTAATGACGCCGAGCGTGCCTTCCGCGCCCACGAAAAGCTTCGTCAGGTCATAGCCGGTGGAGGACTTCTTCGTCCGCCGGCCGGTGATGATGATCTTGCCCTGCGGGGTGACGACGCGCAGCGCCAGCACGTTCTCGCGCATCGTGCCGTAACGCACGGCGGTGGTGCCGGAAGCCCGCGTCGAGGCCATGCCGCCGAGCGAGGCGTCGGCGCCGGGATCGATGGGGAAGAACAGGCCCGTATCGCGGATATGGGCGTTCAACTGCTTGCGGGTGACGCCCGCCTGCACCTGCGCGTCGAAATCCTCGTGGTTGACCGCGACGATCCGGTTCATGCGGGTGAGATCGAGCGAGATGCCGCCCTTCAGCGGGATCGTGTGGCCTTCCATCGATGAGCCGGCGGCGAATGGCGTCACGGCGATGCCACCCTCGAAGCAGGCGGATACCACGCGCGCCACTTCGTCCTCGTTTTCGGCATAGACCACCGCATCCGGCAGCCGCGTCGGCTGGCGGGACATGTCGTGGCCGTGATGCTCGCGCACCGCATCGGTGATCGAAAGCCGGTCGCCGAAATGCAGCTTCAGCGCATCGATGGTCGAGGCTAACGCGCTCATTTCGTCTCACCCGTCAGCATGCGATGGTAACGCGAGCGGGCGATCTCCTGGCTGGTGATGAATTCGAGGAGTACCGGAACGCCCTTTTGCGTCTGCTCGATGCCGCGCCGGATCGCCGGGATGATCTCGGCCGGATCGGTGATGCGTTCGCCATATCCGCCGAGCGCGCGGGCGAAGGCGGCGTAGTCGCCGGAAATGTCGGTCGAGCGGTATTTCTCCGTCGAAACCTTCATGATCGGCAGTTCCATCGCCATGGAGAAGTTGTTGAGCAGGATCGACAGGATCGGGATGCGTTCGCGCACCGCCGTCTCGAAATCCATGCCGGTGAAGCCGATTGCCGCATCGCCCCAGACGTTGATGCACAGTTTGTCCGGATGCATCAGCTTGGCGCCCATGGCCAGCCCAAGGCCGTAACCGAGCTGGGTGGACTTGCCCCAGCCGATATAGGTGAGCGGCTTCACCGATTTCCAGAAGGGCGAAAGCTGGTCGCGCGGGCTGCCGGCGTCGTGGGTGATGATCGTGTTCTCGATATCCACCGTATGCTGCAGGTCCCAGAGGACACGGTAGGGGGAGAGCGGTTTCGACTCTGAGGTGAGCTTCGGCATCCATTCGGAAAGCCATTCCTCCTGCACCTTGGCGATTTCCGCGGCGATCCCGGCGCTGTCACGCTGTGCCGTATTGCGGGCCTTGATCTCTGCGAGAACCGCATCGAGCGTCAGCGCCGCATCGCCGATCAGCGCCACCTTCGCTTCGATATCCTTGTTGACGTGATCCGGATCGAGCGTGGCATGGATCACCGTCTTGTCGAGCGGCATCTGCACGCCGAAGGCGGTTTCGGTAAACGAGCAGCCGATGCCGAAGACGAGGTCCGACGTATCGAGGAAATGCCTGAGCGTCCTGGAGATCGCCGCACCGCCGGCGCCGACGGAGAGCGGATGGGTTTCCGGAAAGGCGCTCTTGCCTTCGAGGCTGGTCGAGACGGGGATCGCAAGCAGTTCGGCGAGTTCCTTGAGCTGCGGCCAGGCTTCGGCGTAATGCACGCCCTGGCCGGCATAGAGCACCGGGCGCCTGGCGGCGAGCAGCAGGTCGACGGCGTCCTTCACGGCGGCCGGGTCCGGCCCGTAGCGGGTGGCGAGGACCGGGCGATAGTCCAGCGGTTCCGGCACGTCATGCTGCCACATGTCGTTGGGGATCTCGATCAGCACCGGGCCGCCGCGGCCGTTCCTCAGTTTGGAAAATGCGCGCCGAAAAATGTTGGGTATTTCTTCCGCCAGCGTGATCGGCTCGGCGGACTTGGTGATGTCGCGCATCGAGCGGGTGGCGTTGTAGTTCGGGTCGATATGCGCGACGCGGCGCTCGTAACCCATGGGGAGAACGAGGATCGGCACGGATTCCGAATAGGCCTGGGCGATGCCGCCATAGGCGTTTTCCGTGCCCGGGCCGAGCTGCATGGCGAAGACGCCGATCGTCTTGCCGGAGCTCAAGCGCGACATGGCGTCGGCCATGTGCAGGCCGTGGCGCTCCTGGCGCACGATGATCGGGCGGATATCGGCCATCGCGACATGTTCGAGAACGTGGTTCACCGGATAACCGCAGACGATCTCGATCCCCTCGCGTTTCAGAATTTCGGCAATGGCGTCTGCGACTTTCATGGGTCTCCCCTCCCGGGAACGGATTTAGCGACGAGGTTGGAAATTCTCAGGCGTCCAGGCACCGGGATGGCGCACGGGCGCGCGGCGGGCTTCGTCGGAGCTCAGGAGCCCGTTCTGGCCGAGCGCCATGCCGTATTCCTCGATGAAGGCCCGTGCCATGTGGGTTGCGCCGCGGTCGCCGAGCGCGGCAAGCCCCAGCATGAAGGCGCGGCCGGCGAAGCAGGCATGCGCCCCGCAGGCGAGCGCCCTGAGCATGTCGACGCCGGAAACGACGCCGCTGTCGAAGAGCACCGTGCCGCGCGTGCCGACGGTGCGGGCGATCTCCGGCAGCACGTCGATCGTCGCGGGCGCCGCGTCGAACTGGCGGCCTCCATGGTTGGAGACCACGACGCCGTCGAGGCCGAGTTCCAGCGCCTTTTCCGCATCGGCAGGATGCATGACGCCCTTGACCATCATCGGTCCGGGCCATTTGTCCCGCAGGCGGGCGATCTCACCCCAGGGAAAGCCGCCGCCGATATGTGTCTGCACGAAGCCCGCCGTCGCGCTGTGGTCCGTGCCGCCGGCGAACCTGCCCATGTTGGCGAAGGTCGGCATGCCGTTGCGGCGGACGGCGTCGAGCCAGAGCGGCGCCATCGCCGCGCGCATCATCGTCTTCGGCGTCAGCCGGAAGGGCATGACGAGGCCGTTCCTCAGATCGCGCGGGCGCTTGGCGCGCACCGGCACGTCCAGCGTCGCGACCAGAACCCTGGCGCCCGCCATGCGGGCGCGCTCGGCCATTTCGAGGCTGTACCGATGGTCGTCCGGCGCCATCGGATAGAGCTGGAACCAGGTGACGTCCGGCGCCCATTCCGCTACCTGCTCGATCGTCGCGCAGGCGAGCGTGCCGACCATGTAGGGGATGTTGTGCGCCTGTGCGGCCCTGGCGAAACGTTCCGTCGCGCCGGGCCACATCATGCCGTCGAGGCCGATCGGCGAAATGCCGATCGGGGCGGCATAACGATGGCCGAAAAGTTCGACGGACGTATCCACCTTCGTGACGTCGATGCCGTAACGCGGCACGACCTCCACCGCCTGCAGCGCCGAGCGGTTGCGGTTCAGCCCCGTCTCGTCGCCCGCACCGCCCTGCAGGAACTCGTAGGCGAAGCGCGGAATGCGCCATTTCGCCCGTTTTTCGAGATCGCTGACCATCGGGTAACGCCGGCGGAGATCCACCAGCGTCTTCATCGTCCTTGCGTCGTCTCCGGTTCCTCCCCCCATCGCCGAACCTCCTAGTAGGAAACCATGACTTCGAGCATGGCCTGCCGGCCGCTCCTCGTCGCGGCGAGCGCGCGCTGCAGCGCATCCGCCAGGTCTTCGCCCGCCTCGACGCGTTCGGCATGGGCGCCATGGGCGCGGGCGACCGCGGCATAGTCCGGGGCCGGGTCGAGGGCGGTGATCGGCATGATGTTGGCGGTCGCCGCACTTCCGTCCGGATACATGTAGAGGGTCGAGCGGCGCACGGCGTTCCAGATGCCGTTGTTGAAGACGACCGTCAGCAGCGGCAGTTTCAGCGCGGTCGCGGTCTGATGGCAGGCGACCGGGTTGGCGAACATGTAGGAACCGTCGCCGACGGTGACGATCACCTGCCGGCCGTCACCCTGCTTCCGGGCGGCGAGCTGGGCGCCGAGCGCCGCCGTCAAGCCGAAGCCGAGGCCGCCGGAAAGTGGCGTCGAGAAGAAGGACTTCGGATGCTTGAATTCCATCACCGACGGGTCGATGCCGAGCTCGTTCACCACGGTCGTCTTCTCGTCCATGATGTCCGAGATGCAGCGGCTGACAAAGGCCGGCGTCATCGGCGAACCGTTGCCCAAGGCGGCGCGCCTTGCGGCGGCTTCCGCCTGACCGGCCTTCACCCCGGCCCATTTCTGGCGGCGTTCGGCGAATGTCTCGCCGGCCGGCACGCGTTGCTCAAGGGCGGCGGCAAGCGCCGCGATCGTCTTGTTGATGCCGCCGGCGAGCGCGATGTCGATCTCGAAGCTGCGGATCGGCATGCGGCTGTGCTGCGGGTCCGGGCCGATGGCGATCACCCTGGCGCTTTCCGCAAGGGCCGTATGATCGGAAATCCACGGAACGGCGGCGTTGATGACCACGACGACGTCGGCTTCCTTCAGGAGCTGGGTCGAGTCGCGACCGACCATCATCGGATGGTCGCTCGGCAGCGACTGGCGCATCGCCCACATTTCGACGGTCGGCAGCGCGAATTTTTCGACGAAGCCCGCGAGCGGCTCGAAGTCCGGGGCGAGTTCCGGACTCTGGGCGATGACGAGCGGATTCTTCGCCCCGGCGAGAAGCTCGGCGGCCTCGGCAACGAGAGCCGGGTCGGCGGGGCCGTAGGACGTGGGCGTGACGGTCGAGCGGTGGCTGGTCGTTATCTCCGCCCCTTCCGCCAGCGCCTCGCGCGGCAGGCTGAGATAGACCGGCCCGCGCGGCTCGCTCATGGCGATGCTCATGGCGCGGTCGATGACGATGCCGGCCTGTTCCGGGTAACGCAGCTCGTAGTCCCACTTGACCGCTTCGCGGACCATGCCGCCCTGGTCGAACATTTCCTGGCCCCAGTGGATCGGCGAGGAACGCGAGCCGAAGCGGCCATGTTCGGTGATCGGCGTGCGGCCGGAGAACATCATGACCGGCACGTTTTCCGACCGGGCGTTGATCAGGCCCATGACCGAGTTGGCAAGGCCCACGTTGACGTGGACGATGACGCCGGCTGGCTTGCCGGTCATCAGATAATAGCCGTGCGCCATGCCGACGGCGACGCCCTCGTGCGGGATGACCAGCGGTTCCGGCATTTTCAGCCCCGTCTCGGACTGGCGGGCGAAGGCTTCGATGATCGACGGGAAGTCCGTGCCGCCATTGGCGAAGAGCACGTCGATGCCGGCGGCCTTCATGTGGGTCAGCACGGCTTCGGCGGCGAACGTGCCGGTCGGTTTGACGTGTTTCATAATCCGCGTTCTCCTGGAAACATTCTGAAAAGCCGGCTGGATCAGCTCACGCTGACCGTTTTGGTGACCATGTAGGCCTCGACGCCCTCGATCCCGACTTCGGAACCGTGGCCGCTTGCCTTCACCCCGCCGAACGGCGTTTCCGGCATGGAGATGTTGAAGGAATTGATGCCGACCATGCCGGCTTCGAGCTGATCCGAAAGTTTTGCGATGGTCCTGTGCGAATTGGAGAAGCCGTAGGCGGCAAGGCCATAGGGCAGCCTGTTCGCCTTGGCGATCGCGTCGTCGAAATCCGAGAAGCGATTGAGCACGGCGACCGGGCCGAAGGGTTCCTCGCTCATGATGCGGGCGTCGTCCGGCACGTCGGCGAGCACCGTCGGGGTATAAAAGAAGCCCGCGTTGTTCACCCGATGACCGCCGGCGAGAAGCCTTGCGCCCTTGGATGTGGCGTCCTGCACCAGCGCCTCGATTGCGTCGCGGCGGCGGGCATGCACCATCGGTCCCATGTCCGTCGAGGCGTCGAGGCCGTCGCCGACCCTGATCTTGCCGGCGCGTTCGGCAAAGCCGGCGCAGAAGGCCTCGTAGGAACCGTCCTGGATATAGAAGCGGGTCGGCGAGATGCAGACCTGGCCGCTGTTGCGGTATTTGCGCTGCACCGACATTTCCAGCGCCGCCGCCTGGTCGGCATCGTCGAAGACGAGCACCGGCGCATGGCCGCCGAGTTCCATCGTGGTGCGTTTCAGCCCTTCGGACGCGAGCCGGATGAGGTGCTGGCCGACCGGCACGGAGCCGGTGAAGGAAATCTTGCGGATGACCGGCGAGGCGATGAGGTGGCGCGAGATGAAATCCGGCACGCCGTAGACGACGGCGATGACGCCGGCCGGCACGCCCGCATCGATCAGGCACTGGGCGACGGCGGCGGCCGCTGCCGGGGCTTCTTCGCCGGGCTTGTAGATCATCGTGCAGCCGGCGGCGAGCGCCGAGCCCATCTTGCGGGCGGCATTGCCGACCGGGAAGTTCCACGCCGAGAAACCGGCCGTCGGGCCGACCGGTTCCTTGACGACCTGGAAACGGGTCTCGCCGAGACGGCCGGGGATGACGCGGCCATAGGTGCGGCGGCCTTCCTCGGCGAACCATTCCATTTCTTCCGAGGCGAAATGGGTTTCGAGCCGGGCTTCGGCGATCGGCTTGCCCATTTCGAGCGTCGCGATGCGGGCGATCTCCTCCTGCCGCTCGTGCATCAGGTGGGCGGCGCGTTTCAGGATACGGCCGCGCTCGCGCGGGCTCGTGGCGCGCCACAGCGGGAAGGCGCGCCGTGCCGCTTCCAGCGCCCGGTCGAGATCCTCGATGGTCGCATGCGGCACGGTGCCGATCGGCTTTTCGGTGGCCGGGTTGACGACGGGTTGGGTCTTTCGGCCGCCGTTTTCCAGCCAGACGCCATCGATCAGCAGGCGCGGGGACCGATAGGCCTCGGAAGAGGGGGCGGGACTGGTCGCGATATTCATGGTCTTTCCTCCGACTTTTGTGGAGACGAATGCGCTTGGCTTTCATCAATTCCGGGCCTTGTTCAGGCCGGCTCCTCTCTCCTCTAGAAGAGGTAAGGCAGGGAACCTGATATTGTCAATTCCGGCGTCCTGCCAACTGTTGCGGCAGCGCCATTCTTCAGATCGCAACTGCGCCGCCGCCGGTCGGGATCACCGCGCGCGGCGGCCCCTCATCCGCGGCGTCCTTCATGCGGATGCCGTGCCTCCAACCAGCCCAAAACCACCCATCCGGGCGAGGCCACCTTTGTCTGCAACTCCAAAAGAAGCAAGTCAGAAATTTGCTATTATCAATCAAAATTTGACAAAGTCATATTGACCCTCTCCCGAAGGTTATACAGATTGCCGCGATCGCGGACGTGGAGGAGCGTTCGCGACGGTGGCGTCGACAGGCCGGGGAGGGCGGAGACACCGATGAGCTTTACCGAGAGCCTTGAGACGATAACCGGCTGCAACGTCCGGTTCATGCGCGGCGGAAAGGGTGCACCGCTGCTCTTCCTGCACGGCTCCGGCGGCGCGGGGCGCTGGCTGCCCTTCATGGAGAAGCTGTCCGAAAGCCACGAGGTGATCGTGCCGGAGCATCCGGGCTTCGGCGCTTCGGATTCCCCGGAATGGCTGGACGGCATGTCCGATCTTGCCTTCTTCTACCTCGATGTCCTCGACCATCTCGGGCTCGATCGGGTGAACCTCGTCGGCGGTTCGATCGGCGGCTGGCTGGCGGCCGAGATCGCCATTCGCGACTGCGCCCGGCTCGCCTCGCTGACCATGGCGGGGCCGGCCGGCCTGCGCGTGAAAGGCCTGCGCAAGGGCGATGTCTTCATGTGGAATGCCGAAGAGACCGCCCGCAACCTCTTCCACGACCAGGCCTATGCGGAGCAGATGCTCGCCGCCCGGCCGTCGGCGGAAGAGCTGGAAACCGTCCTCAGGAACAGGCTCACCACGGCGAAGCTCGCCTGGGAGCCGCGCTTCCACAATCCCGACCTGCACAAGTGGCTGCATCGCATCATCGTGCCGACCCTGATTCTCTGGGGCGATCGGGACAAGGTCGTGCCGGCGGGTTATGGCGTCGCCTATGAGGATCTCATTCCCGATGCCCGCCTCGAAATCATCCGGGACTGCGGGCACCTGCCGCAGATCGAAAAGGTGGACCGTTTCGTCGAGCTGGTCGGCGGTTTCATCCGGGAGGTGACGCGATGAAATTCTACTTCATGCATCTGATGCCCTATGCGGATCTCGATCTTTCCTATGACGAGAAGCACGATTCCGCCTGGGTGACGCTGCCGAACACCTATTTCGATCCGAAGAAGGGCCACCAGCTCTACAACCGTTACCTGGACGAGCTGGAATATGCCGATCAGCTCGGTTTCGACGGCATCTGCGTCAACGAGCATCATTCGAACGCCTATGGTCTGATGCCCATCCCCGGCGTCATGGCAGGCGCGCTTGCGCGGCGCACCAGGAACGTCAGGATCGCCATTCTCGGCCGCGCGCTGCCGCTCCTCAACAACCCGCTGACGGTCGCGGAGGAGTTCGCCATGGTCGACAACATTACCGGCGGCCGGCTGATCGCCGGTTTCGTGCGCGGCATCGGCGCCGAATACCATTCCTGGGGCGTCAACCCGGCCTTTTCGCACGAGCGTTTCCAGGAGGCCCATGACCTGATCCTGCAGGCCTGGACCCAGGCCGGTCCGAGCGTCTTCGAAGGCAAGCACTACCATTTCGAATACGTCAACGTCTGGCCGCGGGTCTACCAGGACAATCCGCATCCGCCGATCTGGATACCGAGCCAGGGTTCGAGCGAGACGATCGAATGGGCCGCCCATCCGGACCGCAAATATACCTACCTGCAAACCTTCGCCTCGGTCTCGACCGTCGCCCGCTACATGAAGATGTACAAGGAGGTCGCGGCCCGACACGGCTACGAGGCGACCGGGGACCAGCTCGGCTGGTCGCTGCCGCTTTATGTGGCGGAAACCGACGAGATCGCCCGCAAGGAAGCCAAGGAGCATATCGAGGCCTTCCTGCAAAAGTTCCTCCGGATGCCGGTGGAGATGCTGCTGCCGCCGGGCTATACCTCGGTGAAATCCATGGTCGGGGCGCTTTCCGCCAAGGCCGGCCATTCGATGAAGCAGACGATCGACAGCGTCATCGAGGAAGGCAAGTTCATCTGCGGCGGCCCGGCGACGGTGCGCGAGAAGCTGGAGGAATACCAGGCCGAGATCGGTTTCGGCCACCTTCTGACGCTGCTGCAGTTCGGCACGCTGCCGGCCGAACTCACCCGCAAGAACATGGAGATCTATGCGAAGGAAGTGATGCCCTATCTGCGGAACGTGACATCCGGCAAGGCGGCCTGAGGCGGAGGGTTCCATCCGCTTCCCGCCGTGAGGAAGGCCTGCCGGCGCGCGTCAGGTCTTCGCTTTCAGCCGCCGGCGGGTGTCGCTTGGGCTTTCGCGGTAGTGCGCCCGGTAGCTGCGGGAAAAGGCCGAGGCCGAGTTGAAGCCGGTCGCGGCGGCGATGTCGGCGAATGTCGCGCGCGTCTCGATCACCTTCCGCCGCGCCGCGTTGAGCCGCAGGGCGAGATAGTGTTCGCGCGGCGCGACGCCCATGACGTCGTTGAAGAGGTCCTGCAGGTGCCGGGCGCTGATGCCCGCCCGTCTCGCCAGCCGGGCAAGCGGAAGCGGGGTCTCGACCGTCTCCTCCATCAGCTTCACCGCCGCCTGCACCCGCGTGTCGACGATCCGCATCTTGCCGATGGCCGGCACCTGCAGGAGATCGCCGCGGGTGCGCTCCTGCTCGTAGATGAAGAGCCGCGAGACTTCGAGCGCCAGAGAATAGCCGTGCGCGCGGCGGATCAGCTCCAGCATCAGGTCGAGCGTCGGCAGCGAACCGCCGGTGGTGATGCGCTTGCCGTCGATGACGAAGCGCTCGCGGATCATGTTCACCTGCGGATAGGCGGTCGAGAAGTCTTCAAAGTCCTCCCAGTGGGTGGTGGCGGAAAAGCCGTCGAGAAGGCTGGTATCGGCGAGGATGAACGAGCCCGTCTCGATGCCGGCGATCAGCGTGCGGTGGCGCGCCGTCCGGGAAAGCTGGAATTTCAGCTCCCGCGTGGCGCCCTTCTTCCAGTTGTAGCTGGAGAGCACGAAAAGCGGATCGGTTTCCTGCCCCGGCCGGAAGGACGCCGAGACGGGGATCGGAATGCCCGCCGTGGTCTCGACCGGCTGCCCGTTCGGCGAAAAGAGCGTCCAGCGGTAGAGCGCGCGTCCGGCGATGCGGTTTGCGGCGCGCAGGGGCTCGATCACCGAGGCGATGAGGATGAGATTGGTTTCCGGCAGCACCAGAATGTCGAAATGCTGCTCGTCCGCGAATGTCCCGATCATCGCCGCGCGCCTCCCGCTTCCGATAATGTATGGAATGGCGCCGGAAATGAAAAGCATTCCCGGCTTTTCCGGTTCGTAATGGGCAAAACGAACAAGGAGGGGAACATGCCGCTCGAGATGAATCGCGAGGTTTTCATCACCTGCGCCGTCACCGGCGCGGGCGATACGACCGCCAAGTCCGGACACGTTCCGATCACCCCGAAACAGATCGCCGAGTCGGCGATCGAGGCCGCCAGGGCGGGCGCCGCGGTCGTTCACTGCCACGTCCGCAATCCGGAGACGGGGGCCGCCGCCCGCAACAGGGAACTCTACAGGGAGGTGACCGACCGCATCCGCTCGGCGGATGTGGACGTGGTGCTGAACCTCACCGCCGGCATGGGCGGCGACCTCGTGTTCGGCAATGTCGAGGCGCCGTTCCCGGTCAATCCCGCCGGCACGGACATGGCGGGCGCCACGGAGCGCGTCGCCCACGTCGCCGAATGCCTGCCGGAAATCTGTACGCTCGATTGCGGCACGATGAACTTTTCGCTCGGCGACTATGTGATGACCAACACGCCTTCGATGCTGCGTGAGATGGCGCGGCAGATGACGGCGCTCGGCGTGCGGCCCGAGATCGAGGCCTTCGATACCGGCCATCTGTGGTTCGCCAGGCAGCTCGTGGAAGAAGGACTGATCGAGGACCCGGTGCTGATCCAGCTCTGCATGGGCATTCCGTGGGGCGCGCCGGACGATCTCAACACGTTCATGGCGATGGTCAACAACGTGCCGAAGCACTGGACCTTCTCGGCCTTCTCGATCGGCCGCAACGCGCTCGGCTATCCGGCGGCGGCGGTGCTCGCCGGCGGCAATGTCCGCGTCGGGCTGGAGGACAACCTCTATGCCGGCAAGGGCCGGCTCGCCACCAATGCCGAACTCGTCGAAAAGGCGGTCGGCGTGATCGAGGGCATGGGCGCGAAGATCATCGGGCCGGACCAGGTGCGTGAGAAGTTGAAGCTCAGGAAGCGGTGACGTTCTGCCGAAGGCCGGATGAGAGGGTGTTCATGCGAGACAGAGGCGAGGAACCAAGATGACCAGCATCCGGAAGGCAGCCTGCATCGGCGGCGGCGTGATCGGCGGGGCGTGGGCGGCCCGCTTCGCGCTCGCCGGCATCGACGTCAACATGTACGACCCGCATCCCGAAGCGGCCCGCATCGTCGGCGAGGTGCTGGCCAATGCCGAGCGCGCCTACGGCATGCTCACCATGGCGCCGCTTCCGCCCAGGGGAAGGATCGTCTTCTGCGCGTCCCTCAAGGAGGCGGTCCAGGGCGCCGACTGGATTCAGGAAAGTGTGCCGGAGCGGCTGGAGCTGAAGCGCGGCGTGCTGACCGAGATCGACGCGGCCGCCAGCCCGGACGCGCTGATCGGCTCCTCCACCTCAGGCCTGATGCCGACCGACCTGCAGCGGGACATGAAGCACCCGGAGCGCATGTTCGTCGCGCATCCCTACAACCCGGTTTATCTGCTGCCGCTCGCCGAGCTGGTCGGCGGCGGCAAGACATCCGCCGAGACGCTGAAGGCCGCGCAGGAAAAGCTCGCGCCGATCGGCATGAAGGGCGTCGTCATCAAGAGGGAGATCGAGGCCTTTGTCGGAGATCGCCTGCTGGAGGCCGTCTGGCGCGAGGGACTGTGGTTGATCCACGACGACATCTGCGACACGGAAACGCTGGACGACGTGATCCGTTATTCCTTCGGCATGCGCTGGGCGCAGATGGGCCTGTTCGAGACCTATCGCATCGCTGGCGGCGAGGCGGGCATGCGCCACTTCCTGGCGCAGTTCGGCCCCTGCCTCTCCTGGCCCTGGACGAAGCTCACCGATGTGGTGGATCTCGACGATGCGCTGATCGACAAGATCGCCGCGCAGTCGGACGCGCAGTCCGGCGCCCGCGGTATCCGCGAGCTGGAGCGCATCCGCGACGAAAACCTCGTCGGCATCATGCAGGCGCTGAAGGCCGGCGATGGCGGCAGGGGCTGGGGCGCCGGCAAGATCCTCGCCGGGTTCGAGAAGCATCTCTGGAAGACCGCGCCGAAAAAGGAGGCGAGGCCGGGCAGGGAGCCGCTCGACCTCCTGGAGATCAAGGTCCATCCGTCCTGGATCGATTATAACGGCCACATGACCGAGTTCCGTTATGCGCAATGTTTTGCCGACGCGAGCGACTCGCTGCTGCGCCTGATCGGCGTGGACATGGACTATGTCGCGGCCGGCAACAGCTATTACACGGTCGAGACCCACACCCGGCTGCTCGATGAAGCCAGGCTCGGCGACCTGCTCAGGGTCAGCGCCCAGATCCTGCCCTCCTCGGACGGCAGGAAGTTGCAGAGCTTCATGTCGCTGACCCGCGCGGACGGCACGCTGCTCGCCACCTGCGAACACCTGATGCTGCATGTGTCCTCCGCCGAGGGCAAGGCGGTGCCGCCGGGAGCGGACGTGATGGGCAGGCTGCAACCGCTGATCGACGCGCACGGGGATTTGCCGCCGCCGGAGGGGGCGGGGCGCTCGGTGGGGCAGAAAAGGTAAATCATGGGCGCTACGGGAAGATACCCCCTCTGCCCGGCGGGATCGCAATTCTAACCCGCAAGAAATTGTAGTCATTGAAAAGCCTGGATAATTCCCTTCTTCTATACAAGAAATAAAGAAGGATCGGATTCACTGACGCTGGCGGCTGCGTTACCTTCCGGATTGCGAAATGATTCGTAGAACAACGCTGATGATCTAGCGAGGCTGCCTTTGAACGGACAAAGTCATGCCAGTGAGGATGGTCATTCGATCGAGCATTGGGCGATGAACCGCGCCCATCAGATCGTCGTCCATCAGGGAATGAGCCTGGTGGAGGCGGCCCAGTGCCTCGACCACAAACGGACCAATGCCAATACCTATGCCCTTCGCAAGGCGATCATGGATTGCCTGATCGAAGCCTTGACGCAGGGGGCGAAAGCACCCGTGCCGGCGGCGGAATAGGGCATCACCGAAAGTTGAAGGGACGCGCGCGGCGGGGAGTCGCCCGTGATCCAACCTGTGTTACAGTTTCGTCACGACGAACGCAGTGATTGGATTGCCCATGCTCACAACACTTGCGATGCTCATGACCCTCTCCGCCTCGGCGGCGCCCGTGGTGGCCCAGGCAAAGGGAGGAGAGGTCGATGTGGAACTGATTCTCGCGGTCGATACGTCCCGCTCCATGGATTATGAGGAAGTCCGCATCCAGCGCGAAGGTTATGTCGAGGCGCTCAAGCACAAGGAGTTCATCGACGCGGTGAAGACCGGGCTTACCGGCCGCATTGCGATCAGCTATTTCGAGTGGGCGGGTGACGTGGTGCCCGATTCCGTCATCGACTGGCAGGTGATCGAGAGCGAAAAGGACGCGATCGACTTCGCCGACAGGCTGGAGGCGCGGCCGATCAACACCCAGCGGCGGACATCGATCTCGGCGGCGATCGCCCAGGGCGCGACGATGCTCGTCGCCAATTCCTATCACGGCATGCGGCAGGTGATCGACGTTTCCGGCGACGGGCCAAACAATTCCGGCAATCCGGTCGTGCCGGCGCGTGACAAGGCGCTGGAGGCGGGCCTCGTCATCAACGGCCTCGCGATCATGGTGCGCCCTTCCGGCGCGCCGGGCGGGCTCGACAAATATTACGCGGATTGCGTTGTCGGCGGTCCTGGCTCCTTCGTCCTGCCGGTCCACAAGATAGAGGATTTCGCGGTCGCGGTGCGCCGCAAGCTGGTCATGGAGATCAGCGGCCTGCCGCCGCCGGCGACCGTGCAGAAGATTGCCGGCGTTCAGCCGACGACCGACTGTCTCGTCGGTGAAAAGCAGTGGCAGGACCTTTTCGACCGCTGATCTCAAGGGCCTGCGGACAATCGGGTTTCGGCCCCGGTTTGATAAGCTGAGACTTACCTTTCTGGCCGGCGGGAAGAATCGGCGAGCCGGGGCGCAACGAGCGCCGTCCGGTTGCGCTCCAGGTACGGGCGCTTCGTTACGGCCGGTGCGAGGCCAGCCCTTCGACGAATAGATCGAGGGCGCGGCGCATCGCCTCGTCGGGCGCGCGGCTGACCCGCCATTCCGGAAAATGCCCGTCGATATACATTCTCGAAAGCCCGTAGACGAAGGCGCGGGCCGAGAGCATCACGTCTTCCGCATCGACCGATGCCCGAATGGCCCCTTGAGCCTGGGCGCGCTGCACGAGCGCCGCCGTTTTCTGCCGCAGCCGCTCGTTTTCGGCGACAAGAGTCCCGGAAGCGGGGAAATCGATCAGCGAACGGGAGCTGATGATCTGGAAATGCGTCGGATTTTCCCGCGCCCAGCGGAGATAGCCGAGGCCGAACGCCCGCAACTCGTCCATGGGGTTGCCGCTTCGGACCTGCGACAGGGCGGCTTCGACCGAATGGGCCAGCCGGGACATCGCCTGCTCCGCGACAGCGGTCAGCAATGCCGTCTTGTTCGCGAAATGCCGGAACGGCGCGCCCGGCGAGACCCCGGCCTTCTTGGCCACTTCGCGGACCGACAGGTTTTCGACGCCCTTCTCCTCGATCAGGGCAATGGCGGCGGCGATCAGCGCCTCCACCAGATTGCCGTGGTGATAGGTTTTCCGGGCGGGGTTTTCGGTCGATTTCGATGGAGCGCTGTCAGGCATGCCGCGACCCTACCACGCAATCACATTTTTGTAAGCGGTGATTACATCGATTGTCTTTCATTGCCCTTTATGTAAACACTGATTACATAAAGATGCACGGGAGTATGGAAGATGATGCCCAACCGATGGCGTTTGACCGGCTCGGCCGCCCTGTTGCTGCTGGCGATGGTTTTGGCAATGTACGGCCTGGCGTCCGACACGGCGGAAGCGTCGAGGCTGGTAATCCGCTGGACCGCGCGCCTGTCGCTGGTCCTTTTCCTGATGGCGTTCACCGCCTCGGCCTGGGCGCGGCTGGTGCCGAACGGGTTCACCCTCTGGCAGGTCCGGAACCGGCGGTATCTGGGCCTGTCCTTTGCGCTTTCGCATATCGTGCATCTGGCGGCGATAGGGACGCTGCTCGCGGTGAACGAAGCGCTGTTCTGGCAGCTCACCAACATGGCGACGATCTTCGCCGGCGGCCTCGCCTATGTCTTCATCCTGCTCATGGCGGTCACCTCCTTCGATCCGGTCGCGAGCGCGATCGGGCGAAGGGCCTGGCGCTGGCTCCACGGGTTCGGCGCCTGGTATATCTGGATGTCCTTCGTCTTCACCTTCGGCAAGCGCGCCGTCATGGACGGCTCCTACCTGCCGGCGATGGCGCTCATCTTTGCGGCGCTTGGCATCAGGCTGCTGGCCTGTTTCCGGCCCGGCGACCGGGCGCCTTCTCAGTACGGCAACCCGACATAGTTCTCCGCGAGCGCGGTCGAGGCCGCCTGCGAGCCGACGAGGTAATCGAGTTCGGCCTCCTGGATCTTCTGGCCGAACTCGCCGGTATCGGGGAACCGGTGCATCAGCGTCGTCATCGACCAGGAGAAGCGCACCGCCCGCCAGACGCGCTTCAGCGCCCGGTCCGAATAGGCGTCGATGCCGGCGCTGGATTTCTCCCCGTAATAGGCCCGAAGGCCGTCGAACAGGTAATGGACATCGCTCGCCGCGAGATTGAGGCCCTTGGCGCCGGTCGGCGGCACGATATGCGCCGCGTCGCCGACAAGGAAAAGCGCGCCGAAGCGCATCGGCTCGGCGACGAAGGAGCGCAGCGGAGCGATCGACTTCTCGAAGGAGGGGCCAACGATCATGTTTCCGGCATGTTCGGCCGGCAGCCGCCGGCGCAGTTCGTCGTAGAAACGGTCGTCCGGCCAGTTCTCGATCTTCTCGTCCAGCGCGCACTGGATGTAGTAGCGGCTGCGGGTCTGCGAGCGCATGGAGCAGAGCGCGAAGCCGCGCGGATGGTTGGCGTAGATGAGTTCGTGGTTGACCGGCGGCACGTCCGCGAGGATGCCGAGCCAGCCGAAGGGATAGACACGCTCGAAGGTTTGCAGCGCGCTCTGCGGCACCGACTTGCGGCTCACGCCGTGATAGCCGTCGCAACCGGCGATGAAATCGCAATCGATCCGGTGGGTGACGCCGTCCTTCTCGTGGGTGACGTAAGGCTTGTCCCCATCGAAATCGTGCGGCGTGACATTGGCCGTCTCGTAGACCGAAACGCCGCCTGAGGCCTCGCGCCTGTCCATCAGATCGTGGGTAAGTTCCGTCTGACCATAGACCATGACGCGTTTCCCGGTGAGCCCGAAAAGGTCGATGCGGTGGTCGCGACCGTCGAAGGCGAGCGAGAAGCCCTCGTGCGGCAGGCCCTCCCGGTGCATGCGCCCGCCCGCCCCGGCCCGGTCGAGCATGCCGACCATGCCCTCCTCCAGCACGCCGGCGCGCACGCGGCCGAGGATGTAGTCCTTGCCGACGCGATCGAGGATGACGTTGTCGATGCCGGCATTGGTCAACAACTGGCCGAGCAGCAGGCCGGACGGCCCCGATCCGATGATGACGACTTGAGTGCGCATGAAATCCTCCCGAAAATCTGTCTTATGCTAAGCGGGCGATCAGGGTCCCGAACATGGACATTTCACGCAATCTATAGGACAAAGCGAACATCCCCTTGCTGGAGCGTTCTATGCTTTCGCCAGTGCCCACTTACGATCTCTATGGAGAAAGTCGCTCGAAACGGCCGGATTTCTGGCTGCATTGCGAAACGATCGCTTCGCGCAGCAGCACGCATCAGTGGGAGATCGGCCGCCATCGCCACGAGAGTTTCCAGCAGTTTTTGTACATTCGGAACGGATCGGGCGATGCGATCCTCGGGGCTTCGACCGTCGCGCTCGTTCCTCCCTGCGTCGTTGCGGTGCCGCCGGGCGTCGGCCATGGCTTCCGTTTCTCCCGCGATATCGACGGGATGGTGATCACGCTGGTGGCAGAGCGGCTGCGGCTGACCGCGGGGCTTGCAAAACGGCCGGGCGACTGGCTGTCGGCCCCGCGGATGATTCCGTTGCCGGCCGGCGACGACGCCCGTTATCTCGACGAGACCTTCTCACGCCTCTTCGCCGAATTCGAGGCACGCCGCGCCGGCCGCAACGATCTGATCGAGGCTTATCTGACGGCGGCGATCCTCATCCTCGGCCGCGTGGTCGGCGCCGACGACGATGGCGCGGCGGGCGCGGGGGACATCAATCTTGCTCGCGTCGAGGCGCTGAAGGACCTGATCGGCCGGCATTTCCGCGAGCAGATGCCGGCCGAAGACTATGCCAGGCACCTGAACCTTTCGCCGACCCATCTCAATCGCGTGGTGCGCGAGGTCACGGGCATGAGCATCCACGATCTCGTCATGGCCCGCGTCATGGACGAGGCCCGCCGTGCGCTCGTCTTCACCACGGCGAGCGTGCAGTCGATCGCCGACGGGCTCGGTTTCGCCGACGCCGCCTATTTTTCCCGCTGCTTCAGGAAGCGCACCGGCCAAACGCCGCGCCAATACCGCGAGACGGAGCGCGAAAGCCTGCGGCTGGTGGAAGCCGCAGCCTGAGCCGCTCACGTTCGGCGCGGGCATGTGACAATTTGTGTGTTGCGGCGCGAGATCATTCTTCTGCCACAAGCGTTGCCCATCGCTGGCTGTCCGCGTACGTGATTCCCAATGACGGGCGGCTAAAGAATTAAAGGAGTACAGGGATGAATAAGTTTGTTGCCGTGGCGCTTGCCGCACTTCCGGTTCTGACGAGCGCCGGAACGGCCTTTTCGGCCGATGTGATTTCCCGCCGGGACCGGGTTCCGGTCTATGAGGAGCCGGACCAGCGCGGCGGCGTGCGCATTGGCTATCTGGATTGCACGATCAGCGGCGGTGTCGGCTACGTGCTGGGTTCCGCCAAGGAAGCCGACTGCGTCTTCACCTCGGCAATCGGCAGCGAGCCGATCGACCGCTATACCGGCGTGGTGCGCAAGATGGGCGTGGACCTGGGCTTCACCACCCGCTCGCGCCTGATCTGGGCCGTTTTCGCCCCGACCGCCGGCTATCACCACGGTTCGCTCGGCGGGCTCTACCAGGGCGCCACGGCCGAGGCCACGGTGGGTGCGGGCATCGGCGCGAACATTCTCGTCGGCGGCACGGCCGGCTCCATCCACCTGCAGACGGTGAGCGTCACCGGCCAGCTCGGCCTCAACGTCGCCGCGACCGGCACTTCGGTCACGCTGACGCCGGCAAGCTGAGCCTGCCGTTCTTCTTCTGCCGCCGATTGGGCGGCAGAAGGCCCCCGCAGACCTGCCGGGCTATTGCGGAAGATCGGAACGTCCCAGCCATTCGTCCCCCTCGACCGGATCGCCGCTCCAGTCCCAGTGCCAGGCGGCGCGGTTGGGGTGGCGGTCGTTGAGGCGGGGAACCGCGCCGAGACTCCTGAAAAATGAGGGATAGCCGATCTCGGCATATTCCAGGTGGTTCTCCCGGAAGACGATCCGCCGGCAATTCAGATTGGTCCTGACGCAGTCGCGAAACGCGAGCGCCATCGCGCGACCGGCGGACCGACCCTCTATCCTCAGTTTGCGATTTGGCTTCCATGTCGCAAAATGGAGAACGTTCGTCACCCCGTTTGCCGCATCATAGTTCGTGATGTCGATATGGCCCAGGGGCCTGTTTCCCCAGTGCGACTCCAGACCGAAGCCTGTCCGCCCGTGGGCGATCGCGCGCCAGTCCACGTCTTCCTTGCCGTCCCTGAAGAAGATTCCCGTCAAATGCCTCCGGCCCCCGTTTCCGATGCCGCTTCGCCCAGGCAGAAGCGATCCACTTGTCTGATAGGAAACGTGCGTTAAGCGAGCGTAACCCGGCGGCGACGGGGCCGTTGGATCACCGCGGCGACAAGCAGGCCCGCGCGGGCCGGCGATGCGCCGGTCGGCCTGCCGTTTCGCCGTCCCTTGCGTCGCGCCGTTCACATTCATACCTTAAAGAAACAGTATGGTCCGGTCGCGGAGATCCTTGCAGGCTTCCGGCCGGTATCGCCTCATCAGGAATTGCATCATGGATATCGAAAAAATCTTGCGGTCCGTCGTGGCTGTGCGCGCCTCAATTCCGGAGAATGCCTTTACGGCCGATGCGCTCGGCACGCGCCGAGAAGGCAACGGCGTCGTCATCCGCGACAACGGTCTGGTGCTGACGATCGGTTATCTCATCACCGAGGCGGAGGACGTCTGGCTGACGCGGCATGACGGGAGCGTGGTGCCCGCCCATGCGCTCGCCTATGACCAGGAGAGCGGTTTCGGCCTCGTGCAGGCGCTCGCTCCGCTCGATCTGCCATCGCTTGAACTGGGCGATTCCGATAGCGCCCATGTGGGCGACCCGGTGGTGTTCGCCGATGGCGAAGGCCAGTATGTCCGCGGCAATATCGTCGCCAAGCAGGAATTCGCCGGCTATTGGGAATATCTGATCGACGAGGCGATCTTCATCGCGCCGGCGCATCCTTCCTGGGGCGGCGCGGGGCTGATCGATGCGGAAGGCAAGCTGATCGGCATCGGGTCGCTGCGTCTGCAGATGAGCAAGGGCGGCGAGATCGCCGACATCAACATGGTCGTGCCGATCAACCTGCTGCAGCCGATCCTCGACGACGTATTGAACCGCGGCGAGATCAACAAGCCGCCGCGCCCCTGGCTCGGCGCGTTCTCGGCGGAGAGCAATGGCGAGGTCGTCGTCATGAGCGTGACCGAAAACGGCCCCGCCGCCAAGGCGGGCCTGCGCCGCGGGGACGTCATCTCGGAGATCCGCGACGGCGAGGTCGACGGGCTTGCGGACTTCTACCGCAAGATCTGGGAAAGCGGCCCGCCGGGCGCGGAAATCCCGATGCGCATCCTGCGCGACGGTCGCGAGGCCTGGCTTAAGGTGAAGTCCGCCGACCGCAACGATTTCCTGCGGAAGCCGCAGTTGCAGTAGCACCCCGGCCATTCCCTGTGGGAGCAGGGCAATTGCATTGAGCAGAATATTCCGAGGCTTCTGTGGAATGGTAAGGGGAGCAAGTCGCACTTGCGCGGTTTTCCGCATGCGATGGCCCAGGAGGGTGAGCGAAATCCTACCGCACCAGGATCGCCCGGAAATCGTTGACGTTGGTTCCGGTCGGGCCGGTGGTGAAGACATCGCCGATGGCGCGGAAGCCGGAAAAGCTGTCATTGCCGTCGAGCAGCCTGCGCCCGTCCAGGCCGGCGGCGCGCAGGCGGCGCGCGGTCGTGCCATCGGCAAAGGCGCCGGCATTCGTTTCCGACCCGTCCATGCCGTCGGTATCGGCGGCGAGCGCCGTGACGTCGTAGCCGTCGATCGCCAGCGCCAGCGCGAGCGCGAATTCGCCGTTGCGACCGCCCTTGCCGCCTTTTCCCCGCAGGGTCACCGTGGTCTCGCCGCCGGAAAGCAGCACGGCCGGCCTGGCGAAAGGCCGGTCGCGAAGCGCCACTTCCCGCGCGAGGGCCGCATGGACCAGCGCGACGTCGCGGGATTCGCCCTCGACGGAATCCGACAGGATATAGGGCGTCACGCCACGGGCGCGGGCGACGTCCGCCGCCGCCGCCAGCGATACGCCGGCGGAGGCGATCACATGGTGCTCATGGCGGGCGAAGACGAGGTCGTCCGGTTTCGGCGCGTCCGCCGCCGGCGAATTCAGGTGCGCGATCATGGCCTCCGGCAGTTTCAGGCGGTACTGCTCGACGATCGCAAGCGCGTCCTGCCGCGTCGTCGCGTCCGGAATGGTCGGGCCGGAGGCGACGAAGGCCGGATTGTCGCCGGGAATGTCGGAAACGATCAGGCTGACGACGCGGGCCTGGGTCGCCGCCGCAAGCCTGCCGCCCTTGATGGTCGAAAGATGTTTGCGCACGACGTTCATGGCGGAGATCGGCGCGCCGGACGCCAGCAGCGTCTCGTTCAGCGCGATCTCGTCTTCCAGCGTCAGGCCTTCGGGCGGAGCGGGCAGCAGCGCCGAGCCACCGCCGCAGATGAGCGCGATGACGAGGTCCTGTCCGGAGAGGCCGGAGACGGCCTCCACAAGACGTCTGGCCCCGGCAAGGCCCGCCGCATCCGGCACGGGGTGCGAGGCTTCGAGGATTTCGATCGATCTTGTCTCGCAGCCGTAGCCGTAGCGGGTCACGACGATGCCGGAGAGCGGTCCGGCCCAGACGCTTTCCAGCGCTGCGGCCATCTGCGCGGCGCCCTTGCCGGCGCCGATCACGACGGTGCGGCCGTTTTCCGGCGGGGAGGGCAGATGCTTGCTGATGCCGGTCAGCGGATCGGCTGCCTTCACGGCCGCGGCGAACAGCGCTTCCAGCAAGTCCCGGTCCGTCATCGATCGCTCCTCCTCTTCTCGTCGCCGGCCCTTTCGATCACGCCGGTTGACAGCCGTCAACCGGGCTTGATCGGCCGCGCTCCCTTCACCCGGAACAAAGATGGCGGGCACAGGTTGTCCTCGAGGGCCACCGAAGGGAAGGAGCAATCCATGGCAGAACATCTGAAGGAGGCCGGTTATCCCGGCCAGATCGATATCGACGGCACGCGCTCGCCCGTCACCTACAAGCTCAAGGCCCGCAGGGAGGACGGCGGCGCGTTCCGCGTGGCGGTGAGCCTGACGGCCCCGCGCGACTGGCTGCTGAAACAGGGTTTCCGGAAGGAGGCACTGCTGGTTCGCCAGGGCGGGGACGAGATGCCGATCCATTTCGAGGAGACGCTGAACGTGGCGGACAATATCTCGGTGACGCTCCGCGCCGACGACGCGGTGATCGCTTCCAGGGACGAATTGCGCCGCAAGTTCCCGGAACTGCGGATGGGCTGAACCTCCGCCTATCGTCCCGGCATGATTTCTCCCGCCGCCTGGCGGATCGTCTGCATGAGGATGGAAACCGGCGTCGACGGCGCCGCGTCGGCGCGCATGGTCAGGCCGACCGGGCCGCGGGTCTCGCCCGTGTCGATCGGCAGCGTCGCGAGGATTCCGTCCCCGATATCGGCGGCGACCACGCCCGAGGAGATGATCCAGATCGCATCGCTTTCGCGCACGAAGGCGCGGCCGAAGGCGTCCGAGACGGTCTCTATCTGGGTGGGAAGGCTGGCGACGCCGTTGGCGATCAGGAACTGCTCGACAGACGGCCGGATGATCGAGCCGCGCGTCGGCATCAGCACCGGATATTCCGCAAAGCCTCCGAAGATCGAACGCTTGCCGCCGAGCAGCGGATGGCCGGGGCGGACGACGAACACGACCTGCTCGGAATAGAGGTGCTCGAAGGAAAGTCCGGTCATCTTTTCCGGGGAAGCCAGCCGGCCGACGACGAGATCGAGGTCGCCGATCCGGAGCTGTTCCATCAGAACGGCGTTGTCGCCTGTCACGATCTTGACCCGGCTGCCGGTCTTCTCGGCCAGGAACAGGGTCATGGCGCGCGGCATGACCCGCGTCGAAACCGTGGGCAGCGCGCCGACGCGCACCGGCGGGGCGGATTCGAAGAGTTCCTGGGAGACGGAGTCGATGCCCTGGCGCAGCGCCGTCAGCGCCGCGCCCGCATGGCGCAGAAAAACCTCGCCATACCGCGTTATGCGGATGCCGCGGCCCTCGCGCTCGAAGACGGCGACGCCCAGCGCCTCTTCGAGTTCGCGTATGGTCTTGGTCACGGCCGGCTGGCTGACATTCAGGATTTCGGCCGCCCTGACCACGCTTTTCTGGCGGGCAACCTCCATGAATGTATGCAAGTGCCGGAATTTGACTCTGGGATTGATCAAAATCAAATAACCTGACGGTTAGGAGAACGCGTATAAAATATCATTTTACCTAACCGAAAACTAGTGCAATCTATCAAGGTAAGAGGAGGTGCGGATGCAGTTTGTACACATCAACGGCATTGTGATCCATTACGACATTCGCCGCGCGGAGGGTGACAGGCCGGTCGTCGTCTTCATCAATTCGCTCGGAACGGACAGTCGTATCTGGCATCACGTGGCTCCGAAGCTTGCCGAAGACTACACGATCCTCACTTACGACAAGCGTGGTCACGGGCTTTCCGGCCTCGGCAACCCGCCCTATTCGATCGACGACCATGCGGCCGACCTTGCCGGGCTGCTCGATCATCTGGAACTGTCCGGGGTGGTCGTCTGCGGTCTCTCGGTGGGCGGGCTGATCGCGCAGGGTCTGTATGCAAGCAGGCCGGACCTCGTGAAGGGGCTGGTGCTTTCCAATACCGCGCACAAGATCGGCACGGCCGAGATGTGGGCGGCGCGCATCGCCACCGTCGAGGAAAAGGGCATCGGCAACATTCTCGACGCGATCATGGAGCGCTGGTTCACCGCGCCTTTCCGCAGGCCGGAAAACGCTGCCTACCAGGCCTATTGCAACATGCTCGTGCGCCAGCCGGTCCTCGGCTACAGCGGCACATGCGCGGCGATCCGCGACGCCGATTTCACCGAGGTCGCGAAGAGGATCGCGGTGCCGGCGCTCTGCGTCGTCGGCCGCGAGGACGGCTCGACGCCGCCGGACGTGGTGAAGTCGCTCGCCGACCTGATCCCCGGCGCGCGCTTCGAGATCATCGACGGCGCCGCGCATATCCCCTGCGTCGAAACGCCTGCCGCCCATGCCGCGCTCATCCGCGGCTTCATCGAACAACTGAACGAGGAATAGAGATGGCCGAAGCTTCCAAGCCGTCGGAACGTTACGCGGAAGGCATGAAGACGCGCCGCTCCGTGCTCGGCGATGCCTATGTGGACCGCGCCCAGGCGAACAAGACGCCGTTCGACCAGCCTTTCCAGGAACTCATCACCGAAAGCGCCTGGGGGTCGGTCTGGTCTCGCCAGCACTGGACGAAGCGCGAGCGTTCCATGGTGACGATCGCCCTGCTCGCCGCGCTCGGCCATTACGACGAGGTCGCCATGCATATCCGCGCAACCGCCAACACGGGCGCGACGAAGGACGACATCCGCGAAGCCCTGATGCATGTGGCAGTCTATGCCGGTGTTCCGGCCGCCAACCATGCCTTCAAGATCGCGAAGGCCACTTATGCCGAAATGGACGCGGAAAAGGCCGCGGGAGGGACGAAATGAAGAACATACCGCCAGAAACGACACCTTTCTTTGCCCGGGACAGGCAATGGCATCCGCCGGCCTTCACGCCCGCCTACAAGACCTCCGTGCTGCGCTCGCCCCAGCGCGCGCTGATCTCGCTCGAAGGCACCAGGAGCGAGATCACCGGCCCGGTCTTCGGCCACAACATCATCGGCGAGTTCGACAACGACCTGATCGTCAACTATGCCAAGCCCGGCGAGATGGCGATCGGCGAACGCATCCTCGTCTACGGCCGCGTGCTGGACGAGCGTGGCGTCGGCATTCCCGGCGCGCTGGTGGAATTCTGGCAGGCCAATGCCGGCGGCCGTTATCGCCACAAGAAGGAAACCTATCTCGCGCCGCTCGACCCGAATTTCGGCGGCTGCGGCCGCACCATCACCGACGAGAACGGCAACTATTTCTTCAAGACGATCAAGCCCGGTCCGTATCCGTGGCCGAACGGCGTCAACGACTGGCGCCCGGCGCATATCCACTTCTCGGTCTTCGGCCACGGCTTTGCCCAGCGCCTGATCACCCAGATGTATTTCGAAGGCGATCCGATGATCTGGATTTGTCCCATCGTGAAGACCATTCCGGACGAGAACGCCATCAAGGGCCTGATCGCCGCCCTCGACATGAACAGCACGATTCCGCATGACATGAGAGCCTACAAGTTCGACATTATCTTGCGCGGCCGCCGCTCGACGCTTTTCGAGAACCGCAAGGAAGGGAACTGATCCATGGTCCAGCCGCTCACCTATTTCAAGGAATCCGCCTCGCAGACGGCAGGTCCCTACGTCCATATCGGCTGCACGCCGAATTTTTCCGGCATCACCGGCGTCTACGAGACCGACCTCGGCTCCGGCCCGATGGTCAACGACAAGACCCGCGGCGACCGCATCATCATCCGCGGCTTCGTCTACGACGGCGCGATGACGCCGCTCAAGGACGCACTGATCGAGGTCTGGCAGGCGGATGCGGACGGTTTCTACAACAGCCCGTCGGAAACCCGCGGCAAGGCCGACCCGAACTTCTTCGGATGGGCGCGTTGTCCCGGCGACATGACCACCGGCGAGTTCGTTTTCGAAACGATCAAGCCCGGCCGCGTTCCCTTCCGCGACGGCCGCCTGATGGCGCCGCACGTCACCTTCTGGGTGGTCGCGCGCGGCATCAACCTCGGCCTCAACACCCGCATGTACTTTTCCGACGAGGAAGAGGCCAATGCCGAGGACCCGATTCTCAGCCGCATCGAGCACAAGGTCCGCGTTCCCACCCTGATCGGCAAGCGTGAGGGTAATACCGTCACCTTCAACATCTATCTTCAGGGCGAAAATGAAACCATATTCTTCGATATCTGATACTGATGTCGAAGATCAGGGGTTTCCATGAGCGTTTCGGCTTTCGAGCATCCGTTCCTGTCCGGCCTCCTCGGTGACGAGGAGGCCGGAAGGCTGTTTTCGGCAGAGGCCGAGATCGAAGCCATGCTTGCCTTCGAGTCGGCGCTTGCCAAGGCCGAGGCAAGCGCGGGCGTCATTCCCGCCGATGCGGCGGAGCGCATCTGCGCCGTCTGCGGCGCGTTCACGCCCGATATGGCCGAACTCCGGCAGGGCACGGCTCGTGACGGCATCGTGGTCGCAGACCTCGTCAGCCAGCTGCGGGGGGTCGTCGGCGACGATGCGGCGCAATACGTGCATTTCGGCGCGACCAGCCAGGATGTCATCGACACGGCGCTGATCCTCAGGCTGAAGCAGGTCTGCGGGCTGTTCAACGAGCGCCTTTCCGCGCTGGAAAAGGTCCTGGGCGAGATCGACCGGACATTCGGCGGCCGGGCGCTGATGGGGCATACCCGCATGCAGGCGGCGATCCCGATCACCGTCTCCGACCGCATCCGCGCGTGGCGGGAGCCGCTCATCCGCCACCGCCATCGGCTGGAGGTCTTTTCCGAGCACGGTTTTGCCGTCCAGTTCGGCGGCGCGGCCGGCACGCTGGAGAAGCTGGGCGCGCATGCGGCCGAGGTGCGCAAGTCGCTTGCCTGGGAGCTTTTCCTGACCGACACGCCGCAATGGCAGAGCCAGCGCGACCGGCTGGCGGAATTCGCCGGCATCCTGGCGCTGATTTCCGGTTCGCTCGGCAAGCTGGGCCAGGACGTGGCGCTGCTGGCCGAAATGGGCGGCGAGATGGAGCTTGCCGGCGGCGGCGGATCTTCCGCCATGGCTCACAAGCAGAATCCGGTGGCGGCCGAGGTGCTCGTCTCGCTCGCCCGCTTCAACGCGGTGCAGCTTTCCGGCATGCAGCAATCCATGGTGCACGAGCAGGAGCGCTCGGGCGCCGCCTGGACGCTCGAATGGCTGATCCTGCCGCCGATGGTGATGGCGACGGGCGCGGCGCTGCGGCTCGCCGCCGGGCTTGCGGCCAATGTCCGGTCGCTGGGGAAGGGCTGAAACACGGCGTTTCTCCCCGCCCGTTGTCTCGGGGGCGGAGTGGACGGACCTTGAAGGGAAAGCGATGACAGCCGGCGACCGGCAGGGACTTTGGGGTTTTTCCCTGCGCCTCTACGGCCTGCCGGGGGTGGGCGACGCCTGTCTGGTCCTGCAGGATGAAAGCGATGTCGATGTGCCGGTGTTTCTTTTTGCCGCCTGGCTTTCGAAAAATTCCGTGGCGTTGCGCGAAACGGATCTCGCCCGTATCGACGGGCTCGTCGCGTCCTGGCGCGAGGAGGTGGTGAAGCCGCTGCGTGCCGTGCGCCGCAGGCTGAGGAGCGGCCTTCCGCCCGCGCCGGCGACGGAAACCGGAAGGTTGCGCAACGGCGTGAAGGGCGTCGAGCTCGATGCGGAAAGGATCGAGCTGGCGCTTCTCGAAGCGGAAGGGCTGGCGCTGGCCGGAACCGGCGACCGCCGGGACGATGCGGGCGCGAACCTTACGCTCGTGCTGCGGTATTTCCGGGGCTCCGCGCCGGATGCGAAGGCCTCCCTGGCTCTTCGGACCGTCGAAGCGGCGCTGGCCGGGCCTTGAGCCGGAACTCGCTTGGCCGCCGCCCATGGAAATCAATGTTGGCCGGGCGATCCCGGCCCATCCTTCCAGCGTTTCACCATCGGCAGATTGATGTCGAAGAGGTCGAGTGCGCGGCCGACCGTCTGGGTCACCATCTCGTCGATCGAGTTCGGCTTCGAATAGAAGGCGGGCACTGGCGGCATGATGACCGCGCCGTTGCGGGTCGCCTGGTCCATCAGCGCGATGTGGCCGGCATGGAGCGGCGTCTCGCGGAAGAGCAGCACGACGCGGCGGCGCTCCTTGAGGCAGACGTCGGCGGCGCGCACGATCAGCTCGTCGTTATAGCAATTGGCGATGCCGCTCAGCGTCTTCACCGAGCAGGGCGCGACGAGCATGCCGGCCGTGCGGAACGAGCCGGAGGAGATCGCCGCGCCAATATCCCGGTAATTGTAGAGCACGTCGGCGAGGCCCCTGATCTCCTCGGCGCTCATGTCGATCTCGTCGGTCGCCGTCCGGAAGGCGGAGGGCGAGATCATCGCATGGGTTTCCACATCCTCGACCTGCCGCAAGAGCTGCAGGGCGCGGACGCCGTAGACGACCCCGGAAGCCCCGGTAATGGCGATGATGATGCGACGCATGAACTCTGTCCCGAACGGTTATTGCGCACCCGCGGCCGCTTTGCCGCGCCTGACGGTCGCCGCGACGGTGTCGGCGAGGCCGCCGGTGTCCTGGTTCCGGGGATCAGCCATGTCTCTCCTCGAATGCGGCGATGGGCAGGCCGATATGGCCGGCTGCCTGTCATACATACAAACGCGCCTCCCGTCACCTCTCGGCCGGGCGATGGGTCCGATTGCCGCCTGAAGCGCAAGGGGGAGGTCGTCGCCGCACTCGACCCGGGCGGGGCGCGCTCAGAAATCCCGTCGGGCGCCAAACGTCGCGGCAATCCTGCCGAGCGTGGCGATCAGCACCGCCCTGTCCTTTCCGGCGATCTCGTCCAGCCGGCGGTCGTGGACATCGGCAATCGCATGCAGCCGCGCCTGCATCCTCCGGCCCTTATCGGTGAGCCGGACGCTGTAGCTGCGCTGGTCGTCCGGGTTTCCGTGCCGCTCGACCAGTCCGCGCCCGGCCAGTTCCCTCAGGCTGGAGGTCAGCGTGGAACGGTCGCGCCCGCAGATGCGGCTGAGTTCCGAAGGCGTCATGCCGTCCCGCTCCGCCAGCACCGTGAGCAATGCGTACCAGCCGGACTTCAGGTCCGCCTTTCCCGCCGCCTTCGCGAAGGCATGGAAGGATGCTTCCTGCGCCGCGCGCAGATGATAACCGATGAGATTGCGGAACACGGCGGGGATGAAGTCCTCGCCATCCGCGGGCTCCGCCTGCGTCTTGTCCGCCTGTTGAGCCGGTGTCTGCGCCGCCATTGTCCGTCCTCCCGCCTGAAATCTAGTGGGAATCGGAAAATCCGGCAAGATAATTTGATATCAAACTATCCCGGAGCCGCGCATCGGCGGCCGTTCCGGGGCATTCGAAAGGTGCTTACCCGGTGATGTTCGGGATCTTCCGCCTCCGGCGGATCGCTGTCCAGGCGACGAAGAAAGCCACCGTCAGCGCGATCCAGAGAAGCGGGAAGACCAGGAATACCGCCGTATAGGCGCAGGCGCCCTCGAAGCAGGAGCCCGTCAGCTCGAAAGCCGCCATGAGCATGGCGGCAATGCCCGCCACGGCGCCGGCGCCCACGATGCCCAGAAGGGCGATCAATCCATTGACCACATATCTCATGCCTGCCTCCCTCCCGCCAGAATGGCAGGCGGAAGGTTGTCGTCAAGCAGGGTCGCCCATCGGTTCGCCGGGATATTTCAGCCCGTTAGGATGTCGATGAAGGAGAATGCGTAGAACCCGATGACGATCAGGGCGGCCAGGGCCAGAAGGAGGGCTGGGATACTGTTCATGACGTCCGTCTCCATGCCATTTCCTCTCAACGCCGGGCAAGGCCAAGGTATCCGCCGAACATGTTCACGATGGGCGAGAGTTAACGTTTTGTTATCGTGTCCCGGCATCCGCCGAGGAACAGGCGGCGCTGCCGGCGGCCTTCGGCGTCCGGCGTGCCCGGGTTCCGCGCCGTTCCCTGACGGCATTTCGCCCGGTTCCCGGGCGCTCTGCCCGGGGGCTTGCGACATCCGCCGCAACCGCGCTTCGCCGCCGCGGGGAATTGCGGTCCGGAGTCCCGGAACAGATCAAGATATTTTGTGGAATATAACGCTGGTCAAAGGGCGGTTGGCGAGATATTCAAAAGAATATCCCGCGTGAGGACTGGAGAGGAAAATCATGACCGTCAACCGCCGTTCCTGGATCAAGATCGCCGTCGTATCGGCGGCTGCAGCCTTCCTGTCGCTGGCCGGCCTCGCCGGCCCGGCCGCCGCGCAGGAAAAGGTGACCGTCTTTGCCGCGGCCAGCATGAAGAACGCGCTGGACAACGCCAACAAGGCCTGGGGCAAGCCGGTGGTCGTTTCCTATGCGGCCAGCTCGGCGCTCGCCAAGCAGATCGAGACCGGCGCGCCGGCCGACATCTTCATCTCGGCCGATCTCGACTGGATGAAATACGTGGCCGACAAGAAGCTGGTGAAGGAGGGGACACAGTCCAACTGGCTGGGCAACCGCATCGTGCTGGTGGCCGCCAAGGATAATGCCGCGCCGGTCGACATCAAGCCCGGCCTCGACCTCGCCGGTCTCCTGAAGGGCGGCAAGCTCGCCATGGGCGCGCCCGATTCCGTCCCGGCCGGCAAGTACGGCAAGGCCGCGCTCGAAAAGCTCGGCGCCTGGGCCTCGGTGGAAAAGAGCGTCGCGGGGGCCGAAAGCGTGCGCGCCGCGCTGGCGCTCGTTTCGCGCGGCGAAGCGCCCTATGGCATCGTCTACGCGACGGATGCCGCGGCCGATCCGGGCGTCGCCGTCGTCGGCACCTTCCCGGCAGACACCCATCCGCCGATCATCTACCCGATCGCCATCCTGTCGGAATCCAGGTCGCCCGACACGGCCGCCTATCTCGAATATCTGAAATCCTCCCAGGCCGCGCCCTTCTTCGAGAAGGAAGGCTTTACGGTTCTGAAATAGAAGACCGGTGAGCGCGCCTTGCTTCCCTGAGGGCGGCGCAATCGCATCTGGGCAGGATATGCCGGGCTTTTGCGGAGCGATGAGCAAGCCGCATCGGCTCGGTTCCTCCTATGCGATTGCCCTGCCCCGAGGGGGAGGGGCGGCGAGCGGCATCGGGTGGGGTGACATTTCTCCGCGCCTCCGTTCATAGTGCGGAAGTCTCACCGCCGTGGTCTTGCGGCGGCCACCTCTCCCTCAAGGGGCGGGTGCTCGCATCGGCCATTCGTTTCCGGCGGATGGCCTTCTGTTCAGGAGCATGTATTTGGACTGGCTGGCATTGAGTGATGAGGAATGGACCGCGATCAGGCTCAGCCTGTGGGTGTCCGGCATCGCGATGGTCGTCAGCCTGCCTTTCGGCATCCTCATCGCCTATCTGCTGGCGCGCGGAAAATTCTGGGGCAAGTCGATCCTGAACGGCATCGTCCATCTGCCGCTCATCCTGCCGCCGGTCGTCACCGGTTTCATCCTCCTCGTCCTTTTCGGCCGGCGCGGCGTCGTCGGCGCCTTTCTTGCCGATTATCTCGGCATCGTCTTCTCGTTCCGCTGGACGGGGGCGGCGCTTGCCTGCGGCGTGATGGGCTTTCCCCTGATGGTCCGCTCCATCCGCCTTTCCATCGAGGCGGTCGACCGCAAGCTGGAGGAGGCGGCCGGTACGCTCGGCGCCAATCCGGCCTGGGTCTTCGTCACCGTCACGCTGCCGCTCATCCTGCCCGGCATCATCGCCGGCATGATCCTGGCCTTCGCCAAGGCCATGGGCGAGTTCGGCGCGACGATCACCTTCGTCTCCAACATCCCCGGCGAAACCCAGACACTGTCGGCGGCGATCTATACGTTCACGCAGGTGCCCGGCGGCGATGCCGGCGCCATGCGGCTGACGCTGGTCGCGATCGCCATCTCCTTCGCCGCGCTGCTCGCATCCGAATTCATGGCCTACCTGGTCGGCAGGAGGGTCGATATCGAATGACCCTCATCGTCGAGGCGAAACAGAGGCTGGGCGGGTTCTCGCTCGATGCGGGCTTCACGTCGGACGGCGGCGTGACGGCGCTGTTCGGCCGTTCGGGCTCCGGCAAGACCTCGCTGGTGCGGGTGATCGCCGGACTGTCCAGGCCGGACCACGGCCGGCTGATGGTCGACGGCGACGTGTTGCTCGATACGGAAAACCGCATCTTCGCGCCGAAGCACAGGCGCCGCTTCGGCTACGTCTTCCAGGAAGGGCGGCTTTTCCCGCATCTCAGCGTCCGGCAGAACCTTGCCTATGGCCGATGGTTCGCGCCCGGGGCGGCGCCGGCCGAAAATTTCGACCGCATCGTCGACCTCCTCGGGATCGGCGCGCTGCTCGACCGGCGGCCCGGCAAACTGTCCGGCGGGGAAAAGCAGCGCGTGGCGATCGGCCGCGCGCTGCTGTCGGCGCCGCGGCTGCTCCTGATGGACGAACCGCTCGCCGCACTCGACGACGAGCGCAAGGCGGAAATCCTGCCCTATCTGGAGCGCCTGCGCGACGAGACCTCGACGCCGATCGTCTATGTCAGCCATTCGGTGGCGGAGGTGGCGCGGCTCGCCGACAAGGTGGTGATGATGAAGGACGGCCGGGTGGAGGCGACCGGCACGCCTTCAGAGATCCTCAGCGGCTCCGCCTTCCTCTCCTCCGACCGGCGGGACGCCGGCGCGGTGCTGGCCGGCACGGTGGAGGCGGTCGACATCGCCCACCGCCTGGCGACCATCCGGCTTTCGGCCATGCGGATCGTCGTGCCGAACGCCCATGTGGAGGCGGGGCGCACGGTGCGCGTCCACATTCCCGAACGCGACGTGATGGTGGCGACGATCCGGCCGGAATGCCTGAGCGCACTCAACCTCCTCGAAGGCCATGTCGCCGCCATCGAGCCGGATGGCGAGGGCATGATGCGTATCCGCATTCGCTGCGGCGGGGACATGGTGCTTGCCCGCATCACCGCGCTTTCCGTCGAGCGGCTTGACCTGAAGCTCGGAAAACCGGTCTTCGCCGTCATCAAGACCGTGGCGCTGGAACGCTGATCAACGGCGCTTCGCCGCCGCCATCCGGCCGGCCTGCATCCGGTGCTCCGGCGACCCCTTGTTTTTGAGCGGATGCATTCCAAGAGGCTCGCGGATTTCAGGAAGATAAATCTCAAAGCGGCGAAAATGCGCAAAGCTTTTGCTTGCTGAAATTTTCATCAATCTGGCCATTTACATTTCGAATTTTGCATCATAGCATTTTTAGAATTCTATTTCTGAATAATGAGAGGCCCGACGTGGCGAGCAATCATCTTCGGCGGCCGGAATCTCTGGCGGAGCTCGAGGAGCGGCTTGAACTGGATCTGCTGTGGCTGAACCAGCCGCCGAAGGCGTGGATGCCGCGGACCGAGGCCGATGGCGAGAGCGTTCTCGATGTGGCGGTCGTCGGCGGCGGTCTTTGCGGGCTGGTGACGCTCGCAGCCCTCCGGAAGGTGGGGATCGCCAACGCCAGGGCCTACGACCGAAGCCCCCGTGGGCTGGAAGGTCCCTGGATCACCTTCGCGCGGATGGAGACCCTGCGGACGCGCAAGGATGCGGCCGGCCCGGCGCTCGGTATCCCGTCGCTGACGTTCCGGGCCTGGTTCGAGGCGCAATACGGCGCCCAGGCCTATCTCGACATGGAGCTCATCCCGCGTCCCATGTGGATGGAATATCTGGTCTGGTACAGGCGCGTGCTCGGTCTCGACGTCGTCAACGACACGGCGCTTTACGGACTGGAGTTCCGGCCGGACGGGCTGATCGCGCTCGACCTCGGAAGCGGCGAAAAAGCAAAGAAGGTCCTCGCCCGCCGCGTGGTCCTGGCCACGGGTCTGGACGGGCTCGGGGCGCCGGCGCTGCCGGAAGTGGCGGCCCGTGTCCCGCCGCGTTTCGTAAGGCACGGGGCCGATCTCATCGACATGTCATCGCTGCAAGGCAGGCGTGTTGCGGTCGTCGGGGCAGGGGCTTCAGCCATGGACAACGCCGCTGCGGCCCTCGAGGCGGGTGCCGCGCGCGTCGACATCTTCGTGCGCCGTCCCGACATTCCGCGCATCGACAAGTTCACCGGCGTCGGCAGCCAGGGCATGACGCACGGCTATCTCGGCCTGCCGGATGCGGACAAGTGGACCTACATGGTGGCCGGCGAGCGGGCGCAGATCCCGCCGCCCCGCCACAGCGTGCTGCGGGTGTCGCGGCATCCCAATGCCTTCTTCCATCTTGCCAGCCCCGTGGACGATCTCGTCGAGACCGGCGGCGCCGTCGAGGTGGTGACGCCGAAGGGCCGCTACGCGGCCGATCTGGTGATCTTTGCCACCGGTTTTTCCGTCGATTTCGGCAAGCGGCCGGAATTCGCGGCGCTGGAGGACCGGGTCCTTCTCTGGCGGGATGTCCATACGCCGCCGGCGGGATGGGAAAACGCCGCCATCGGCGCGACGCCCTATCTCGGTCCCTCTTTCGAGTTCCGGCCGAAGCCCGAACTCGACCCGGCGACGGCGGCGGCGATCCCGAAAGTCTTCTGCTTCGCCTATCCGGCCGTGCCCTCGCATGGCAAGATCACCAGCGGCATTCCCTCCATCAGCGATGGCGCGGTGCGCCTTGCCACCGGACTTGCCCGGTCGCTGTTCGTGGAGGACCGCGCCTACCATCTCGACCGGTTCCTCGGGTTCGACACGCCCGAACTTCTCGGCGACGAATGGACCGATGCGGATATCCGGGAGGAGATCGACCGTGCCGATGGATGAACGAAGCCCGGAGCTGCAGATATTCTACGGCATCTCGTCGCCCTGGGCCTATTTCGGCGCCGGGAGGGCGGTGGCCATCGCCCGCGAGAACGGCGCTCGCGTGCGCCTGCGGCCGATCCGCATCATCGAGGCGAACGGGGGCATTCCGCTCCGCAAGCGGCCCGACGCGCGCCAGATCTATCACGAGGTCGAGCTGCGCCGCTGGCGGGACTATCTCGGCATGCCCCTGAACCTGAAGCCGAAATTCTATCCCTGCCGGACCATCGAGCCCGCCGCGCAGGCGGTCATCGCGCTGCAGAAGGCGGGGCTCGACGCGATTTCGTTTTCCTTCGCCGTCCAGCGCGCCCTCTGGGCGGAAGACCGCGACATCGCCGATCCGGATACGCTGCGCGCCATCGCGCTTTCGACGGCCGGGGAGGCGGCGGCCAGGCTGGTCGTTGACCCGCAGCCGGAAGCGGTCGTCGCCGAATGGCATGGAAATCTCGCCGAGGCCGAACGGCTCGGCATTTTCGGCACGCCGACCTATGTCGTCGGCAGGGAACTGTTCTGGGGCCAGGACCGCCTGGATTTCGTCGACCGGGCGCTGAAGGCCGGACGAGGGACGATTGACGCATTGAAGGAGCCGGCGTGATGACCGATGCCAAGAAACTGCATGACGACGCCATCATCGTCGATGGCTTGCAGACCTGCCAGTGGAGCCGGTCGATCTTCGAGGAAATGCGCGCCGGCGGCCTGACGGCGGTCAACGTTTCGTCGCTCCTCTGGGAGAATTTCCGCGAAGGCATCGGCTACGTGTCGGAATGGAAGCGCTTCCTGCGCGAGAACGACGACATCCTGCGCCCGGTCCGCACCGTCGCCGACATCCACGCCGCGAAAGCCGAGAACAGAACCGGCATCATCATCGGCTGGCAGAACACCTCGCCGCTGGAAGACAAGCTCGACTACGTGGAGATCTTCAAGGATCTCGGCGTCGGCATCATGCAGCTCACCTACAATACCCAGAACTACTCCGGCGCCGGTTATCTGGAAGAGGTCGACAGCGGCCTCACGGGTTTCGGCAGGGAGGTCCTGGCGGAAATGAACCGCGTCGGCGTGCTCTGCGATCTCAGCCATGTGGGCGACAGGACGACGGCGGATGTCATCGCGCGTTCGAAGAGCCCGGTCTGCATTTCCCACATCCTGCCGCGGGCGCTGCGGGACGTGAAGCGCAACAAGCCGGACGAACTCTTCGTCGCCTGCGCCGAGAAGGGCGGCCTGATCGGCGTCAGCCTCTTCGCGCCCGGCCTTGCCGCCGGCAATGACGCCACGGTCGAGGACTATCTCGACGCCATGGCCTATGTCATCGACCTGGTCGGCGAGGATCATGTCGGCATCGGGACCGATTTCTCGCTCGACCGCCCCCGCCCCGGCCCCTGGCTGCTGTGGGCCAACAAGGACAAGGGAACGGCGCGCACGCTGACCGAGTTCGGCTCGGTCAAGATTTCCAAGCCGAAGGGCATCGAGCGCATGACCGAGATGCCGAACCTGACGGCGAGGATGCTGGCGCGCGGCTGGAGCGAGGAACTGGTGCTGAAGCTTCTCGGCCGGAACTGGCTGCGCGTGCTCGACCGGGCCTGGACGCCGGCAGCATGATCTTTCCGGCATCGCCCGCCGGCCGGAAGAGAATTGCCGCGGCGCCTGGAATAACGGCTTGCGTTTGCGAGCCCGGGGGCCTGCGGGGTGATAGAAGACGAGCCTCGCCAAAACTGGAGAAACAGAGATGACGATACGCATGCAAGATGGAATTTCGCGGATGTTCCTCCGCGCCGGCGTTGTCGCCGCCGGTTTGTTCGCGCTTCTGGGCGGCGCCCAGGCGCAGGATGCCTCGATCAGGGGCACGGTCAATATCGTCGGTTTTTCCGGCGTGTTCGCCGATAACTACCAGAAGTTCATCATCGATCCGTTCAAGGCGAAATATCCGGGGATCGAGGTGACCTACCAGCAGAGCAAGAACTCGGCCGAGACGCTGGCCTTGCTGACCCTGCAGCGCGCCGACCCGAAGATCGATATCGCCCTGATCGACGTCGCCGTCGCCATCAAGGCGAACAAGGACGGCATTTTCGCCAGGCTCGATCCGGCCAGGGTGAAGGTGCTGGAGGAGATGCCGGCCTGGGCGCGTCTCGATGGCGACAAGGCCGTCGCCTTTTCGCAGGACAATCTGGCGATCCTCTACAATACGGACACGGTCAAGCAGCCGCCGACCAGCTGGAACGACCTGACGGACCCGAAATACAAGGGCAAGATCGCCGCCAAGCTCGGCGACACGCGCGGCGTCATCCTGCTGCCGATCCTCGACAAGCTGGCGGGCGCCGACTACAAGCAGAGCATCGACCCGGCGCTCGATCTTTTGAAGAAGATCGCGCCGAATGTCTCGACCTGGGAGCCGGCGCCGGACTGCTATGCGGTGATCCAGAGCGGCGAGGTCGACCTTTCCATCTGCTGGAACGGCCGCGCGCAGTACCTGCACGACAGCCAGGGCGGCAAGATCGGCGTGGCTGCGCCGAAGGAGGGTTCGATCGGCCAGACCAACACGGTCGGCCTCGTCGAGAACTCCAGGAATGCCGAGGCCGCGCAGGTCTTCATCAACTACGCCCTCGGCGCGGAGGCGCAGGCCACGTTCGCGGAGAAGAGCTTCTACGGCCCGGTCAATACCAGGGTGAAGCTCCCGGATGCCGTCGCGGCGCGTATCTATGGTTCGAAGGAAGCCCAGGCCGCGCAGATGTCGCTCGACTGGAACTTCGTCGCCGACAAGTATTCGGCATGGATACAGCGCATCAACCGCGAAGTCATCGCGCTCAACTGACCTGTCTCGGGGAACTGGCCGCCATGGCTGATCATCACGTCATCATCGAAAATCTCGTGAAGACCTATCCAGGCGCCCAGAAGCCCTCCGTGGATCATGTCAGCTTCTCGCTGCCGCGCGGCGAGATGCTGGCCCTGCTCGGGCCCTCCGGCTGCGGCAAGACGACGATCCTGCGCATGATCGCCGGCCTGATCGCGCCGACCGCGGGGGCGATCAGGCTCGACGGCGCGGACGTCTCGTCCATTCCGGTCTACAGGCGCAACATGGGCATGGTCTTCCAGGCCTATGCCCTGTTTCCGCACATGACGGTCGCGCAGAACATTTCCTTCGGGCTCGAAATGCGCGGGGTCGGCCGCGCCGAGCGCGAGGAGCGTGTCGGCAGGGCGCTCGATCTGGTCAAGCTCAACGGCCTCGGCGACCGCAAGGTGAGCCAGCTTTCCGGCGGCCAGCAGCAGCGTGCGGCGATCGCCCGTTCGCTCGTGATCGAGCCGGAACTGCTGCTCCTCGACGAGCCGCTGTCCAACCTCGACGCCAAGCTGCGCGACGAGATGCGCGATGAAATCCGCGATATCCAGGCCCGCACGGGCGTGACCGCGATCTTCGTCACCCACGACCAGGACGAGGCGCTGTCGATGGCGGACCGCCTGGCCGTCATGTCGGCCGGCCGGCTGGAGCAGATCGGCACGCCGCGCGAGATCTTCGACCGGCCGCAGACGGATTTCGTCGCCTCCTTCATCGGCGCGGGGACCTTTTTCGAGGGCAAGGTGGCCGAATCCGGCCTTGCCGTGGTCGAAGGGCTGAAGACGCTGCGCTTCGTCGGTGACGCTTCGGTCGGATCGACCGTGAAGCTGATGATCCGGCCGCACAGGCTGCTGCTGGCAAACCGCGAGGGACAGACGAACAGCTTCACCGGAACCGTCGAACACATCGTCTATCGCGGCCAGATCCTGACGCTGAACGTCCGTTGCGGCGACAGGCTGCTGCAGGCCGACCTGCCCACCCATGCGGGCCTGCTGCCCGAAAAGGGAGGCACCGTGACGCTCGCAGTCGCGCCGGAAGACGTGACGGTGGTCGGGCAGGTCGCAGCATGAGCGCCGCGGCCGTGCCATCTGCGGGCTCCCCGACGGCCGGCGCGTCGCGCGGGATGCTGCTGATGCTGCTTCTGCCGGGCCTCGCCGCCCTGGTCATCACCTTTCTCCTGCCGCTGATCTGGCTGCTGCGCGCCTCCTTCGCATCCTCGACGGTGGGTGCGTTCAGCGGCGGCGACTGGACGGCGCAATCCTATTCGACCGTGCTTTTCGATCCGTTCTACTGGCGCGTGACGTGGAACACGCTTGTGCTCGGCTTCAACGTGGCGGTCTTCGCGGTCATCCTGTCCTATCCGATCGCGCTGTTCCTGGCGCGCACGGAAAGCCGCTTTCGCGGCGTGCTGACCGCACTTGCCGTGGCCCCGCTGCTGACCTCTTCCGTCGTGCGGACCTATGGGTGGATGGTCATCCTCGGCGACCGGGGCGTCATCAACAGCACGCTGCAGGGCCTTTCCCTGACGGACGGCGTCATCCGGCTCACCAACAACAGTTTCGGCGCCACGGTCGCGCTGATCGAGATCCTCATGCCCTATGCCATCCTCGCCATGCTCAGCGGTTTCGGCCGGCTGAATGCCCAGCTCGAGGAGGCGGCGGCGATGCTCGGGGCAAACCGGTTCAGGATCTTCACGCGCATCATCCTGCCGCTGAGCCTGCCCGGCGTGCTGACGGCGGGGCTGCTGGTCTTCGTGCTGGCCATCTCCTCCTTCGTGACGCCGCGGCTGATGGGCGGGGGACGGGTCTTCGTGCTCGGCACGGAAGTCTTCAACGAGGCGACGGTGACGCTCAACTGGCCGCTGGCCGCGGCGCTGTCCGTCATGCTGCTCGTGCTCTTCAGCAGCATCATCCTGCTCTACCAGCGCGCCCTGCGCGCGCTAGAGACGTGAGGCCGGTCATGCAGGGCAACCAACTCCTCGGCCGCATCGCCTGGAACGCACTGATCACGCTGCTCTATCTCTTCCTGCTCGCGCCGATCATCGTCGTCTTCATCATCTCCTTCGACACGCGCCAGTATCTCGCCTTCCCGCCCGAGAGCCTTTCGTTCGGCTCCTATGTGAAGGTCTTCCAGAACATCAAGTTCATCTCCGCCTTCTGGCGCAGCCTGATCATCGGCGCGATCGTCGGCATCGTCGCGGTTTCGGCCGGCATGCTTCTGTCGCTGGCGCTGGCGCGCTACAGGTTCCGCGGCAAGGCGGCGGTGAATTTCCTCATTCTCGCGCCTTTCCTCGTGCCGCATATCGTGCTTGCGGTCGGTGTCATGCTGGTGATCGCTCCGCTTGGATTGCTCGACAGCTATCCGGGCATCGTGCTCGCGCATCTCGGCATCACCATTCCCTATACGGTGCGGACGATCATGATGAGCCTGATGGCGGTCGACATCCGCGTCGAGGAGGCGGCGCTCGTCCACGGCGCACCGCCGCGCATGGTGTTCTGGCGCATCACCCTGCCCCTGGTGCGCCCCGGCCTGATCGCCGGGGGCGTGATCGCCTTCCTGATCTCCTTCGACGAAGCGACGATCTCGCTCTTCATCGTCTCGGTCAAGGCTTCTACCCTGCCGACCGAGATCTATCATTATCTCGAATATTCCACCGATCCGCAGATTGCGGCGCTCTCGGTCATCCTGATCCTCATCTCCGTCGGGGTTGTCGTGGCTGTCGAGCGGCTGGTCGGCCTGCGCAGGGCGCTCTGACATGCTTGTTGAGACCAATGCCGGTACTGTCGAAGGTTTCGGGGAGAACGGCTACGCCGTTTTCCTCGGGGTTCCCTATGCCGCGCCGATCACGCCCGAGCGGCGCTTCATGGCGCCCCGGCCCGTCGCCCGCTGGTCCGGCGTCCGCCCCGCCAGGGCGCTCAGCGCCGTATGCCCGCAAATCCCGACCTACGGCCCGGTGGGCAAGGCGGCGGCGTCGAAACTGGAATTCGGCACGGACTTCCTGACCGTCAATATCCGCACGCCATCCGTCAAGGGCTCGGCGCCGGTTCTGGTCTGGGTCCATGGCGGGGGATATGCGGTCGGTTCGGCCAACGAAGCGGTTCTGCAGAGCGGCGCGTTCGCCGCCAGCGGCATCGTGGAGGTGACCGTCAACTACCGGCTCGGCGCGCTCGGTTTCCTGCATCTGAACGACGGGTCGCCGGACAATCGCGGCCTGCTGGACCAGATCGCCGCCCTGGAATGGGTGCGCGACAACATTGCCGCGTTCGGCGGCGATCCGAAGCGGGTCACCTTTGCGGGGCGTTCCGCCGGCGGGTTCGCGATCGCGGCGGTCATGGCGATGCCGGCGGCGCGCGGCCTGTTCGCCCGGGCGATGCCGCAGAGCGGGGCAAGCACCGGCGTTTCCTCGATGGAGGATGCGCAGAAGCTCAACCGGCGCATGCTCGACCGCCTGCAGGTGACGGAAGCGGAACTGCGCGACCTGCCCTTCGAGACGCTGCTCGTCGCCCAGCGCGATCTCTGCAACGAATCCTACGAGCAGCACGATTTCGACCGCGACGGTTCGGCGTCGATGCTCGGCGTTCCCTTCGTGCCGGTGATCGATGGAACCTCGCTGCCCCTCCATCCGGAGGACGCGGCCGCCCGTGGAGAAACCGCTGCCGTGCCGATGATGATCGGCTGCACCACCGGCGAATATGTCACCCACGCCACGGCGCAGCCGGAGATGGATTTCGAGGGCGCCGCCCGCCTGCTGCACGAGCGCGTCCGCCCGATGGGGGCGACCGGGGCGGGGATCGTCGCGCGTTACCGGCAGGCCCTGCCGGACCATACGCCGCGCGGCATATGGCGCGCCGTCGGCGGCGATCTCGTCTTCCAGAATCCGGCAACGCGTTTCGCGCGGCTGCATGCCGCGCACCAGCCGGTGTACAAATATCTCTACGGCCCGGTCGAAGCCGATGAACTCGGCGCGCCGCACGGCGCCGAAGTGGGCGAGGTCTGGTACCGGAGCGGCATGGATGTCGGTCGTCTCCCGGCCCGGCAGGCGGTCACGGACAAGGCATTCGCCGAGCACGTCCACGCCATCTGGGTTTCCTTCATCCGTGACGAGGCGCCTCGGACGCCGGTGGGAGACTTGGTGGGAGACTGGCCGCTCTATTCGGCCTTGCGGCCGCAGGTCCTGCATATGGACCGCGGCGCCTTCCGCCTCACGGCCGATCCCTTCGGCGGGCGTACGGCGCTGTGGGAGGCATCCCATGGCTGACCGGGTGAACCCGCCGGCCGGGCCGGACCCGCATGCGGCGAAGAACGGTATCGACATCGCGCCCGATCGTGAGATGGTGGGGACCTTCACCGATACGGGCGATTCCAGGGTTTTCGATGCCTCCTGACTATCTCGATACGCGCCAGCTCGAAGCTTTCGTCGCCGTCATCTCGATCGGCAGCATGACCGGCGCGGCCAGGGCACTGGGCAAGTCCCAGCCCGTCGTGACCCGGCTCATCCAGGATCTGGAGCAGGAGCTCGGCTTTGCCGTCCTCCATCGGAACGGTCCGCGCATCGCGCCGACGGAGCAGGGTGTCGCATTCTTCGCGCAGGCGGAACTCTTCCTGAGCGGTTTGCGCACGATCAGCGAGCGGGCCCGGACTATCGAAACGGCGCAGGAAAGGCCGGTCGAGCTTGCCTCCATTCCGGCCATTGCGGCAAGCGTCGTCCCGCTTGCATTGCAGGACCTCGCCAGGGGCCGGTTTCCGAACCACGTCCATCTCCAGAGCATAGCCTCGGAAAATGTCGTGCAGGCGGTGGCGGCGAGGACGGCCGATGTGGGCATCGCCAGCCTCCCGCTCGACAATCCCGGGGTCGACGTGCACTGGATCGGCGAAGTGCCGTGCGTGGCGGTCGTCGCCGCCGATGATCCGCTCGCCGGGCGGGACATGCTTCGCCCGGAAGACTTGCAGGACCGCCGCCTCATCGCCTCCGCCAACCCCTACCGGCTGAGGATGCGGATCGACAAGGCTCTGGCGGAGCATTCGATCGAACCCGGCGGGGTGATCGACAGCAACGCGACCTATGTCTCGCTGTCACTGGCGCGGGCCGGGCTCGGCGTCGCCATCGTCGAATCCGTGACGATCAGCGGCCTGCCGGTCAAGGATGTCGCGATCCTGCCGCTGTCCTTCCACATCCCGTTCTACTGGGGCGTCATCACCGCGACCGGCCTGCCTTTGCCGGCGACCGTGCAGCGCCTGATCTCATCCATCGAGCGCCGCGCGGCGGACCTGCCGAATTTTCGCAGGCATGACGGCGTTCCGGCCCTCTGAAGCGGATCTTCGCCGCGCCGGCGATTGGCGTCGACGCCGCGCGGCGGTTCCCATATGTTTCGTCCGGAATGTCGTTCGACGGCGGCGGGAGCGAGGCGGATCGGGGAAGACGGGAATGAGCGGATGTTGTTCAGGGGCGAGGGGAGACGGGCATTCCGGGGTTTCCGTCAAGGCGGGGCCCGCCGCATCGCGCGGAACGCGGGGCGAGACAGTGGCGGTCAAGGGGGGAGAGACATTTGTCGGCACCCATGACCCGGTCATCCTTCTCGACGGCGAAGGCCCCGAGCGAAAGGTCCTGCTGCAGGATTTCCATCTCGAGGTCGAGACCGTCACCGTGGGGCGGTTTGCGCAATTTGTGGAAGCGACCGGCCATGTGACGGAATCGGAACGGTTCGGCTCCTCCGCGGTCTTTGCGCCCTTGCTCGATGACCCCGAGCTTGCGACCGGTGGCGTCGGCAACACGCCATGGTGGACGCGTATCGACGGCGCCACCTGGAAACAGCCCGAGGGACCCGGCAGTTCGGCGGACGACCGGCTCGATCATCCCGTCACCCACGTGTCGTGGAACGACGCCAGGGCATTCGCGCAATGGGTTGGCGGGCGCCTGCCGACGGAAGCGGAATGGGAACATGCCGCGCGCGGAGGCAATCGCCGCCGCCGCTATCCCTGGGGTGACGAGGAGCCGACGGACGAGAGGATTTTCTGCAATATCTGGCAGGGCCGGTTTCCGCACGGCAATACGTTGCAGGACGGATATTTCGGCACCGCGCCCGTGCGCAGCTTTCCCCCGGACGAGGCCGGCTTCTACAATCTTGCCGGCAATGTCTGGGAGTGGACAGGCGATCCCTTCCGGGTACGGTCTCTCTCGCGGCCCGCCCGGGAGCGCAACGACCAGGCCAGGCGGTTTTCCGACAAGGTCCTGAAGGGTGGTTCCTTCCTCTGTCACAAGAGTTATTGTTATCGTTACCGGATCGCGGCGCGCATGGGTCTCTCGCCCGACAGCGCATCCAGCAACACCGGTTTCCGGATCGCCTATGACACCCCGCCGGATACCCGCGTGCCCTGAAACAACCCGGGGCTCCCGAAGGGAACGGCGCCGGGAAAAGAGCCTCCCGGAGCGCGAGTTGACAGCCGTCAACCGGGTTCCGCTGCGAGGGTGCTGCCTATGCGCAGGAAAATGGCGCAAGGACACCCGGCACCGGCCGGATCACCGCACGCTGCGTAGACCGCATCCGCCTGGCACCTGACGAGACCGGGTCGCACCGCTCCGACAACGACGGAAACGCTTTGTTGGTGCGGGATATTAGAGTTCTTCTACCGTCAGCCAGATCAGCTCCTTGGTTTCGTATGTGGCTTTCCACACGGCCCGGCCCACTTCCTGCAGCTTGTGCAGGTCTTCCTCGATCACGCCGCCCAGGACCGGCGCCAGGATCGTCTCTTTCGTCAGTCCGTATTGCACGATGAGCTTCTGGCCGGTTCTCTGGGAGAAGCGGAGCCGGCCGAGCGGCGCTTTCCGGATCTCCTCCTTGACCCGGACCGGCGCCGTCGACGTCATGGGCGCCCAGGCGAACATCGATTCTCCCGTCACCATCGGATGTTCCTGCAATATCCGGAACGGCAGGGCCTTCAGCAGGTCGTCGCACAGTTCCGGGTTCTGGTCGGTTGCCAGCCAGGCCCGCACGCTGATGCCCAGCGGCTCCCACGTCATGCGGATCAGGGTCCTTGTGGGCGTGAAACCGTCCTTGACGACGGCATCCGCCGCCAGGGCGGCGTCGATGGCTTCGGCATCGGCATATTTGAACTGCTCGCCGAGGTTCCACGGGAAGTAGTGATAGGCCCAGCAGTAGAGCCTGTTGACGTACAGCAGGAATGCCGAGAGCATCCTTTCGAGCTCGGCGGGAGATGCCTTGGCCATCAGGCCGCGCAGCCGGTCGCCGAATTCCTCGAATTGGGGAAACCCGCTATAGCCGAGATAGTTGGTGTAGGGGACGAGAAGCTCCTCGATCAGTCGCGGAAGCTGCTTTTCCATCTCCGGAAGGCGGGCCATCCTGACCATCGGATAGAGGGCATACATCGAGCAGTCGCGCAGCATGCCGTGCGCGATGTCCCAAGTCCCGAAATATTGTCCGTAGCAGCCGGCCCGGTCGTCGAGCATCCCGGTCCTGAGCTTGCGGTGGTCTTCAGGCTCCTCCCTTTCGATCCGCGCGGTCTCGGCAGAAATATCTTGTAGAAAACGCTCGATAGTGTCCTGTTGAGGTTGGTTCATGGGTCCGTCTCTGATTTGGCTGCAGGAATTCGCCAAACGGTAGATGGACGATTTTTGTTAGTCAACGGTTGAATAATAATTTAGGATAACGGCTTTCGGGATTGAGGATCGGATTCAGGATGAGCGCGGCGAAGACGGATCTTGCGGACATTATCGAAAAGTTGGGGCAGATCGGATTTTCCGATCAGGAAGCCAGGATATACGTCGCCCTGGTGCAGATCGGGCCCGCGACGGCCTATGAGCTCGGAAAGCAGGCCAAGCTTGCGGTGCCCAACACCTATAACGTGATGCGGTCGTTGACGGAGAAGGGGGCGGCCAGCCAGGTTTCCGGACAGCCGGCCCGTTATATCGCGGTCCAGCCCCAGCAGTTCCTGGAGACGATGGCCAGCAGGACGACGCGCATCTGCGAGGAACTGGCCGGGCAGATGGGAAGCCTGTCTCCGGAAGCGAACGACGACTATGTCGAGATGCTGTCCACGCCCGCGGCTATCGACAAGCGCATTCTGGCGACGATCGAAGACGCCCGGTCCCAGATTCTTCTCAAGGCGACCTCGCCCCTGCCCGAGCGGGTTCACAAGGCCCTGCAGGCGGCGGCCAAGCGAGGGGTCGAAATCCTGTTCGTCTATTACGGCGACAAGCCGAAGCTGCGTGGGGGCGCCAAGGTGCGCCTGTGGCCCCATGAAGGCAACGGCGCCAATATTGGGGCCGATTTCTTCCTGCTCTGCGTCGATTTCAAGCGCGCGCTTGCCCGCGAACCGTCGGGTCTCAACGGCGCGTATTCTGAAAACCGGTCGTTCGTCTATCTGGCCGGCGTCTTCCTGCGCCACGAACTCTATCTCGCGGAGATCATGACGAAGTTCGAGACCGAGATCGAGGATGCTTTCGGGCCGGCGCTCTACAAGTTGCGGGAGTCCTACGGCATGCTCGCCATGGAAGAGGACATCCGGCGTTTCGTCGAAAGCCGCTTGAAGAGGCGGTCCGCTGAGATCGTCGACTAGGTGCCTGCGGTCCCAACCTGACCGCCCCCAAAACCGCATACAGGCCCTAAGTCCCGGTATTCGCTGCTGTTTTCATCTGGTCATAAAAAAGGCAGCGGCTGCCTATTGTTTGGACTTGATATTATTCAGGAGCTGAATAATAATTTTCCCCATCGGTGAAGGCCGGTTGGTCGGATCGAAGCCGAAAAGGCAAAGGGGAACTGAAATGACAAGAACGTCTTGCGGCCTGAACGGCCGCCTCATGCGCCGGTTTGCACTGGCTGCCGGCACGATGCTGATGTCCAGCGTTGCGCTCGCCGCCCATGCGGCAACGCTGACCGTCGCACTATCGTCTTCCGTGAACACGCTGGACCCGACCCAGGCGCAGGTGGTTGGCACCGACGTCAGCGTGGCGTCCCATCTCTACTCGTCGCTCGTCGCGCGCAATGCGGATTCGAAGCTCGTCGGCGTGCTTGCCGAGAAATGGTATCCGGAAGGCGACAGCACATGGGTCTTCGACCTCAAGGCCGGCCTTACCTTCGCGAATGGCGAGCCGCTGGACGCCTCCGTCGTCAAATGGAACATCGACCGGATACGCAATCCGGAAACCAAGTCGCGCAATCGCGCCTGGTTCGATCCGGTTTCCGATGTCGAGGTGGTCGGCCCCATGCAGATCAAGATCCACACCAAGGGCGCATATCCGACACTGCCCGACCAGTTGTCGATGATCTTCTTCCTCTCCCCGAAGTGGATGGAAAGCCACAATCCGGCGAACGAGGTCTATGGAACCGGCGAGTTCAAGCTGAAGGAATTCGTCGCGGGCGACCGCCTCGTCCTGGTCCGGAACGAGGTTTACAAGGGGCCGGCCTCTCCCTTCGACAGCGTCGTGTTCAAGGTCGTTCCGGAGCCGGCGGCCCGTGTGGCCGCCATATCCACCGGCGAGGCGGACCTGGCCTTCGACATTCCGCTGGAGGAAGTGGAGCGCCTGAAGGGCGGCGGCAAGACCAATGCGGGCTGGGTTCCCAGCAGCCGTTCGATGGTCGTGCGGATGAACACGGCCAAACCGCCCTTCAGCGACAACGTCAAGCTGCGTCAGGCGGTCAACTATGCGATCGACAAGCAGGCGATCGTCGACGGGCTGCTCGGCGGCCTCGGCGCCGTCAGCAATTGCCAGATCATGACGCCCGCCTATTTCGGCTACAACGCAGACCTCAAGCCCTATCCCTACGATCCGGCGAAGGCCAAGCAACTGATCGCCGAATCCGGTCTTGCGTCGGGCACGCAGATCGAGCTGCAGGTGCCGATGGGGCGCTATTTCATGGCGAGCGAGATCAGCCAGGTCGTTGCTGCGCAGCTTCAGGAAGTCGGCCTCAACGCCGTGATCCGTGAATATGACTTCAGCTCCTGGGTCCAGCCCTATTCGCGAGGCGAGATGGGGCCGATGTCGCTGATGGGGCAGGCCTGGCCGACGCTCGATGCTGATGGCCAGCTCGGCCTCTACGCTTCCCAGAATCCGACCGCATATTTCAAGAATGCCGACTACGACGCGGCCCTGAAAGCCGGTCGCGCGACCAACGATCCGAAGGAGCGGCTTGTCCATTACAAGCAGGCGACGGAGACCATGTGCCGCGAAGCGCCGGTGATTTTCCTGTTTGCCCAGCCGTTCACCTATGCCACCTCGGCACGCATCGAATGGAAGGCGCGGGGCGACGACTGGGTTCGCGCTTCAGATGTGGTTCTGAAGTAGGGCGTCATGTCGCGATACTTCCTCATCCGCATCGGTCAGTCGCTGCTCGCCATCTGGGGTATCGTGACGATCGTCTTTGTCGTGACGCGCATGCTCGGCGACCCGGCGGTGCTTCTCCTGCCGCTGGGAACGCCGGACAGCCAGATCCAGGAACTGCGCAGCAGCCTGGGTCTGGAGCGTCCGATGATCGTGCAATATCTGGACTTCCTGCGCCATGCGGCCGTCGGTGATTTCGGGCTGTCCTACCAGTCCTTCCGGCCTGCGATGGAGGTCGTGCTGGAACGGATGCCGGCCACGGCGATCCTGACCGCGTCGTCGCTCGCGCTCGGAGCGGTCCTCGGGGCGGCGACGGGGTTTGCCGCCGCATTGGCCCGGGGCCGGTTTCTCGAATTCGTCGTCATGTGCCTTGCGCTGGCCGGACAGGCCACGCCGGTATTCTGGCTCGGCATCCTGCTTGTCCTTTTCTTCGCGGTGGAGCTCGGCTGGTTCCCGACCGGCGGGTGGGATGGACCGGCATCGCTGGTGCTTCCCACCATGGCGCTCGGGATCTTCGTGGCTGCGAACATCACCCGGCTCTTCCGGTCGAGCATGATCGAGACGCTGTCGGAGGATTACATCCGGACGGCGAGAGCCAAGGGGCTGATGCCGCGGACCATCTTCATGGTTCATGCGGCGCGGAACGCCCTGATCCCGGTCGTGACCATGCTCGCCCTTCTGGCCGCGGAACTGCTGGGCGGTTCGGCGGTCACCGAAACCGTCTTTTCCTGGCCGGGCGTCGGCAGGCTTCTGGTCCAGGCGATCGACAGCAAGGACTTCCCGGTGATCCAGGCCGGCGTCTTCCTGATCGCCACGATCTTCGTCGGCGTCAATTTCCTGGTCGACCTTCTTTACACCCTCCTCGATCCGCGAATCCGGCTCGGAAGGTAAGGTTCATCCCATGCGCGTCTCTTCCAAATTCGGCAGCATCGCAGGCATCATCGGCGTCTCGCTGATCGTGCTGCTGATCGCCGTCGCCCTGTTCGGCCCGCTGCTCGGCCTTGCCAGTCCCACGGCAAACAACCTGATGGCCCGGCTCGCGCCGCCATCCTTCGACACGACGAAGGGATTGCATCTCTTCGGCACCGACCAGCTCGGCCGCGATATCCTGTCCCGGACGATCCATGGGGCGCGGGTGACGCTGATGATCGGCGCAACGGCCGTGCTGCTCGGCGGCGCCATCGGGATCGTCATCGGCCTTGTCGCCGGTTACTACGGCCGCTGGGTCGATGCGGCCCTGATGCGCATCGTCGACGTGCAGCTGTCGATCCCGCTGAGCCTGCTGGCCCTGCTCGTCGTCGGGACGATCGGTCCGAGCCTCCAGAACCTGATCTTCGTGCTGGCGCTCACGAGCTGGGTCCAGTACGCCCGCGTGGTCCGCGGCCAGGTGCTGGTCGTGCGGGAGCGGGAATATATCCAGTCCGCGCATGCGATCGGGCTCGGCGATGTCAGGATCATCTTCCAGCACATCCTGCCGAATGTTCTCTCGGCCGCCCTGGTGATCGCCACCATCGAGCTTGCCCGCGTCATCATCCTCGAAGCGGCGCTGAGCTTTCTCGGTCTTGGTGTCCAGCCGCCGTCGCCGAGCTGGGGACGAATGCTCGCGGAAGGCCGGTCCTACATGTCCTCCGCGCCCTGGATAGCCATCTTTCCGGGAGCCGCCATCTTCATCACCGCGTTGTCCGTCAACCTGACCGGCGACTGGCTCCGCGATCTTCTCGATCCGAAGGTGACGTGAGATGGCCGAACCTCTTCTCCGGATCAGAAACCTCAAGATCCGCATCCAGAACGGCGGCGAGACCGGATATCCCGTCAACGATATCAGCTACGACCTTTGCGAAAACGAAACGCTCGGCATCGTCGGCGAAAGCGGCAGCGGCAAGAGCATGCATGTCCTCGCCATGCTCGGCCTTCTGCCGCGCGGGCTGGCGGTGGAAAGCGGCGAGATCGTCTTCGCCGGTCGCGATCTCCTGAAGATGAACGCGCAGGAACTGCGCAACGTGCGCGGCAAGGAGATCGGCATCGTTTTCCAGGACCCGATGACCTCGCTCAATCCGGTCCTCACCGTCGGCCGGCAGATCAGCGAAGTCCTGGTGCGCCACAAGCGGTTGGACTGGCGGTCGGCGCGGGCAAGGGCGCGCGAACTGCTCGAACTCGTCGGAATTCCCGACGCGGAACGCCGGATGCGCGCTTTCCCGTTCCAGTTTTCCGGCGGCATGCGGCAGCGCGTGATGATCGCGATCGCCCTGGCCTGCGAACCGCGGCTCCTCATCGCGGACGAGGCGACCACCGCTCTCGACGTCACCATCCAGGCGCAGGTGATCGATCTCATCCGCTCCCTGAAGGAGCGTTTCGGGATGTCCGTCCTGTGGATCACGCATGACATCGGCGTGGTGGCGGGCTTCGCCGAGACCGTCCAGGTCATGTATGCGGGCCAGATCATGGAGCGCGGGCCGGTGCGGTCGGTCTTCTACAATCCGGCGAGCGCCTATACCTGGAGCCTCCTGAAGTCGCTGCCGCGTCCCGACCAGGTGGCGGGCGAACCGCTCTACCAGATACCCGGCCAGCCGCCCAACCCGTTCCGGCTGGCGAAGGGCGATCCTTTCGCCGAGCGCAATCCGTTCGCCACGCCACGTTGTTTCGAAGAACGCCCCGCATTGAGGCCGGTCGGCGACGTCCAGGGGCACGAAGTGGCGGCCTGGTACGATCTCAAGACGCGCATTCGTGAAACGGGAGGTGCGGCATGACACGGACGGAACCTCTCGTCAGGATCGAGAACGCCACCAAGGTCTACGAAAGCCGGGGCTGGCGGAACGCCGGGCCGGCGCCCGTCGTCAACGGCGTTTCCCTCGACATCGCCCGGGGCGAGATCGTCGGCCTCGTAGGGGAATCGGGATCGGGCAAGAGCACGCTTGGCCGGATGGTGCTGCGGCTCGAGACGCTGACCGGCGGACGATTGTGGTTCGACGGACAGGAGATCACCAACGCCTCCCGCAATGAGATGAGGCCGCTGCGGAAGGCGATGCAGGTCGTCTTCCAGGACCCTTACGCGGCGCTCAGCCCGCGCATGCGCGTCGGCGACTTCGTGGCCGAGCCGCTTCGCGTCCATAGCGGCAGGAGCCGGCGCGAAAGAGAGGAGCGCGTCGCGGAGCTTTTCAGCACGGTCGGGTTGGACCCGGCCCTGATGAAGCGGTTCCCGCACGAATTTTCCGGCGGCCAGCGGCAACGCATCTGCATTGCGCGGGCGATCGCCTCCGACCCCTCGTTCATCGTCGCGGACGAGCCGATCACCGCCCTGGACGTCTCCATACAGGCTCAGATCGTAAACCTCTTCAAGGAGTTGCAGCAGCGGATGGGGCTGACCTACCTGTTCATCGCTCACGATCTCAGCATGGTCCGCTACCTCTGCGACCGGGTCGCGGTGATGCTGCACGGCAGGATCGTCGAAATCGGGCCGGCGGCCTCCGTGTTCGGCAATCCTCTTCATCCGTACACGCAGGCCCTGCTTTCGGCCGCTCCGGTGCCGGACCCCGATGTCGAAAGGCGCAGGACGCGGCTGATCTACGATCCCGAACGATATCCGGCCGGCGAGGCGCTCGAAGAGCGGGCGCCCGGGCACTTTCTCTTGGTTTGAAATCGTCTCTACGACGCAGCTCTTAGTAAAGGACACATCCAATGCTTCGGATTGGAATCGATATCGGCGGCACCTTCACGGATGTGATCGCCTGGAGATCCAACGGCGGTAACAGTCGCACCCTGTCCCTGAAGGTGCCTTCGACCCCTCCCAACTATGCCGACGGTTTCCGCAACGGCGTCGACCAGATGCTGGATTCGATCGGCTTCCACGATGACGAGGAAATCACCGTGGTGCACGGCACCACCGTCAGCACCAACACCGTGATCGAAAGGTCGGCACCGCCGATCGCCCTCCTGACGACGGCGGGCTTTCGCGATATCCTCAACCTGCAGCGCCTGCGCCTGAAGCAGCCGACCGATTTCTTCAATCAGCGCACCGTGCCGCTGGTCCCCCGCAACCTCGTCTTCGAGGTGGGGGAAAGGCTGATGTCGGACGGGGCCATCCGCAAGCCGCTCGATCTTTCGGAAGTCAGGGCCGTTGCCCGCAAGGCGCGCGACGGCGGCGCCACCGGGATCGCCATCGCCTTCTACCACAGCTATCGCAACCCCGCGCACGAGCTGGCTGCACGCGAAGCCGTGCGCGAAGAGCTGGGCGGGGATTTCGAGGTGTCGATCTCCAGCGAGATCTGGCCGCAGATCGGCGAATACGAACGTGCCATCGTCGCCGTCCTGAACGCCTTCGTGAAGCCGAAGATGCAGACCTACATCGCCGATATCGAGCGCTATCTTTCCAAAAGATTGCCAAAGGCGAGACTGTTCATCACCCGCTCCAACGGCGGAGCGATGGCCGCGGGCGAGGCGCGCCAGTTCCCGGTCCAGACCCTGCTTTCAGGCCCGGCCTCGGGGGTTTCGGCGGCCCTGTCGGTGTCGGAGAGGCTGGATGGCGGCCAGTACCTGACCTTCGACATGGGCGGCACCAGCACCGACGTCTCCCTGATCCGCGACAGCCAGGCGACGATTTCGAGCAGCGCCGAGGTGGGCGATTTCCCGCTCAGCATGCCGGTGACCGAAATCGAGGCCATCGGCGCGGGCGGCGGCTCGATCGTCTCGCTCGACGGCCGTGTTCTGAGGGTCGGGCCGCGTTCGGCCGGGGCAAGGCCCGGTCCGGCCTGTTTCGGCCATGGCGGAACGGAACCCACCGTTTCGGATGCCTACCTCCTTTGCGGCTATCTCGACCCTGACTATTTCCTCGGCGGCAAGATGAAGCTCGACGTCGCAGCGGCCGAAGGTGCGTTTTCCGGTCTCTCGGCGGCGATGGGGCAGGATGGCGTCCGGTGCGCGGAAGCCGCGCTCACCGTCGCCACATCGAATATGGTGGCGCGCGTTCTTCCCTATCTCGCGCGGCACGGGGCCGATCCCGAGGATGTGACGCTCGTCGTCTATGGCGGCGCAGGCTCGCTGCACGGGCCGCTTCTCGCAGCCGAGATGGGTATCCGCCGCGTTCTGATCCCGCCGTCGCCGTCGGTCTTCTGTGCCTCAGGCGGGCTTGTCGCCAAGCTCATCCACGACCTGGCGATGACGGTCCAGGGGCTGGATATCGACGCCAATACGCTTGCCGCCCGCTTCGGCGAACTCGAAGCCGAGGCACGCCGGTGGCTTCTCCAGCAGATCGAGGCGCATCAGCTTGTTTCCGTCGATATCGACCGCTACGCGGAAATGCGTTACCGCGGTCAGTCCTTCCAGCTTCAGGTGAAGGTGGGCGCGGACGACCTTTCCGGCGGTTCGCTGAAGGGACTGGTGGACGCTTTTCACGACGAACACCAGCGGCTCTATACCCATTCCGACCGCGAGGCGGAGGTCGAACTCCTGCAGATCCGCGTCCGCATCTCCGGATCGCTCGCGGCACCCGGCATCGAGCAGGGCGGCAGAGCCGGCCAGGCGGCCGTCGCGAAGGGCCGCCGGCCGATCCAGATCGGCGGTCAATCGCTTGAGGCCGCCGTCTACGATCGTTCGGTCCTGACCGAAGAGGCCGCGATCGCCGGACCGGCCATCATCGAGCAGGTCGACACCACCATCCTCATTCCCCCGAAGTTCACCGCCTCGGTGAACGGTTTCGGCGATCTCATTCTCATCCGGGAGTAAACCCATGGACCCCGTCCGTACCGCGATCATGAACAACCGCTTCACGGCCATCGTTGAAGAAGCGTCGACCGTTCTCCATCGGACCGCGCACACCACATTCGTCAAGCTCGTGCAGGATTACCAGTGCGCGCTCGCAACCCCGGAAGGCGATATCTTCGCCTATCCCAGCCAGTCCGGCGTGACGGTGTTCATCGGGCTGCCGCTGCAGGAAACGCTCAACCGCATCGGCCGCGAGAATTTCGCGCCGGGCGACTGCTATATCACCAACGATCCGTTCTTCACCGACGGGCTCGTCACCCACATGATGGACGTGACGTTGATCTATCCGATCTTCCGGGACGGCGAACTGATCGCCTTCGGATGGTCCTTCGTGCATGCGTCGGACATCGGCGGCGCCGTGCCGGGCAGTATTTCCCCGACATTCACCGAATCCTTCCAGGAAGGCCTGCGCGTGCGGCCGATCAAGCTCTTCGATCGGGGACGCCTCAACCCGGATGCGAAGAACATCTTTCTCGACAACAGCCGCATCCCGGACGAGATGTGGGGTGACTTCCAGGCGATGCTCTCGGCGATGAAGAGCATGGACAAGCGCCTCAACCAGCTTTGCGACCGGTATGGCGCGGCCGCCGTGAAGGAAGGCATGAACGAAGTCATCGCCTTCGCCGAGCTGAAGGCGCGGCAGGTCATCGCCGGCATTCCGGACGGAACCTATTCCTTTTCCGATTATCTCGAAGGGATCGAGGAGAACCAGCACGCCCACATCACCGCCACCATGACGGTGAAAGGCGAGGAAATCGATCTCGACTTCACCGGCACCGATCCGCAGGTGGCGGCCGCCTACAACTTCATCATCGGCGAACGCACGCATCCTTACGTCACCCAGGCGCTCACCTACTACATCATGAGCGTCGAGCCGGGCGTTCCGAAAAATGCCGGGCTGCTGCGGCCGATCCGGACGAAGGCGCCGCGCGGCACGGTGATCAATGCCGAATATCCGGCTGCGATGGGCTCCCGCGTCGCGTCGGGAACCCGCGTCTTCGACGTGATCCTCGGCTGCCTCAACCAGGCTCTGCCGGACGGCGTCATGGCGGCAGGCGCCGGCATGGTGGGCATCATCGTCGCGAATGCGCGCGATCCCCATACCGGCCGCCAGAGGGTCAGCGTGCTCAACCCGATCATCGGCGGCGGCGGCGGCCGCATCGGCAAGGACGGTATCGACGGCGTCGACGGCCGCTCCGGCGCCCTGAAGAGCATTCCGACGGAAGTGCTGGAGGTCGAGACGGTCATGCATATGCGCCGCTGCCATCTCGTCGCCGACACGCAGTCGCCCGGCCGCTGGCGGGGCGGCGCCGCGCTGGTCATGGAAATCGAAAACACCGGCCTGGAAGCGACCATGACGGTGCGCGGGATGAACCGTTTCAAGTTCCGCCCGTGGGGTTTCAGGGGAGGGTTTCCCGGCAAGCTGGGCGAAGTCGTCACCAATCCCGGCCGCATCGACGAGAAGTCGATCGGCAAGATCCGCGTTCTTCACATGGCCCGCGGTGACGTGGTGCAGATCATTTCGCCGGCCGGCGGCGGTTTCGGAAATCCGCTGGAGCGTGCGCCCGATCTTGTGCTTGGCGACGTGAGAATGGACCTCCTGTCGCTGGATGTCGCCCGGGACAGCTACGGCGTCGTCATCGAGAACGGCGAGGTCGATCAGGACGCGACGCTGACGCTCAGAAAGCGGCTGGCGGCGGAGAGGGATGTGAAGACGTTCTCCTACGGTCCCGAGCGGGAGGCCTACAACGGGATATGGACGCCGGAAATCCGCTCGTTCCTTGCTGAAACGATCCTGGCCATGCCTCGGCCCGTTCGCCAGAAGACGATCGAATATGTCCGCGAGCAGTTGACCGTCGCGGCAAAGCCCGTGACGCGCGACGATCTCATGCAGGCGATCGCCAGCGCCAGCGACTTCCTCGAAGGCCGTTCCTACAAGGTTGCGGCCGAATGATCCCTCTCCGGCCTGCCCGGGCCGGTCACGATCGAGGCGGCAACGCTGCCTCGATCCCCGCCAAAATGGAAGCCTGACGGTCGCGCTGGATGCGGGGGCCTACCGTTTCCCGGCGTAGTCGCTTCTGACGATGCCGTGGCGCTGCAGCTTGTCGTAGAAGGTCTTGCGGGGGATGCCGAGTGCGGCGATCGTCTGCTGGACGTCGCCTCCGAAGGATGCGAGCGTTTCCCGGATGATTTCGGCCTCGTAGCGCCCCAGCCGGTCGGGCAGGGAGGCCGGGTCGACGGGAAGGCCCGCATCGGGGGCGTCCGGTCCGGCCGGCGCGACGCCCAGCACGACGCGCTCGGCGAAATGCGAGAGCTCGCGGACATTGCCCGGCCAGTCGTATTCGCGCAGGTGCCTGGCGATCGCCGGCGTGATCGGCGGGACGTCGCGGCCGAAGCGGCGCGCCGCCCGTTCGGCAAAATAGCTGAACAGCAGCGGGGCGTCGTCCCGCCGCTCCCTGAGCGGCGGAATGGCGAGCGTCACGACGTTCAGGCGGTAATAGAGGTCCTCGCGAAACGTCTTGCGCTGCTCGGGGGCGCCGAGGTCGACCTTGGCGGCGGCTACGACGCGCAGGTCCACCGGCCGGACCTCGTTGGTGCCGAGCGGCGTCACCTCCCGCATTTCGAGGACGCGCAGCATCTGGATCTGGGTGGAGAGCGGCATGCTCTCGATCTCGTCGAGGAAAAGCGTTCCGCCGCTCGAATGTTCTATCCGCCCGATCCGCTTCTTCTGCGCCCCGGTGAAGGCGCCGGGCTCGTGGCCGAAGAGCTCGCTTTCTATGATCTGCTCGGGCAGGGCGCCGCAGTTGAGCGCGACGAAATTGCCCTTCGACCTGCGGCTCCATCCGTGCAGAAGGCTTGCCACCACTTCCTTGCCGCTGCCCGTCTCTCCCGTCACCAGAACGTCCACATTGGTGTCGGCGATCTGCCGGAGCATGTAGCGCAGGCGTTCCATCACCGGCGTCTGGCCGATGAGGGGCAGCCCCTGTCCGGCCTCCCGTGCGGCGTCCCTGAGCCGGCGGTTGTCGATCACCAGGCTGCGTTTTTCCGCCGCGCGCCGCACGCATTGGACCAGCCGCTCGGTCGCGAACGGCTTGGCGATGAAATCGTAGACGCCGTCGTGAATGGCCTGCACGGCCATGGGGATGTCGCCGTGGCCGGTCATCAGGATCACCGGCAGTTCGCCGTCCAGTTTGCGGATGCGCTCGAACATCTGCAGGCCGTCGATCCCCGGCATCCGGATGTCGGAGACCACCACGCCTTCGAAGGCCGCGTCCAGCCGGGCGAGGGCCTCCGCGGCGGAGGCGAAAAGGGAAACGTCGAAGCCGGCAAGTTCGAGCGTCTGGCCCGTCGCCCTCAGCAGGTCCCTGTCGTCGTCGATGAGAAAGACCGGTGTCGACATCTCAGTCCGTCGCCTTTTTCAGTTCTACTGTGAAGCGCGTTCCCGCCGCCCCGCTTTCGACCCCGATATGGCCGCCGTAATCGGTGACGATGTCCTTCGAGATCACCAGGCCGAGACCGAGGCCCTTCTCCTTCGAGGAGTTGAAGGGCTCGAACAGCGTGTCCAGTATCTCGGCAGCGATGCCGGGGCCATTGTCGGCGACGGCGACGGCGATGCCGCCCGGCGAAACCTCCGTCGTGACCCGGACTTTTCCGTTTTCCTGCGCCTCGACGGCCTCCAGCGCGTTCTGGAAGAGGTTGATGAAGACCTGCTCCAGTCTCAGCCGGTTTCCCATCACCTTCGTTCCTTCCGGGATCGGCTCGATGCGCAGCATCTCCAGCCGGCCGGTAAAACGGCTGCGCAGCAGCATCAGCGCGCCGTCGATGACGTCCCGCAGATCGATGGGTTCCGGGGCGGTCCGGCCGCGGCGCGCAAGCGCCTTCAGGTCCTCGGTGATCGTGCCGATCCTGTCCGTGAGGCCGGCGATGAGTTCGAGGTTCTCGACGACCGGCTTCGGCTGCTGCCGTTCCAGGAAGACCCTGGAGTTGTCGGCATAGGCGCGGATCGTGGCGAGCGGCTGGTTGATCTCGTGGGCGACGCCGGCCGCGACCTGCCCGAGGATCGCCAGCCGGTTGGCATGCACCAGGTCCTGCTGGATCACCTGCAGCCGGGCCTCGGTCGCGCGGTGATTGGCGATCTCCGCCTGCAGGCTGTCGCGGGCGAGGCTCAGATCGCGCGTCCGTTCGGAAACCCGTCGCTCAAGCTCCTCGCGCGCCATCTGCTGCCTGACGATCAGCATCGAGGCCGCCTGGCGCCGACGCAGCCAGATCGCCGCGACCGCCATGACGAGAAGCAGTGCAAGGGCTGCGATCAGCCGCGCCTCCCGCATCGCGCTGGCGACCGGCGCGTCGACCGGCAGCAGATACTGGAACGACCAGTCGGTCGACGCGACGGGAACGGCGATGCGCAGGTAGCCGGCCGTGCGGTTGCCCGGAGTGGTCGCCTGGATGATGGATGCGCCGGCCGAAAGCGACTGCACCGGCTGGAAGGGCAGGGGCAGCAAGGGGGCGTCGCCGAACTGCAGGCTTTCGCGAATGGCGGACAGGTTTTCGGGGGGAAGCGTTTCCGTGGTCATGAAACGCCAGGAAGGGATGCTGGTGATCAGCACGACGTGATTGCCGTCCACCACGAAAGCCGGTCGCAGCGCATCCCGCCAGTCGCTTTCGAGCTGGTCGAACTCCATCTTGACGACGACGACGCCGAGCGGCTTCGAGGCCGGCCCGACGCGATGGGAAATGTAGAGGCCCGGCCGCTTGCTGACCGAACCGAGCGCGAAATGCTCGGCGGTGCCGGTCTGCATCGCGCCGGAGAAATAGCGGCGGAAGGCATAGTCGCTGCCGACGAAACTCGTCGCCTCGCGCCAGTTGCTCGCCGATATCGCGACGCCGTCGGTCCCGATCACATAGAGGACCGAGGCATTGGTGCCGGCAACCAGATCTTCGAGCTTGCGGCTCAAGGCGCCGCTCCTGTCGGGGGAGGGGTCGGAAAGCGCTTCCTCCACGTCCCGGTCGCGGGAGAGCAGCAGGGGCAGCGCCCGGGGGCGTTCGAGCACGGCGCGCAGCAGCGCGACCTTCAGGTTGGCATCGGTGCGGCCTTGCGTCTCCAGCGCCGACAGGGCGGATGCGCGTCCGTAGAGGCCGACGACGTGGAGCGTCGCCGCGCAGATCGCGACCGCCAGAAGCGCGAACGCGATCCAGGCGCGGCGCGCTCTGCGATCGAGCCTCGCATCATCGGAGATGGGCAGGTCCTTGCTCATCTTCCATGTTGAGCATGAATCCGCACGAACCTCAAATCACAATGTGCGGAAATCCGCACTTCACTTTCCGGACTCTCCCTGTATGTCGAAATAAGGCTTTCGATATCAAATGCTTATGGGTGTTCCGCAGATCTGGCATGCACCTTGCAACCTCCCAAACGATCACAAGAACTCGCCCCGGGAAGAGCCAGATCCCTGGTTGGGGCGCGATGGAGGACATCATGAATGTTATGCCCGCTGCTACGCATCCGCGTGAAAAGCTGCCGTTTTACCGGCATCTCTACGTTCAGGTCATCGCCGCGATCATCGCCGGCGTCCTGATCGGCCATTATTATCCGGAATTCGGGACGTCGCTGAAGCCGTTTGGCGACGCCTTCATCAAGCTGGTGAAGATGATCATCGCGCCGGTCATCTTCCTGACGGTCGCAACCGGCATCGCCGGCATGGCGGACCTCAAGAAGGTCGGCCGCGTCGCCGGCAAGGCGATGATCTATTTCCTCGCCTTCTCGACGCTGGCGCTCGCTGTCGGCATGATCATCGCCAATGTCGTGCAGCCGGGTGCCGGCATGCACATCTCGCCGGCCTCGCTCGACGCCAACGCCGTATCCACCTACACGACGAAGGCGCATGAATCGACGATCACCGGCTTCCTGATGAACGTCATCCCCGACACGATCGTCGGCGCCTTCGCCCAGGGCGATATCCTGCAGGTCCTGTTCTTCTCGGTTCTGTTCGGCATCTCGCTCGGCATGGTGGGGGACAAGGGCAAGCCCGTCCTGGACTTCCTGAACGCGCTTACGGCTCCGATCTTCAGGCTCGTCGCCATCCTCATGAAGGCCGCGCCCATCGGTGCCTTCGGCGCCATGGCGTTCACGATCGGCAAATACGGCATCGGCTCGATCGCCAATCTCGCCTTCCTGATCGGGACCTTCTACCTCACCTCGCTGCTCTTCGTGCTGGTCATCCTCGGCGCCGTCGCCCGCTACAACGGTTTCTCGATCCTGGCGCTGATCCGCTACATCAAGGAGGAACTGCTTCTCGTGCTTGGCACCTCTTCCTCGGAAGCGGCCCTGCCGGGCCTGATGCAGAAGATGGAGCGTGCCGGCTGCAAGCGTTCGGTCGTGGGGCTGGTGATCCCGACGGGGTATTCGTTCAATCTCGACGGCACCAATATCTATATGACGCTCGCCGCCCTCTTCATCGCGCAGGCGACCGATACCCCGCTCTCCTTCGGTGATCAGATCCTGCTGCTCCTCGTGGCGATGCTGAGTTCCAAGGGCGCCGCCGGCATCACCGGCGCGGGCTTCATCACGCTTGCCGCGACGCTCTCGGTGGTTCCCTCCGTGCCGGTTGCCGGCATGGCGCTGATCCTCGGCATCGACCGTTTCATGTCCGAATGCCGCGCGCTGACGAATTTCATCGGCAATGCGGTCGCGACCATCGTCGTCGCCCGCTGGGAAAACGAGCTGGACGCAACCATGCTCGCCAATGCCCTGTCGGGAGATGCGGCGGCGGAACCCGCTCCCGTGCCGGCGCTTCAGCCGGCCGAATAGTCCTCCCCGAAAGAAGAAGGCCCCGCAGGGGTCCAGGTCTCTCCGCCTTCGAAAAGACCCGCCGGTAAGCGGGTCTTTTTTGTCTCCGCGTTCATCCGGGCCAGTTCTGCCAGGAACCCGAGGAAAATTTGCACACGCGTACATTTTGTCATCCGGGTGTTATGGAGCGGCTCTAAACCGGCCTCGTTGTGATGATCTTCAGCGCTTCCGCTGCTCACGGGACGACTGGTGACTGGTCGCCCGAGGTGGAGGGAGATGCCACTCGCTCTTCGGGGAGTTAAATCGATGACTGTTCTTCCGATACTGAAATCCGCCGCGCTCGCGGCCGTGCTGCTCGCGTCCACGGCGGTCGTCGCCTCCGCCAAGGACGTCACCATCAAGGTATGGGCCGGCGGCACCGGGCCAACCGGCGACTATCGCATCGAGGCCATCAAGATGGCTGCCGACATCGTCCAGCGGGAAGCCAAGATCCGCGGCGAAGACCTCAATATCAAGGTCGAAGGCCAGGCCTGGACCGGCTGGGACGACTTCAAGCAGGCGGTGACGCTGGCGGCCGAATCCAACACCGCGCCGAACATCATCGTCTCCGGCCACGAGGATATCGGCCCCTGGTCGCAGTCGGGCCTGCTGCGTCCGATCGAGGACTATGTCGATTTCGACGCCTGGCCGCTCAACCAGCTCTATCCGAACCTGATCAACGTTTCCACCTATGACGGCCGCGTCTGGGGCATTCCCCAGGACGCCGAGGCGCGTCCCTTCTTCTTCTCCCGCAGCCACCTGAAGGCGATCGGTTATTCGGATGCCGATATCGACGCGCTGCCGGGCAAGGTCGAGCGCGGCGAATACACGCTCTATTCGATGCTCGACGACGCCAAGAAGATGCAGGACGCCAAGGTCGTCGAACCGGGCAAGGGCTTCATGCCGCGCCCGAGCAACGGCACCGACTACTGGCAGTTCTACCAGAGCTTCGGCGGCGAGATGGCCGATCCCGAATCCGGCAAGCTGGTGCTCGACCGTCAGGCGCTGACGGGCATGTACCAGTTTTTCGCCGACGCGGTCGCCAAGGGCGTCGTTCCGGCAACCTATCTCGGCATGACCTGGGATACCTGGCATCAGGCCGTCGCCGGCGACAAGGCCGGCATCTGGCACGGCGGCACCTGGCACAAGTCCGAATGGGAGACCAAGTGGGGCCTCAAGGACTTCTTCGGCCAGGTGCAGTACAGCCTGATCCCGGCCGGCAACGCCAAGGGCCGCGCCAACAGCATCACGCACCCGCTGGTCTATCTCCTCTCCAAGGCCGGCACGGACGAGGACGCCACGCTCGCCGCCGAACTCATCACGGTCGCCTCCGAGCCGCGCATCAACGCCCTGCACGCCGTAAAGTCGGGTCATCTGGCGATCGGCACGGCGGAAGCCGAGGTCCCGCTCTACGCCAACGACCGCTGGACGACGGTCGCCACCGACGCGCTGCTGCCGCATACGAACGCCATCCCGAACAACAGCGATTTCGGCGTGATCTGGAAGGCCATGTACAAGGGCCTCGAGGCCTCCTGGACCAAGACGTCCTCGGTCGCCGACGCCGTGAAGGCCGTCGAGACGGAAGTCCGCAGCGCGCTTGGTGACAAGGTCATCATCCGCTGATCCGCGATCGTCCGGGCGGGCCTTGCGTCCGCCCGGCCTTTCCTTCGTTTTTCCGGTGGTCCATGCGTTCCCCTCGGCTCTTCAGGACAAATCTTCTCGGCCTGGCCTTCATGGCCCCGGCGCTGGTCTTGCTGCTCGGCTTCTTTTTCCTGCCGGTCGTCCTGACCAGCGTGTTCGCCTTCACCAACATGAGCACGGCGACGGGGATCACCGGCGGCTCCTACGTCGTCACCGGCAATCTCATCCGCGCGCTCACCGAACAGGGCCTCGACCGCAAGACGACCGACGCGCTGGGGCGATCCAACTATACGGTCGACCGGCAGGGTCTCGACAAGGCGCGGGCCGCCGAGGTCGATGCCAGGCTGGTTTCGGAAATCGAGGCCAGGCTGAAGGGCCGCACCTTCACGAGCGCCACGGAATTCGAGCGGGAGCTGAAGGCCCTGCCGTCCCGTCCGTCGCGCGTGCGCGACCTGAAGATCGCCGCCGGCGCCTTCGAGCAATCCGTGCTCAATGTCCGCTATGGCAGCCGCGGCGCGATCGAGGCCGCGCTGTCCGCAGTGCTCGACAACCCGCCCGCCGGCGCGATCGGCCGGATCGCGGATGCGAGCTATACCGGCTGGACTTGGACGACGGACAATTTCGTCAGCCTTGCCGCGGCGCCGGAGACCTGGCGGATCGTCGCCAACACGGTCTTCTATGTGACGCTGACGCTGGCGTTCAACGTCCTCGTCGGCCTGTTCCTGGCGATCACGACCTTCTACCTTCCGCCCGCCAGCGCCGGCTTCTTCAGCGTGCTGTGGCTTTTGCCGCGCATCACGCCCGTCGTTCTCTATGCCGTCCTGTGGAAATGGTTCACCTGGGACGACGGCTTCGTCTTCAACATCGCCCGCGAACTCGGCCTGCCCGCCTTCAACTACATGAAGGGCTCCGTCGGCAGCGCCTGGACGGTCGTCATCCTCGTCAACGGCTTCGTCGGCGCATCGTTCGGCATGATCCTGTTTTCCGGCTCGCTGAAGGCCATTCCGGTGCAGCAGCTGTGGGCAAGCGAGGTGGACGGCGCCAGCCGCTGGCAGCAGATCCGCTACATCATCCTGCCGCAGATGCGCTGGCCGATCCTGTTCGTCACCAGCTACCAGACGCTGTCGCTCCTGTCGTCCTACCAGGAAATCTGGCTGACGACGAATGGCGGTCCGGGCAGCACGACGACGGTCTGGGCGCTCGAAGCCTTCAAGACGGCGCTCAACAACTATACGGGCAACCTGCAATACGGCCTCGGCGCAGCCATGGCGCTGGTGCTGGTGACCGTCGGGCTCGTCCTTTCCATCGTCTACCTGCGTCTGTTCCGCTTCGACGACATGATGTCGAAGCCGAAGATCGAATTCTAGGGGAGGCGGACATGACACGCAATTTCGCCGCCTGGCCCATCGTCCTGCTGCTTCTGGTGCTCAGCCTGCCGCTCGCCGCCATGTACCTCTTCCTGGTCGTCGACACGTTCACCAATGCGTCGCCCGGATCGATCCTTCCCAACGAGTTCACCCTGCAGCACTGGCGGTTCCTCATCGACCCGTCGATCACCGGCGATGTGTGGAAGCCGACGCTGACGACCTTCCTCTTCGCCATCAGCATGGTGGTGATCGTCGTCAGCGTTTCGGCGACCGCGGGTTATGCGCTGTCGCGGCTGGCATTGCCGTTCCGGCGTTTCGTCCTGTCCGGCGTCATGGTCATGCATGCCTTCCCGTCGGTCACCCTGATCATCGGCGTCTTCCTGGTCCTGCAGTTCGCCGGGCTCTACAACTCGCTGACCGGCGTCATCCTGGTGAAATCCAGCCTGATGCTGCCCTTCGGCATCTGGATCATGAAGGGCTTCTATGACGCCGTGCCCTGGGAGATCGAGATGGCCGGCGTGCAGGACGGGGCAAGCCGCTTCACGGTCTGGCGCCGGCTGATCCTGCCGCAGGTGAAGCCGGGATTGCTGTCGCTGGCGATCTTCGCCTTCATCGACGGCTGGAGCGAATACATGCTGCCGCGCATCCTCGCGCCATCCGCCAATTTCGAGGTCCTGTCCATGTACCTCAACACGGTCTCGGACCCGAATTCCAGCACCTACAACTTCAACATCTTCAAGTCCGTCGGGCTGTTCTACACGTTGCCGATCCTCGCGCTCTTCATCGTTTTCCAGAACCGGCTCATGAATATCTTCGGTGGAGGCACCAAAGGCTGATGCAGATCTCGATCCGCGATTTCACCAAGACGTTCGATGGCGTGCCGGTCATCGACAAGATGAACCTGACGATCAACGACGGCGAGATGCTCGCCCTTCTCGGTCCGTCTGGCTGCGGCAAGTCCACGACGCTCTTTGCCATCTGCGGCATCCACCGCATGGACGGGGGAGAGCTCCTGTTCGGCAACCGCGACGTCAGCGGCCTGCCGAGCCAGAAGCGCAATGTCGGCGTCGTGTTCCAGAACTACGCGCTCTATCCGCATCTCAGCGTCTTCGACAACATCGCCTTTCCGCTGACCGTCCGCAAGGACAGCAAGGCCGATATCGACCGCGAGGTGCGGGCCATCGCCAGGCTGACGCATATTTCCGAACTGCTCGAACGGCGGCCCGGCCAGTTGTCGGGCGGCCAGCAGCAGCGCGTCGCGCTCGCCCGCGCGCTCGTCCGCAAGCCGGACGTGCTGCTGCTCGACGAACCGCTGGCGAACCTCGACGCGAAGCTCCGGCTGGAAATGCGCTCCGAAATCCGCCGCATCCAGCTGGAAACCGGCATCACGGCGGTCCTCGTCACCCATGACCAGGTGGAGGCGATGTCCATGTGCGACCGGATCGCCATCATGAAGGCGGGCGAGATCATCCAGATAGACACGCCGACCGATATGTACAGCAATCCGCGCACCTCCTTCGTCGCGGGCTTCCTCGGCAATCCGCCGATCTCCTTCCTCAAGGGCAGGGCGGCGCAGGGGGCTTTCGTGCTCGCCGATGGCAGCCTGCGCCTGCCGCTTGCGGAGCTCTCCGGACTTGCGGACGGCACGCCCCTGACGCTCGGCGTCCGCCCCGAACATTTCGGCCTTGCGGGTGACGTGGCGGTGGAGGGCAGGGTTGTGTTTGCCGAAACGCAGGGTCGCGAGAACCTCTATGACGTGGCGTTGCCGGACGGCTCGGTGCTGCGTTCGATCCAGCCGGCGCGCAACGACGTGAAGCTGGGCGACCAGGTGCGCTGGAACCTGGATACGGGATCGGTCCTTGCCTTTGCCGAGGACGGAGGGAGGCTCTGATGTCACGGGATTTCTCCGCTTTCTTCAGCCGTTTCGGCTGGCCGGAAAACAGGGGCAGGCTGCCGTTCTGCATCGGCCATCGCGGCGCGAGCGGCCATGAACGCGAAAACACGCTCGCCGCTTTCCGCCGCGCCGCCGAGTTCGGCGCCGAGATGTGGGAGCTGGATACCCAGATGACCGCGGATGGCGTGGTCGTCGTGTCCCATGACGACCATCTGCAGCGGGTCTTCCAGCGGGACCTCCACATCTCGAAGATGAGTTTCGCCGAACTCAGGGCCGCCGTGCCGGAGGTTCCGAGCTTCGAGGAAGTGGCGGCGCTCGGCCGCGAGACCGGTTGCGGGCTCTATGTGGAGCTGAAGCGGCCGGGCACCGGCCCGCTCTGCTGGCGGCACCTGAAGGAGATGGAGCAGCGTTTCGCCTGCCTCGGTTCCTTCGACGTCGCCCAGGTGCGCGAGCTGCGCGACATGGGTTGCGACTATCCGCTCTCCGTGCTGATCCGCGTCGGGGCGGACCCGCACGCGCTGGGCGAGGAATCGGGAGCCGATATCCTGCATCTGTGCTGGGAGCGGGCGAGCGACACGCCGCAGGACTTCGTTACCGAGGAACTGGTCGAAAAGGCCTTCGCCGACGGCAGGGAACTCGTGCTCTGGCACGAGGAGCGGCCGGAGGTGCTGAAGGACATCATGGTCCTGCCGGTTCTCGGCATCTGCACCGACCTGCCGGACCTGATGCGTCCGAGGGAGGGCAACGGCGCTTCCCGCGAGCCGCGCCGGGTCACGTCCTTCGATGTGGCGCGGGCCGCGGGTGTCTCCCGCGCCGCAGTGTCGCGCGCCTTCACGCCGGATGCCAGCGTTTCGGAGAAGACGCGGCAGAAGGTCTACCAGGCCGCCAAGGAACTCGGCTACCGGGTGAACTATCTTGCCCGCAGCCTGACGAACAAGCGCTCCGATTTCGTCGGTCTCGTCGCCGCCGGCCTCGACAACCCGTTCCGCACCCAGCAGCTCGAACATCTCGCCCGCGCGCTGATCGCCCGCAATTACCGGCCGATCCTGCTGCCGACCTCCAAGGAGGCGGACAGCGCGACCGTCATCGGCCAGCTTCTGCACTATGCGGTTTCGGGCGTCATCATCACCTCCGACGCGCCGCCCTCGCATATCTTCGAGGAATGCGCGGCCGAGGGCGTGCCGATCGTGCTGATCAACAAGGGCGAGGATTTCCCCTTCGTCGACCGCGTCGTCTCGGACGACCGGATGTCGGGCTACATCGCGGCCGACCATCTTCTGGAAGCCGGCGCGAAAAGGCTCGCGGTCGTGGCTGGCGCGGCCGTTTCCTATTCCTCGCGCCGCCGCGCCGAGGCTTTCCTCGCCCGCTGCCAGATGCTGGGGATCGAGGCGCCGCTGGTGCCGGTCGCGATCAACGACTACCGGCACGGCCACGATGCGGCGCCGGCGCTCGTCGATCTCGGGATCGACGGCGTCTTCTGCGTCAACGACTACATGGCCTGCGGCGTGCTCGACGGGCTTGCGAAGGCGGGGCGGGGCGGCGGAGCGGTCCGGGTCGTCGGCCATGACGACATTCCCCAGGCAAGCTGGAGCGCCTATGAGCTCACCACCTTCCTGCAGCCGTGCGACGTGCAGGCGGAACAGGTGATCGACCTGCTCGTGAGCCGCATATCCGAGCCGGATGCGGTCGCGCGAGTGGAGTTCACCCCCGTGACGCTGATCAAGAGAAGAAGTGCATAAATGCCATTCGATATTTCATCATTGCAGTCCCGCGCCGAGGCTGCGATCGCGCTGGCCCGGCGGGTGGGCAAGGAAGCCGCGGCCTTCCGGGCCGAGGCGCTGCCGGAGACGCTCGGCATCGAGAACAAGGGCCTGCAGGATTTCGTCACCGTTGCCGACAAGCGCGCCGAACAGGCGATCCGCAGCGTGTTGCTTACTGAATTTCCCGGCGATTCCTTCATGGGGGAGGAGGGCGGCCGTTCCGGGGAGAGCGTGGACGAGGGCGGCACCTGGGTGGTCGATCCGATCGACGGCACGACGAATTTCATCCGCGGCTTCCGCCATTGGGGCGTATCGATCGCCTTCGTCGCCGGCGACGAGATCCTGGTCGGGGTGATCTACGATGCGGCGCAGGACAGGGTCTTCCATGCGATCCGCGGGCAGGGCGCCTTCAAGGAGGGCCGGCCGATCGCGGCCGCCAGAACCAGCGATCCGGCGCAGGCGATCGCCATCCTCGGCCATTCCCGCCGCACCGATTTCGAGGACTATCTCGCCATTTCCCGCAGGCTGTACGAGCGCGGCATCGACTATCGCCGCATGGGGGCCGCGGCGATCGGCCTCATCCGGGTCGCGGAAGGCATTTCCGACCTCTATTACGAGCGGCACCTGTCCGCCTGGGACATGCTGGCCGGCGTGCTGATCGCCTCGGAAGCGGGCGCGGCGGTTGCCGTGCCGCGGCTGGGCGAGCTCCTTCGGCGCGGCGGTCCCGTGGTCGCCTGCGCACCCACGCTGGCCGGGGAGTTTGCCTTTCTCACGGAGATGGAAGGCCTGCCTGCCGCCGAATAGCTCAGGCGGCGGCCGCATCTCGCCAGGGGAGCGGCGCAAGCTCCTCGCGGAAGGCGAAGCGGACGAGATGGGATTCGATCACCGATTTCGTCTGTTCGAGCTGTTCCCGGTCCGGCGCCGTGGCGACGACCGTCAGGCCGGAAGCATCCGCGTCGAGAATGCCCTTGCCGCAGGCGAACGTGCATTCGCCATGGGTTTCCGTATAGCTCACCTCGATCTTGTGGGCGAAGTGCTTGCAGAGTTGCTGGAGATATTTCGAGCCGTGCTCGGTCGGCACGATGGCGGTCGCCTCAGGCATGGGAATGTCCTTACATGAATTTCTGACTCCACTTATAAGCCGGAGGCGCTCCGCTGTCATGCTACATTTCGACCAGGCCCGGCGGCGGGCGATACCGGAATAGGCACGGCGCTCTAACCCATTGAATCCATGCATCGGGCTTTCCGAAAATCGATTCCGATTCTCGGGCCGATGCTGTAAGTGACTCCGCATGCCATCCGAAGATCGAAAGAAAAGCCGTGTGACGCTTCTCGATGTGGCGCAGCGAGCCAATGTCTCGCGCGCCACGGCCTCGCTCGTCATCCGCAAGAGCCCGCTGGTGGGCAGCGAAACGCGGGCGCGCGTCGAGGCGGCGATGCGCGAACTCGGTTATGTCTACAACATGGGCGCGGCGCGGCTGCGGGCGGAACGCAGCCATACGGTCGGCGTCATCGTGCCGAATCTGATGAACCCTTTCTTCGCGGAACTCCTGGCCGGCATCGAATCGGCGATCGATTCCGCCGGCATGGTGGTGATCCTCGCGAAAAGCGGCGACCTCGTCGAGCGGCAGGACATGGTGATGCGGCGGATGCGCGAGCATGGGGTCGACGGCGTCATCTTCTGCCCGGCGGCCGGCACGGCGCCGGAATTCCTGGAACGCGTCGACGAGTGGAACCTGCCGCTTGTCCAGGTGCTTCGCCACATCTCCGAGGGGATCGACTATGCCGGCGCGGACTATGCCGGCGGCATGCGGCAGGCCGTGGATCATCTTGCCTCCCTCGGTCACGAGAGGATCGCCTTTGCGGTCCACGGGCCGGTCCATTCCGCCTATCTGGAGCGCGTCGAGGGGTTTCGGGATGCCATGCTGGCGCGCGGGCTCGACCCGGAGCGGATCATCCGCGTTCCCTACCAGACCGCCCGGATTCCCGGTGCCGCCCACCTGCTCTTCGAAACGCCCGAAAAGCCGACTGCGGTGATCTGCTTCAACGACGTCATCGCGCTCGGTCTTTCCGCTGGCCTTCACGATCTCGGGCTGAAGGTCGGCGAGACTTTTTCGCTGATCGGCTTCGACGACGTGGCCGAGGCCGAGGTGATCCGTCCGCGCCTCACCTCCGTTTCCACGGCCCCGGAGGCGATCGGGGAAACCGCCGCCCGGCTGCTGCTCGACCGGCTGGCCGATCCGCTGCTTCCGCCCCGCAGGGTTGTGATGGAGACCCGGCTCCATGTCCGCCAGTCCTGCGGGCCTGTCCGGCCTCCCGCCCCGTGACAACTTGCCGATTGCCGGTTGACGCCCGGTGGAAAAGCTTTTAGATCGATCTAAATGAACGGTTGCCGCAGAGGAGCGGAACCCGTTCGACAATCGTTGGGGAGGTCCCAAGTTGTACGATTTCAACTTCGAGCCCGTGCTCGCCGGGTTCGACAAGCTCCTGTTCGGCGCTTGGCTGACGATCCAGCTCTCGTGCGCGGCGATGGTCCTTGGCCTGGTCCTTTCGGTCCTGTGCGCCTGGGGCAAGACCTCCGGCGTCGCGCCGCTGCGCTGGCTGATCGACGCCTATATCGAGGTCATCCGCAACACGCCGTTCCTGGTGCAGATCTTCTTCATCTTCTTCGGCCTGCCGTCGCTCGGCCTGCGGCTGACGCCGAACAGCGCGGCGCTTCTGGCGCTCGTCGTCAATTTCGGGGCCTATGGCACGGAAATCATCCGCGCCGGCATCGAATCCATCCACAAGGGGCAGGTGGAGGCCGGCACGGCGCTCGGCCTCTCGAAGCTGCAGGTCTTCCGCTATATCATCATGAAACCGGCGCTGCGCACGGTCTATCCGGCGCTGACGAGCCAGTTCATCTACCTGATGCTGACCTCCAGCGTCGTTTCGGCGATCTCCGCGGACGACCTCGCCGCTGCCGGAAACGACCTGCAGTCGGCGACGTTCGCGAGTTTCGAGGTCTATATCGTCATCACGCTGATGTATCTGGCCATGTCCATGGGTTTTTCAGTGGTCTTCTCGGCGATCGAGAAGGCCGCGTTCAAATATCCGCTGAGCCGGTGAGGGGTAGGACATGCTGATCAGGCCTTTCGGCTGGAACGAATTCTGGATCATCGTATTCGCCGCGCAATGGACGATCGCCCTTTCCGCCATCGCCTTCGCCGGCGGCGGTCTCGGGGGGCTTTTCATCGCGCTGGCGCGTGTTTCGGATGTGAAATGGCCGCGGCGTCTCGCGACGGGCTTCATCCGCGTCTTCCAGGGCACGCCGCTGCTGATGCAGCTTTTCCTGGTCTTCTTCGGGCTGAACATCTTCGGCTTCGGCATCAATCCGTGGATCGCCGCGGCGATCGCCCTCACGCTGCATGCGAGCGCGTTTCTCGGCGAAATCTGGCGCGGCTGCATCGAGGCGGTGCCGTCCGGCCAGCGGGAGGCGGCGACCGCGCTCGGGCTGCGCTACTACAACCGCATGCGCTACGTGATCCTGCCGCAGGCAAGCCGCGTCGCGGTGGCGCCGACAGTGGGTTTCCTGGTGCAGCTCATCAAGGGCACCTCGCTCGCGGCGATCATCGGCTTTACCGAGCTGACGCGCCAGGGCCAGATCATCAACAACGCGACCTTCAGCCCCTTCCTCGTCTTCTCGACGGTGGCGGCGGTCTACTTCGTGCTGTGCTGGCCGCTGTCGGTGCTCGCGCGGCGCATGGAACTGAGATTTTCCCGGGCGACGACACGCTGACGGGACCCCAGCCGGAGGGAGGCAGCCGGCACAACAGAAAGGGTAGGAAAGATGAATATTTCCAGACGCATGGTGGTGGCCGCGATCGGTGTGGGCCTGATGGCCGGCGCCATGGCCTCGACGGCGGCCGCGCAGACCGTCGAAAGCATCAAGTCCGCAGGCACGGTGAAGATCGGCATGCTGGTCGACTTCCCGCCGTTCGGCATCATGAATACCTCCAACGAACCGGACGGTTATGACGCGGACGTCGCCAGGCTGCTCGCCAAGGAATGGGGCGTGAAGGTGCAGATCGTCCCGGTCACCGGCCCGAACCGCATTCCGTATCTGCAGAGCAACCAGGTGGACCTGCTGGTCGCCTCGCTCGGCATCACCGAGGAACGTGCCAAGAGCGTCGACTTCTCGCAGCCCTATGCCGGCATCTCGATCGGCGTGTTCGGCGCCAAGGACATCAAGGTTTCCAAGCCGGAGGACCTTTCCGGCAAGACGATCGGCGTCGCCCGCGCCTCGACGCAGGATACCGGCGTGACCAGCATCGCGCCTCAGGACGCCAGGATTCAGCGTTTCGACGACGATGCGACCGCTATTCAGGCCCTGCTGTCCGGCCAGGTGCAGCTGATCGGTGTCTCGAACGTCGTCGCCGCCCAGATCGAGAAGGCCGCGCCCGGCCGCTTCGACCAGAAGCTCCAGCTCAGCCAGCAGGTCCAGGGCATCGCCGTCCGCAAGGGCTCGGCCGGGCTGTTGACTGCTGTCAACGCCTTCGTCGACAAGGTCAAGGCCGATGGCGAACTTGGCAAGATCCACGAGAAGTGGCTCGGCACGCCGCTGCCGGATTTCGTGGCCAACGCAAAGAAGTAAGGACCGGAGGGAGTTCCTCGCATGACTGAGGTAAAGGCAGACGCACCGGCCGCGGCCAAGCGGGGAGCTTCCGACACCGTTTCCCCCTGGGCCGTCCGCATGGAAGGCGTCAACAAGTGGTATGGCGAATTCCACGCGCTGAAGGATATCGAGCTTTCGGTGAACCCGGGGGAGAGGATCGTCATCTGTGGTCCCTCCGGTTCCGGCAAGTCGACGCTGATCCGCTGCATCAACCAGCTGGAGACGATCCAGAAGGGCCGGATCGTCGTTGATGGCCATGACTTGACCGCCGGCGGCAAAAATGTCGATATCGTGCGGCAGGAGACCGGCATGGTCTTCCAGCAGTTCAACCTCTTCCCGCATATGACGGTGCTGGAGAACTGCACGCTGGCGCCGATGAAGGTGCGCGGCGCTTCCAGGGCCGATGCGGAAAAGACCGCCCGCAAGTACCTCGAACGGGTGCGTATTCCCGAACAGGCGGAAAAATATCCGGCCCAGCTTTCCGGCGGCCAGCAGCAGCGGGTCGCGATTGCCCGTGCGCTCTGCATGAACCCCAAGATCATGCTGTTCGACGAGCCCACCTCGGCGCTCGACCCGGAAATGGTCAAGGAAGTGCTCGACACGATGATCGACCTCGCCCGCGAAGGCATGACCATGCTCTGTGTCACCCACGAGATGGGCTTCGCCCGCCAGGTGGCCGACCGGGTGATCTTCATGGATCGCGGCGAGATCCTGGAGGTCGGCGCGCCGGACGAGTTCTTCGGCAACCCGAAGAACGAGCGCCTCAAGGTCTTCCTCGGCCAGATCGCCTGAGCCGTGCAATTTTCGAAAGACGGAGTTTTGGACGTGAAACCAGATATCCTCCTTGTGGAGCCGATGATGCAATTCGTCGAGGACCGGCTCGAGGCCGCCTATACCGTTCACCGGCTGCACGATCCCGCCGGCCGGGCGTCTCTGGAAGCCGCGCTGCCGGATATCCGGGCCGTCGCGACGGGCGGCGGCTCGGGCCTCTCCAACGAGTGGATCGGGAAGATGCCCTCGCTCGGCGTGATCGCCATCAACGGCGTCGGCACCGACAAGGTGGACCTGGCATTCGCCCGCGGCCGCAATATCGACGTCACGACGACGCCGGGCGTGCTGACCGACGACGTGGCCGATCTGGGGATGGCGCTGACGCTTGCCGTGCTGCGCCACGTCGCCAAGGGCGACGGTTTCGTGCGCGAGGGCAGGTGGGGCAGGGAGCCGTTCCCGCTCGGCACGAGCCCCAAGGGCAAGAAGGTCGGCATTCTCGGCCTCGGCCAGATCGGCAAGGCCTTCGGCCGCCGCGCCGAGGCTTTCGGCATGGACGTTCGCTACTGGAACCGTTCGCCGGTGGCCGATACGGCGTGGAAATCCTGCGCCTCGCCGGTGGCGCTGGCCGAAGACAGCGACATCCTGTGCGTCTGCATCGCCGCGAGCGCGGCCACGCGGAACATCGTCGATGCCGGCGTGCTGAAGGCGCTGGGCGGCAAGGGCGTGCTGGTCAATGTCGCCCGGGGCAGCGTCGTCGACGAGAACGCGCTGCTCGCGGCGCTGAACGACGGCACGATTGCCGCCGCCGGCCTCGACGTCTTCCTCGACGAGCCGAATATCCGGGCGGATTTCCTCACCGCGCCGAACACGGTGCTGATGCCGCATCAGGGCAGCGCCACGGTCGAAACCCGCGTGGCCATGGGCGAGCTGGTGCTTGCCAACATCGCGGCTCATTTCGCCGGCGAAAAGCCGCCGACCACCGTGAACTGACCGGAGAGCATGTCATGATCATCCGTCAGGCCTTTTTCGAAGGTGCGATCCATGCGGGCAAGGAAGAGGAGTTCAGGACCTACGTCGCCTACAAGCTGATGCCGCTATGGCTCTCCTTTCCCGGCGTCAGGGAAGTGCGCGTGCTCTACAATATCGAGCGGGACGAGGGCGCGCCGGCTTATCCCATGGTGCTCTCCACCATGTACGACAGCCGCGAGGCGCTTGCCGCCGCGCTCGAATCCCCGGTGCGCTACGAGAGCCGGGAGGTGACCAGGGGGCTGCTCGAAATGTTCGACGGCCGTATCCACCACCATGTTTTCGATCTCGCGCTGAACTGAGCGCCTGAAAGCGCCGGTCGACGCGGCGGGCTCCCGCCGGTTCAGGCGCTTTCGCCCTCGACCAGCGTCATCGGCCAGAGCTTCCGGCGCACCGCCTGCGGGTAAAGGTCCGCATAGGCGGGCATGGTCGACAGCAGGCTTTCGGCAAGCGCGATGCCGAGATCCCTGAGGGACAGTTCGAAGCCCGTCAGGCTCGGCGAAAGGAACCGCGCCTGCGGGCTTTGCCGGCCGATGATGGCGATGTCGCGCCCTGGCTTGAGGCCGACCTCCTCCAGCCCGCGGTAAAGCCCCGCGACGAGCGTTTCGTTGATGAGTATGATGGCCGTCGGCGGCTCGCCGCTGTCCCTGATCCGCCGGGCGACCGCATAACCGCCGGCCTCGTTCGGAGTGGTGCGGAAGACATATTCGTCGGAGAGCGCCAGCCCGTGACGCGCCAGGGCCTCCCTGCAGCGCGCCAGGAAGACGTAGCCGAGATTGAGGTCGCCGTGCGGCCAGACGAAACCGATCTTGCGGTGGCCGGCCTTCGCCAGGCGCTCGACGGACATGTCCGCCATGCCCTCGAAATCCAGATCGATCCATGGCTGGCCGACATCGGTGAGGCTGCGTCCGAGGCTGATGAAGGGAAGCTTCTGCCGGGCCAGGAACTCGAAACGGGCGTCATGGCGGCGCGTCGCCGACAGGATGATGCCGTCCGCGAAACCGCGCGCGACCATCCGTTTCAGATAATCGTCCGGGTCCTCCTCCGACGAACACAGCAGGGCGACGAGATCGAGCTTGTGGCGGGCGAGCACGGTCTGCACCCCGTCGAACACGCTCATGAAAAAGATGTCGCCCTGGCCGGTGATCTCGCGGCCGGTCTGCATCATGAACCCGATCACCCCGGTCGCGCCCTTGCGCAGCGCCCGGCCGGACTGGTTGGCGACATAACCGAGCCGCTCGGCGGCTTCGAGGACGCGCCGGCGCGTTTCCTCGTTCACGTCCGGCTTGCCGTTCAGCGCGCGGGAGACCGTGCCGATCGAAATGTCGAGATGTTCTGCCAGCCGCCGAATGCCCTTCATGAAGCCCGTCCTATCAGACCGTAATCGTTTTCGGAAATCCTATTGACAAGGACCATGGCCTGTAAATAGGATCGTAAACGTTTACGGAAGCCAGTGAAGGAGTGCTGGCTGCCGCCGGCGAGGAGGTTGTCGTGACATTGAAGGCCGCTCTATGCGGGTGCGGAGCCATGGCGCATGGCTGGATGCGGGCGTTGAAGACGACGCCTGCGCTTGCCAAAGCCATCTCGATCGTCGGGCTGGTCGATCTCGACCGTTCGGTCGCCCTGTCGCTCGCCGAGGCTTTCGACCTGACGGACGCGGTTGTCGGGACGGATCTCGACCGGGTGCTGGACGAGACCGGCGCCGATCTGCTCTTCGATGTCGTCGTGCCGCCCGCCCGCCGCGCCGTCGTCGCGTCCGGACTCAGGCACGGCTGCCATGTGCTCAGCGAGAAGCCGATGGCGGCCTCGCTCGAAGAGGCGCGGGAGCTGGTCGCGCTGGCCGGGACGGCCGGGCGGATACATGCCGTGGTGCAGAACCGCCGGTTCATTTCCGGTGTCCGCCGCATGCGCCGCCTTGTCGAGAGCGGCGCGATCGGCGAGCTGACCGGCATCCATTGCGATTTCTTTCTGGCCCCGCATTTCGGCGGCTTCCGCGAGCGGATGGACAACGTCCTGCTGCTCGACATGGCGATCCACACGTTCGATGCGGCCCGTTTCGTCAGCGGCAAGCGCCCGCTCTCGGTCTATTGCCTCGAAACCAACCCCGCCGGCTCCTGGTATGCCCATGGCGCTTCCGCGAACGCGATATTCCGGTTTTCCGACGATGTCGCCTTCACCTATCGCGGCTCCTGGTGCGCCGAGGGCCGCCGCACGAGTTGGGAAAGCGCCTGGCGGCTGGTCGGCTCGAAAGGCATGCTCACCTGGGACGGCGAGGAGACCTTCGAGGCGGCGGTTGCCGGCGAAGGGGAGGGGCTGCTGCGCGGCCACCGGCCGGTCGAGGTGCCGGCGCCGCCGCGCGAGGCGGAAACACACGGCCATGCGAGCGTGATCGCCGGTTTTCTGGAGGCGGTCCGGTCCGGCCGGCCGCCCGAAACGGCCGGTTTCGACAACATCAACAGCCTGGCCATGGTGTTCGGCGCCATCGAGAGCGCGCGCACCGGCCAGCCCGTCACCATTCAAGTGTGAGGATCAGCAACAGTGAGCAACCCGGCCAAATCCATCCGTATCGGCACCATGATCCGCGGCACCAAGGGGGGCGCGGCGGAGCGCATCGCCCAGATCGCCGACATGGGGTTCGAGAGCTTCCAGCCGTTCTTCTGGCAGACGACCAACGGTCAGGACCTTGCCGAACTCGGCAAGCGCTGCCGTGACGCCATCGGCGACCGCGACATCGCCATCCAGGCGCTCGGCATGTTCGGCAATCCGCTGGAGGAGACCGACATCGACCGGCAGACGCTGCAGGGCTGGAAGGATTGCATCGACAACGCCCACCATTTCGGCGCCACCTGCGTCGCGGGCTTCACCGGACGATTGCGGGGGCGGCCAATCCCGGAAAGCCTGCCGCGCTACCGCCAGGTCTGGAGCGAGCTGGCGCGGCGGGCGGCGGACAAGGGCGTCAGGATCGCCTTCGAGAACTGCGCCATGGACGGCAACTGGCAGACCGGCGACTGGAACATCGCCCACAATCCGGACGCCTGGGAGTTGATCTTCAACGAGACGCCGGACGACAATATCGGCCTCGAATGGGAGCCGTGCCACCAGATGGTCTATCTCATCGAGCCGCTGCCGCAGATCCGCAAATGGGCGCCGAAGATATTCCACGTCCATGGCAAGGACGCGACCATCCGCCGGGACGTCATCCGCGAGCACGGGATTTTCGGCAAGCATCCCTTCGTCTTCATGCGCACGCCGGGTTTCGGCGATACGAACTGGACCGACGTCATTTCCGAACTGCGCCTCGCGGGCTGGTCGGGCTCGATCGACATCGAGGGCTGGCACGATCCCGTCTACCGCGACGAGCTGGAAATGACCGGGCAGGTGCATGCGCTGAACTATCTGAAGTCCTGCCGGGGCGGTGATTTCGTCATCGACCCGGTCTGACGCAACCGCTCGCCTGTTGCGGCCTGGAGGAGGCCGCCGCCGGGAGCACAACCTGAAGGAGGAGAGCATGGGTATTCGCAAATTGGCCCTGATCGGCGCGCTCGCGGTTGCCGGCGTGTCGGCGTCTTATGTCTCGGCCCGCGCCGAGGATGTGAAAATCACCGTCTGGTCGCTCGACCGCGACATTCAGCCGGCTCCGAACCTCATCAAGGATTTCAACACCCTGAAGACCGGGATCACGGTGGAATATCGCCAGATCCAGTTCGACGACGTGGTGAGCGAGGCGATGCGCGCCTATTCGACCGGGCAGGCGCCGGACATCATCGCCGTGGACAATCCGGAACATGCATTGTTTTCGTCACGCGGCGCGTTCCTCGACCTGACGGACATGATCGCGCAGTCGAGCGTCGTGAAACCGGCCAGCTATTATCCCGGCCCGCTGAAGTCGGTGACGTGGAACGATCGTTATTTCGGCGTGCCGAAGGCGACCAACACCATCGCGCTCTACTACAACAAGGACATGTTCCGGGCGAAGGGGCTCAATGCGGACAAGCCGCCGCAGACCTGGGCGGAACTGGTCGATATGGCCCGCAAGCTCACCGATCCGGCGAAGAATGTCTACGGCATCACCTTCTCCGCCAAGGCGAACGAGGAGGGAACCTTCCAGTTCCTGCCCTGGGCGCAGATGGGCGGCGGAGGCTATGACAAGATCAACGCGCCGGGCGCGGTGAAGGCGCTCGAGACCTGGAAGACGATCATCGACGAGAAGCTTGCTTCCCGCGACACGCTCACACGCAGCCAGTGGGATTCGACCGGCACCTTCAATTCCGGCAATGCGGCGATGGCGATTTCCGGCCCCTGGGAGCTGGACCGCATGGTGAAGGAAGCGAAGTTCGACTGGGGCGTGGCGCTGTTGCCGCTACCGGAGCCGGGCGCCAGGCGTTCGTCGGCCATGGGCGACTTCAACTGGGCGATCTTCGCCAACACGAAGCACCCCAGGGAAGCCTTCAAGGTGCTGGAATATTTCGTCTCGCAGGACAACCGGATGTTCAAGGACTTCGGCCAGCTTCCGGCCCGCTCCGATCTCGCCATCCCGCCGACCGGGCAGCCGTTGAAGGACGCCGGCCTGAAGGTCTTCCAGGAGCAGTTGAAATACGCCCAGCCGCGCGGGCCGCATCCCGCCTGGCCGAAGATCTCCAAGGCGATCCAGGACGCCATCCAGGCGGCGCTGACCGGCCAGATGAGCGCGCAGGAAGCTCTCGACCAGGCCGACAAGAAGATCAAGGCCGTGCTTGGTTAAGCCATCGGGCCGGCTTGTCGTGAGACAGGCCGGCACCTGACCTTTCCTCCCGGCCGGGGTCGTCGCGCTTGCCGCGCGGCTCCGGACCGGAAGGCGGCGCCGATCCGGAGGTTTCATGAGACGATTGCTCCTTTCCATCAGCGACGGACGCGGTTTCGATATCGGCCTCGTCTCCGTGCCGCTTGCCTTCCTGTTCGCGATGGCGGGCCTGCCGCTCATCTACAACATCGTGATGAGCTTCCAGGAGGTGGACATGTTCAGCCTCGGGACGTTCGCGCGGCCGTTCGTGGGGTTCAGGAACTACGTCACCCTGTTTTCACTGCCCGAGACCTGGCCGATCCTCGGGAATACGGCGATCTTCGTGGTCGCGTCGATCGCCGGCCAGTTCACCATTGGTTTCGCGCTGGCGCTGTTCTTCTGGACCGGGTTTCCCGGCTCCTCCTGGCTGCGCGGGCTGTTCCTCGTGTCCTGGGTGATGCCGGGGCTGGTCGTCGGCGCCCTCTGGAACTGGATTCTCTCCGGCGATTTCGGCGTGCTGAACTACCTGCTGCGGGACTGGGGCGTCATTTCCGGCAATATCTTCTGGCGGTCCGATCCTGCCTTCTCCCTCTGGGCCGTGGTCATCGCCAATATCTGGCTCGGCATTTCCTTCAACATGATCCTGCTTTCGGTTGGCCTCTCGGCCATTCCCCAGGACCTTTACGAGGCGGCCGAGCTCGACGGCGCCAACGTCATCCAGCGGTTCTTCACCATCACCCTGCCGATGATGCGCTCCACGATCGGCGCGATCGTCTCGCTCGGCCTGATCTTCACGCTGCAGCAGTTCGACCTGTTTGCCGCGATCACCGCCGGCGGTCCCAACAATTCGTCCAACGTCGCGCAATACTGGGCATGGGACCTGTCCTTCCGCCAGTACGACTTCGCGCAAGGGGCGACGATCTCCGTCATCATGATCGTCTTCGTGATGTTCGCGTCGGTCGTCTATGTCCGTTCGACACGGCACGAGGTGCGCGGATGAGCCTTGCCCTTCGCGACAAGTTCATGCTGGTGGCCGCCCTCCTGCTCGCGGCGGTCTACCTCTTCCCGCTCTACTGGATGTACGCGACCGCGCTGAAGACCGGGTCGGCGATGTTCGCCTCGCCGCCGTCGTTCTGGCCCTCCGATCCGCAATGGAGCATCTACGGCTCGGTCTGGGAAAGCCGCAATGTCGGCCGCTATCTCTGGAATTCGCTGGTCATCGCCTCCGGCGCCGTTTCGCTGATCGTCATCCTCGGCACCGGCTGCGCCTATGTTCTGGCCCGCTATCGCAACGTCTGGGTGGATATCGGCCTGTTCCTGATCCTGATGCTGCAGGTGCTGCCGGCCTCGCTGATGATCACGCCGATCTTCGTCGGCTTCTCGCAGCTCGGATTGCTGGACTATCCGCGCACCGCCGTCATCCTGGCGATCGCGGCGAAAAGCATGCCTTTCTTCGTCGTCCTGGTGCGGGCGACCTTCATGAGCGTGCCGATGGAGCTGGAGGAGGCGGCGCTGGTCGACGGCAATTCCCGCTTCGGGGCTTTCTTCCACATCGTCCTGCCGCTCGCCCGCAACGGCATCCTCGTCAGCGCTATCCTGATCTTCATGCAGGCCTTCGGCGAGTTCGTCTATTCGAAGTCGATGATCCAGGCGATCGAATTCCAGCCGGCGAGCGTCGGGCTCAATTCCTTCATGGGGCCGAACACCAACGAGTGGAACAACATCATGGCCTATGCCGCGATGTATGTGACGCCGATCCTTGCCATTTTCGTTCTCTTGCAACGCCGGATCGTGTCCGGCCTGACGTCGGGAGCCCTCAAATGACCGAGCACCAGATCGAGTTGACAGGTGTCAACAAATATTATGGAGCCTATCATGCCCTGAGGGATATCGACCTGAAGATCCGCAAGGGCTCCTTCGTGGCGCTCGTCGGCCCTTCCGGCTGCGGCAAGTCCACGCTGCTGCGCTCGCTGGCCGGGCTCGAAACCATCTCCGCCGGCGACCTTGTCATCGCCGGCGCCCGGATGAACGGTGTGCCGCCCCGCAAGCGGGATCTCGCCATGGTCTTCCAGTCCTACGCGCTCTATCCGCACATGACGGTGGAGGAGAACCTGACCTACAGTCTCAGGATGCGCGGCGTCGGCAAGGCGGAGGCGAAGCGCAAGGCGGAGGAGGTGGCGACGACGACTGGCCTTTCGAACCTTCTCGGGCGTTATCCGCGCGAGCTTTCCGGCGGCCAGCGGCAGCGCGTGGCGATGAGCCGGGCGATCATCCGCAATCCCAAGGCCTTCCTCTTCGACGAACCGCTCTCCAACCTCGACGCGGCCCTGCGCGTCCACATGCGCAAGGAGATCCGGGCGCTTCACGACCGGCTGGGCGCGACATCGGTCTATGTCACCCATGACCAGATCGAGGCGATGACCATGGCCGACCACGTGGTCGTCATGCGCCAGGGCGTCATCGAGCAGCAGGGCGCGCCGCTTGAACTTTACGACCGGCCGGCAAACCAGTTCGTGGCGGGCTTTATCGGGTCGCCGGCGATGAATTTCGTGCCCGCCGTCGTGGCGGAGGACGGACATTCGCTGATCCTCGATCTCGGAACGCCGCACAAGGTCGACGCGCCGGCGGCGATCGCGCCCGGCCGGGCGCTGGTCGTGGGCATCCGGCCGGAGCACCTGCAGCTTGCCGGCGAGGCGGACGCGACGCTCCGCCTGCCGGTGGGGGGCGTGGAAAGCACCGGCGCCGTGACCTATGTCGCGACCGCGACGCAGCCGGAACTGGTCGTCGTGCTCAACAGCCGCGTGCCGCTCCATCCGGGAGAGGCGATTCCCCTGCATCTCGACCCGTCCCATCTGCACCTTTTCGACAAGGAGACGCAGGCGCGCCTCAATTGAAACGCCGACGGCCGCACCGGCTGGCGCAGACGGGTGGCTGTCCGGGGACTTCCGCGCGCGGATTCGTTTTCTCGCGGCCGCGGCCCGGCGCCTTGCCGGAAACGAGCCGGCGAGGGCGGAGGCTTTCCAACATGGTGGAGGGAAATCCGTTATAACAGCGGGATCGAACAGGTTTCGGTGTCGGTAATCCGTTCTATTGGAGGAAAAATATCAGGTATGTTTTTCTCTGTTGATCGGATTCCTTGGTTCTTTTATCGCCATCTCAGCCGATGCTTGAAATCAATCGATGCTGATCCGGAGAGAGACCATGAACCCCGCCATGAACATGATGCCGATGATGAATGCCATGAACCCGATGATGGGCGCGATGAACCCGATGATGGGTGGAATGATGCCGATGATGGGCATGCCCATGATGAACAACATGATGATGCCGATGATGGGCGGCATGCCCATGATGATGCCGATGATGATGATGGGCATGATGAAGTGCACCATGACCGCCGAGGGCATGGTCTGCGAAATGAAGCCGATGGAAGGCATGGACAAGGACATGTTCATGGATTGCTGCAAGCGCATGATGTCCATGATGTCCGGCGGCATGCCGATGATGATGATGTGCGGCGGCATGATGATGTGCTGCACGATGGCCGCCTGAGAAGCGAAGCCTGCCGTTGGAGCGCGCGCGTCCGGATGGACGAATGAAGGACGCTCCAGCCTCTTGAATCGACGCAGCGTGCTTTCCGAAAGCCGGTTCCGGTTTCCGGGCCGATGCCGCCAGTCTCAGAAAGCCCGCTCCCGAGCGGGCTTTTTCGCATCACACGCGGACTTCTTCGGGGTAGGTCGTCACGAGGTAGAGGATCGCTTCGGTGCCTGTCATGTTCCGGTAGATATGCGGCACGTCGGCTTCGAAGAGGATGGCGTCGCCTTCGCCGAGGATATGCGGCGGCTGCCTTCCCGCGATGATTTCGACCGTGCCCTGGGCGACGACCAGGTTCTCGACCGTGCCGGGGTGATGCGCATCGGCATTTTCGGCATGGTGGGGGGAAATCCTGAGTTCGTAGAATTCCACCTTGCGTTCGCCCTCGAAGGGAAAAAGCGCCCGTGTCTGGAACCGGCCCTCGGAGGACGAGAGGATTTTCGATCTGGCCCGCGTTATGCAGATGATCGGGCTGCTTTCGCGGTCCGCGATGAGGGCGGCGCAGGGAATGTCGAGGGCGGCGGCGATCTTGGACAGGATGCTGAGGGTGGGGCTGCTCTTGCCGGTCTCGATCTGGCCGAGCATCGCGCGGCTGACGCCCGCGATCTTCGCCAGCCTGTCCAGGGAATAACCGCGGCGGGTGCGAAGACGGCGGAGGTTCTGCCCGGTACGGGTGGTGATTTCGTCGGCGCCGTCCCGGCTATCGCTTTCGAAGGAAAGCGGCCGCTCAGGCACCATGTGCCGCAACACCCATGGCCATGACCGGGACGATCCCCCAGAAAGGCACCCACATCAGCACTGGATGCATGACGAAAGACGCCTGCGTCTCCGTGGTCCGCGCATCGTGCGCCGGTTTGTTGCGTGATTGCCGGTAGGCCTGCAAGTCGATGATTTCCGCCGTCTGCGCTGGCATCGTGGACTCCGAGAAAACTGTAGAAAGACTATACATTTGCTGGGCGGAAGGGCAGGCCGTGTCATCCAATCGTCACCGCCCGGGGGAAATCTTATACCAAGGATGAGCCCCGCCGCGGGAAAGCCTTTTAGGCCGTTCCATCGACGCTCCGGTCAGGCCGGCATGCGCCGGATTCCGGAGAGCGGGAGCCGGTTTCCTCTCACCCGTCGCAGGCATCGGAGCCTTCCTGCCGGAAGGCGGCTTTCCGGTGCCATGCCCGATGGACGATACCGTTTCCGGCCGGCCTTGCGGTCAGCCCTGCCACCGTTGCCGGATGCGATGTTTCACGCACCGGCATCCAGCCGCTAGGCGGCAAGTGCCGCGAGGGGATTGAGATGGTCGTGGATGGCGGCTTTCAGTTCGCCGACGCTTGCAAAATGGCGGTTGTCCAGGTCGATGACGTGGAATTTCACGGCGATGAACCGAAGCCTGCCGTTGCTGGGAACGGCGATTCCGACCGGTATGCCGCCGTGTTCAATGACTTGTCTGTGCATTTTCGCTTCTCCGCCCTGTGGGGCCTGATCTCGGAATGTTTTCGGGGCTCGCGCCGGAGGCCCGCATTCGGGACATGGAGAAGCGACAACAAGCTGCGCGCGAAAGGTCGATACGGCTTCCTGCCGAGAATGTCGGTAATGTGGAAAATCCAGCCATATCATTGGTCCCTTGCGACCTTGTTTTCTACAAAAAGCATATATTAATCTGTGGGAAGATCAACCTGCGGATTGTCGGTTTCGAGAAGAAAAATCTATAATTTTAGTATTACGGCCCCGCGATGGGATAAAAAACCCGCGGTGCGGCTTTGGTCAGGATGGATTTTCCCTGTCCTGGAGATCGGGGCATGGTGGCGACGGCGCCGGCAATGTCGAACGGGGCCTTCCGGCCCCGGCCCCGTTCCTGTTATTGTTCCAAAGCTGTGTCCGGATTGCGCCTCTCGGCCGCGACCCCGTCACGCCGGTGGCTGTTCCGGCGGCAGGAGGTCGGCGTGGTGCGCGCGCGCCACGTCCGGGTGGGAGCGCAGGCGGCTTTTCAGATGGTTCTGGCCGACCTCGCGGAAGATCGGGTTCAGCGGATCGACCGAAATGCCGCGCTCGGCACGCTTCAGCTCGTCCGGCAGTTCGATGACCGGGATGACCGCGTCGTAACGCGAGCCCAGGAAGAAGGCGACGGAGAAGCGCTCGACACCGGCCGGCGGGGCCACGACATCGTGCACGTCGGCGCGCACGAAGCCGTTGGTCGCGAGTTCCAGCAGTTCGCCGGTGTTGACGACGAACGTGCCGGGGATCGGCGGGACGTCGATCCAGACGCCGTCTTCCGTGCGGACGCGCAGGCCCGGCGTCACGTCCTGAAGCAGGACGGTGACGAAGCCGCCGTCCTTGTGGGCGCCGACGCCCTGGTCGCTCCCGGCGACGTCGCGGCCGGGATAACGGATGATCTTCAGGAGTTGCGAAGGCTGCGGTTCGTAGATTTCGGCGAAGGCGTTTTCCGGCTGGCCGAGCGCGGTGGCGATCGCTTTCAGGATGTCGATACCGATCCGGGTGACCTCGGCCTGGTAGGCCAGCAGCAGGGGCTTGAGCTCCGGCAGGGCCTCCGGCCACTGGTTCGGCCCGAGCAGGCGTTTCCAGGCGGGCGTATCGGGGCCGATCTCGACGGCCGTTCCCTCCGTGTTGATGTCGAGCTGTTCCCGCCAGTCCTGTTCGCCCCGCGTGCGCTCCTGGCCCGCGCGGTTGTAGCCGCGGAAATGGCGTGACTTGACCATTTCGATCTTCAGCTTCTCCTCCGCCGGCAGGGCGAAGAAGCGCTTTGCCGTCGCGGTCACGTCATCGATCAGCTTCGGATCGACCCCGTGCCCCCTGAGGTAGAAGAAGCCGTGGTCATGGAGCACCGTGCGCAGTTCGGCAACGAAGGCCTGCCGCTCGCCCGGCGAGGCACGGAATCGGGAGAGGTCGAGCACCGGCAGCGATGCCTCGGTCTCGACCGGCGTTGCGTGAATGGTCATGAGCCTGTTCTCCATGCGCAGCTTCATCGGACGTTCCGCGGCGGCGGCTTCGCGCGGGCGGATCGTGGCCTACACGCTAAAGTCTATGAAATTTCTGGACAAAGAAGATAATGGCAAAGATCGCGGCGCCCTTAGAATGGTTTTGCCGCGCCGGCTGGAAAAACGGGAACGGGGCCGGAAAGCCGGCATGCGCTCCGCGCGGGTTTCCTATGCCACACAGCGGAAACGCGAAATTTCCACTTGATAAAAGATCGAACGTTCGTATAAGTATCCAAATTACAGAACGATCGTACAGGAACCCCTTTCCATCGAAGGAGCGGCTTTGGCGCGGGACAGGAAGATCACGGTTGACGACATACTCGATGCGGCGGAGCGGGTCGTAGTGCGGCTCGGCGCGGCCGGGCTGTCGATCGACGCCGTCGCCAAGGAGGCGGGCGTCAGCAAGTCGCGCGTCGTCTACGATCACAAGTCCAAGGCAGGCCTGCTCGAGGCCCTGATCGACCGGAAGATCGAGGCGGAGAAGGTGAAAACGCTCGCGGCCGTGGAGGCTTGCAGGGATACGCCGCACCCGGAACTCTTCGGAAGGATTGCGCTGGCGACGGATGTTCCGAGCGAGACGGACACCGCCGTGGCGCTTGCCGTCAGCGCTGCGATGTCGAGCGAGGGGGAGCTGCGGGATCATACGCGCGCATGGTTCGCGGAGGACCTGAACGCGATCCGGGCGACGGACAGGCCGCAGGCGGCCCTGCTCGCCTATCTCTGTCTCACCGGGTTCACCTGTCTCGAACTGTTCAACTTCCATCGCTGGGACGAGGCGGAGCGGGCCGTGATCCTCGAAGGCATAAGGATGATTTTCACCAGCCTTCCCGAACCCGGCTGATTTCCACATATTGCGACCCGCCACCGGCGGGTTCGAACCCCAACTGACCTGCAGGTGATTGGAATGAAAGAGTTTGCCAGATTGCGGCCGTGGCGTAGCGCCTGGATGCTGGTCGCATCGATGTTGATGATGACGGGCGGTCCCGCCTTCGGGCAATGGGGCGAGATGCCGCCCCCGGCCGTCAGCGTCCTGACCCTGCAGGAGCGCGCCGTTCCGGTGGTCAGCGAATTGCCCGGCCGCATCGCTGCGACGCGGGTTTCGGAAGTCCGCGCGCGCGTTTCGGGCATTCTGCAGGAACGCGTGTTCGAGCAGGGCGCGCTCGTCAAGGAAGGCGACGTGCTCTACCGGATCGATCCGAAGCTGTTTCGCGTTCGCGTCGCCAGTGCCGAGGCGGCGCTGCAGAAGGCGAAGGCGACGCGCGCCAACGCCCAGCAGCAGCTCGAGCGGCAGAAGACGCTCCGGGAGCGCAATGTCGCAAGCGGCATCGAATACGACACGGCCGCGGTGACGCTCGCCCAGGCCGAGGCCGACGTGGCGGCGGCCGAAGCCGCGCTCGACGAGGCGAAGATCAATCTCGACTATACCGAGGTGCGTGCGCCGATCACCGGGATCATCGGGGCGGCGCTCGTCACCGAAGGCGCGCTGGTGACCGCCGACGGCACGCAGAATCTCGCGCTGATCCAGCAGATCGATCCGGTCTATGCGGATTTCACCCAGTCCTCGTCGCAATTGCTTTCGCTCAAGCGCGCCGTGGATGAAGGCAAGCTCGAAAGCCCGGCTCCGGGCCAGGCACGCGTCGAGCTCGTCTTCGATGACGGAAGCGTCTATTCCCAGCCCGGGCGGCTTCTCTTCGCCAGCGCCATGGTCGACGCGACCACCGGCCGGGTGACCCTGCGCGCGGAATTCCCCAACCCGAAGGGCGATCTGCTTCCCGGACTGTATGTTCGCGTCAGGGCAGAACAGGCGGTTCGCCAGGGGGCGATCGCCATTCCGCAGCGCGCCGTCGTCCGCTCGCCGGATGGCAAGGCCCAGGTCTATGTCGTGACCAAGGATGCGACCGCCGAGCTTCGCAAGGTCGAACTCGGCGAGGCGATCGGCAATGAATGGGTGGTCGAAGCCGGGCTGAAGAACGGCGAGCAGGTCATCGTCGACGGGGCCCAGAAGGCGCAGCCGGGCGGCAAGGTCGTTCCCGAACCGCTTGCCGCCGACGCTTCGCCCGCACAGTCCGACAAGCAGGTGAAGTGATGGCCCAGTTCTTCATCGGCAGGCCGATCCTGGCCTGGGTTTTCGCGATCTTCATCTCGCTTGCGGGCGTCATCGCCCTGCCTTTCCTGCCGGTCGCGCAATATCCCAAGGTCGCGCCGCCGCAGCTTACGGTCTCGACCAACTATCCCGGCGCCTCGCCGCAGGAAATCTATCAGGGCGTGACGCGCCAGATCGAGGAAGAGCTGAACGGCGTGGACGGCCTGATGTATTTCGAATCCACGTCCGACGCCTCCGGCTACATCACCATCACCGTGACGTTCGCGGCGGGAACGGATATCGACCAGGCTTCGGTGGACGTGCAGAACGCCATCCGCCGCGTCGAACCGCGCCTGCCGCAGTCGGTGAAGTCGCAGGGCATCAATGTCGAGGAGGCCGGGGCCGGCTTCCTGATGGTCGTGTCGCTCAACTCGGCCGACGGCCAGCTCGATGAAGTCGCGCTCGGCGACTACATGACGCGCAACGTGCTCGGCGAGCTTCGGCGCATCGAAGGCGTCGGCCGCGTGCAGCTTTTCGCCGCGCAGCGCGCCATGCGCGTCTGGATCGATCCCGACAGGATGGTCGGCCTCAATCTCTCGACGGCCGATATCAGCGCCGCGATCGCAGCCCAGAACGCGCAGGTGGCCGCCGGCCAGATCGGCGCCGCGCCCAACCCCGTCAGCCAGGATCTGACGGCGACCGTGCTGGTGCAGGGGCAGTTGAGCAATCCGCAGCAGTTCGGGGACATCATCCTGCGCGCCAACCCGGACGGATCGACCGTTCGCCTCCGCGATGTCGCCCGTATCGAGGTGGGCGCGGAGACCTATACCTTCGCCAGCCGCCTGAACGGCCAGCCCACCGCGGCTGCCGCCGTCCAGCTCTCCTCGACGGGCAATGCCGTCGCGACCGCAGCGGCCGTGAAGGCCAAGATGGCGGAACTGTCGCGGTTCTTCCCGCAGGGTATCGAATATTCCGTGCCCTACGACACGAGCCCGTTCGTCTCGGCTTCCATCGAGAAGGTCATCCACACCCTGATCGAGGCGGTCATCCTCGTCTTCGTGGTGATGTTCGTGTTCCTCCAGAACTTCCGGTACACGCTCATCCCGACGCTGGTGGTGCCGGTCGCATTGCTCGGCACGCTGGCGGTCATGCTGGCGACGGGCTTCTCCATCAACGTCCTCACCATGTTCGCCATGGTGCTGGCCATCGGCATTCTCGTCGACGATGCGATCGTCGTCGTCGAAAACGTCGAGCGCATCATGGCCGAAGAGGGCCTGTCGCCGAGGGAGGCGACACGCAAGGCCATGGGGCAGATCACCGGCGCCATCCTGGGCATTACGCTGGTCCTTGCCTCCGTCTTCGTGCCGATGGCGTTCTTCCCCGGCTCGACCGGCATCATCTATCGCCAGTTCAGCCTGACGATGGTGGTCTCGATCCTGTTCTCCGCCTTCCTGGCGCTTTCGCTGACGCCGGCGCTCTGCGCCACGCTGTTGAAACCCATCCCCAGGGGGCACCATGAAAAGGGCGGCATCGCCGGCTGGTTCAACCGGAGCTTTACCCGCCTGACGAACGGCTATTCCAACCGCGTCATGGGCATGGCCCGCAGGGCCGGACGCATGATGGTGGTCTATCTCGCGCTCGTCGTCGGGCTCGGCTACATGTTCGTCAATCTTCCGGGCGGCTTCGTTCCGAACGAGGACCAGGGCTTCCTGATCGTCGACGTGCAGGGCCCGCCGGAGGCAAGCCGCAACCGGACCCTCGCCTCGCTGGAGCAGATCGAGAAGGTGTTTCGAGCCGAACCGGCCGTCGAGAACATCGTCGCGATCCAGGGGTTCAGCTTCTCCGGCACAGGCCCTAATGCGGCGCTGGTGTTCGTGACGCTGAAGGACTGGGCCGAGCGCGGCGAAGGCAACAGCGCGCAGGAGATCGCCAATCGCGCCAACATGCAGCTCTTCGCGCTGAAGGATGCGACGACGTTCGCGCTTTCCCCGCCGCCGATCGAGGGCTTCGGCACGTCGAACGGCTTTACCTTCCGCCTGCAGGATCGCGGCGGCAACAGCCAGGCCGCGCTGAATACGGCGGCCGGAGAACTGATGGCGAAGGCTTCGCAATCCGGCCGGATCGTCGGTGTCCGGCCGGAGGGAATGCCCGACGCCGCGCAGCTTCTGCTGGTCATCGACCGCGAGAAGGCCAATACTTTCGGCGTCACCTTTGCCGATATCAACGACACCATCACCGCAAACCTCGGATCGGCCTATATCAACGACTTTCCGAATACGGGCCGCATGCAGCGCGTGATCGTGCAGGCGCAGGACAATGACAGGTTGCAATCCGAGGACCTCCTGAAGCTGAACGTTCGCAATGTGCATGGCGGAATGGTGCCGCTGTCGTCCTTCGCGATCTCCGAATGGCAAAAGGGGGCGGCCCAGATCGTCGGCTATAACGGCTATCCGACCGTGCGCATCTCCGGCGAACCCGCGCCGGGCGTCTCCTCGGGCGCCGCGATCGCGGAGATGGAGCGGCTCGCCTCCGAGCTGCCGGAAGGCTTCGGCTTCGAGTGGACCGGTCAGTCGCTGGAGGAGATCACCTCGGGCAACCAGGCGCCGATCCTGTTCGGGCTCAGCATCCTGTTCGTCTTCCTGCTGCTGGCGGGGCTCTACGAGAGCTGGTCGATCCCCCTGTCGGTCATGCTCGTGGTGCCGCTCGGTGTCATGGGGGCGGTGCTTGCGGTGATGCTGCGCGGCATGCCGAACGACATCTACTTCAAGGTCGGCCTGATCGCGATCATCGGGCTCTCGGCAAAGAACGCCATCCTGATCGTCGAATTCGCCAAGGACTACTTTGCGGAAGGCAAATCGCTGGTCGATTCGGCGGTGGAGGCCGCGCGTATCCGGTTCCGGCCGATCATCATGACGTCGCTCGCCTTCACGCTCGGCGTCGTCCCGCTGGCCATCGCCACCGGGCCGAGCGCCGCCAGCCAGAACGCGATCGGCACCGGCGTGCTCGGCGGGATGATCTCGGCGACGGTGCTGGCGATCTTCTTCGTGCCGGCTTTCTTCGTCTTCGTGCTGAAGCTGTTCCGGGTGAAGTCGCAAAAGACCGGGGCCGGCGCGGAAAACCCGGCCTCGCAACCCGCCTCGCTCCCCCACTCGACCTGAGTGGGGGCCGATCCCGTGCGGCAGAACGGGCCGAAGCCGCCGAAGGTCCGACGCCGCTCCGGGTGGCCTTGGCTGGCGCGTCAAGCGCCGGCCAAGGCTCGTCCAGGCACAGGGAAGCGCGTATCGTTTGTAAATTCAATATGTTATGGCGCGCTCATCCGTTCGCGCGGCGACTCAGGTCAGCAGGTAGAGCAGAATCCCGATGCCGCTTGCCCAGAGCCCGCTCAGAAATACCAGAGAGACGAGGATCGTCTTCATGTTCACTCCAAGCCACCGCATCGGGCGCGAATTGTAAGCTCCTGCCAGCGATGCGAGCGCAGGCAGCCGAAGGACATAGGACGACGGCCCCCCTTCGGCGGAAGCCGTCTCTGATATTCCGGCCATCATGCCAGTCTCATCCGACTTCATTTGTGAGCCCTTCGCTGCCGCGACCTCTCATCGGCCCCGGCGACGTTCCGGTGATTTGACGGGCAACTGTGGAAATTTACTGACCATTCGCTAAACTTGCCAACCGAACTGGACCTCGGCACAGCCATTATGACAGTTCCACTGCCGCAGGTCCGCCCCAAGCGGTTACCCCACACTGCGGTAAGGGCTCGACGCGCTCTGCCCATGACGCTCGTCGAGCCCTTCGTGTGCCGCCCCTTGTACGGTTTGGCAGCAGCAACAACCGGGCTGGCCCCGAACGCGGTATTCGCACTACTGGTAGCGCCGGCCGGTCGGTTCGCCTGATTTCCCTGCTGCGGCGACGTCCATATCGATATCACCGGTCAGCTCCTTGGTGATTGCTTCCAGCGTGACGGAAAGCCCCGCCTCCACCTCGCCCGATCTCAGGCCGCGCGCCGTTTCACGCGCATAGATCACCAGTCTCGCCAGGGCGACGAGCTCTGCTTCCCTGTCAATGTTCTGCAATTCCACGCATGCCATGCCATCACCCCCGAAGCGATGCACATAACCTAAAGCTATTTTAGTACCATATGGCGTGACAACACCGTGACACAACGTACGGCTGATAAAATCACCCATCGCGCCAGAGGGACGTCCGGTTGAACGTGAAGGCGGGTTCGCCGGAATGCCCGGTCGCCCGGCCCAGACCGTCGAGCAGCGCAATGGCGTCCGCCCGCTTCTGGTCGACGTAGTTGTCGCGGAGAATGCCCGGCAATTCGGAGGCGCGGGGGGCATCGATCTCCGCACAGCCCGCCACGACCGCTTTCCAGGAGCGATCCTTGAAAAACAGGGATCGCGCGCTTTCCGCGAGCCAATGCGTCTCCCGGGCGGAGGCAAGGCCGCGGTCGCGGAGCCGCGCGAGCGTTGCGGACGCGTTGACCATCGGAACGGTGATCGCAACGTATCCCAGCTCCTCCGGCCCGTGCAGCAGAGCCACGTCCGCGTCATCGACCAGGGTTCCGGCCAGGTAGGCGTCGAATATGGCGCCGACGCCGGTCATTCCGAAAGCGTGACATTCCGCGGCCCTGAGGGCGCCCATGCTCGCCGCGCCGAACATCGCGACACCCTTCGAAAGGCCATAGAGAATTTCCTTGTGCCATACCGGGGCGGCATATTCGAAAGCGCCGTCGATCAATCCGATGGCCTCGGCGCCTTCATCGACCGCCAGCCGCACGTCTCCCTGCAGCGCCGGCGGCCTGATGACGATATCATGCGCGACGAAGCGGTTCGCGTCCGGGAGGCTCGGACCGACGAAGACGACCTTCATGATGCAAACGACGCCGCGATCGCCCTGTCGCCGAATCGCTGCCGCCGCTCCCCTTCCGGATTTTCCAGTTCGGGCACCAGTATCCTGGCGACTGCGAAGGGCAGATCCGGCCCGCTCAATCGAACTGCGATCGCCCGCGTCACGCCGGCGCGTTTCAGGTTCAGGCCGATCCCCTGGAGATCTTCGGGGCCGGGCGCGGGCGGCCTGCCGGAAGGATCGGCGCAAAACAGCCGCCGCAGCCGCTCGGGCAGGGACCGCCTGTAGGTTTCGTGGAACACATCGTCCCGTGCACCGCTGATATGGGTGACGCGGGATTGCGCCGCTTCGGTCAGCGCGCGCACGGCCGCGCGTTCGGGGAAAGGATGGGCGCCGCAGCCGAAGGTCACGTCCACATAGCGGGGCGCACGGGATGCCAGTGCGTTTTTGGCCGCAAGGAAAGCGGCGATGCAGGGTATGCCGATATCGCTCGTGACGTCGAACAGGCGCAGTGCGACGCCCGCATCCTCGATCATCGCGACGAGCGCGTTGACGTCGTCGTCTTCCAGCGCCTTCGGATCGAGGCATCTGGAATGCTGCCTGGCTTCCGGAAGCACCTGCCAGAGGACATGGGCATCGCGTTCTATCCGCTCGAGGAGACCGTGGAAAACCGCCTCGTCGTGGGTGTTGCCCGATGCGAGGCCATCGGAAGACTGCCAGTACCGGCAGTTCGGCAGGGTCCGGTCCAGCGAAACGGCTTCGAAGGGAACATGGACGCTGTCGCCCGTCAGGAGATCCTCGCCGGCCGCGAATGCAACAGGCTCGCCGTCCGACGGGAGCGACCCGTTCCGGGCAAGAAGCGGCGCGAGCAACTCCACCCGCCCGCCGGCATTCCGAAGAGCCGATGCGGACGTCCGATTCGTCGATATCCGGGGATCGCAGGCGACGGCCCGTTCGAGAGCCTCCATGGCGGCCGAGGTTCTCGCGGCTGAGTCGGTCAGTCCCTTGCCCTGTGCGACGACGATCGATTTGGCGTTTGGCGTATAGGCGCACCAGACCGGAATGCCGATGTTATCGAGGCCGGTCTGACGGCCCAGGCGGGTGATCCCGAACGTTTTCAGCCAGGGACGCACCCGCTCGAAGGTCTCGTCAGGAGAGCATATGCGCTCCATGACGTCATGCCGTCAGTTTCTCAGCCATCGAATACGCCGGAGAAAACCTGTTCGGAGGAGGAAACGGCGACGGCCAGGTCGACATCCTTGACGACGGTCCCGCCTGCCTTCCTGAGATCGTTCGCCGCGGCGAGCGGTCCGGAAGAGGGCGGCTGGATGGGCTGTACGGTTCCTGCGTCGATATCCGCCAGATAGAGCTGATCGTCTCCGGGCAGTCCAATCACTACAACTTTTGCCATAACTTTGATCCCTATTGGTTAGGCACTTAAAACCCAGCTTTGAGAAGGCCCTCGCGATAGAGGTCCTTTTGCCATTGCTCCCTTACCGGAAGCACTGAAAGCCATTTGTCCAGATCGAAATGAGGATTCAGTTCCTGCGCCTTGCGGCGATGGGCGCGCGCCTTCCCGGCATCGCCGGCCATCGCATAACTCGCTGCGAGCAGCCGCCGGGCCGAAGAGGAGTCGCCCATACGGTCGATATAGCTGATTGCCTGATGGAATTCACCCAGGAAATAGCTGGCGCCCGCCGCAATCCAGAGATAATCGTCGGGGCATATCGGATTGAGGGCGATCGCCTTGGTGATCTTCGCCAGCCCGTCGGCGGGCCGCGATGCGTGAACCAGGGCATCGGCATATCCGCAAACCGCGTCGGCAAGATGCGGGCTCAGTTCCTCCGCCCGGTCGAATGCCTCGAGGCTTCTGTCGACGTCGCCGAGATAGAGCCTCGACAATCCGAGCTCCCTGTGGGCCGACGCCAGTTCGGGCTCCAGCACCACCGCCTTTTTCGCGGTCTCCTCCGCCTGGACCAGAAGTTCGCTCTCGCCCTGCGCGGTCAGGACCCATTCCCAGGAATAGGTCCTGGACAGGCCCGCCAGCGCGGGCGCGAAATCGCGGCGCATCCTCAGCGTCTCCCTGAAAGCGTTCCGCGCCCGGCGCACGTCGGGAAGCGTGAACCTGTGGAGGTGCTGCGAGCTTGCGAGATAGGACCGGTAGACCTCCGGGTGAGCCCGGTAGTCGGCGAGCATGATCTCGGTATGCTGCAGGTGGCTGCCGATCGCCGCGACGATCATCTGCGCCACCTGCTTGCGATGGGAGGCCAGCGAGCCGGGCCTGAGGCTGAAGCGCTCGGCCCAGAGAACATTGTCCGACGGAAGGAAGATCATCTGGACGAAGAGGCCTTCGCTGCTGATGCTCGTATCGATGACGTAGGAGATGGAATGTCTCTCGAGCTGCGCGATCTTGTCTCCGTCCTGCCGGATGCGGGCGGCCGTGTAGGGGGCGACGACCGCCACCGTCCTCAGGGAGCAAAGGCTGATGGTGATGTCTTCCAGCAGCGCGCGGGCGGGATAGGCGGAATTCTCTTCCGCTTCCGGGGGCGGAAGCAGAACCAGCCGGGGCAGTTCCGGCGACATTGCCGGGGGCGCAACCGCCGTGGCGACGGGCAGGGCAAATTCGGCGCCGCCGGCATAGCGCGCGATGCTGTTTACCCCTCCGCCGTTCCGGTGGGCCTCGACCAGCAACTCGCGAATGGCGACATCGTTCGGGTCGCGTTCGAGAAGCTGCTTTGCGCTGTCCTTGATGATGGCCCAATCGGGCCGGCCGGCCGCTGCGGCCTGCGCGTCGATGGAGACCTCCCGGAAGATCTCCCATTGCGCCGACCTCTGCTTCTCGGCCCATGCCCTCAGCCCGGGCGGCAGGTTGGGTTCGTCCAGGAACTGACGCGTCAGGAGCTTCGAAATCGCCCTCAGCCGGGACAACGGTTCGGGACCGGCGGAAAAGACGGAGAAATCCGCCTCGACAGGCTCTGCGGAGAGGCCTGCGGTCGAGGCGGTGAAATCGAGCGGAACCGGCCAGCCGTCCGCGGTGCATTTACGCACCCGCTCGATCATCTTGCGGAAGTTGATCTTCGCGGATTCCTGATCGCCTGCCCAAAGCAGCCGCGCGAGATAATCCCGAGGCAGCTGGGCTTCGCCGCTTGCCAGTATGTAGCACAGGGCAAACAGCGCCTTCTGTGGTAAAGGCACTGTTCCCTTTTCGTCATCGGCCAGCCAGAGGCCGCCGAATGTCACCAGCCGAAGCAACGGAAATATCCGCTAACCCGCGGAGCGTGGGTCCGTTTGATCGTGATCCACTTCCGTCGGACGTCCCAGGGACTTGACCAGCTGGACGATGTTCTGGCGCAGTTTCGCATTCGCGACCCTCTGGAACGCGAGATTGAGCTCCATTCCCTCCTTGGTCGCCAGGAAGGCGGCCACGGCATCCTCCGCTTGCATCGCGGGCTTGCCATCGGCCAGCGGCGAGCCGTTCGGCGCATCGGTGAAGAAGTAACTGACGGGTACGCCCAGAATGGAGGCGATGTGCTGGAGGCGGCTGGCACCGACCCGGTTGCTTCCCTTCTCGTATTTCTGCACTTGTTGAAAGGTGATCCCAAGACCGTCGGCCAGTTTCTCCTGAGACATCCTCAACATGGCGCGTCTCAGCCGGATTCTTGAGCCGACGTGTACATCGATTGGGTTCGGTTTCTTTTGATCCATTGCGGTAGCCTCCAATATGAACACACACTGATATAAACTAAGGGCACATGCAACTCTTGCTGGAGAATTTTCGCTTAGGAGAAATACGTAGCGACACGCCGCCACGGCCGGGGTCCCGATCCGTGCGGGAACGATCGGCGGCATGGCGTTTCAATTGATTCCCGATTCCGTGGTGATCCCTTGGCCTGTCATCGGGCGGCAGGCCGTCCGCGCATGGTGTCGGCCGACTGGCGGACCACGTCCGAGATCCGCAGGAACTGTTTGACCAGGGGCGTCGAATTGCGCCAGATCATCCCGACCGTCCGCGATGGCCGGGGAGGCTCGAAGCGGGAGATCGAAACATGCGCCGAGCGCATTTCCATCGGCACCGCGATTTCCGGGATCAAGGTGATGCCGATGCCGGCGCTGACCATCTGGACCAGCGTGGACAGGGAACTGCCCTCCATGACCTCGCGCGGACGGGCCGCGCCTATCTTGCAGAACGACAGGGCCTGGTCGCGAAAGCAATGGCCTTCCTCGAGCAGAAGCAGCCGCATTTCGCGCAGCGCCTCGCGTTCCGGGGTCGGCTTGCCCTCGTCCTCGCGCCGGCGGACCAGCACGAACTCCTCCTCGAACAGCTTGAGCTCGCTGAGCGAGGGTTCGGACACGGGCAGGGCGACGATGGCCATGTCCAGCTCGCCCTGCACCAGTTCCTGGACCAGCTTTCCGGTCAGCGTCTCGCGTATGTCGATCTGAATACCCTCGAATGTCCTGTTCAGGTCGTTTATGATCGCCGGCAGCAGGTATGGCGCGATCGTTGGAATGATGCCGATGCGCAGGTGCGCCAGGAAAGGCGCCCGCGAGGCACGCGCCAGGTCTCCCAGTTCGTCCACGGCGCGGAGAATGTCGCGGACGCGCAGCGCGAAAGTCTGGCCGAAGGCCGTCAGCTTCACCTCTCTCGCGCTTCGCTCGAAGAGTTCGCTGCCCAGCTCCTGCTCGAGTTCCTTGATCTGCATCGACAATGCAGGCTGGGAAATCGCGCATGCCTCGGCCGCGCGCCGGAAGCGTCCGCCCCGCGCCAGGGCTTCAAAATAACGAAGCTGTTTCAGTGTAAGGTTTTTCATAACTCCAGCTTATCGCAGCGATCAGTAAATCCAACTTAAATTTATGGACGCCTTCCGATATGAAAGTTGCAGGGGAGGATATGCGCTGGCTTGATCGTGCCTTCAACGAGGTGGGGCGACAGCCGAAGCGGCGCAGCTGAACCGGGCAAATTCGGGAGGCGGCGCTTCCTTTTGGACGGCAGACAATCGAAGCAACGAAGGAGATAAAGTCATGGATGCGAAATCTAGCGAGAATGCCGGCAAATGTCCCGTGGCGCACGCGCCCGGCGGCAGAACCAACCGCGACTGGTGGCCCAACCAGCTGAACGTCCAGATCCTTCACCAGAATTCCGGCCTCGCCGACCCCCTGGGGAAGGCGTTCGACTATGCCGAGGAGTTCAAGAAGCTCGATCTCGACGCGGTGAAGAAGGACCTTCATGCGCTGATGACGGATAGCCAGGACTGGTGGCCGGCCGACTTCGGTCACTACGGCGGCCTCTTCATCCGCATGGCCTGGCACAGCGCCGGCACATACCGCATCACCGACGGCCGCGGCGGCGCCGGCCAGGGCCAGCAGCGTTTCGCCCCGCTCAACAGCTGGCCGGACAACGCCAACCTCGACAAGGCCCGCCGCCTGCTCTGGCCGATCAAGCAGAAATACGGCAACAGAATTTCCTGGGCCGACCTTCTGATCCTCACCGGCAACGTCGCGCTCGAATCCATGGGCTTCAAGACCTTCGGTTTCGCCGGCGGCCGTGCCGACGTATGGGAGCCGGAAGAGCTGTTCTGGGGGCCGGAGGGCACCTGGCTCGGCGACGAACGCTATAGCGGCGAACGCGAGCTCGCAGAGCCCCTCGGCGCCGTGCAGATGGGCCTGATCTACGTCAACCCGGAAGGCCCGAACGGCAATCCCGATCCGATCGCCGCCGCCCGCGACATTCGCGAGACCTTCGCGCGCATGGCGATGAATGACGAGGAGACCGTGGCGCTGATCGCCGGCGGCCACACCTTCGGCAAGACGCATGGTGCGGGCGATCCGTCGCTCGTCGGCGCGGAGCCGGAAGGCGGTGCGATCGAGGACCAGGGCCTCGGCTGGAAGAGCACGTTCGGCACGGGCGTCGGCAAGGACGCGATCACGGGCGGCCCGGAAGTCACCTGGACGCAGACGCCGACGAAATGGAGCAACTACTTCTTCGAGAACCTGTTCGCCTACGAATGGGAGCTGACCGCGAGCCCGGCCGGCGCCAAGCAGTGGGTTGCGAAGAATGCCGAGGCCTCCGTTCCGGACGCTTTCGACCCGTCGAGGAAGAAGCTGCCGACCATGCTGACGACCGACCTGTCGCTGCGCTTCGACCCGGTCTACGAGAAGATCTCGCGCCGGTTCCTCGAAAATCCGGACCAGTTCGCGGATGCCTTCGCCCGCGCCTGGTTCAAGCTCACCCACCGCGACATGGGTCCGAAGGCCCGTTATCTCGGCCCGGAAGTGCCGGCCGAGGACCTGATCTGGCAGGACGTCATCCCGGCCGTCGACCATCCGCTCGTCGATGACAGGGATGTGGCCGACCTGAAGGCCAAGGTTCTCGCAACCGGTCTTTCCGTGCAGGAACTGGTTTCGACGGCCTGGGCTTCCGCCTCGACCTTCCGCGGTTCCGACAAGCGCGGCGGCGCCAACGGCGCGCGCATCCGCCTTGCCCCGCAGAAGGACTGGGAGGTCAACCAGCCGGCCCAGCTCGCCAGGGTTCTCGGCGTTCTCGAAGGCATCCAGCGGGGCTTCAATGCCGCCCAGGCCGGGGGCAAGAAGATCTCGCTCGCCGACCTCATCGTGCTTGCCGGCGCGGCCGGTGTCGAGAAGGCGGCGAAGGCAGGCGGACAGGACGTCACCGTGCCGTTCACGCCGGGTCGCACGGATGCGTCCGACGCGCAGACGGATGCCGCATCCTTCGCGGCGCTGGAGCCTCGCGCCGACGGTTTCCGCAACTATGTGAACGGCAGCCGCAAGCAGTTCATGAAGCCGGAAGAGGCTCTCGTCGATCGCGCCCAGTTGCTGACGCTGACCGGACCGGAACTCACGGTCCTCGTCGGCGGCCTGCGCGTGCTGAAGGCCGGGCAGCCGGAACATGGTGTCTTCACCTCACGTCCCGAGACGCTGACGAACGACTTCTTCGTCAACCTGCTCGACATGGGCACTGTATGGGCTCCGGTGGCCGGCAAGCAGGGCGTCTACCAGGGGACCGACCGCAAGACGGGCGCCGCCCGGTGGACCGGCACCCGCGTCGACCTGATCTTCGGCTCGCATTCGCAGCTTCGCGCCTTCGCGGAAATCTACGGCCAGTCCGACGCCGGGGAGAAGTTCGTGAAGGACTTCGTCGCCGCCTGGAACAAGGTCATGAACGCCGACCGTTTCGATCTCGCCTGATCGACAAGGCTTCTTGCCCGGCCGCAGCCCATCAGCCGCGTCCGGGCATTTTATGGGAAATTCCCTCCTGCCGGGCATTGCTGCGGAGGCATGGTGCTTGTTGCCCGGTTTGCCGTCATAGGCATCGTCCATGGTGAACTATCCGATCCGGGCCGCCAATCGGGTCGAGCGAAGAGGTCTCCGCATCTCGGTCGATCCGGCAATCGGCGATGATCTCCGTCGCGCGACCCCGACGCCTTAAAACTATTCCGATTTGGAATGGGGTATTTGCATTTAGCATTAGACGCCTCGGCTGATCTGCACCATCATGCCCAAAATATCGCCTTGCCTAATTTGTGGGCGATCTGCGACCTGTTGCGTATTTGTGGATGGTGGGCGTCTCGCAATGCAGGAACCACAAGCAAGACTCAGCTTTTCCTTGAAGGTTGATGACATTCATCATCTCCATGTCGAGGAATATGGCGCCCGCGATGGCGTTCCGGTCGTCATTCTGCACGGCGGGCCAGGTGCCGGCATCTCTCGCAGGCAGGTCGAGACTTTCGATCCCTCGATATTTCGCATCGTCGCCTTCGACCAGCGCGGGGCGGGGCTGTCCATCCCCCATGCCAGTATCGTCAACAACACGACTGCCGCGCTTGTCGCCGATATCGAAGCCGTTCGCAGCAGGCTGGGCATCGACCGCTGGCTTGTGGCCGGCGGCTCCTGGGGCAGTTGTCTGGCGCTCGTCTATGGCCAGACCCATCCGGAGCGCTGTCTTGGTTTCCGGCTGCACGGCATATTCCTCGGCGGGCAGGACGACATCGACTGGTGGTTCAACGGCGTCCGTGCGATCTTCCCGGATCAATGGGAGGAATTCGCCGGCTTCATTCCGGAGGAGGAACGCGGAAGCCTGCTCTCCGCCTATTACCGGCGGCTGACCAGCGGCAATCCCGCCGAAGAGGCCGCCGCCGCCCTCAGCCTCAGAGGCTTCTCCGCAAAGACGCAGACGTTCCTGCCCGACCCCGTCCACGTTGCGGCTCTCATGGAGCCCAAGGCGGCACTCGCCGTCGCGAGGCTGTTCACCCATTACTGCATGAATGAAGCGTTTCTCGCTCCCGGCCAATTGCTTCGCGACCTTGACAGGATTCGTCATCTTCCGTGCCAGATCGTGCACGGTCGCTATGACACGGTTACGCCCATGCTTTCGGCATGGCGTCTGCATCGCGCCTGGCCGGAAGCCGGCTTTTCCATCGTCACGGAAGCCAATCACCAGTCCACCAAGGGTCCGATCTTCGATGAACTGAGGGCTGCAGCGGAACGGCTGCGCGACCGCCTGGTTGCTGAGCCGTCCCCGAAGGGGGAGCATCTGTCGCGATGACGCAGACTTTTGACTCCGCGGCGATCATGCCCTTTCTTGATATCGGTTCGGCGAAGTCGCCGGCCGTGTCGCCTGATGGGAAATGGCTCGCCTGTCTCGCCGACACGAGTGGCTTCAGTCAGATCTGGATCAGGCCGTTTGTGGGCGGAGAGGCGCGGCAGATCACGGACATGCCGGAGCCGGTCGGCGCCTTTGCCTTCAATCCGAAAGGGACTGAAATCCTCTTCACCATGGATTGCGGCGGCGACGAGCGCCATCAGCTCTGGTTTCTGCCCGATATCACCATGCCGCCTGTCGCGCTGACCGAAGCGCAGGGCGTGGTACATCTCTGGGGAGCATGGTCTCCCGACGGCCAGAGCATAGCCTATGCTTCGAACGCGCGTTCGCCCCATGACATGGATATCCACGTCATGGAGATCGCGACGCGGGAGACGGCTGTGATCCATGCCGGCCGCGGCATGCGGGAGGTCCTTGCGTTTTTCCCGGACGGCAAGTCGTTGCTCGTGCGGGAATCGCTGCGCTCCGGAAACGATCAGGACATGTATCGCCTGGACATCGAAAGCGGAGCGCTGACGCCGCTCATGCCGCATGGGGGAAGGGCGCGCTATCTTGCTGCACGTCTCTTCAAGGATGCTAGCGGCGGGCTCACGGTCTGCGATCAGGGCAGCGACCGCATGGGTATCCGCTTCTTCCCGGCGGAGGGTGGTGAGACTACGCCTGTCATTGACATGCCGGAGCGCGATGTCGAGGCGCTGGCGCTGTCGCCCGATCAGCAGCGCATTGCGTTCCTGGTCAACGAAGAAGGCTGGACCCGCATTGGCCTCTGCAATCGCGACGGCAGCGAATTGCAGGTCTTCGAAAGGCAGCCGGCCGGCGTTATCGCATCCGTGGCATTCACGCCCGATGGCCGGGCCCTCGTTTTCCCCCTTGAAAGCGCCGTGTCGCCGCCGGGCATCTGGAAACTGGACCTGGAGAGCGGGCAGGTTGAGTCGCTTGTTGCGGCGGATACCAAAGGTCTGGAGACGCGCTCCTTCCCGGAGCCGGTCGTGGAGCGTTTTGAAAGTTTCGATGGACGCATGGTTCCCGCCTGCGTCTACCGGCCGGCGGCGCCGCCGCCGGCCGGGGGCTACCCGGTACTTTTCATCGTGCATGGCGGCCCCGAGATGCAGTGGAAGCCGGATTTTCGCGCGGATGTGCAGTTCCTGCTGTCACAGGGCGTCATGGTTGTGGCGCCCAATGTACGCGGCAGCACCGGTTATGGACGCGCCTGGCACGAGCTCGACGACCGCGAAAGGCGGATGGACGCCGTGGCCGACCTGCGCGCCATCCGGCTCGCCATCGGTGCACGCGGCGATGTGGACGACAGGCGCATCGGTGTCTTCGGCCGATCCTATGGCGGCTTCATGGTGCTTTCCGCCCTGACCGAGGACCCGGACCTGTGGGCGCTTGGCGTCGATTTCTACGGCATCGGCAATTTCCTCACCCATCTTCTCGCCACCGGCCCCTGGGGGCGTCAGCAGCGTGTTGCCGAATACGGCGATCCGGCCGTGATGCGTCAGGCGCTGGAGCGATTCTCTCCGATCAACCGGATCGGCCGCATGAAGGCGCCGCTGCTCATCGTACACGCCAATCGCGATCCGCGCGTGCCGATCGGCGAGAGCGAGAACATCTATTCCTGCCTCAGCGGGCTTGGACATCAGTGCGAATACCTGCGGATCGATCATGAAGGACACGGTTTTGCCCGCCGCGAAAACCGCCTGAAGGTCTTTTCGGTCTTCGCCCGCTTCCTTGAAGAACACCTTTGACAGCAAGCGTACTGGAGAATTTGAGCAATGCAGAACAGTGAGCCTATCTGGGATCTCGTCGATCAGCACAGGGCGGAGTTCGAAGCCTTGAGCGACCGCGTCTGGGGCATGCCGGAGATCGCCTACACGGAATACCGCTCCGTAGTCGAACATGCCGCCATGCTGCGCCGGCAGGGTTTCCGCGTGACCGAAAACGTAGGCGGCATTCCGACGGCGGTGATGGGAGAGGCCGGCGAGGGTGGTCCGATCATCGCCATTCTGGGTGAATACGACGCTCTGCCGGGGCTGAGCCAGGAGGCGGGTGTCGCTGAGCCGCGTCCGCTGCCGGGCAATGGCCATGGCCACGGTTGCGGTCACAACCTGCTCGGGTCGGCCGCCATGCTGGCCGCAACGGCGATCAAGGACTGGCTGGCGCAATCCGGCAAGCCAGGCCGCGTGCGCTATTACGGCTGCCCGGCCGAGGAGGGTGGCGCCGCAAAGTCCTTCATGGCCCGTGAGGGTGCCTTCGACGGCGTGGACATTGCCATCACCTGGCATCCGAGCGCCTTCACCGAGGTCGCGCGGGCGTTGTCGCTCGCCAATACGCGCATGGACTTCCGATTTACCGGCCGCGCCTCGCATGCCGCGGCGGCGCCGCATCTCGGTCGCTCCGCGCTCGATGCCGTCGAACTGATGAATGTCGGCGTCAATTACTTGCGCGAGCATGTGCCGGCCGACAGCCGTATCCACTACGCGATGCTCGATTCCGGCGGCATCGCGCCGAACGTCGTGCAGGCGACGGCTGCTGTCCGCTATGCCATCCGCTCCCGCGACCTCAAGGGCATGATGGATCTCAACGAGCGTGTGAAGCAGGTGGCGCTTGGCGCCGCCATGATGACCGGCACCAAGGTCGACATCTCCATCATGAGCGCTGTGTCCAATCTGCTGCCGAACCGGCCGCTGGAAGAAGCGATGCAGAGGAACCTGGAGCGTCTCGGCCCGGTCCCGTTCGATGCCGGGGACAAGGCCTTTGCGGCCAGGATTCAGGCGACGCTGAGCGAGGAGGATATCGACAACGCCTATCTTCGCGTCGGCCTGCCGCGCCGTGAAAACACCCCGCTCTGCGATTTCGTCGTGCCGCTCGATGTCGATGGCGAGCCGATGATCGGCTCGACGGATGTCGGCGATGTGAGCTGGGTCATGCCGACCGTTCAGGCGCATGCCGCGACGATCGCCATCGGCACGCCGGGCCATTCCTGGCAGGTGACGGCACAGGGCAAGATGCCGGCCGCCCACAAGGGCATGACCCATGCCGCCAAGATGATGGCCGCGACGGCGATCGATGTCCTCAGCGACGGCGATCTGCTCGCCGCGGCAAAGAAGGATCATCAGGCGCGTGTCGGCAAGACGCCGTACGTATGCCCCATTCCGCCCGAGGTGAACCCGCCGCTCCAGCCGCGGCCGAAGGAGGCCGCCTGACAAGGAAAATACCGGGGCGGCCAATGCCCTCGGACAATCTATCAGAGCTTGAGATTCAAAAAAAGGGGAACTGAAAGCATGATTACGAAGAACTTTGCCAAAGGCCGTACTATCGCCGCCGCCGCGGCTGCAACCCTCCTCTCCTCGATCAGCCTGCCTGCCTTGGCGGCCACGCCGGATTCGGCGCTTGTCGTGGCCTGGAATATCGATGCCATCAGCACGTTCGATCCGGCGCAGGTCGGTGAGGTCGTCACCAACGAGCTGATCCAGAACACTTGCGATTCCCTGGTGGATTTCGATCCGAAGGACGAATCCAAGGTCGCGCCGCTGCTGGCGAAGAGCTGGGATGTCTCGGAGGATCGCGAGCAGATCACCTTCCATCTCAACGGGAACCTGAAGTTCCCGGACGGCTCGCCGGCGACCGCCAGGGAACTCGCCTGGTCCATGCAGCGCGTGGTCCTGCTGGGATACGGCAATGCCTCGACCCTGACCGAATATGGGTTCAGCAAGGACAATGTGAAGGATCGCATTGTTGCGTCCGACGACAGCACGCTGGTCCTGAAGCTTGACAACCCCTATCCGACCAATCTCATCCTGCAGGCCATCGGCGCGAACCGCGTGTCGGCGCTCCTGGATATGAAGACGCTCGTGTCCAAGGAGATCAACGGCGACATGGGCAACAAGTACCTGGCGACCAACACGGCCTGCGTCGGCCCCTACCGCCTGGTCCAGTGGAATGCTGCCGAGTCCATCGTTCTGCAGGCCAACGACGAGTACTACGGCGAAAAGCCGAAGCTGAAACGTGTGTTGATCCGCCATGTGGCGGAACCGGGCACCCAGCGCCTGCTGCTGACGCAGGGCGACGTCGACATTGCCCGTGACCTGTCGCCGGACGATCTGGCCGACCTCGACGGCAAGCCGGGCCTCAAGATCGAGCGCGTGCTGAAGCCGCAGCTCTTTTTCTGGACCTTCAATGCGGCCGACCCGATCTTCAAGAACGACAAGGTACGCCTCGCCATGCGCTACCTGATCGATTACGACGGGCTTGCGAAGTCGGTCATGACCTATCTCGGCGTACCGCGCGCCAGCTTTGCCCAGCTCGGCGCCGTCGGCGCCCTGGATGCCGAGGAAGGCCAGCCTTTCAAGCTTGATCTGGAAAAGGCCAGGGCTCTCCTGGCGGAAGCCGGTTATCCCAATGGCTTCGAGGCCAGCGTCCTGTTCGGCACCTTGCCGCATTCCGCCCCGATCGCCCAGAGCATCCAGCAGAACGCCTCGAAGGTCGGCGTCAAGCTCAACCTGGAGCGCATGGCCAATGCCCAGCTTTTCAGCCGCATTCGCGGCCGCGAATTCCAGACCGGCATGCTGGCATGGCAGACCGGTGTTCCGGACGCGCACGGCAATGCATCCCGCCTCGTTTACAATCCGGACAATCGCCCGGAAGCCAAGCTGACCCAGATTCCGGCCTGGCGCTCCGCCTATCAGAACGAAGAGTTCAACAAACGTATCCAGCAGGCGCTTCTTGAAGGCGATCCGGACAAGCGCAACCAGATCTACTACGCGCTGCAGAAGGATGTCATGGAACAGGGTCCGATGGCCATCATGTTCCAGATGTATAACATTCTCGGCATGAGCGACAAGGTCAAGAACTGGACCTGGAACGGTTTCCGCGTCTACTACGACGTCGTCTCCAAATAAGGGAGGCAGGCTCATGGCGGACATCGTCCACTCCGTTCCCCGCAGCGATGCGGGGGACGTGGTCAAACCAAATCCCCTTGTCGTCGCGCTGAAGATTGCGGGCAGGACGCTGCTGCCGGTCTTCGTCACCCTGTTCGGTCTTGCGGCCCTGACCTTCTTCATCGGCAGAATGCTGCCGATCGATCCCGTCGCCTCCATTCTGGGCGACAATGCGACCCAGGAAGCCTATGAGAAGATGTCCCGTGCGCTCGGCATGGACAAGCCGCTCTGGTACCAGTTCGGCGTCTACGTGAAGGGCATCCTCTCGCTCGATTTCGGCCAGGCGCTGACCACGGGCAAGCCCGTGGTCGAGGATATCGCGCGGGTATTTCCGGCCACGATCGAGCTTGCGACCCTGGCGATCATCATCGGCACCGGGCTCGGTATTCCCGCCGGTGTCGTCGCTGCGATGTATCGCGGTTCCTGGATCGACCAGGCGATCCGGTTCACCGGCCTGATCGGTTATTCGGCGCCTAATTTCTGGCTCGGGCTCATGGGGCTGGTGCTCTTCTACGCGACGTTCGGCTGGATAGGCGGTCCCGGGCGGATCGACTTCATCTACGAATTCGACATCGAGCCGATCACCGGCTTCTACCTGATCGACACGGTGGTCCAGGGCAAGTGGGAAGTCTTCCGCAACGTCTTCGGCCACATCATCCTGCCGGCTTCCATCCTCGGCTTTGGCGCCCTTGCCTATATCAGCCGGATGACCCGCAGCTTCATGATCGAGCAGCTCGGCCAGGAATATATCGTGACCGCCCGCGTGAAGGGCCTCTCCTGGGGGCGGACCGTCTGGGTGCATGCCTTTCGCAACGTCGCCGTCCAGGTCGTGACAGTGGTCGCCCTGTCCTATGCCTTCCTCCTCGAAGGCGCCGTGCTGACCGAGACCGTCTTTGCCTGGCCCGGTTTCGGCCGGTATCTGACCAACGCGCTGCTGGTCGGCGACATGAACGCCGTCGTCGGGTGCTCGCTGCTGGTCGGCATCATCTTCGTATCCCTCAATCTCTTCTGCGATCTCCTCTATCGCGTCTTCGACCCCAGAACCCGGTGAGGCAGCCATGACCGACAAAGCCATGACGTCCCCGAACGTCCCTTCCTCCGGCCTCCTCGCATGGCTGCAGGCGCCGGTTCCCACATCGCCATTTCACGCGCGCATGCAGCAGCTCTGGCAGAAGGCCTGGCGGCTGCGATCCAACGTGCCCGCGTTGTTCGGCATCTGCGTCATTCTGGCCATTCTCACGGCCGCGCTTCTGGCGCCGCTGCTTGCGACCCATGACATCTACGAGCAGAATCTCGCCATGCGCCTCCTTGCTCCGTCAGCGGAACACTGGCTCGGCACCGACGAACTTGGCCGCGACGTCTACAGCCGCCTGATATACGGTGCGCGCATCACGCTCTACATCGCGCTTCTGACGACCGTCATCGTCGCGCCGATCGGCCTTCTGGTCGGCACGACCGCGGGTTACCTCGGCGGCTGGGTCGATACGGTGCTGATGCGTATCGTCGATGTCTTTCTTGCCTTCCCGAACCTCATTCTCGCACTGGCTTTCGTGGCGGCTCTCGGACCTGGCATCCAGAACGCCATCATCGCGATCTCGCTTGCGTCCTGGCCGCCGATCGCGCGTCTTGCACGCGCCGAGACGCTGACCATCCGCAAGTCGGACTATATCGCGGCCGTTCGCCTGCAGGGGGCTTCGAGCCTGCGGATCATCTTCGGCCATATCATGCCGATGTGCATTCCCTCGGTCGTCGTGCGCGTGACACTCAACATGGCGGCCATCATCCTGACCGCCGCGGGGCTTGGCTTTCTCGGCCTCGGCGCGCAGCCGCCAAGCCCGGAATGGGGCACGATGCTCTCGTCGGGTCGCGAATTCGTCATGACCAGCTGGTGGATCGCCGCTATTCCCGGCTCCGCAATTCTCCTGACCAGTCTCGCCTTCAACCTCTTCGGCGACGGACTGCGCGACATTCTGGACCCCCGCCATGGATAAACCGCTCATCGATGTGAAGGATCTCAGAATCCGGTTTGAAAGCGCCCATGGAAGCCACGAGGCGGTGAGGGGCATTTCCTTTACCATCGGCCGCGAGAAGGTCGGCATCGTCGGCGAATCCGGTTCCGGAAAGTCGCTGACGGGGCGCTCGCTGCTCAAGTTGACTCCGAAGGGCGCGAAGATCAGCGCCACGCACATGCGGTTTCGCGATATCGATCTGCTGGAAGCCAGCGAAAGGAAGATGCGGACGATCCGCGGCAACCACATTTCGATGATCCTGCAGGACCCGAAATATTCGCTGAATCCCCTGATGCGCATCGGCAACCAGATCGTCGAGGCCTATCGCCTGCATCACAGGGTGCAACCCGCCGAGGCGAAGACCAGGGCGCTTGCCATGCTGGAAGCCGTTCATATCCGCGACCCGGAGCGCGTCTTCCACCTCTTCCCGCATGAAGTCTCCGGCGGCATGGGACAACGTATCATGATCGCCATGATGCTGATCCCGGAACCGGACCTGATCATCGCCGACGAGCCGACCTCGGCGCTGGACGTGACGGTGCGCCGCCAGGTCCTGACGATCCTGGATGAACTGGTCAGCCGGCGAGGCACGGGCCTGATGTTCATCAGCCATGATCTCAACCTCGTCGCCAGCTTCTGTGACCGGGTTCTGGTCATGTATGCCGGCAGGATCATGGAGGATCTCCCCGCCGGCGATCTGCACAAGGCACGCCACCCCTACACGCAGGCGCTTCTCGAAAGCCTGCCGCGTCTCGATCATCCGGTCGAGGAGTTGAAGGTGCCGGTGCGGGATGCGGCCTGGCTCAATGGACCTGTCTATCGAAACGGAGTTCTGGCATGAGTGACGTCAGTCGGTTCCTGATAGAGGCGGTGGGGCTGTCCGTCAGCTTCGGTTCGCAGACGGCTCGCACGCGTGTTGTTGATGACGTGTCGTTTCACATCCGCAAGGGGGAAGCCTATGGCCTGATCGGTGAATCCGGCTGCGGCAAATCGACGATCCTGCGCGCGCTTTCCGGCCTGAACGGCGAATATGACGGGGCTTTCCTCCTGCGCGACCGCGAGCTGCCCAAAAAGCGCGACAAGGATTTCTTCCGCCGGGTGCAGATGGTTTTCCAAGACCCCTACGGCAGCCTGCATCCGCGCAAGATCGTCGAGCGGGTGCTGGCCGAGCCGCTTGCCATACATGGTTTCGACAGGCATTCCGAACGCATCGCCGAGACGCTGGATGCCGTGGGCCTCGGTCCTTCCTTCCGCTATCGTTATCCGCACGAGCTTTCCGGTGGCCAGCGGCAGCGCGTGGCGATTGCCCGGGCGCTCATCATCGAGCCGGAGATCCTGCTTCTCGACGAGCCGACCTCGGCGCTCGACGTTTCGGTGCAGGCCGAAATCCTCAACCTGCTGAAGCGGTTGCGGTTGGAGCGGGATCTCACCTATCTGATGGTGTCGCATGATCTCGCCGTCGTTGCGCATATCTGCGAGCGCGCCGGCGTCATGCATCAGGGGCAGATCATCGAGGAGCTTAGCGCCCAGCAGATCCGCCAGTCGCAGGCAAGGGAGGACTATACGCGGAAGTTCCTGCAGGCCAGCATCGAGGCCGTCGCCCGCCGCACGGAGGTCGAGGCATGAATGTGGGGGCGATACCGAAAGCAGGCCGCGCGGACAATCCCGGCGAGACATGGGGATGGCACGCCGGCGAAGGCGAGGCAGGGTTCCATCCGCGAGGGCTGGAGGCCGTTCGCGCTTGCGCGGCGTCGCAGCCGACCGACATGCTGCTGGTCGTCCGTCACGGCAAAATCGCCCTGTCGCTCGGCGATCCGGCGAGGAAATTCCTTTGCCATTCCATGCGCAAGAGTTTCCTGGCCGCGCTGATCGGATTCGAGGTCGAAAGCGGCCGGATCGACCTGTCCGCGACGCTGGAGAGCCTTGGCATCGACGATCGCGAGGGCTTGAGCGAGGTTGAGAAGCAGGCGACCGTCTACGATCTCCTGACCGCTCGTTCGGGCATCTACCACGCGGCGGGATACGAAACCCCGTGGATGCGCCGGATCAAGGAAAAGCGCCATTCCCATGCGCCTGGGACCTTCTGGTGCTACAACAACTGGGATTTCAATGCGCTCGGAACGATTTTCAACCGGCTGACCGGCGAGACGGTTCATGAAGCTTTCGACCGGCGTATCGCAGGTCCGATCGGCATGGAGGATTTCTCGCTTTCCGGCGATCGGCCGGACGGGTGGCATGAGACGTTCGAGATCAGCGATCATCCCGCCTATCCGTTCCGCATGTCGAGTCGTGATCTTGCGCGTTTCGGACAGCTTTTCCTGCAACAGGGCTTCTGGAGCGGCATGCCGGTGCTGCCGGCGGGATGGGTGCACGAATGCGTCATGCCCTATTCCCACGCAGGCACGCGGGGCGCCTATGGCTACATGTGGTGGCTGGAGCGTGACGGTGTTTTCCTTCCCGGTGTGGTGACGCCGAAAGGCAGTTACGCGGCGCTCGGCGCCGGAGGGCATTATTGCCTGGTCATGCCCGTGCTGGACATGGTCGTCATCCACCGCGTCGATACCGAGACGCCGGGGCGCGAGGTCGGGAACTTCGGTATGGGGCGCCTGTTGCGGCACCTGCTGGCCGCGCTGAACGACACATCCTGACGCCTCGCTTCTTCCTTTCCACCTCCTGCCGCTGCGGTCCGTCGGGCCGCGGCAAGACCTTGCTTTTCCTATTTTCCACCAGTGAGCCTTCACATCATGAGCATTATCGAGACCATTGCGGCGTGGTGCGCCGCTCCACCTCCGGCGAGCGATACGGCCCGCCGGCTTGCGCGCGAAGCGATCGCCGACACGCTTGCCTGTCTTTATGCGGGCCGGGACAATATCAGCACGCTTGCGGTCAGCCGCGCTTTCGGCACGTTGGTGTCCGGCGAGGCGCCACTCGTCACCGGCGGGCGGCAATCGCCATCCGTGGCGGCCCTCGTGAACGGTACGGCCGCGCATGCGCTCGATTATGACGACAATTTCAGATCCGGCATGAGCCATGCCTCGGCCGTCATCGTGCCGGCGCTACTTGCGGTCGCGGATAGAGCCGGGGCAAGCGGGCGCGGGCTGGTGGATGCCTATCTCGTTGCGTTGCAGGCGCAGGCCTTTGTCGGCAGCGGAGTCGCCGGTTCGCATTACACTGCAGGCTGGCACGGCACGTCGACGGTCGGCAGCATCGGCACTGCGGCAGGCGTCGCAAAACTGCTTGGACTGGATGCCGGGGGCACGGCACGGGCGCTGTCGCTCGGCGCAAGCATGGCATCGGGCACGAAGGGCCAGTTCGGCACGCCGGTCAAACCGTTCCATGCCGGCATGGCCGCCCGCAACGCCGTCGAGGCCGCCATGCTGGCAGCGGAAGGGCTGCGCGGCCGTTTCGACATTCTCGAAGGACCGCAGGGGTTCCTTGAAATGTTCGGCGGGGCAAAGCCCAAGGGGTATGACATCGCGGCAATCGCGGCCACCCGTGAACATGTGATCGAAACCGTGGGAGTGATGCCGAAGCTGCATCCCTGCTGCGGCTCCACCCATCTGATCGTCGATGCAGCCCTTGACCTCCTGCAGGAAATCCCGATCGATCCGGAGGCGATCGCGTCCGTCGAGTGCCATGTGGGCATCGCAAACTACCGCAACCTGTCCTATCCCAGGCCGGCCGACGAGATGGAAGCGCGTTTTTCCATGCAGTACTGCCTCGCGCAGGCGCTTCGGAAGAGGGCTCTCTTGCTTTCCGATTTCACGCCGGCGAGCGTCGAGGTTTTCGCCAAAGACCCGCTGCTCCCGAAGATAACGATGACGCATTACAGCGCGGCGGAGGAGGAACGGGCGACGGCCTATCTGCCGCACAGATTGCGGATTGCCTTGAATGACGGTCGTGTCCATGAGCGCGAGCGCACTTTCGCGCGCGGCGGCTTGGCCGACCCTTTTTCCGATCAAGACCGGGCGACGAAGTTCCGCGATTGCCTTGCGGGGATTGGGGAGGTCGACGCCATCCAGGCGCGTCTGGAGGGTCTGGACAAGCAGCAGGACCTTCGTTTCCTGGATGGCCTGTTTGACGGGTATGCCGCCGCGTGACGGCGAGCTACAGGGCGACGCGGTCGGCAAGCATGCCGACCTCTTCAGCCCGCTTCCAGAAGCGTCCCACGCTTTTGCAGCGCAGCCGGAAGGATCGATACAGTCTGATTTCCACGATCATGTCGAAGGTCGGTTCGGCTGCCCTGACCAGTTGTCCGCTGTTCATCTCGTTGATGGCCAGGCTCTCCGGAATCCAGGCGACGCCATGGCCTGCGACGGCCATGGCCTTCAGGGCGGCAGACATGGCGTTTTCGTAAACGGTGTTCAGTTGGAAGGGCGCTTTCTGGAAAACGGTCTTGGGCAGCGCCTGGGCGAAAAAGGAACTGTCCCGATAGCTCAGGTAGTTCACAGGGGCCTGGTCGATACCGAGCTGGTGGATGGGCTGGCCGTTGTCGTTCGGGGCGGAAATGGCGATGACGCGTTCTGATCCGAGGGTGAGATAGGGATACCGGGCCAGTTCCGTGATCGCCGGCACGCATTCGTGCGCATAGGTCAGCAGGAAATCGCATTCGTTGTGCAGGAGCTTCGAGACATTGCCGGAAAAGGATGAATAGGCCTCCGCAAAACGCGTGCGGAACGATCCGCCATTCGCCTCGATCTTTTCCATCCACACCGGAAAGAAGGTGAGAACCAGCGTGCTCATGGTCGCAAAGGAAAGGACTTCTTCGGGAGCCGTGTGCCGCTCCAGAGTTTCTTCGCGCAGCGCAGTCAGCATATCGACGGCCTGGCGCGCGCGGGGCAGGAAACTTTCGCCAGCGGGCGTGAGGCGGACCGGATAGGTCGAACGGTCGATCAGCGGCAGCCCCACCCATTGCTCAAGCTGCCGAATACGGCGGCTCAACGCGGATTGCGTGATGTGCCTGTCATTGGCGGCGAGCGTGAAGTTCATACAATAGGAGAGACTCAGAAAATCTTCCAACCATTTCAGCTCCATGGAAGCGTCTCCCGATCTCCGGCCAACGCGAGCCACGAGGTGGCGCGAGGCGGCGCAAGCAAGTTAGAAGACATACCATGCGGCTTGAGCAGGCACGTTGCAAGCATGTGGCTTTCCGCATTGCCGCGGTCGACCGTCGGTTGCCTTCTTGAGGCCGGTCGGGAAGAGCGACGGCGCCGTTCACGTCGTTCCGAATATGAAAAGTCTCTTCAGGAGCTTGGGGCTTCGACTTTCCAGGGCTACCGGTCCGTTTGCGACAGAACCAGTTCGGCAGTGGTCTGGTTCAGCCGTGCGGCAAGCATGCGCATGATCTCCACGGCCACCGCCGGGAAATCGTTCACCAGCTCCAGGAAATGTTCCTTGCTGATCCGCAGGGCTTCGAGCGGCGAAGTCGCGCGCACGGTCGCGGTGCGGCGGACGCCGTACAGGACGGCGAGACATGGCGAACGATCTGATCTTGGACGGGTTGATCGAGCGCGGACTGAGGGCGGTTGAAGATGAAGTGGTCCGAGCGCTTCAGCAGTGCGTGGGCGAGATTGAGCTTCTGCCGCTGCAGCATGGGGAGGCGCTTTGGATGGCGGATTTTACCCGGAATGACATGGGCGTCCACCTCAAAGGGTGCCGCGTGAGTGGGGCCGCGCCCTTCCGCAAGGCGGAGCGCAGCGTTGCCTTTTCAGCAAGGAGTTGCGCTAAAAATTGTTCTTTATGCGAACGCCTGCTTCGGCGATGATCCGGCCAACGAAAAAATCTCTTACGGTAACGAAGAAGAGGGGAATGCAATGTCGGAATTTTCGATGAACAGGCGCGGCTTCGTGAAAGGGGCCGTCGCGGTCGGCGGCCTTGCGGCCGCGCAAACGTTTCTGTCCGTGCGTCCGGGCTCGGCGGCATCGCCCGCCAAAATCCGCATGCAGCTCGGCTGGCTTGCCTCGAACGGCCTTCTCGGCGAGGTCGTCGCCGTCAAGAAAGGCTTCTATGCCGAACAGGGCGTGGAGATCGAAATCGTCCCGGGCGGGCCGAATGTCGATGGCGTCGCCGGCGTCGCAGCCGGTCAGTCGGCCGTCGGCCAGATTTCCTCCAGCCCTTCGGTGATGCTGGCGCGCGGCGCGGGCATGCCGGTCAAGGCGATCGCGGCCGGTTACCAGAAGCATCCCTATGCCTACTATTCGCGCAAGACGAAGCCGGTGGCCAAGCCTTCGGATATGATCGGCAAGACCGTCGCCATCCAGCCGACCGGCGCGATCCTGTTGCGCGCCCTGCTGGCGAAGAACGGCATTCCGGAGGATCAGGTCAAGGTCGTCAACATGGGCTCGGACATGAACCAGCTCATGACCGGGCAGGCCGACGTGGTGGTTGGCTGGCTCACCAATGTCAACGCGCTCAAGGTGCTTGGCGACGATCGCGTCGACCTGATGCTCTGGGATACGGGCATCCAGCTCTACGCCAACGTCTACTACACGACGGACAAGGAGCTTGCGGACCATTCCAGGGAGCTGAGCGGCTTCCTTGCGGCCACGGCGAAGGGCTGGGGCTATGCGCGCGACCATCAGCAGGAGGCGGTCGACATCCTTGTCGAGACCTATCCCAACCTCGACAAGGCAAGCGAGCTCGAGGCGATCGGCCCGCTGATGAAATTCGCCTTCAACGAGACCACCAGGGCGAACGGCTGGGGCTCCATGACCAAGGAAAACTGGGCCGCGCAGATCAAGACCTATGCGGATCTCGGCCAGTTCAAGGAAAAGGTCCCTGCCGTCGATGACGTCATGACCCTCTCGCTGCTGGAGGCAACCACCGATATCCGCAAGCAGGTCGGGTGACCGTCATGCTGGATGTTGTCGACAGAAGTCCTCTCCCGCCCGGCGGTGATACCAGCTCTGCCGTCTCCGTTCGCAACCTTCACATCCGCTTCGGGGACAGGGCGTCCGAGTTCACGGCCCTGCAGGATGTTTCCGTTGAAATTCCGGCGGGGTCGCTGGTGACCATGCTCGGTCCGTCCGGCTGCGGGAAATCCACGCTTCTGCGCGCGGTCGCCGACCTCGTGCACGTTTCTGACGGCTCCATTTCCGTGCTCGGCCAGCCACCCCGCAAGGCGCGCGAAGGCCGTGACTTCGCATTCGTCTTCCAGGAGGCGACGCTGCTGCCATGGCGCAGCGCCATCGACAATGTCCGCCTTCCCATGGAGGTCGGCAAACGCGATTCCGGGGTCACCTATGCCGATCCCGAGCGGCTTCTGGCGATGGTCGGCCTGAAGGGACGTGAGAAGGCATTGCCCCACGAACTTTCCGGCGGCCAGCGGCAGCGCGTGGCGATCGCACGGGCTCTCGTCACGCGGCCGCGCATCCTGCTGATGGACGAGCCGTTCGGAGCGCTCGACGAGATCACGCGAGACAAGCTGAACGAGGAACTTCTGCGGCTCTGGCAGGAGACCGGCACGACCATTCTCTTCGTGACGCACTCGATTCCGGAAGCGGTTTTCCTCGGTCAGTATGTGCTGATGCTGGCTTCCCATCCGGGACGGGTCAAGGAGTTCATGAAGATCGACCTTCCCCATCCACGCTCCCTGCCCATGCGGGACACGGTGGAGTTCATCCGGATCACGGCGCATCTACGCGCGCTCCTGGAGGAATGCTGATGACCGATGCGACCCATTCCGTCCAGGACGGCGCGCGCACAGCGCCAGCCAGGAAGCCCCCGTCCCCCAACGCCGTCCTCGATGCCGTTTTCGACAACCTTCCGGCCATCCTGGCGATCGTCGGCTGCATCCTGCTGTGGCAGCTTGTCATCTGGGCGTTTTCCGTTCCTACCTTCATGGCGCCCGGCCCGGTCGATGTCCTCTTCGCGTTCAAGGAGAATGCCGGTCTTCTGTGGAAGAACGTGCTTCCGACCCTGATGGAGGCGGCGCTCGGATTCGTCTTCGGCAATCTCGTGGCGATCCTGCTGGCGGTCTGGTTCGTCTACAGCCGGACGGCGGAAAAGGCGTTCTATCCGATCGCGGTCATCGTCAAGTCCATTCCGATCATCGCGCTCGCGCCGATCCTCGTCCTTCTTTTCGGCAACGGGGTGGCGCCGAAGATCATCATCGCGGGGCTGATCTGTTTCTTCCCGACGCTGGTGAACATGGTCCAGGGCCTCAAATCGGCGAGCCCCGCCATGCTCGACCTCATGCGGGTCCTCTCGGCCAGCAACGCGGAAATATTCTGGAAGGTCCGCCTGCCGGCTTCGCTGCCGTTCCTCTTCGCGGCGCTGAAGATCGCGGCGACGAGCAGCGTCATGGGAGCGATCGTCGCGGAATGGATCGGCTCGAGTTTCGGCCTCGGCGCCCTCATCATCGAGGCGACCTATAATTTCCGCTCCCCGCTGCTCTACGCGACGGTGGTGATCGCAGCGGCGCTTGCGGTGGTGCTCTTCTTCGCGGTCTCGATCATCGAGAAGAAGGTGATCCGCTGGAAGCCGGTTGCCCCGGACTGATCCCTTCGCGGCATTCGATTTGAACACGCATGCGGCGGATGCCGCCGCGGCGTCGCCAGTGCGTCGGCTTGTCCGACAGGAGGAAAGAATGAACGATATAATCAGAATACCCCAAGGACATGCCACGATCGTTGACCGCTCCGATGTCGTGGTGGTCGGCGGCGGGCCGGCCGGCATCTCCGCCGCGGTCTCCGCGGCCCGCAACGGCGCGAGCGTGACCCTTCTCGAACGTTATCCCTATGTGGGCGGCCTTGCCGCCGGCGGCATGGTGCTCGTTCTCGACGACATGGTGAACGGGCTCGAGATCACCGTGCAGGGCATCTGCACCGAGATGATCGAGCGCATGCGCAGGAAGAACCTGTGCATGGTTCCCGACGAGAACGATCGCCAGATCGACAGGCGCGACCTGCCGGAAAGCTGGCGGCGCTGGGCGCGCTGGGGCCTCTTCGACTTCCACACGCCGACCGCGCCGCACCCGATCTGCTACGCGGCGGCCTTCGATCCCGACGCCTTCAAGCAGACGGCCTACGATCTCTTCGCCGAGACACGCGTCAAGCTGCGCACCCATAGCTGGTTTTCCTCGGCGATCGTCGAGGACGGCACGGTCAAGGGCGTGGTCTGCCAGACCAAGGAGGGATTGCAGGCCGTCATGGGTGGCGTGGTGATCGACGCCACCGGCGATCTCGACGTCGCGGCAAGCGCCGGCGCGTCCCATGTCGAGGACAGCTTCATCCTGACGACGGTCTCGCGCTGGGGCGGCGTCGACACGGAAGCCGCGGAGCGTTTCGAGTTCGAGGAGCCGGAATTGTTCAAGCGGCTCGACCATGAGGCCAAGCGCCTGCTTGGCGGCTGCTGGGCCTATTGGTGGCTGAAGACACCGCTTCCGGGGGTCGTCTGGCTCAACTGCCCGCATATGCCGAAGCTCTCGGGAATGAAGGTCGAGGATCTGACAGCAGCGGAACTCGAAGGCCGAGCCCGCATGGGCCGCTTGCTTGAATTTGCGCGTGAAAAAATCCCGGGTTTCGAGAATGCGTATGTCGTCGACTTCGCGCCACAAACTGGCGTGCGCCAGACGCGCATGCTGCAGGGCGAATACGTCGTGACAAAGGATGACGTTATGAGCCGTCGTCACTTCACCGATACGGTTTGCCGTGGCCGCGACTATTACACGCCCTATCGCGCCCTTCTTCCGAAGGAGGTCGATCAGCTTCTCGTGGCAGGCCGGCATTATTCGGCGACGCCGCAGGCGCAGAAATCGAGCCGCGAGATCCCGCCCTGCATGGCGATGGGCGAAGCGGCTGGCATTGCCGCCACCGTGGCGCTCAATGCCGGGACGACGGTGCACAAGGCCGATGTCAGGGCCATCCAGAAACAGATGCGGGCGCAGGGAGCCGACCCCGGCGATATCCCGTCCGCCAATGCGACCTATTTGGAGGCAGCAGAATGACGACACTTCCCCTCGACGGCATCCGCGTGATCGATTTCACGCAGGTCATGCTCGGCCCCTGCTGCACCCAGATGCTGGCCGATTACGGCGCCGACGTCATCAAGGTCGAGAAGGAGAAGATCGGCGACCTGTCGCGCTGGTCGCTCGGTTCCGATCCGGATGGGCTCAACAATCCCGTCTTCTGCTCGCTCAACCGGAACAAGAGAAGCCTGGCGCTCGACCTGAAACGCGAGGACGTCCGGGCAGCGGTGCTCTCCCTTATCGACAAGGCCGATGTCGTCGTCAACAATTTCCGGCCCGGCGTCATGGAACGCATGGGATTTGGCTACGAGGAGCTGCGCAGGCGCAATCCCCGCCTGATCTATGCGGTCGGCACGGGGTTCGGTCTCTCCGGTCCCTATGAGCACAAGGGCGGCCAGGACGTGCTGGCCCAGGCGCTTTCCGGCGTGATGCGGCGCAAATCGGACGCCGGTCACCCGCTGTCGATCTACGCCACGCCGCTCGCGGATTTCTCGGCCGGCATGCATCTGGTGCAGGGCATCCTGCTCGCGCTTCTGCAGCGGCAGAAGACGGGTGAAGGACAGCAGGTCGCCGTGAACCTCTACAGTTCGATGCTCGCCATGCAGATGCAGGAGGGAACCGTGCAGATGATGCGCGACAGGGAGCTGAACTGGGGTGCATTTCCGCTGACCGGCGTCTTCGAGACGACGGACGGGGCCATCGTGATGGTTGGCGCCTTCAAGCCGAATCCACTGCGCGACATCTGCACGGCGCTGGAAATCGAGGACCTTTCGCTGCAGCCGCGTTACGCCAATTTCGACGTCCAGATGCAACATCGGCCCGAACTCCAGGCGATCTTCCGGGAGAATTTCGCGAGGAATTCGACCGGACACTGGATCGGACGCCTGGAAGAGGTCGATATCCTCTGCGCGCCGGTGCGTTCCATCGCCGAGGCCCTGGCCGACGAGCAGACCGTCATCAACAAGATGATCCTCGAAGCGGGCAGGACCGATGCCGGTCCGGTCCGTCTCATCGGTTCGCCGATCGACATGTCGGCGGCCGAGGTCGTCGTCCGCATTCCGCCGCCCCGGCTCGGGCAGCACAATGACGAGATCCTCGGCCCGGTGCTGGGCGCAGAGCGGGACGATGCGGCATGAGCGTCGAGTTCAGCGTTTCCAATCGGGTCGCCCGCGTGACCCTCAACCGGCCGGAGCGCCTGAATGCCGTCGACGTAGCGACCGAACGCGAGCTCGATAGGATTTGGCGGGAGATCGAGCAGCGTGACGACGTGAGTTGCGTGGTGCTCACCGGCGCCGGATCAAAGGCATTCAGCACAGGTGCTGACTTGAAGGGGGTCGAAAAGTCCAGCATCGACTACTGGGCGGAAGCCCCTATTGATGGTTTCGGTGGTCTTGCCTTGCGGAGATCGCTGGACGTACCGGTGATCGCACGGGTCAATGGCTATGCGCTCGGGGGCGGTTTCGAGATGGTGCTCGGCTGCGACATTGTGATCGCTGCGGAGACCGCAAAATTCGGCCTGCCGGAGGCCCGCGTCGGCCGGATGCCGCTCGCCGGCGGCATGGTGCTGCTTCAGCGCAAGATCCCGTTCAATCGCGCCATGGCCGTCCTCATGACCGGCAGACAGTTCACGGCCGGCGAAATGTTCGACTTCGGCATCGTCAATGAGATCGTGCCGGCCGAACAGCTCGACGAGGCCGTCGAACGCTGGACCATGGAGATCGTCGCATGCGCGCCGTTGTCGCTGCGGGCCATCAAGCAGACCGTGAACCGCACCGGCCACCTCTCTCCGGCGGAGGCGCAGGCGCTGCGCACGCCGGCACTCGTCAGGGCGCTCAAGAGCGAGGATGCGCTGGAAGGCGTGGCGGCTTTCCAGCAAAAACGCGCCCCCGTCTGGAGAGGCCGATGATCATGCGCTAGATGATCGGTCGAACCGGGAGGCTTCATGCACGCCAGTATCCTGAAATACTTCGCGGCCGTCGCGCGATTGGGGTCGATCCGCAAGGCCTCGGAGGAGCTGCATATCGCGACGTCGGCTCTCAGTCGCCAGATCAAGAAGCTGGAAGACGAACTCGGGATCACGCTGTTCGAGCGCCTGCCGGAAGGGCTCCGGCTGACCGGCGCGGGGCGCATCGTCCTGCGTCATGCGCGTTCCACGCTGCAGAATTACGAGGTGATGCGGGGCGAGCTGGGGGATCTTGAGGGCAAGATCACCGGCCGCATCCCGATCGCCTGCCTCGACAGCCTCGTCATCAGCTTCCTGCCCCAGTATCTGATGGAATTCATCCGTCGCCATCCGGCGGTGGATTTCCGGGTGCGCACGGAAAATTACACGAACATCTTCCGTCTGGTCGCCGATGACGAGGTCGACATCGGAATTACCTTCGACATCGCCCGGCCCGGAGACATCAAGCTCCTGTCCTCGGTCAGGATGCCCATCATGGCGATCGTCGCCAGGGGCCATCCGCTGGCCAGGATGAGCAGCGTGACGCTGGAGCAATGCGCCCAGTTCAAGCTCCTGCTCCAGCTCGACAACAACGTCACCAGCCGGATGTTCTCCCTGGAACTGGGCACGCTTGAGCGCAATGCGCGGGCCCTGATCGCGACGAACAACCAGATGCTGTTGAAACCCCTCATCATCTCGGGAGAGGGCGTGGCCTTCTACACGCCGCTCGGTTTTCATGAGGAATTGCTGAAGGGCGATGTCGTTGCCGTGCCGATAGCCGGCGTGCGGACGGAAGAAGCCCGTCTCGGAGTGGTCGTGCCGCGCGTCCGCAAGCTGCCCCATGCATCCGAGGTCATGGCGGCCTTTCTTGCCGACCGGCTGGCCGCCTTCGCGGCGAAGATCGACGAGATCGTCGCCAGATGACTCGGGCCGCACGTTTCCCCTTTCGCGAGGCGCCCGGCATTGCGCTGCGGTCCGGCGAGCGCGCCGTCGTGTCGCCCGTCAACGCGCACGACCACGGCTACGGCATCCGCCCTCTGGATTTCGGCGGGCTCGACGACGCTCTCGAGGTCTGGATTCCGTCGCTGCGGCTGCGGCCGCGCACGGACCCGTATCTGGAGGCGTTGGTTGCCTTTTCCCGCCTGGCAATGACCGGTATCGGCGCGACGATGCACTGCCACAACTCGCTGAATGTCGACCGTCTGGCCGGCGAGGCGAAAGCCGTCATTCGCGCGGCGGCGGATGTGGGGATCAGGCTCGGTCTTTCCTGCCCGCTGCTGGACCATGATCCGTGGGCCTATGGAGGCGGGCCGGAACGGCTGAGACGGTTCCTCGGCGAGGCCGACTGGGCGGCGCTGTCTCCGTCGATCCCGGACTATGCGCCGGTCGTGCGTCAGATCGAGGCGGTCGAGCAGGTCGCCGCGGAGAATGCCGGGCCGATGGTCGACGTTCAATTCGGGCCGATCGGCCCGCAATGGTGCTCCGACGCGCTTCTCGAAGCGATCGCCGAGGCATCGGCCCTGAGCGGCCGGCGCATCCATATGCACCTGCTCGAAAGTCCGCGCCAGCGCGCATGGCTGGACCGCCGTTTCCCGCAGGGCGTGGTGCGTCATCTGGACGGGATCGGTTTTCTCTCGCCACGGCTTGCCGTCGCGCATGGCGTGCAGCTTCGCGAGGACGAGCTGGAGCTTCTTGCCGAGCGGGGCGTGCAGGTGGTGTCCAATCCATCGGCCAATCTGCGGCTGCGGTCCGGCGTCGCGCCATTGCCGCTCATGGCGCGGAACGGGCCGGAATTCGCGATCGGGCTTGACGGAACCGGTTTCGGCGACGACCAGGATCTCTGGAGCGAGCTGCGGCTGGCCTATCTGCTGCATGGTGGACGGGAGCTTTGCCGTTCCTTCACGGCGGAAAGGCTCTTCGATGCCGCGATCCATACCGGTGCGAAAGTTCTCAACATGCCCGCCGCGGCGGATTTCGCGGTGATCGACTACGCGGCGCTCACCGCCGACAGTCTTTTTGAAGATATCGACGGGGCGGAAGTCATCCTGACCCGGATGCGCGCCGCCCATGCCACGGGCCTTTTCGTCGGCGGGAAGGAAGTCATGCGGGACGGGCGGCTTCGAAATGTCGACTTCGCGGCTGCCCGCCGGGAACTTCTGGAACAGGCGCGGGCCGACCTGCCCAGGCTTCAGCAGGAGCGCCCGCGTGTCAGGGCGCTCGCCGAGGCGACACGGCGGTACTATGCGGGGTGGTGATCAGGCCGGGTGAACAAGCCGGCCGGCGATGGCGTCGAGCCGCGCCAGGGCATCGCCGTCGCCGATGGCCATGTTCGGGGCCGTGATGTTGTTCCAGACGGGATTGCCGGTGCGCCTGCCCACCAGATGCTTGACCGCCGCCACCAGCGGGTAGGCGGCGACGCCCTGCCGGAGCGCGCGGACATTTTCCTGCAGCGCCGTATCGCTCTGGTTCGTCCACAAGGCGGCGGAGGAGGCGGGGTCGATGTTGACGGTCGCCGAGATGCAGCCGGCGTAATTGTCCCGGCCGGCGTCGGCCAGCGACACTTCGTTGCTCGGAAACACGGCAAAACCCGGAATTGTCGCGAGCTGGCGGGCATAGTCGAGATTGCCGGAACTGTCCTTCGCGCCCCTGATGCGGTCCGGGAAGGCGGATTGCAGCCGCGCGGCGAGGGCGGGGCTGAATTCGATGCCCGTAAGCTGCGGGAAGTTGTAGAGATAAAGATCGATCGGCCTGGCCTGCGTCTGCCCGACGAGTTCGCCGAACCATGCGAAGAGCCCGTCTTCCGGAATCGGCTTGTAATAAAAGGGCGGCAGGACGAGGGCTGCCGCATATCGGAGTTCCGAGGCGCGCCGCGTCAGCGCCACCGTGGTCGCCAGATCGGGCGTTCCCGTGCCGACCATCAGGCGGTCGGCGTTGAGGCTGGAGGCGGCAATCTCCATGACGAGGCTTCTCTGCGTAAAGGAAAGCGAATTCGCCTCGCCGGTGGTGCCCAGCACGTTCAGGGCATCGCAACCGTTGTCGAGGCACCATCGGCAATGTTCGACGAATGCGTCGGCGTCGATCTCGCGCGAGGCGGAAAAAGGGGTCGGTACGGCGGCGATGACGCCTTTGACAGGGTGTTCGGACATAGGACGCCTTTGCTGGATCAGAGATGGAGTGCCGAAGCAGGGCTCCGGGGATGAGCAGCCACCAGGGCGTGGTCCTTGTCGGTGGAACGGCTCTTGTCCCACCCGCCGGGAGAGCCCATCCCCGTCACCGACGGTTCGAAGAACTCCCGATTGACGTCGAGGAAGATGCGCCTGTCGTCGGGGATTTCCTCGTCCCACGCGATCGCATCCACCGGACAGATGGACAGGCAGAGGCCGCAGTTTATGCATTCTCCGGGATGGATGTAGAACATGCGCCCGCCCTCGTAGATGCTGTCGACCGGGCACGCCGCCGTGCAGGCGCCGTCCTTGATGTCGATGCAAGGCGAAGTGATGACATAGGCCATCCGGGCAGCCTCCTTCCGGAATCCGGGAAACCGGAGGCAGATTGCCTCCGACGGCTTTTGTCCCAGAAATCCGCGTCGCAAGGAAGTTCAGAGTTTCGCCCGGGTGATTGCCGTTATGGCAACGGGGTCATCATGCGGCGGCCTTGCGGGCGGCGCCCATGACGCCGTCGGACCAGACCTTGCGGCCACCGCAAATGGTGGCGCGCAGGCGGGGAATGCGGCCGCGTTCGGCGATCACCAGATCGGCCCGCAGGCCTTCCTCGATCCGGCCGCGATCCGAAAGCCCAAGCGCTGCGGCCGGGTTTGCGCTCGCGAGCGCCACGGCGGCGGGCAGGCCGCCATCGCCGATTTCGGCAAGCGCCAGCACCGCCGGCAGGATCGCCGAAGGATGGTAGTCGCTGGCAAGGATATCGAGGGCGCCGGCCTCGAAGGCTTCGCGCGCCGAGAGGTTGCCGGAATAGGAAAGGCCACGGAGCGCGTTCGGCGCCCCCATGGCGGTCGCAAGGCCAAGCCGGCGGGCCTCGGCGGCCACTTCGAGCGTGATCGGGAATTCGCTGATCGCCACCCCGAGGCCGTGCATCAGCGACACCTTTTCGAGGGTGTCGTCGTCGTGCGAGGCAATCGCGACGCCCTTCTCCCTGGCCAGTTCCGCCAGCCCCGTGACGACATGCGTGGCATCGCCATGGGCCTCGCGCTGGGCCATTCGCTCCTTCACCATCTCCACGGCGGTCGCGTAGTCGATCTTCCTCGTCTTCGCCATGTTGCGGGTGTGGATTTCGAGATCGCGATACTGGCCTTGGCCCGGGGTGTGATCCATCAGCGAGATCAGGCCGAGCGCGCCGGCCGCCATCAGCTTTTCGGCGACTTCCACCGCGGACGGGAAGGTGATCTCGAAACGGGCATGGACCCGATGGTCGACGAGGAGTTCGTCGCGCATTTTCCCCAGGGTCTCGATCATCACGGTCGTATGCTCGACCGAGCGGACATGGCCATAGGTCGCGGGCGTGAAGGCGAGTGCCGCATAGGCGGTGGTGACGCCGTTGGTCGCGAGTTTCTTGTCGAGATCGTAGATGCCGAGTTCGAGCGGCATGCGGACATTCGCGCGCGGCTCGACTTCCTTCTCGATCATGTCGCCGTGCATGTCGACGAAGCCGGGCAGCAGGAGGCGGCCGTCGCCGGCGATGTCTGCCTCCGGCACGGGCGTCTCGCGGATCTCGGCGATCACGCCATCCTCGATCCGCACGGCGCCGCGCTCTATGATCCTGTCTTTCAGGACGATCTCGAAGTCACTCAGCCACATCGTCTGGCTCATCTGCAATCCTTATGGTTTCCAGTTGGATTTCCCGGTCGATCAGGCCGGCGACGTCTTCCGGATGGTGGAAGACCCCGATCATCGCCACGCCGGAGGCCTTGAGTTCGGCAAGCCGCTCGACCAGCGCGCGGCGCGCCGAGCGGTCGAGCGAGGCCGTCGGCTCGTCGAGAAGCAGGAGGCGCTGCGGCAGGATGAGCGCCCGTGCCAGGTTGACCTTCTGCTGCTCGCCGCCGGAGAAGGTGGATGGATAGGCCGGCCAGAGCTGCGGCTTCACGCCGAAGGCGGCAAGCCAGCGGCGGGCTTCCGCCAGCGCCTGCCCATGCGGCATCCCGGCGAGCCGCAGGGGCTCCGCGACGATCTCCTCGGCGGCGACGCGCGGCCGGGCGTTGAGGAACTGCGTGACGAAACCGATCTCCCGGCGGCGCAGCACCGCGATATCGACGTCCGCGGCGGAGGCGAGGTCGATGACGCCTTCCTTCGTATGGTAATAGGCGTGGCCGGCGCGCGGCAGGTAGGAACGGTAGAGGGTCCGCAAGAGGGTCGACTTGCCGGCCCCGTTTTCGCCTTTCAGAAGGATGAATTCGCCTTCGCCGAGATCGAAGCCGATATTCTCGAATGCGAACAGGGTTCGCTTGAGATGATGCATCTCGAACTGCTTCGAAAGGCCTTCGACGCGCAGCACCAGGGCAGGAGCTTGCGGAGCGGATACATGAGCGTTCATTGTCGCATCTTCCTTCAGAGCTTGGCGTGAACGAGCTGCTGGGTATACTCGTGCTGCGGGTCCTGGAATATCTGGTCCGCAAGCCCCTGTTCGACCACCTCGCCCCGGCGCATGACCATAACCCGGTCGGCCATCGTGCGTATGACACCGAGATCGTGCGAGACGAGCACCATGGTGATCTTGCGGTCGCGCTGCAGCCGTTTCAGCGTGTCGAGCACCAGCGCCTGGACACTGACGTCGAGCCCCGTCGTCGGCTCGTCGAGAAGCAGCACGGCGGGTTCGAGGGCGATCGCCTTGGCGAGCTGGACGCGCTGCTGCATGCCGCCGGAAAGCTCCCGCGGCCGGGCGTCCATGCGCTCGATCGGGAATTCCGAGGCGTCGAGCGATTCCCGGGCGCGGGCGCGCAGTTCGGCGAAATTGCGCTTTCCGGCGATCAGCAGGCGCTCGGCGACGTTGCCGCTGCTGGTGTGGTTCATCAGCAGGCCGAGATGCGGGTTCTGGTAGACGATGCCGATGTGGCGGGCTCGCAGCATGCGCCGCTCGAACCGGTCGAGCGTAAAGAGGTTCTGGTCCTCGTGGCCCGGAAGCGCCAGATGGTAGGTGCCGGCATCCGGCGTGTCCTCCAGGTTCATCATCCTCAGCAGCGTGGATTTGCCCGAGCCGGACTCTCCGACGACGCCGAGCACCTCACCCGGATAGACGGTGACGTCGACGCCGGCGAGCGCCTTGACGTTGCCGAAGCTGCGGGCGATGCCGCGCATCGTCAGGATCGGCTCGGCCAGCATCAGCCGGGGCGGTTCGAGTTTCAGGCTTGCCGAGCTTGCAAGGTTCACGCCGGCCATCAGTCCATCCTTCCATTCTTGTACCAGGTTTCGCCGATCTCGACCGCTTCGCCTTCGGCATTGCGGATGCTCTTGATGCCGAAATGGCTGTCGGAGAGTTCGAATTTCGAGGAACCGTCGTCCTGAGGCAGTTCGTTCATGAAGAAGCCCGTGACCTGGCTGCGATAGCAGGTCTTGTCCTGGTGGTCCTCGACCCGGTAGGGCACGTCGTCGAAGACCAGCGGCTCGACGCTGGTATAGGGTGGCACGGCGAAGATGCGTTTCTCGCGGCCGGCCGAAAGGATCGTCAGGTGAGCGGCCTGGTCGAGCTTCGGCACGTCCCAGCGCGGGATAGGCGAGGGCGTCATCACATGCCGGCCGTTGACCATGCTCGGATAGCTCGATCCCTGCATGATCCGTCCGGATTTGACGAGCTGTTCGTAGAGGATCAGCCAGAGCTGGCCGTAGTCGGCGTCGCCATGCATCTCGCGGGCGACCGACATGTCCGGCTGCACGGGCCGCAGCGGTTCGGGATTGGGCACCTGCAGCACGAGGACCTGGTCCTCGCGTAGTTTTTCCTCCGGGATGCGGTGGCGCGACTGGATGATCGTCGCCTCCATCGTGTCCTCGGTCTCGACAGCGCCGCCGACGCGGCCGACGAACTTGCGGATGCTGCTGGCATTGACGGAATCGTCGGCGCCCTGGTCGATGACCTTGACCACCGACGTGGGTTTCAGGAGCGTCAGCGTCACCTGCAGGCCGCCGGTCCCCCAGCCGCGTGCGATCGGCACTTCGCGGCTGGCATAGGGCACCTGGTAGCCCGGCACGGCGATGGCTTTCAGAATGCGGCGGCGCAGTTCGCGCTTGGCCGATTCATCGAGAAAGGCGTAGTTGAATGCGGTCCATGGCTTGGTCAGCTCCTGAAGTTTCACAGCGCCACCTCGTCTTCTTCCTCTTCGGGTTGATCTTCCTCGGCGACCCCGACGGCGACTGAAACCGCCTGCCCGTCCGCCTTCACGCGCCGCAGCGCATCGAGGCTCGACTGGAAGGTGACATAGTGGGGAAGCTTGAAATGGATGCAGAAGCCGGAACTCTCGACCGGCTCGGTGTGGTAGAGCACGAATTCCTCGTTCGAGGCCGGATGCGGGTTCGGCTGGTTGGAGGCGAGATCGAGCGTCGCGGCGGCGATCACCTTCACCTCGTTCCAGCCGAAGGTGGCGGAAAAACCGAGCTCCAGTTCTCTTGCCTTGGAGATGACCTCCGTCTGGCTGACGCGGACGCGGCCGGCGCTGAAGACCGTGCCGCGCGGATGGCGCAGGCGCACCGGCGCTTCGGCAAGCCGCAGCTCGTTGACGGTCGGGTGCACCGAGCCGTAACCGCGCATGGTGGAATAACCGAGCGCCAGCGTGCCGCCGGTGTCGGCGCGGGCGAGGCTCTGCAGCTTGTGCGCGCGGCTTGCGGGGAAGAGTAGCGGCTCGCGCGTCAGGTCCGGAATGTCGTCCGGCGCCACCGTCTCGGCCGGATAGTCCCCGATAAGCCCCTGCGCCTTCTGCCATGTGGCAAGCGAAGGCTGGGTCGCCGGCGCCGGTTCGGCGGCGGGAGTGACGGGTTCGGGCGTATAATCCTCACCCTTCAGCACACCGACCTGCAGCAGGCGGTGGGAATAATCGAGCGTCGGCCCGAGGATCTGGCCGCCCGGAATGTCCTTGAAGGCGGCGGAGATGCGGCGGACCGTGAACAGGTCCGTCTGGTTCACCGGTTCGGCGATCGCAAGGCGCGGCTGCGTCGTGCGATAGGCGCGCAGAAGCAGCACGGCCTCGTAGAGATCGCCGCCGGCCTGGGCCAAGGCGAGGGCGGCCAGGTCCGGTTCATAGAGCGATGCCTCGCCCATGATGCGATCGACCAGATAGGGGAGGCCGGTGCGTACCGCCTCGACCCGTTCGCGGCTGACCGTCCCGAGATCGTCGCGGAAGAGCCTCTCGGCCTGTTCGATGGCGTGTTCGCCGCCACGGGTTGCCACGTAGGCCATCAGAGCACCTCGATTTTCGTGGAACGGGGAATGCCGATCAGCCGGTCGCCGTCGACGAGATAGAGGTCCCAGCCGAGCGGATAGCGGATCGCCCTTTCGCGCATCGGCCAGAAGAGGGGATCGACGCCGCCGATTTCGACCGTCACCGTGTCCTTTATGCCGGGTCCGGAAAGCCGCAATGCCTGTCCCGAGCCGATCCTGGCTGGCGCGAAGAGCGTGGCGGCTTCGTCCGGATAGGCAAGCGTGCCGATGCGCAGCGTCGAAAGTGCGCTCACATCCGCCGGCGAACCGAGCGGCGCGAAAACGTAGTCGGCCTTGTCGAGCGATACGGGCTGAGCGCCGGTCTGGGCGAGCCTGCCAGCAAGCGCGGCATCGTCCCTGACATGGAAGCGGCATTCCCGGTCGATCAGGCTTTCGGCAAGCGCGGCAAAACCGGCGAAGGGCAGGGGCCTTGCAAGGCCGGGGCGGGCGAGCGCCCACATCAGTTCTTCGAAGGTTGCGTTGGTGCGGCTGTCATCCGCCGTAGGGAGAAGTGAAAGTGCCATGATCAGAAGGTTTCCATCTGGACGCGGGTGGCCTCGACCTTTTTCAGCCGTTCCCGCTCGCTTTCCTGTTGGCGGCGTTGTTCGGCGTCGAGAAATTCGAGAATGAACCCGGCCTCGTGTCCCGCCGCGATCGCGGCGTCGATGACGGCCATCGCCATGGCGTGTTCGAGGTCGCGGCCGGTCACGGCGCCATATCCTTCGACCTGGCGGCCCGGCACCCGGACATGCGCTTCCGCGACCAGGACCTCGCCGAGATGGAAAGCCGTGTTGCGCACCGTGTCCATGAACGGCAGCATGGCGAGCCCGGTGCGGTTGGCGAGAACCGAGACGTCGCCGAGATCGTCCAGAACCTTCTCGGCGCAAGCCTTGATCGCGTCAGGCCGGCTGGCGGCGAGAATGCCGAGGGCCTGCGCGTGAGCGTAGCCTCCGATGACCGGATCGCCGGTCGCTGTCTGGGTCATTGCCCTTCCTTTCCTGGAATTCCGCTCCGGCCGGATTTCCGCCGGACGTGCCGTGGTGATGGATGATGTGCCATTGGCCCAAGCCCGGGACATCCGCCGGTGTATCGGGAAGCTTAATCATCCGAACTTATTTATATTCATTCGGATGAATTCGTCCATAGCAAAACTGGATGACAGTTATGTGTAATCGCCGACTGTTTCGGTGATGCGCATCGGATCTGGCGCGCAGGGGACGATAGAGTTCATGGAATCTGTCTTAAGAAGACCGCTTCCGATCTTCCGCCTGCGGTCCTTGTGCAGGTGCGGCCTCAGCGGGGAAGCTGTCCGCGCAGCCAGTCCGCGATGATTTGGCTTGCTTCGGCCGCCGCCGTTGCCGCATCCCGGCCGGAAAGCAGCGAAAAGAGGAAGGCGCCGCTGAAACGGTCGCCCGCACCGATCGTGCTGACGCCCCGGACCGCCTGCGCCGGTTCGACCTGGATCGACCGGACGCCGTCATAAAGGGTGATGCTGCGCGGCCCGTCGGTCAGGACCAGCATCTTGAGGCGGGAGCCGGCGAGATCGACCGCCCGGCGCCACACACCCGCCGGTTCTTCGTCCGCGTCGTCTCTCGACGTGACGATATAATCGGCCGGCCGTGGCGTGGCCGGCCCAAGCGGCAATTGCGAGACCACGAGGGGAATATCGTCGAGCTTGGCGACAAGCGGCTCTTCGAGCAGAAGGACGTTGAGATAGGCGGCATCGCCCTTCAGCGCCTCGTTTATCGAAAGCGCTACGTGCCTTCTGTCCGAAGGCGCCAGGATCGTCCTTTCGCCGCTGGGTTCCAGGAGGATTTCCAGCGGCATCGTGTCTCCGGGCCGCATGGCCACATGACGCGTGTCGAACCCCATCCGATCGAGCGTATCCATAGCCGCCAGGCCCTGCTCGTCCCGCATCAGGCCCGTGACGAGCGCCACGTCCGCCCCCAGGTCCAGAAGCTGGCGGCCGGTGTGGAAGCCGCCACCGCCGAGATGGGTTTCGCGGGTGGAAAAACGCAGCCGTCCACCCGGACGCAGCGAATTTTCGAGGTGCCAGATACGGTCGTGATTGACCGAGCCGATGACGATGACGCGATGCATTCCGGATGCCTATCTTTCGTCGAGCCCGGGGGCGAGCGCATCGACGATGAAACGCTGTGCGGCCAGGAATATGACGAGGACGGGCACGATCGACAATAGGCTGGTCGCCATCAATGGTCCCCAGACCCGTTCCGTCCCCTCCAGATCGGCAAAGGTGGCTATTCCCGTGGTGAGGGTTTTCTTGAAACTGTCCTCGAGGACGAGCTGGCCCCACAGGTAGATGTTCCAGGCCCCCATGAAGGAGATGACCGACAGGGCGGCAATCGCGGGAATGACGTTCGGAATGCCGATTTCCAGAAGCTGCCGCCACAGGCTGGAGCCATCGATCCGCGCCGCCTCGAACATCGACGCGGGCAGCGAACGGAATGCCTGCCGCATGTAGAAGACATAGAAGCCGACATATGGGATCGAAGGGATGACCATGGCCCCGTAGGTATCGAAGGCCTGCATCTTCACCACCGCTATGTAGGTCGGGATGATCGCGAGGACGGTCGGAAACGACATGGTCGCGATCACGAACCAGAAAAGCGTCTGCCGTCCCGGAAACTCCATCCGGCCGAAGGCAAAACCCGCCGGAACGGCCAGGAGCAGCTTTCCGGCCGTGATCAGGGTCGCGGTCAGGATGGAGTTCCAGAGCCATATCCAGATCGGATGGCGGCCGGCGGCGATCGAGAAATTCGAAAGCGTCGGGTTCTCCGGCCACAGGCGGACGGCCTTGGCGGTGATGATCTCATTGGGCGTGAACGCCGAGGAGACCATCCAGACGAGCGGGAACACGGTCGCGATGCTGATGACGAGAAGGACACCGTGGATCAGCAGGCGATCGAACGAGAGACGGGACGAGACGGCATTCATCCGTAATGCACCTTTTTTTCGCCGACGCGGAACTGCAGCCAGGTGACCGCGAGCACGGCGACGATGATGATGACGGCGACGGCGCTCGCCGGTCCGAACTGGAAGAACTGCAAGCCCTGCTGCCAGAGGAAATAGAGCAGGCTGGAGCTTCGCCCGGCCGGGCCGCCATGGGTGAGCACGTCGATGACGCCGACGATATCGTCGAGGACATGGAAGAATGTCGTGACGCTGATGAAAAAGGCGGTCGGGGTCATGAGCGGCAGGCTGATCGTGAAGAAGTGCCGCCGGGCGGTTGCGCCGTCGAGCTGAGAGGCCTCGCGCAGCTCATGGGGAAGATTGGCGAGCGCGGCGAGCCAGAGAAGCATGTTCAATCCGAACGTCTTCCAGAAGGTGACCAGAGACACGCAGAGCAGGGCGAGATCCGGGTCCGTGTGCCAGCGGGACTTCGGAAAACCGAGGAACCCGAAAATCTCGTTGAACAGGCCGTTGACCGGGTTGAGCAGCCACGACCACGCCACGCCCGCCACCGAATAGGCGATGATCGTCGGCAGGAACAGGCTGCCGCGATAGAAACCCTGCATCGGAGTGCGCCGCACCGCATGGATCATGAGCGCCAGGATCAGCGGCACGATGATCTGGGCGGGAATGAGGATCGCGCAATAGAGCACCGTATTCCAGGCGGAGGTCCTGAAATCGACATTGCCGACGACGGCTGCATAATTGTCGAGCCCGACGAAGCGGACGTCGGAGGAAAGGAGATTCCAGTCGAGCACCGAAAGAAACGCCGAGGCGACAAGCGGGCCGTAGAGGAAAATCGCGACGGAAAGCACGGCCGGCCCCACGAGGAGATATGGGGCCAGCATCCTGAGGCGTAAAGCCATGTAATTCACCCGATTATGCTGAAACCAGCGTTTCCAGCTCCCCGTGGGCACCCTTCATGCCCTCGGCCACCGTCACTTCCTTCAGCAGCATGCGGGAAACCCATTTGCGCCAGACGTCCTGGCCTTCCAGGCCGCGCTTGCCGGGCCAGATGGTTTCCGCCGTCAGGCCGTCCGTAAGCTGGCCGGCTGCGGGCTTCATGAAGTCGTTGATCAGCGGAACGTCGTGGATCGAGGTGTTGAGATAACCGACTTCCGACCAGATCGTCTGGCCTTCCCTGGAAGCGCAGAATTCGAGGAAGGCGAGCGAGGCTTCGGCCTGTTCCTTGTTGCGGGTGTAGATGGCGAGGAAGTTGCCGCCGCTGTTCATCTTGCGCGGATGCCCGGCAAGGCCCGGGAATTTGGCGGTGATCGCCTTCGCCCCGCCGAAGGGGAAGGTCGTGGCGCGCGTCGAGCTCGTCGTGCAGATCGCGAGCGCGGCCGATTCGAAGGCGGCGTCCTGGTCCTTGGCGCTGACGGGAAACCAGAGCCCTTCATGCGCCGGCGCGCAATATTCCGTCATGCCGGCAACTGCTTCGGGGCTGTTCAGGGCCAGCCTGCCATCCGGATCGATGATGTATCCGCCGGCATTCTGGATGAACGACTGGCTCGTCCATTCGTTGTTGGAAAGCGCCAGCGCCGAACGATAGGTCGGGTGCTTGCCCTTCAGCGCGGCGTCCAGTTTGCGGGCATTGTCGTAGAGCCATTTCGCATCCGGATTTTCCGGCAGGTTCGGATCGAGCCCGGCTTCCTGCCACAGCACGCTGTTGATGAAGGTGATCGGCGTCGACATGGCCCAGGGAAGGCCGATCAGGGAGCCGTCGATGGTGACGAGCGGCAGCACGGAGGGACGGAAATTGGCGAGGATCGCCTCCGCCCTGGCGGCGTCGATTTCCCTGAGGTCCCGCGCGCCGAGCGTCCGCTTGGCGAAATAGCCGAACTTCCAGCCGGTGATCATCATCGCCGGCGGGCGGCCTGCGGCCACGCTCGCCACGGCCTTGGCCGTCGCCGACTCGTAGGTGCCGTCGAAACGGTTGGTCACCGTCACGCCGAGCTTCTTGGCGTTGAATGCGTCGACCACCTTCTGGAAAGGCTTGTCGGGACCCCATGTGCTGGAAATTTCGATTGCGGCGTCGGCGGAACGTGCGGGCGAGGCCGCCATCATGCCTGCGCCCGTTGCTGCAGCGACTCCGGCCATGAAGCTCCGGCGGCTGATCTCGATCATTCTTCACTCCAATTCGTTCGGATTTATTCCAAAACATCCGAATATTGCTATAGTGGCGATCGATGACAGTCGTATGAAGTCGCCGGCTCAGGTTCCGGGCTTTTTCCCTTCTATCGCATTTCCTATACGCGGGAATGACAATAGAGTGAGCGGCGCGTGCGATTGCAACCTGTCGTGCGGAACGGTATCGACATTCGGACGACATGGGCGGAATGGAGCGGAAGAGAGAGATGGACAAGAAATCGTCGCATGGGCAATGGCAGCAGGTCGAAGAGGATATCGCGGAGGACATCCTGACCGGCCGGCTTTCCCCCATGACCCAGCTTCCGAAGGAGGCTGACCTGATGGAACGGTTCGGCGTCGGCCGCCATACGATCAGGAGAGCCATTTCCAGCCTCGAGAACCGCGGGCTTGTACAGGTGGAGCAAGGCAGAGGCACATTTGTGCGCGACGGACGCCTCGACTACCGCATTTCCGAGCGCACCCGGTTTTCGCAAAATCTGCTCGATCAGGGCCGGGAGCCTTTGGGGCAGGCGGTGCGTGAAGAGGAAGTGCCCGCCTCCGCCGCCGTCGCCGAGGCGCTTCGCCTGCCGCGGGGCGAGCCGGTGTACCATATCGTCCGGCGCGGCTTTGCCGACGACGAGCCGGTCAGCTTTTCGGATGCCTATTATCCCGTCCGCCGCTTTCCCGGCTTCGACAAGGCGCGGCTCAGCGGGCGCAGCGTCAGCCTGATCCTCGCCGAATACGGCGTCCCCGACTACATCCGCCTGCGGACCGACATCCTGACGCGGATGCCGACGCCGGAGGAGGCGCGCCAGCTTGGCCAGGGCATGTCCCAGCCGGTCATCATTTCAAAGAAGGTCGACGTCGACATGAAGGGAACCCCCATCGCCTATTCCGAAACCGTGTGGGCGGGCGAACGCATACAGTTCTCGGTCGACAATACCAGCCAGCTTCTCGACGTGCTCGCGAAGGGCAAGGAGACCTGAAGGCTGCTACCGCCGGGATCGTCAAGCGACTGCCTCAGGCGAAGGCGGCACATGGGCGTGGGGCACCGCAAGCCATTTGCGCCGGCGAAGGCCGCCGGTCACGGGAACCGTCATATTTCGCGTGACATTCCTGCATCGAAGCATTCTGCTGGTCCCGGGCATCACGATTTGAGGGGAGCGCCGCCTTGGAGTTTGTTCCTAACCTTCTGACACTTGCCGGGATGCATATCCTGATGGCGATGCTTCCGGGGCCTAATACGGTGGTCGTGAGCTGGCTTTCCGCGACGCGGTCCCGGCACCACGGCCTTCTTGCCGTCGGCGGCGTGGTACTGGCCTCGCTGATCTGGGTGGCTTTCGCATTGTGGGGGGTGGGGGCCGTGCTGTTCGAGGCGGGCTGGCTCTATCGCCTGTTGCGGCTGCTCGGCGCAGCCTATCTGGTCTATATCGGGTTCAGGATGATCCGCGCCGGATTGCAGCCCAAAAGCGTGGAGGCGTCTGTTGCGCCGCCGCGCGGGGCATATCAAAACCCGTTTGCCGTGGGGCTGATGACGACCCTCAGCAATCCCAAATCTGCGGTGTTCTGGACGAGCGCCTTCCTCGTGGCCGTTCCGCCGCATGCTCCGGCATGGGTCTATGCCGCGATCCTCGCCATCATCGCCGCGCAGTCGTCACTGTGGTATGGCGGCGTCGCGATGTTTTTCTCCACGGGATTTGCGCGGCAGCAGTATCTGCGTCTGGCGCGGCGGCTCGACATGCTGGCGGGCGGCATCATGGTTGCCCTCGGCCTCAAGCTGGCCGATGAAGTGCGGCGGGAACTGGTGGTCCGGACGGCATCGTGAAACCCCGGCGCAGTTCCTCTCTCCGGCGCTTCGCGGATCGAGCGCCGGTCCGTTGCGGTCACGCATATCCGGCATTGAATTGAGCGCGGTCTCTTCGCCGCGAAAAGGAGCGGGAGTTACGGCGGATCGGCCTCGTTGCTACGAAAGCGGCGGTTCATGGATGAGAACCTGCGATATCGGCTTGCGCCGCGAGACCGGAACGCGGAACCTCTCCATCATGTGGCCGAAGCCGATGAGGGTGATGACGATCTGCGTATCGTCCAGTCCCAGCAGCTTCCGCAAGCGGCGGTCCTCGTTCATGTCGGCGCTCCAGTTCAGCATGCAGGCGCCGAGCCCCTCGGCATGCAGGCCGAGCGCCAGCGTCATGGCGAACATGCCGCCATCCACCCAGCCCTGATTCCGTTCCCCGATCGTGTTCCAGTTGCGCAGATCCACCACGACGACGAACACGCCGCCGAGCTGATCTCCGAAACCGCGATTGCCGTTGTGATGGGAAAGCACGCGCGCAACCGAGGCCCTGTCGGTGAAGGCAAGGACCTTCGCCGTCTGCCGGTTGCAGCTCGATGGCGATTGCTGGGCCGCGGCCACGGCCCTCTCGATCTTCTCCCGTTCCACCGGCCGCGCGCGGTCGTATTGCCTCACGCTGTGGCGGGCGCCCATGAAGCGGGCGAAGTCGATGGAAGCGGCGGCACGGATGGCCTCGGCGGTCACTTCCTCGCTGCCGGCGGCGCAAGGTGCCCCGGCGGCGTCGATGCGGAGCAGCCCGTCGAGCAGCGATCGGGCCTCGGAGACATCCGCGCCCTGTCCGGCATTGTAGTCGATATAGGCGGAAAGGACGCCGATCCCGTTGTCGGTCGTCGCGTCGCGCCGATAGGCGGTGAGATAATGCGATAGCTCGCCGGCGAGAACCCTGACCTTGTCCATGCCGAAGCCGGCGCGCGGATCGGAGAGCGCCAGGCCGTATTCCAGCATGTGCGAAAGCAGGCGGATGTGCGCTTCCAGATTCTCGCGGCTGCGCACGCCGTCGATGAAGCTGGATGCCCGGTAGCGGCGGAAATCGTAGAGGGAGTTCCGGGCGAGCCGGAGAAGGGATTTCAGGCGGGCGAATGTGCCGGCGGCAGCCGGGGCGGCCTTGGCGACAGGCATGGGCGGCTCCTTGTCCGGATCGACCGAAGGGTTTGCGCTTGGTTCCTTCAGCATTGGCCGGGCGCCCCGCGGCTTGTCAAACGGTGCCCCGATGGCGTCATTGCCGGTCAGGAGCACGGGTTTTCTGGCAAATATTTCATCAACACATTGCATTGCCTTTCTTTTGCGCAACACTCCCTCCCTAAAAGGATAGGTTTGAGGCGGGTCCCGTGACAAAGCTACCCATCCGAAAGAGGGCCGACCCTACTCGCTTCCGGCTCTTCCATGCGGGGCCGAGCTGCGACACGGTGAGCCGTCAGAGAATGCAAATGGAGGCATTGCCGTGCAGGATAGCACCGTTCACGTCCGCGTCGTCTCTCCGATCGTCACCCGGGGCTTTCGCAAGCTTGCCGACCTGAAGGCGCTTGAATATCCGGGTGTCACGCTGTCGCATGCCGAGATCGGGACCGGCCCCGGCTCGATCGAGAGCGAGTTCGAGGCCGCCGTGTCGGTGCCGGGCACGCTTGCCGAGGTGCTGCGGGCCGAGCGCGAGGGCGTCGACGCGGTGGTGATCGACTGCATGGGCGACCCCGGCCTGAGGCCGGCCCGCGAGATCGCGGGCATTGCCGTCCTCGGCCCCTGCCAGACCGGCATGCATGTCGCCGCCATGCTCGGACACAAGTTTTCGATCATCACCGTCATGCGGCGCCTGAAGCCGTCCTTCGAGAACACGGCCGCGCTTTGCGGCCTCTCCACCAAGCTCGCCTCGGTGCGCAGCGTCGATATTCCCGTCCTGGAACTGGAGGAGGATCTCTCCGTCACGACGCGGCGGCTCGTCGAGGAAGGCCGCAGGGCCGTGGAGGAAGATGGCGCCGAAGCGCTCGTCTTCGGCTGCACGGGCCTGATGGGCTGCGCCGGCGCGTTGCGCGAAGGCCTGCTTGCCGAGGGCATCGACGTGCCGGTGATCGATCCCATCCCGACCGCCGTCTCGATTGCCGCCGCGCTCGTCCGGGTCGGTCTGTCGCAGAGCAGGACCACTTTTCCGGCGCCTCCGCAGAAGCAACTGGTCGGTTACGACGAGCTGCGCGCGGCGGCCCTGCCGGCGGCCGCAGAGTAGAAGCGGGCGGGGCGGACGGCATGGCGGCGACCACGACGACCGGCACGGCAGACGAGGGCACGGCAATGCGGCGCACAGGGCTCTTCAGAGCCGTCTCGGCAGGGCCTGCCTTCTGGTGGCTGGTCCTGCCCGCGTTCCTGTTCTTCCTGGTGTTCTTCGTCGTTCCGACCGTCTCGCTCTTCGCGCTGGCCTTCAACAAATCCGTTGCCGGGGTGATCAGCCTGTCGAGCGCGGTGACCTTCGACAACTTCGTACGCATCTTCACCCGATCGATATATTACGAGTCGATCCTGCGCTCGATCGGCATTGCGGCGGCGGTTTCGTTCATCTGCCTCGTTTTCGGCTATCCGCTGGCCTATGTCATCGCTAAGACGACGAATCCGGGGCGCAACACGCTGTTGATGATCCTCGTCCTCTCCTCCATGCAGCTCGACATGGTCATCCGGCTCTACGGACTGATGGTGCTGCTCGGCGACAACGGCCTGATCAACGCCACGCTTCTGAGGTTCGGCATCATCTCCGCGCCGCTGCCCCTGATGTACAACGTCTTCGGCGTCATCGTCGGCCTGGTGCAGATCACGCTGCCATTCATGATCCTGTCGCTGATCGGCGTGATCAAGTCGATCCATCCGTCGCTCGAAGAGGCTGCCCGCTCGCTCGGCGCCTCGCGCGCCAAGGCGTTCTTCTCGGTGGTCCTGCCGCTTTCCATGCCCGGCGTGCTGGCCGGCACCCTGCTTGTCTTCGCGCTCGCCATCTCGTCCTACGTGGTGCCGGCGCTGATGGGGGGCTGGAAGGTGATGGTCATGCCCATCCATATCTACCAGCAGGTCGCCGAGACCGGCCGCTGGCAGTTCGGCGCGGCGATCGCCGTCGTCCTCTTCCTCACCAGCCTCATGGCGATCGCCGTCTATCATCGTGCCGCCATGCGCACCACCGGGGGGCGTAGCTGATGCGCGACGAATCTCCGATCCCGCTGATCTTCAAGGCGATTTCCGTGATCACCCTGGCGATGCTGCTCATCCCCGTGGTCATCGTGGTGCTGGCCGGGCTCAATGCGGGCGATTATCTCACGTTTCCTCCCCAGGGTCTGTCGCTGCGTTGGGTGATCTCCTTCCTCACGTCGCCGACCTTCCTGTCGGCCTACGGAATTTCTTTCCTGGTCGCGGCCATCTCGACGGTGATCTCGACCGTCATCGGCACCATGGCGGCGCTTTTCCTGACCCGCGCCGGTGGACGTATCGCCGCGGTGCTGCGGGCGTTCTTCATGATGCCGATCGTGCTGCCCGGCGTCGTGCTGGGGCTGGCGCTCTATGTGTTTTATGTGTCGAGCGGCATCGGGCTTGCTCGGTCGCTGGCCGGGCTGGTCATCGGCCATGTGATCGTCACATGCCCTTTCGTGATCGCGACCGTCACCGCCGCGCTGGTGGGGTTCGACCGCAGCCTGGAGGAGGCGGCCCGTTCGCTCGGGGCCTCGCCGTTCGCCGCCTTCCGCCTCGTGACGCTGAAGATCATCTCGCCGGCCATTTCGGCGGGCACGATCTTCGCCTTCATCATCTCCTTCGGCCAGTTCGAGGTGACGCTGTTCCTCTCGACGCCGAACCTCCAGACGCTGCCGATGGCCATGTATGTGGCGCTTCGCTACTCCTTCGAGCCCACCGCGGCGGCGGCGGGGATTTTCGCGATCGTCCTCGTCGTCATCTCCATGGTGGCGACATCGAGGCTGGTCAACCTGAAACGCATCTTCGGCGGCTGAGGACCCGCCCGGAACAACGTCAACCACTGATCCATCCGTTCAAAAAAAGGGGAACTTGGACATGACTGACCATACGTTCGATCCAGACCGCCGAAAGCTCCTGAGACTCGGGGCGGCCGCGGCCACGCTGCCGCTCTTCAACATCAACCACGCCTTCTCGCAGGACGTGAGCTATGACGGGTCCGTATTCGATGCCGGCGGCGCGGTGCTGCGCGTGGGAGAGTGGGGCGGCCCCTGGGGCGAGCTGGTGCACAAGTACCTGCTCACCGGCTTCGCCAAGGATTTCAACTGCAAGATCGAGTATGACTCGACCTGGCCGTGGTTCCCGAAATTCGTCGCCAACGGCCCGAAGAAGCCGCCGCTCGACATCACCAACTGGAACCTGCCGGAGATGTTCAAGACGGCAAAGGCGGGCGATTTCTTCCACACGATCGGGGAGATCCTTCCCAACGTCCCGAACGGAAAGAACCTCTGGCCTTTCGCGACCTCGAACGGCGTCGGCGTCACCTGGGCCTTCAACCAGTATGTGCATGCCTACCGCACCGATCTCGTCACCCCGCCGCCCGCGGCCTTCAAGGATATGTGGAAGCCGGAATTTGCCGGCAAGCGCGGCACCTACATCACCTCCAACACGCTGCAGATGGATTTCTTCCTCGTCGCCTGCAGCCTGTTCGGCAAGGACCAGTACGACCTCGAAGCCGGCTACGAGGCGATGCGCGCCCTGATGCCCGCCAAGATCTCCGACTTCACCGGCAACATGCAGACGCTGATGGATCGCGGCGAGGTCGTCATCGCCGTCCAGAGCGACGCCGAGCCGATGCAGGCGCGCGACAAGGGGGCTCCCTTCTCCGTCATGTACTGGAAGGAACTGCAGCCGATCCTGACGCAGACCTATACGGTCAGCCGTTATGCCGAGCCGACCCAGAAAAAACTCGCATACGCGCTGCTGAACCGGGCGCTGGAACCGTCCTTCATGACCAACATGGGCAAGGAGTTCTATCTGCGCCCGACGGTCTCCAACGCCGTCCTGCCCGACAATCTCGTCAAGGCCAGCATCGTCAACAGCGCGGATGCGATCAAGAATTTCTGGCTGCCCGACTGGAACGCCTATCTCGAAAACGAAGACGAGATCGTCGAGACGGTGAACGAGATCTTCGCCGGTTGACGCCGGACGAGCCGGTGGCCGCGCCAGCGCGGCCATCACTTCCAGAAATGCCAGGGAACGGAAGGGCGATGTCGGATATCCATTTGAAAAGCCTCGTCAAGTCGTATGGCGAAAACATTGCGGTCGCAGGCATCGACCTTCACATCCGGCAGGGCGAGTTCTTCTCGCTGCTCGGCCCGTCGGGTTGCGGCAAGTCGACGACGCTGCGAATGATCGCGGGGTTCATCCGGCCCACGGCAGGCCAGATCCTGATCGGCTCGGACGACGTGACGCGGCTGCCGCCGGAAAAACGCGATATCGGCATCGTTTTCCAGAATTACGCGATCTTCCCGCATATGAACGTCGCCGACAACATCGCCTTCGGCCTGAAGCTCAGGAAGAAGAGTCGTGAGGAAATCGACACGGCGGTTGCCTTCGCGCTCCGCCAGGTCGGCCTGGTGGGCTATGAGAACCGCTATCAGCGTCAGCTTTCGGGCGGCGAGCAGCAGCGTGTCGCGCTTGCCCGCGTGCTCGTCACCGAGCCGCGCATCCTGCTTCTCGACGAGCCGCTTTCCGCGCTCGACAAGGCGCTGCGCGAGGAAATGAAATACTGGATCAAGGACCTCCAGAAGTCGCTCGGCATCACCACCGTCTATGTGACGCACGACCAGGACGAGGCGCTCACCATGTCGGACCGCATCGGCGTCATGCAGAAGGCGCGTGTCGAGCAGGTCGGCACGCCCCGGGAGATCTACGAAAGGCCGAAGACGCTTTTCGTCACGACCTTCATCGGCCAGTCCAACGTCATCGACGTCACCGTCCGGGGGCGGGAGGGCGAAAGGCTTTCCGTAGGCTTCGGCGACAGCACTGTGCTCACGCGCGCGCCGGTCTCCGACGTGCCCGTCGGGAGCGCCGCCAAGCTCATCGTCCGGCCGGAAAACGTGATCATCGGTGCGGCCGGCGCCGGTTTGTCGGCAACGGTCGTTTCCGAGACCTATCAGGGAGCGCTGGTCCGCTACCGCCTGTCCGTGGCAGGTCAGGAGATCGTCGCAGAAAGGCAGAACCAGGCCCATGTGGCGCGCTTTTCACCGGGCGAGGCGGTGGGCGTGTCCTGGGACCCGGATCGTTCCGAGGCGCTGGTGGCCTGAGGCCGCAGCCGCGGAAAAGTAGCAACGACAGGCAGGATGTCCCGTGCGGTCAGGTGTCCGCGCGCCGGCCGTCCCTTGCCCGACAGCAAGTCAGGAGAAGAGAATGCGCATAGGCATCGATGTCGGCGGCACGAATACGGATGCAGCCCTGATGGACGGACCGGCGGTCGTCGCCGCGTGCAAGAGCCCGACGACGGCCGATGTCGGCTCCGGCATCGTCGCAGTCTTGAGGAAGCTCCTCGATATGACGGGGGTCTCGGTTTCGCAGATCCAGGCGGTGATGATCGGTACGACGCATTTCACCAATGCGGTCGTCGAGCGCAAGCGCCTGCTGGAGGTGGCCGCCGTGCGGCTCGGCTTGCCCGCGACCAAGGGCCTGCCCCCCATGACCGACTGGCCGGGGGATCTCGCCGACACGCTCGGCCGCCATACCTTCATGCTGCGCGGCGGACATGAATTCGATGGCCGCAAGATTGCGCCGCTCGACGAGGCCGGGCTGATCGGCGTCGCCCGCACCATCCGCGAGAGGGGGCTGAAATCGGCCGCTGTGACCTCGGTCTTTTCGCCCGTGACGCCGGAGATGGAGTTGCGCGCCGCCGAAATCCTGAAGAACGAGGTGCCGGAGATAGCGCTGTCGCTCAGCCACGAGATCGGCCGCGTCGGTTTCCTCGAGCGTGAGAATGCCTCGATCATGAATGCGTCGCTGGCCGATCTGTCGCAGAAGGTCGTCTCGTCGTTTCGCAATGCGCTGCGGGAACTTTCGATCGGGGCTCCCTTCTACATCAGCCAGAACGACGGAACCCTGATGACGCCGGATTATGTCGAGCGCTACCCGGTGCTGACCTTCGCCTCCGGGCCGACCAATTCCATGCGCGGCGCCGCCATGCTGGCCGGCGAGAAGGAGGCGATGGTGGTCGATATCGGCGGAACGACGTCGGATGTCGGCATGCTGATGCAGGGATTCCCGCGGGAATCGGCGGTGGCGGTCGATATCGGCGGCGTGCGCACCAATTTCCGCATGCCGGACGTGCTGGCGATCGGCCTCGGCGGCGGCTCGCTGGTACGTGACGGGGGCGCGCGGATCGGCCCGGATTCGGTCGGCTACGAGATCACGTCCAGGGCGCTGGTCTTCGGCGGCGACACGCTGACCACCACGGATATCGTCGTCGCCGCCGGGCTTGAGGATATCGGCGACCGGTCCCGCGTCGCCCATATTCCGGCGAAGACCATCGAGACCGCGCTCGATACCATGCACCGCATGGTGGACGAGGCGGTCGACCGCATGAAGACGAGCGCCGATCCGCTGCCGGTCATCCTCGTCGGCGGCGGCAACATCCTCGTTTCCCGTGACCTGCCTTCCGCCTCGAAGGTCATCCGGCCGGAAAACGCCTCCGTCGCGAACGCGATCGGCGCCGCGATTGCCCAGGTCGGCGGCGAGGTGGACCGCATCTTCTCCCTTGAGGGCACGTCGCGCGAAGTCGTGCTGGCCGGGGCCAAGGCAGAAGCATCGGAGCGTGCCGCAAGGGCAGGCGCCGATCCGGCTTCGGTCAAGATCATGGACATCGAGGAAGTGCCGCTCGCCTATCTGCCGGGCAGTGCGACGCGCATTCGCGTCAAGGCCGTCGGCGACCTTGTGATCGGCTGAGGTGGAACCATGAAGCTCACGCGTGAACATCTTGCCGATCTCGCGGTCGGCGCTGCCTTTCTCGGCACCGGCGGCGGCGGCGATCCGTATGTCGGCCGCCTGATGGTCCAGCAATGCCTGGATGAAGGCTGCGAGGTCGAGCTGATCGATCCGCAGGACATAGCCGACGACTGGCTTGTCGTGCCGACGGCCATGATGGGCGCCCCGACCGTGCTGGTGGAGAAGATCCCGTCGGGGGAGGAGGCGATCGCCTCGCTTGTCCGGCTGGAGAAACGGCTGGGCCGGATGGCGCATGCGACGATGCCGATCGAGATCGGCGGCATCAATTCCACCATTCCGCTGGTCGTCGGCGCGCGCCTCGGTCTGCCGATCGTCGATGCGGATGGCATGGGCCGCGCGTTTCCGTTCCTCGAAATGGAGACGTTCGGCGTCTACGGCGTCTCGGGTTCGCCCATGGCCGTCAGCAACGAATGGGGCGACTGCGCGCTGATCGAGGCGGTCGACAACCGGCAGATGGAATGGCTGTCGCGCGCCGTTGCGATCCGCATGGGCGGCTGCGCCTACATCGCCGAATACGCGATGAGCGGCGCCGAGGTGAAGCGCACCGCCATTCCCAACACGCTGACGTTGGCGATCCGCATCGGCGAAGTGCTCCGCAAGGCGCATGACGAGCACCGCAATCCGATCGAGGCATTGCTCGGCTTCCTGCCCTCCACGCTCTATCGCTACGGGCGGGTGATCTTCTCGGGCAAGATCGTCGACGTGATGCGCGAGACCAGGGCCGGCTTCACCATGGGCAAGGCCCGCATCGAAGGCATCGGGCATTTCCGCTCCCAGATGGAGATCGAAATCCAGAACGAAAACCTGATCGCCCGGGTGGACGGCAAGGTGAAGGCCATCGTGCCCGACCTCATTTCGATCATGAACACGGAGACGGCCGAGCCGATCACCAGCGAAAACCTGCGTTACGGCCAGCGCGTGACCGTCGTCGCCGTTTCCGTGCCGGAAATCATGCGCACGCCCGAAGCCCTGAACGTCTTCGGTCCCTCCTGCTTCGGACTGAAGGAACCCTTTACCTCCATCGAGGAGATCGACTGATGCCCATCATCACGGATCAGGACATCGACGACCTGGCGGTCGGCGCGGCGCTGCTTGGTACGGGCGGCGGCGGCGATCCCTATATCGGCAAGCTTCTGGCGAAAGCCGCGATCGAGGAATATGGGCCCGTGGAACTGCTGGCCTTGGAAGACGTTCCGGATGGGGTAGCCGTCGTTGCCTGCGGCGCCATGGGGGCGCCGACCATCCTGATCGAGAAAATCCCCTCGGGGGATGAGATCGGCCTTTCGCTCGACGCCTATGAAGATCATACGGGCGGCAAGGCGGGCGCGATCATTCCGTTCGAGGCAGGCGGCATCAATTCCATGATCCCCATCGCGCTTGCCGCCCGGCGCCGCCTGCCGGTGATCGACGCCGATGGCATGGGACGCGCCTTCCCGCAGCTCGAAATGGAGACGTTCCATGTCTACGGGGTGCCGGCAAGCCCGGTTGCCATCGCCGACGAACAGGGCAATCGCGTGCTGATCGAAACGAACGACGCCGCGAAGGCGGAATGGTATGCCCGCGGCGTCACCATCCGCATGGGCGGCCAGTCCTACATCGTCAACTACGGCATGAACGGCAGGACGGCGAAGCGTGTTTCGGTTCCCGCGACCATGTCGCTTGCCATCGGCATCGGCCGCACGCTGCGCGAGGCGGCGGCCGGTCACCGCGATCCCGTTTCCGCCCTCGTCGACTTCTTCGCCGGCACGCATTACGGCCATGCGGAGGTGATCGCCTCCGGCAAGATCGTCGATGTCGCGCGCAAGGAGGAAAACGGCTGGTCTGTCGGCGTGGCGACGGTCGAGCCGTTCGATCCGGCGCGACCGACGGTGAAGATCCGCATCCAGAACGAAAATCTCATTGCCGAGGAGGACGCAGGACGGGTGCTTGCCATCGTGCCCGACCTGATCACGGTTCTCGACCTCGATACTGCCGAGGCGATCACCACCGAGAGACTGCGCTATGGCCAGCGGGTCAATGTGCTTGCCGTTCGCGTGCCGCCGATCATGCGCACGCCCGAGGCCCTTGCCGTGTTCGGCCCCGCCGCGTTCGGACTGAAACAGCCCTACAGCCCCCTGGGTCATGGCGACGATTGAACGTTCGGCCCGCCATGGATCGTCGCTGCGGCCCGGTTCTTCGCCGCGGACGATCCGGTTTGCGGGTTGAAGGCTTGACGGGTGCGCCGGCCGGAGCGCTGATAGGGAGCCGGGGTGGCTGCATCCTCAGGCGCAACTTCGGCCCGGATACGGTTGCGTCGACGGCCTTGAACGTCACGAAAGAAATTCGATGCGTTTTATCAATCCGATCCCTTTCGTCCGCGACATCAACCGCTCCAAGGAGTTCTACCGGAAGAGGCTCGGCCTCAGGATATTGGAGGATTTCGGAAATTTCGTCCTCTTCGAGACCGGCTTTGCGATCCACGAAGGAACATCGCTTGAACAGACGGTCTGGGGGAAGGCATCGGCTGGCGAGGAACCCTATGGGCGAAGAAACCTGCTGCTGTATTTCGAACACGAGGATGTCGAGGCCGCTTTCGAAAACATTGCACCACATGTCGAGCTGATACATCCTGTCGAACGGCAGGCATGGGGACAGCGGGTATTCCGTTTTTATGACCCGGACAGGCATGCGGTGGAGATCGGGGAACCGCAAAATCCTGGACCTGCGGGCAATTCGCATGGATGATCCTCGTTTCTGGCGGTCATGATGGGGACCGGCTTCGGGTTCGCCTGTGAAGCCGGTTTCCCTTACTCGATGAGGAATGCGCGATGGCAGACCGGTCCTTGCCGGAAAAAGGGGCTCATACGGCGGAAGCGGACGGAAGGGCGAGGATGAGGCTCAGGTTCCGCCCGCCGCGCATGTTGTTCAGCGGCATAGAGCGGCCCTATCTCCTGTCGAGGCTGGCGGAAGGTCTTGCCCGTCAGACCGTCGTCCTGCACGTGCCCCCCGGTTTCGGCAAGACCGCCCTGATGAAGGCCGCCTGCGAGAAGCTCGCCCTGGGCGAGCTGCCGCTGCCCGGACCCGCCGAAATCCGGGTCGAGCGATGCTGCTGGCTCACCATTGCGCCGGGCACGTCGCCGGAACGCTTCGTTGCCGATCTGCGTGAAGTGCTCGGCCTGCGGGACGACATTCCGGCAACGACGCTGACGGATATCCTGGAGGCGGCGGGCCGGGGCGACGGCGTCACGGTTCTTTTTCTCGATGGCATCGACGAGATCGATCTGGCCGGTCAGCCGCGCCTGCTCGAGGAGCTGGCGCTGGAAGCGCCGGATAATCTGCGTATCGCCTGCAGCTCCTTCCGCCGGCCGCATCTGCCGCTGGCGCGGCTCAAGGCGCGGGGAGTCCTGACCGGTGTCACGGCGGGCGAGCTCGCCTTCGGGCGCTCGGAAATGCGCCGGCTGCTGTCGCGTTCCGCGACGGCGGCCCTGATCGACCCGCTGATGCGGATCACCCGTGGCTGGCCGGCTCTTGCCCAGCTCGCCGCCGGGATCGTTTCCACGAGCCAGTCGGAAGAGGAGCGCGAGAGGTTGCTGGCCGGCCGTCACGCGGATCTGGCCGGCTTCGTACGGGAGGCGGTCATCCGGCGGTTTTCCGCCCCCCTGCTCGATATGCTGCGGAGGACCGCGATCTTCGAGGATTTCTGCCCGGAGCTGGCGGTCGATCTCGGTTGCGAGCCGCTCGAATCCGGGGATGTCCTGTTGCTCGACGATCTGCGGCCGGTGGTCGACCGGCAGGCGGCAGGCTGGTTTGCGCTGCATCCGGTATTGCGCGCCTGCCTTCTCGATGACGCGCGGCACGATCTGGACAGGCTCGAAAAGGCGCTGCATACGCGCGCGGCCGCCTGGTTCGCCGGGCATGGCCTGCTTGAGCGTGCGGTGTCGCATGCCGCCCGCGGCGGGGATTTCCGCATGGCGGAGGAGATCATCGGCCGCGCCGGCGGCGTCGACATATTCCTGCGCGCCGGCCACAAGGTGCTGGAACACCTGATCGACAATTTTCCGCCGGAGGTTCTGCATGCGTCTCCGGGCTTGACCGTCTGTTATGCCGTGGTCCTGTCCAAACGCGGCAATGCCGCCGCGGGGCGCGAACGCCTCGAACTTCTCAAGGCGGAAGGCGAATGGACCGAAACGGCGTTGGCGGCGGTCGATCGCGGCGTGCTCGATCATATCGACAGCCTGATCGACGTCTATGAGGACAAGCGGATGGCGTCCGGTCAGGCGGAGCGGCTGGAAAGGGTCGCTGCCTCGCTTCCTCCGCACGCCACCTGGGAACTCGCCTGGATTCACAATCACTTATGCATCCTCTACACGCGCTCCGGCGATCTCGAGGCGGCCCGGCTCTCGGCGCTGAAGGCCCTGGGTTATTACCGGGAGGAGCGCACGGCCTATGCCCAGGTCTTCATGCTTGTGCATCTCGGGCTGGTGGGCATGCTGGCGGGGCAGTTTTCCGCCGCCCTGCAGTTCTGCCGGGAGGCGGAGGACCTGGTGGAAAGATCCCACTGGACGGATCGCAACCTCATGGCGATCGCCCGGCTCGCCACCGCCGATATACTCTATCTCCAGGGTGAGGTGCCGCTGGTCGAGCAGATGCTGGGCGAGTCCGTCGAGCCGCTGGTGCGCGGCGAAAGCTGGGTCGACCTGTTCACGCGATTGTTCTGGCTGCTGGCCCGCAGCCGCCTGCAGGTGAGCGGTTTCGATACCGCCGCGGCAGCCATCGACAAGGCCGAGGAGGTCGCCGCGGAAAGAGCCCTGCCGCGTCTGAAGATAGCCGCCGGCATCATGCGGGTCGATCTTCTGGTCCGGGCGGGCATGATCGAATCGGCCGCGCAGGCGCATGAGCGCATTCCCGCCCTGAGGGAGGGGGCCGCACCCGACCAATGGACCTGGCGCGAGGCCTGCGATTTCGACATCGCATCGGCGCGGCTGGCGCTTGCCCAGGGGCAGGCGCTGAAGGCCCTCAACGCGCTCGAGGATCTCGTCTCGTCCTGCAAATCGTCGAACCGCGGTTATCACCGGCTGATCGGCGAAATCATGGCCGTCCGCGCCGCATGGAAGGCGGGACGCCAGCAGCAGGCGCTCGCCTATCTGCAGTCGGCCATCGCGCTTGCCCGCGCGCACGAGGCCACGCAGCTCTTCCTCGACGAAGGGCAGGAATTCGCAACGACCCTCCGCGCCATCGTGCGCCGCTTCGGCCTCAAGGCCTTCAGCGTCGACGCCGTGGAATTCATGAGCCGGATCGTCGGCCACGGTTTCGGCCGCCAGTCGAGGGTTTCCGTCGCGGCCCGCGATGCCGAAAGCGGGCAACCGGCATCGAAAGGGCTTCTCAGCAGCCGCGAGACCACCGTTCTCAAACTGCTTACCGAAGGCCGCAGCAACAAGGAAATGGCCCGGACGCTCGGCCTTTCGGAAGCGACCGTCAAATTTCACCTGAAAAACATCTATGCGAAACTCGGCGTCGGCCGGCGCGGCATGGCTGTTTCGGTGGGGCGTCACCTCAATCTCACGACTTCCGACTGAGCTATCTTGACGAACCTTCCCGGCCCGGCGACGAAGACGGTCGAATATCACGAGCAGTCGGGGCGTGCGATGGTCTGGTGGACCTCGGCCGCGTCGGGAGCCTTCCAGATCGTCCAGCGCCGCCAGTCGGGCTGGGTCAACTGGGGAACCAACGACGAGAACGAACGCCCCGAACTTCCGGTCGGGGTGGATATCAAGACGGCCTATGGCCGGTTCGCCGATCGCTGGACGGCGACAGCCGACCAGCTGGAGACGCCTCCGACCATCGCGGTTTCGCAGATATGATGATGGCCCGCCGGATCAGTTCGCCTGACGGGCGGCCCTGATCTCCATCAGCTTCGCGGTGCAGGCCGGTGAAGCTGATGGATGCATTTCTCAAGCGGCCATGATTATCCAGGACGGGATTGCCGTCGGTCAGGTCAGGGCTTGCCGGCAAGCCTGTCCACGAGCGATGCGGCTTCGCCGGCAACCCGCCGTATCCCGGTCCACCATCGCGAATCCGGCCATGTCGGGGTGTTCCGCAATAGCCCGGGTGAAGGGAGTGCCCTCCATGACGGAGCGTTGCGCGGCCCCGTGGAGCATGTGATGCGCCCTGTGCCGGCCGATCCGGCCGGAAATCTGCATCATCGCCGCCTCCGAGACGATCAGGCCGTTGGTGATCTCCGGATCGCGCCGGCCCAGATGATCGCAAGGCTGCACCGCTCGGAACTTGTCTTCAAACAAAAAAGAAGGGCCATCGGAGACCGAGGCCCTTATAGGTGTGAAGGTCAAAAACCTCCAGAGGGGAACAGCTGCTGCGATGGTACTGGGAGGAGGACCATAAGATGCATCAGCCACGTGCATAATGATCATATTTTGATCATCCGGTAAACAATTTTTGTGCAGTGCAGCTATGCAGAAATGAGGGCAGTCGCCGGGCCGGTCTGCGGTGGTGCTTGATAATCCCACGGAGACGAGCGGGAAAGAAACGGATTTCCTGCTTTGGACATGAAGAAAAACGGCCATTCCTTTTAGTCCATCAATTTTATAGACAATAATGCCGTTCCATGGACCTGTTCGAAATGCGAAAGGAATGGAGCGGTGACATTCAAACTGGTGGGCATAGCCGGCAGCTTCAGCCGTCCATCGAAAACACATGCGCTGGTGCGCGCCGTCGCCGATCTGGCGGCCAGCGAGTACGGCCTTGCGAGCGCGGTCTATGACCTGCACGATGTCGGCCGGTCGCTCGGAACTGCCCAATGGCGGAAGGATCTGGACGCCCAGGCTCTCCGGATCATCGACGAGATCGTCGCGGCCGATGCCGTCGTTATCGGCTCGCCGACATACAAGGGTTCCTATCCGGGCCTCTTCAAGCATCTGATCGACCTTATCGATCCTCACGAGCTGCGGGCAAAGCCCATCCTGATCACCGCGACGGGCGGCGGGGACCGGCATGCCTTGATGGTTGAACACCAGTTGCGGCCGCTCTTCGGTTTCTTCATGGCTCATACGCTGCCGACGGCGGTCTACGCCTCGGACCGCGATTTCACGGACTACAGGGTTTCGTCCGAACCGCTTTCCCAGCGGATCGCCGCCGCCGTCGGCGAGCTCGCGACATTCGTGCCGTCCCGGCGTCATGCGCTGGCCGCGGCGGAATAGTCTGCGGGACCTCCGCTGAGCAACGCATGTCGCAGTTCGTCCGGCCGGTCATCCGCAAGCATCGACTTCGCAAAAAATGGAGGCTCGCATGAAACTGGATTTCTTACGGAGCATCGTCAAGGCGGTCGGTTACAGCGCCCCGGGCGCACGAGATCAGCAGTCTGGAACATCGCCGACGCCCGTCGGGCAAAAGGCGCGTGCCGGTGACGAAGACGAATACCGTTACGGACGCGACTACGAGCTCTTTTACTGGATGCCCGGGCAAGGTCCCTGGTATTATTAAAGGAGGGTCCGGGCATGGCGCTTGCTTTCGATCTTCGGCGACCCGCCGGCACATCGCCTCTGGGCAAGGTGCTGCCCTATCTGCGCTCCGGCACAGACATCTGCCTGATCGCGTCGTCCTTCGTCTTCCTGTTCGCCGTTATCTTCGGGGTGTTCTGATGCAAAGGCGCGTGGGCTGCGTCGCGCAACCGGCAGCGTGCAGGTTTGCATGAGCCAGATTCTCATCCTCCCCGGACTGTTCGGATCAGGCGAAGGACATTGGCAGCAGCACTGGCTGCGGGACCATGCCGAGGCGCGCCTCGTCCACCAGGACGATTGGGATCGGCCCGATCTTCCCGCCTGGATGGCGAAGCTTGAGGCGGCGCTGGAAGAGGCGGGAGAGGCCTATCTCGTCGCGCACAGTCTCGGGTGCCTGCTTGCCGCCAATCTGGCCGACCGTCCCGTCGCTCGCAAGGTCCGCGGCGCCTTGCTGGTCGCGCCCTGTGACCTGTGGACGACCGATCCCCTCCATCCGGGACAGATCTCGTTCGGTACGATGCCGACACGCAGGCTGCCTTTTCAGAGCATGGTGGTCGGCAGCCTGAACGACGTCTACATGACCATCGACCGTCTCAACATGTTCGGCCGGCTGTGGCATTCCGAGGTCAGGAATATCGGCCTCGCAGGCCATATCAACATCGCAAGCGGCTTCGGCCGATGGCCGAGCGGTTATGCGCTGCTGGAAAAGATGAAGGCCCGTGCGCGCCACCTGAGGCCCCGGCGTTCCTCCGTGGCCACGGTGGCCTGAAGGAACCGCCGGCGTGCCTGATCATCGTGAACAGCGGTCAAAGTTCCTTCCGCAGGCCGAGCCGGTTTCAGAAGACATGCATCCCGAAAACGTGGCGGATTGCCGGCAACACTGCAATACATGGAGAACGAACAGATGCCTGCCACGCGAATAGAAACCAGGCGCGGCTGGATCGGAACTCGCCGCCCTGACGTTATCGAGGCAGTCCAGCGCGCGCTGCTGACCGGACTGAAACTGCCCGAGGACGATCGCTGCGTCCGTCTTCTGGAATACGACCATGATGCGATGATCGTTCCTTCCGGAAGGGGAGCCTCTTACACGGTTGTCGAGATAACCCTGTTTTCAGGACGCACCCTCGAGGCCAAGCGGCGCTTATATGCTGCACTCGTTGAAGAGCTCTCGGTTTTTGGCGTGCCTGCGGATGACATCAAAACCGTTCTTGTCGAGGTTCGGCCGGAGAATTGGGGCCTGCGGGGTTCACCTGCAAGTGAACTCGATCTTGGCTACAGGATAGATGTCTGAGGCCGGAGGCGCATCGGGACATCTTCCGGCACTCGACCGAGGATGAACGCCGTGCCCTTGACGGCGATCGGACATCGGCCATAGTGTGTCACCAAATCACCAGGGGAGTCCCGTCAAGGGGCTGAGATATTGCTGAGCGATCTCGCGGCGCAGTGACCCGTTGAACCTGATCCAGTTCACACTGGCGTAGGGACGGTGCAAGTGCCGACGAGTCGCGAATTTTCGCCTGATCCGCGCCGGCGTGCTTTCAGCGTCCCCTGCTTGAGGACTGGGTCTCCAATGTCAGTTGGAGCTCGCCATGCATGTCACCGACAGGCCGCAATCGTCAGGGATGCGCATTCTCGTCAGGGGGGCAGGCGTCGCCGGCCTTGCGGTGGCGCGGGAGCTTGTTGCGCGCGGCTGCGCCGTGGAGATCGCGGAAAGAGGAGCATCGGTCGGAGCCGGCGCCTCATGGCTGGCCGGCGGAATGCTGGCGCCCTGGTGCGAGATGGAAAGCGCGGATGCGCGGGTCTTGTCGGAAGGCTTGAGCGCGGCCGACTGGTGGGATGCGGCGACGCCCGGCCAGGTCGTGCGCAAGGGTACGCTGGTCGTGGCGCCGCAGCGCGACATGGCCGAGCTTGCCCGTTTCGCATCCCGTACCTCGGGATACGAGTGGCTGGACGAAGAGGCCATCGCCGGGCTTGAGCCCGCGCTTGCCGGGCGTTTCCGCAAGGGACTCCATTTCCGCGAGGAGGCTCATCTCGATCCCCGGCAGGCGCTTCAGGCGCTTTACCGGTCGCTTGAGGCCGAAGGTGTCCGCTTCCGTTTCGGTGCCCCGGGCGATCTTTCGGGCCGCGGTTATGATCGGGTGATCGATTGCACCGGCTCGGCTGCGATCGGGCAGGTTGGTGCGCTGCGGGGTGTCCGCGGCGAGATGCTCTACCTGCGGACCGAAGAGATTGCCCTGTCGCGCCCGGTCCGGCTGCTGCATCCGCGTCATCCGGTCTATATCGTGCCACGCGGCGATGCCCGCTTCATGGTCGGTGCGACCATGATCGAGAGCGAGGCGGATGGGCCGCCCAGCGCGCGTTCCCTGATGGAACTGTTGAATGCGGCCTATGCGCTGCATCCGGCCTTCGGGGAAGCCCAGGTCGTCGAAACCGGCGCCGGGGTTCGCCCCGCCTTTGCCGACAATTTCCCGCGCCTGCTCGACATCGGGCAGACGCTCCACGTCAACGGCCTCTACCGTCATGGTTTCCTGCTGGCGCCGGCGATGGCGCGGCAGGTCGCCGATGGATTGGCCACACCCCGCATGACACAAGCACTGACAGGAGCAATGTTATGAGACTGATCGTCAATGGCGAAGATCACGAACTCGAAGCCTTGACCCTCACCGACGCCATGGCCCTGCTCGAATATGAAGGCGGCTGGCTGGCGACGGCGGTGAACGGCGAGCTCGTTCACCGCGAGGACCGGAGCGATTGCCGTCTTGTCGAGGGCGACCGGATCGAAATCCTCGCCCCGAAGCAGGGAGGCTGAAATGATCTCGTTTTATGGAACCGAAAGCGCTTCCCGGCTTCTGCTCGGCACGGCGCGATATCCTTCGCCGGCCGTTCTGGAGGAGGCGGTGCGGCGATCCGGCACCGGGATCGTCACCGTTTCGCTCAGACGCGAGACAGCCGGCGGCAAGGCGGGCGGGGCGTTTTTCGAGATGATCCGGGCGCTGGGCGTGCGGGTGCTGCCCAACACCGCCGGGTGCCACTCCGTCTCCGAGGCGGTGCTGACCGCGAAAATGGCGCGGGAGCTCTTCGGCACCGACTGGATCAAGCTGGAAGTGATCGGCCACCACGACACGCTGCAGCCGGACGTCTTCGCCCTGGTGGAAGCGGCGCGAATCCTGGCGGGCGAGGGCTTCAAGGTGTTTCCCTATACCACCGACGACCTCGTCGTCGCCGAGCGTCTGCTCGAGGCCGGCTGCAAGGTGCTGATGCCGTGGTGCGCGCCGATCGGCTCGGCCATGGGACCCGTCAACATGATGGCCCTGAAATCCATGCGCGCGCACTTTCCCGACGTGCCTCTGATCGTCGATGCGGGCATTGGCCGTCCGTCGCATGCGGCCATGGTCATGGAACTCGGCTACGACGCCGTGCTGCTCAACACGGCGGTTGCCGGGGCAGGGGAGCCGGCCCTGATGGCCGAGGCCTTCGCGCGCGCCATCGACGCCGGCCGCAGCGCCTATCTCGCAGGCCCGATCGAACCCCGCGACATGGCCGTTCCCTCGACCCCCGTCGTCGGCAAGGCGGTCTTCGCATGAAGCTCGATCCTTTCTATCTGATCGTCGACAGTTCCGACTGGATCGAAAGGCTGGTGCCGCTTGGCGTCAGGCTGGTGCAGCTGCGCATCAAGGAGCGGCCGGAGGAGGAGCTTCGTGCCGAAATTCTCCGGGCGAAGTCGATCTGCGCGCGATACGGTTCCCAGCTCGTCGTCAACGATTACTGGCGGCTGGCGATCGAGGAAGGTTGCGATTTCATCCATCTGGGGCAGGAGGACCTCGCGGCGGCCGATCTGCCGGCCATCAAGGCCGCGGGTTTGAAGCTCGGCGTTTCCACCCATGACGAAGCCGAGCTTCAGGCCGCGCTCGCCGCCGAACCGGACTACGTGGCGCTCGGTCCCGTATATCCCACCGTTCTCAAGCAGATGAAATGGGCGCCGCAGGGATTGCAGCGGATAACCGGCTGGAAGAAGCGCGTCGCGCCGCTTCCGCTGGTGGCCATCGGCGGGCTGACTGTCGAGAGGCTGCGGGGCGTGTTCGACGCGGGCGCCGACAGCGCCGCCGTCGTCACCGACATCACCCGGAATGTTGACCCGGAAGCACGAACGCGCGAATGGATGGAAGAAACGGCGTCATTGCGGGCCAAATGACCCGCAATGGTTGCATGACTTGCTTCGACGCGCTTGAGTAGATACCTGCTGCGAAACCGGTTGCGACGCATATGGAGGCGCTGGATCATGCGACGGCCGGTCGCCGCTTGTGGAGGAAGACATGCCGACGATATGTGCTGTGGAATGGCCCGACGGACTGCTGCCGGAAAGTGACATGTGGCGGCGGATCAGGGATGAGGTCGATGGAATTCGACCGGACATCATCGTCACCAACGAGATGCCGTTCGGAGCCTGGCTTCCGAAGCAGGCGGATTTCGACGGCGACGCCGCACGCCAATGGGTGAACCTCCACGAGCGTGCTCTTGACGCGCTGCGGGATCTGGCGCCGGCAGCCGTCATATCGTCGCGCCCGGTGCTTGCCGGCGACCGGCTGGCGAACGAGGCTTTCGCCCTGGAGGGAGGCCGCTACGAGATCCTGCACCACAAGCAGCTTTTCCCGGCGGAGGAAGGCTGGGAGGAGGAGGCCTGGTTCGCTCCCGCCATATCCGGCTTTGCGACGAAAAAGATCGGCGGCGTAGAGACCGGCATCCTGCTTTGCACGGAGCTTATGTTCAACGAGAAGGCCCGCCACCTGGGGCGCTCCGGCGCTCAGTTGATCGCCGTTCCACGGGCGGCGGGCATGAACCGGTTTTCCTGGCAGACCGCCGGTTCGATGGCCGCGATCGTCTCCGGCGCCTATGTCGTGAGCTCGAACCGCGTCGGAAATGCCGCAGGCGGCCCACCGATGTTTGGGGGAGGTGGCTTTACCATCGATCCTTCCGGCAAGGTGATCGGCAGCACCGCAAGCGATCGGCCGATCATCACCATCGAGGTCGATCTGGCCGGAGTCGATACGGCCAAGCATGAATATCCGGTCTATGTGGATGAGCGACATATCCGCGAGGAGCGATGAACCATCGCCGGTCGCGCCAGGGATATGATTTTTTCGCTGGCGGCTCATGTCCGTCGACGGGGGTGAGCGCTACATCTGCGAAATTCGCCTGAAAAAGATCGATCTCGTGTCGGATCGGCGAAGTCTGGTTCGTCCTAGGCCTGTCCACTCCGTCAATTCAAGAGGATCACGACCATGCCGAACACCATACGCCTGCACCGCGTTCTCGCATCCAGCCCGGAGAAGGTCTATCGCGCGTTCATCGAGGCGGACGCGCTCGCCAAATGGCTGCCTCCGAACGGCTTTGCCTGCACCGTGCACCACCTGGAACCAGCCGTCGGCGGCAAGTTCAGGATGTCCTTCCGCAACTTCACAACGGGCGAAAGCCACACCTTCGGCGGTGAATATGTCGAGCTCGTCCCGGGTGAGCGCCTGCGCTATACGGACAAGTTCGATGACCCCAACCTGCCTGGCGAGATGGAAGTCACCGTCACGCTGAAAAAGGTCCCGGTCGGGACCGAGGTGGATATAACGCAGGCGGGTGTGCCGGACGTCATTCCGCCCGAAGCCTGCTATCTTGGCTGGCAGGAGTCGCTGCGAAACCTTGCGAGGCTGGTCGAGCCGGAGATCAACCAATAGCGCTTCCGGGCTGTAAACATGGCGAAAGCTCCGTCGCCGCGTTGCCACCGTCGGCGGGCACGCCGCATGCGGTGCCGGACCAACAGCCTCAAAAATTCAACGGCGGCTCCGGCGGCGCGCTGACGGAGCCGGCTGCAACCGGCGGAATCGAAAACGTCCGGCATGCTGATCCATGCCGGACGTCGTCGTCATGTCGGTTCACGCGACCCTTTGGTCGAAGTATCCGGCGGATACCGTCATTGCCTGATGGGGATGGGCGGCGGCGCCGATCTTGAACTGGCCGAGCAGTTTCGTGAGCGCGGCTGCTTCTCGCGCGAGGCCGTGGCTGGCGGCGGTGGATTGTTCGACCATCGCGGCATTCTGCTGGGTTCCCTGATCCATGGTGTTCACCGCGGTATTGATCTCCTGCAGGCCGATCGACTGTTCGCGCGCGGCCTCGACGATCGCGGCGACATGGCGGTTGATCTCCTGCACCTGCCCGACGATCTCCTCCAGCGCGGTGCCGGTCTCGCCGACGAACTGGACGCCGGTCCGCACCTGGCTGCTGGACGCGATGATCAGCGTCTTGATCTCCTTGGCCGCCTGGGCCGAGCGCTGGGCCAGTTCGCGGACCTCCTGGGCGACGACGGCAAAACCCTTGCCGGCCTCGCCGGCGCGGGCCGCTTCCACGCCGGCGTTCAACGCGAGGAGATTCGTCTGGAATGCGATGTCATCGATGACGCCGATGATATTGCCGATTTCGTCCGAGGATTTTTCGATCTCCCGCATGGCGGTAACGGCATTGCGAACGACGGTGCCGGACTTTTCCGCTCCTTCGCGAGTGCGTGCGACAAGCAAACCTGCTTCTTCCGCTCGACGGGTCGCATCTTTGACCGTTGTCGTGATCTCCTCCAACGCGGCGGCCGTTTCTTCGACGGAGGCGGCCTGCTGTTCGGTCCGCCTCGACAGATCGTCGGCAGCCGCCCTGATCTCGTTTGCTCCGGCGTCGATGGCCCGGGCATTGTCTCCGACAGCCCTCAGGGCCTCCTGCAGCTTTTCCAAAGAGGTGTTGAAGTTGGTGCGCAGATCGTCCAGCGCCGGAACGAAGGGCGTTGCGATGCGATGGCCGACATCTCCGTCCGCCAGGGATTGCAGACCGGTCGCAAGCGCATCGACGGCAAATTGCGTCTCCGCGGCATCGCGTGCCTTCTGCTTTTCGCGCTCCAGTCTTTCACGCTCCGACAGGCTCCGGTTTTCCTCGGTCTCGCGTTCGAGGCGAATGCGCTCGATGGCGTTGTCCCGGAAGACCGACACGGCGACCGCCATGCTGCCAAGCTCGTCCTTCCGGTCGAGACCGGCGACGTCCTCCTCCGTATTGCCGTCGGCGAGCGTAAGCATCCGCATGCGAAGCCTTTCGATCGGGCCGGTGATCTCCCGTCGCGTCACCACGATGGACAGCACGATGCCAAGGGCGAAGACGATGCCGAGGCCGATGAGCGACTGGGCGATCGTTGCGTCGGTCTGGGCCGCGAGCGCATCGCTTTTCTTGTCGATCGCCTCGCTATAGCCGTTGATCCAGGTGCGCAGGCCAGAGAGCGTTGCGGCGATCAGCTCGTCGGCTTTGACGAGCTGGGCTTTCGCCTCGTCGTTGCGGTTCTGCATGCCCGCCGCAACGGCCTGGTCCGTTATGGCGACGATCGCTCTCGCCTGCTCCTCGAACCGGTTGATGTTGCCCGCCTCGGCAGGAAGCTGCTGGCGAGCCCCGCTCATGAGTTCGAACAATCTCGTCTTGCTCGCGCTATAATCCTCGGTCGCACGCTTCATCCCTTCGGTCTGGGGATCGTACAGGAAAATCTGATAGGCGTCGTAGGCGAGCGAGACGAGCCGCTGGCTGGCGATCGCCATGTCGATCTCGGATGCTCCGTCCGCGGCGATGAATTTCGAATAGGCGGCATCGGCTGCCTTGTAGCTGTTCGATACATATACAACGCCGCCGATCCCGATCAGACAGATGGGGATCAGGAGGGACAGTATCTTGGTGCGGATCTTCAGATGCTTCATCAGCGACATCGGGATGTCCTTTGGGAAAATGGTTAGGTCATCCATGCCTGTTCTGCGAACCTGATTACCCTCAAGCAGCTAACCTTGGCGGAAGGACCGTTACTATATTTTCGAAAACAATTTAATTCCATGTTAAGCTTATTCTGAGTTGTCCGGAGTCGTGGGCGGCTCGCAGAAAGGTAGTGGCTCGGCGAGCGTGGGCCGATGGCGTGCGCCACCGCGAAGGAAAACGATCGTTCGACTGATCCCGATGCGTGGTCCGTTGACCGCTTGATCTTGATCATGCGCCTGAATAGTACTAAGTCGTATCAATTAAGTACGATTCAGTATCAATTTCGGTTCGAAATCAAGAGAGATCCATGTCGCTTCCACCCAAGACTGCTGCCGCGGCCGCCACGATTTTGTGGGGGTTCACCTACATCATCACGACGACGATGCTTCCCCACAACCCGATGTTCATCGCTGCCGTCAGGGCGATCGGCGGCGGCTTGCCGCTGCTTCTGATCGCGCGGGACATCCCCCCGCGCGCCTGGTGGGGTAAGCTGATCGTGCTCGGGACCTTGAACAACGGGCTCTTCTTCGGTCTCCTGTTCGTCGCGGCGATCCGGTTGCCGGGCGGTGTGGCGGCGACCTTCCAGGCGCTTGGCCCGCTGTTCATGGTGCTGCTCGCCCGTCCCCTGCTGGGGGCCATTCCCTCGCGAGGCAAGCTCCTGGCCGTCGCGGCCGGGGCGGTCGGGGTTTCCATGGTGGTTTTGAAGGGGGGCGCCGCCCTCGATATCATCGGCGTTCTGGCGGCGTTCGGCGCGGCTCTGTCCGTCGCCCTCGGCGGTACCCTCCTGCATAAATGGGGCCGCCCGTCCTCGATTGTCAGCCTGACGGCCTGGCAGATGATCTTCGCGGGGATCGAGCTTGCCGCCGTGGCGCTCGTCGTCAACGACCTGCCGGAGACGCTTGGCGGCTTGAACGTCGTCGGCCTGATCGTGATGGCTCTCCTGATCACCGCATTGCCGTTCGTCCTGTGGTTCACGGGCATTCAGGGCGCCGGACCGGCGGCGGTCGCTCCCCTGTTGCTGCTGACCCCGATTACGGCCTTCATTCTCGATGCCTTCGTGCGCGGTGTCGTGCCCGCGCCGATCCAGGGGATCGGTGTCGCCGTGGTTATCGGGTCGCTCTTGTATGGCCAGCACGTTGATCGTAAGGCTTTTCGCGTTGCGCACCATCACGCGCCGTCGCCGCAGCAGGAGCGGGAACGCAAGCATCGATGACCGAACGCCATACGCTGACGTCCAGAGGCGCCGCCCGCCATCAGGTGCTGATCGAAGCGGCAGCCGAGCTTTTCCTGACGAAGGGTTTCGCAGCGGTAACGGTTGATGAGGTCGTTGCCGCCGCCGGAGGGTCGAAGACGAATGTCTATCGTCAGTTTGGCGGCAAGGAGGGCCTGTTCGCCGAAGTGGTGGAACAGCTCAGCACCGAATTCCTGTCCCCCCTGTCACAGCTCGATCTTGGGAGCACGGATCGCGCCACCGGCCTGGAAATCCTCGGCCGAACGCTGTTGCGGCAGCTTTTGCAGCCCAGGCATATCGCCTTTCAAAGGATGGTCCTCGCAACCTCGGACCAGTTTCCCGATCTGATGGCCAAATGGTATCAGGTCGGCCCACGCAGAAGCCAGGCGATCATCGCCCGTTTCCTGGGAGACCCGGAAAAGACGAAACGCCTTGCTATCTTCTTCCACGACATGATCGTGACCGACGCCGTCAACAGCGCCCTGATGGGGCATTCGCCGGCATGGCAGGATGTCGAATCCCGCATCGCCGATGCCGCCGGCCTGCTTTTGAGCGGGTTGGAGCGGGATTGAGGCCAGGCCACGATGCCTGGCGGTCGAAGGCAGGGAGCGAAAGCAGGCAGGCGGGCGTCGATGTCAGTCGCCTCTTGCCGCTCTCGCCAGGCCGTGTTCCACCAGCCGGTCGATGGTTTCCGAATAGCTGATGCCGCTTGCGGCCATGGCCTTGGAATACATGCTGATGTCGGTGAAGCCCGGAATGGTGTTTACCTCGTTGACGACGAAACGCATGTCGTCCATCAGGAAGAAATCGACGCGTGCCATGCCATCGCAGCCGAGTGCGCGAAAGGCGCGGGCCGCCATCCCGCGAATCCCGGCTTCGACCTCCGCGGGAAGCTCCGCCGGCACCTTCAGCGCGGCCCCGTTCTCGTCGATGTATTTGGCGTTATAGCTGTAGAAGCCGTGGCTTTCGGCCGGCGCGATCTCGCCGGGGCGGGAGACGAAGAGGCCGCCGCCCGTATCTTCCAGCACGCTGCACTCGATCTCGCGCCCGGCAACGAACTCTTCGGCGAGCAGCTTGCGGTCATGCCGGAACGCCTCGGCGAGCGCCGGCGCGAATTCCTGGCTGCCTGAGACCTTTCCGACCCCGACAGACGAGCCCTGCCGCGCGGGCTTGATGAAAAGCGGCAGTCCGAGCTGGGTTTCGAGCGTATCCAGGGCCGGTGGCGCATCCTGGTGGATCGTCACCGAGCGGGCGACCGGCAGTCCGGCCGCCTTCAGAAGCTGCTTGGCGATATCCTTGTCGAGCGCGGCTGCCGAGCCGAGAATGCCGCAGCCGGCCAACGGCACGCGTGCCACTTCGCAGAGGCCCTGAACCGTGCCGTCCTCCCCGTGCAGGCCATGCAGGACCGGAAAGAGGATATCGATCCTGCTGCCCTCGGCGGCCTTTCCATCAGGCCCGATCGTCAGCACCCGGCCCCGCCCTCCCGGCACGAGACAGATTTCGACACCTGCCGCGGGCCTGTCGAGCTCGCCGTCGCTGAAATTGCTGACGAGCCAACGCCCTTCACGGGTGACGAAGATAGGCAGCGCGTCATATTTCTGCGGGTCGAGCGCCCGCATCACGTTGGTGGCCGACATCACGGAAACGTCGTGCTCGCTGGAGCGGCCGCCGAAGAGTACGGCGATGCGCAGCCTTTTCGGGGATGGGGTCATGAAAGTCTCCTGAAGGAAAGCCGGTGAAAAGTCAGAAGCCGACCGCGATGCCGCGATTGGCAAAGAAGCGGTCAAAGGTGGCGAGCGGCAACGGCAAAGTTTCCGCTTGAAAGTGGATCATCATAAATGCATTATCCTGTAATATGAAAGAGCCACTTGGCCCGTGGCGCGTGAGCCACTTGGAACGGTCGCCCGGGATGAACCACCTGAATGAGCCTTCGGGGAGCAGCGCATGACGCCGAAGGGGAGGCGCGAAGGACTGTCCTCGGCTTTTCGGCCCTCGATCGATCCATCGTCCGCGGCGCCTCTGCCGAGGCAGCTCTATCTCTCGCTTCGGAACGCGATTGCCGAAGGACGGCTCCCGGCCGGGCAACGGCTGCCATCGACGCGCCTGGCGTCCGTGGAATGGAAAATCTCGCGCGGCGTCATAACGGAAGCCTACGAGATCCTGATCGCGGAAGGTTTCGCCGTGGCCCGCCATGGGTCCGGCACCTATGTCGCATCCTCCATTCCCGATGACGCGGCGCGCATCGACCGACCCGGCGCGGAAGGCGCGTATCCGGTCCGCCGCGGCGTGTCGGACGCCGCAACGGCGATCCTCACTCGCGGACCGAGCCTCGAGCCGCAGACGGCCTTGCCATTCGTCACCGGGCGCATCGCCCATGACGAGCGGACCGCGCGGCTGCTGAACCGCATCGCGGTCCGCCACATGAACTATGCTTTCGAAGGTTATGGAGACATCCAGGGCGAAAAGGCATTGCGGGCCGCGATCAGCGCGCACCTTGCGGTTTCGCGCGGCGTCCGCTGCACGGCCGAACAGGTCTTCATCACGGCCGGCACGCAACAGGCGCTCGACCTTGCCTTTCGTGTCCTGATGACGCCGGGAGACATGGCCGTCGTCGAAGACCCCTGTTATCCACCTGCCAGACAGTGCCTGGCGCTGAATGGCATCAACGTCGTCGGCCTTCCGGTCGACCGGGACGGGATCGACATGGAGAAGCTGACGGCTGGCGCGATCCGGCCTCCCAAGGCCTTCTACGTGACGCCCTCCAACCAGTATCCCGTCGGTTCGGTCCTTTCCCTGCCGCGAAGGCTGGGACTGCTCGCCTATGCGAAGGAAAACAGCTGCTGGATCGTGGAGGATGATTACGACAGCGAATTCCGATACCAGGGGCATCCGATCGCCTCCCTTCACGGCCTCGACAAGGCCGACCGGGTTCTCTACACGGGCACTTTCAGCAAGGCCCTGCTGCCGAGCCTCAGGATCGGTTATCTCGTGGTCCCGACCGATCTGGTCACCGCGTTCAGGGCCGTGCGTCCGGCGGTCGACCGCTGCCCGCCGACCTTCCAGCAGCGCGTCATCGCGGATTTCCTGGAAGAGGGCTATTTTCCCGCGCATCTGCGCCGCCTGAGGGAGCGTCTTCGCCTGTCGCGGGACCTGCTGGCAAGCTTGCTGACCCAGCGCATGGCCGAGCACCTGGAGGTGCTGCTGCCGGATCAGGGGATCAACCTCACCGTCAGAAGCACCGGCACCTGGCGCGACGACACCGCCGTTTCCTCCGCGGCTCTGGAGAGGGGCGTCGTCGTCATGCCGCTTTCCCGGATGAACGTGATCTCCACCGATACGTCGAGACTGCTGCTCGGCTTTTCAGCGCTCTCGGAACAGGAGGCGGATATCGGGACACGGCTTCTTGCCGAGGTTTTCAGCCGCACGGCCTCGTTCGAGACCCTGCAGCCTGGATGAGCGCAACCGGCCCCGGCAGGCCTTCGTCAGCCGGTCGAAGCGGCGGTGAAAGCCGCCAGTTGAGCGTCGAAAGCACGCCGGTATGCGGGCCGCCCTTCTCCGCGGGCGACATAGGCGGAGAGGTTCGGATACTCCTCCAGAATGCCCGAGCCGTGCAGCCTGCGCAGCACCGTAACCATCAGCAGGTCGCCGGCGCTGAACGCGCCATCGAGCCAGTCGGCATCGCCCAGGCGGCTGGAAAGGCCGTCCAGCCGTTTCCGGATGCTGCTTTCGAGGACACGCAGGCGCTGCTCGTACCAGGGCTCGTCGCGCTCGAGGATCTTGCTGAGCGTGCGCTCGAAGATCGGCGGCTCCACCGTGTCGAGTGCCGCGAACATCCATGTGATCGCGCGCGCCCGGGCGTTCGCATCGGCCGGCAGCAGGCCCGCATGGCGCTCCGCGATATGGAACACGATCGCTCCCGACTCGAACAGGGCGAGATCGCCTTCTTCATAGGTCGGGATCTGCCCGAAAGGATGAAGCGCGAGATGCGCGGGTTCCTTCATCGCCTTGAACGAAAGGAAGCGAACGTCGTAAGGCTGGCCCACTTCCTCGAGCGCCCAGCGAACGCGCATGTCGCGCGCCAGACCCCTGCCGCCATCGGGCGACCGTTCAAAAGCGGTAATGGTGATGGTCATTGCTGTTCTCCCTGGCTTGTCCGTCTTGAAGACGGCCGGTGGGCCGAGGTTCCGACATTCCCCGCTCAAGATAATCCTCGCCGCCGGTTCGGGTAGAGCATCAGGGGATGCATCCCCGCCACGGGCATCTGGCTTTCGGCCCGATGCCCGTCACTGGCCGGAGGTCGGCGCGGCTTCTGCTGGGGGATGGGCAAGCCAGCGTTTGACGCGGCACGCTACGGCGTCGAGATAGGTGAGCACGACCGGCACGAAGACCAGCGTGAGCACGGTCGAGGATATCAGGCCGCCGATGACCGCATGAGCCATCGGGGCGCGCTGCTCGCCGCCTTCTCCCAGCCCGAGCGCCATCGGCAGCATGCCGAAGATCATCGCCAGCGTCGTCATGACGATCGGCCTCAGCCGGACTGCTCCGGCATCGGCCAGGCTCTGGCGAAGGTCCTTGCCTTCCCTCCGTCTCAGGTTCGAATAGTCCACGAGAAGGATCGCGTTCTTGGTGACAAGCCCCATCAGCATGATGAACCCGATCATCGAGAACATGTTGAGCGTCGATCCGGTGAACAGGAGGCCGAGCAGAACGCCGATCAGGGAGAGCGGCAAGGTCATCATGATCGCAATCGGCTGGATGAAGGAGCCGAACTGCGAGGCCAGGATGATGTAGATGAAGATGACCGCCAGCACCAGCGACTGAAGCGCATAACCGGTGCTCTCCGCAAGGTTCTCGGCATCTCCGCCGAAGGAGATGCGATAGCCGACCGGGATGTCCATCCTGGCGATCGCGGCATTCAGATCCGTCGTTACGTCGCCCAGGGCCCTGCCTTCGATATTGCTCGATATGCGCACCTCGCGGGACAGGTCCTTGCGGGTGATCGCATCGGGCGCCGTGCTCTCGACGACGTCGGCGACCTGGTCCAGCAGGACGGTTATCGGCTTGCCGTCTTCGTCCGTGCGGCCGGTCGAGATGGTGAGATTGCGAAGCTGTGCGGCATCGCGCCGGCCGGTCGCCGGCAGGCGCACCGTGACGTCGTAGGACTCGCCGTCGGGTGCGTTCCAGACGGAGATCGCGTCGCCTGCGACAAGAGGCCGGAGCGTGTCGCCGATCGTCGCGATCGACACGCCCAGGTCGCTTGCCGCCTCGCGGCGCACCCTGACCGCCAAGGTGGGGCGGACATTCTCGATCGACGACTCGATTTCCGTCGCGCCCGGGATGGCGGCGAGCGCCGAGGTGATCTGATCGGAAATCCGCCGCAGTTCCTCGTCGCCGTCCCCCAGGATCGAGAGCTGCAGCGGCTTTGACGATCCCCCCACTCCCGACGACTGGCCGACGGAAATCTCAAGGCCCGCGATCCGCGAGAGCCGCTGGCGGATGGGCTCGATGGTTTCCGACGTGGTCAGCGTCCGGTCGATGCTGGGCACGAGCTGCACGGCCACCATGGCCTGGTTGAACCCGCGGGCGCCGCCGGAATTGATCGTGGAATACATCGAGGCGACATAGTCGAATTCCCGCAGCGCCCGTTCGACCTGGCCGACCTTGGCGGCCATGTAGTCGAGGGAGGCGCCCTGGTTGGCTTCGAGCGAAATGCTCACTTCCCCCTGGTCGGCGGGCGGCAGGAACTCGGCTCCGATGCGCGGCACGAGCAGCAGGCTGGCCACGAACATGACGACGACAATGGCGATCGTCGTTTTCCGGTGGTCGAATGTCCAGTGAATGACGGAGCGATACCGGCCCGCAAGCCCCTCGAACCACCGGTCGAACCGCTCGACCAGCCGGCCGAGAACGCCTCGCCTGGCACCCCTTTGGGATTGAGGATCGTACCAGACGCTCGAAAGCATCGGATCAAGCGTGAAGGACACGAAAAGCGAGATCATCACGGCCACGGTGACCGTGACGCCGAACTGCAGGAAGAAGCGGCCGATCAGCCCGCCCATGAAGGCGACGGGCAGGAACACGGCGACGATGCACAGCGTGGTCGCCAGCACCGCAAGGCCGATCTCGTTGGTGCCATCGAGCGCCGCCCGGACATGGTCCTTGCCCATCTGCAGATGGCGGGTGATGTTCTCGCGCACGACGATCGCGTCATCGATGAGAATGCCGATCGACAGCGACAGGGCCATGAGCGTCATGGTGTTCAGCGTGAACCCCAGAGCGTAGACGACGGCGAATGTGCCGATGACGGAAATGGGGAGTGTCAGCCCGGTGATGACCGTGGACCGCCACGAGTTCAGGAACACGAACACGATCAGCACGGTCAGGACGCCGCCTTCGATCAGGGTGCGCTGCACCTCGGAAACCTGCGCGGCGATGGGGCGGGAATTGTCGCGCGTGATGGTGAGCTGGACGTTCTCTTTCTTGAGCTCGGCGTTCAGCACGGAAATCTCGTTGCGGAGCGCGGACGCCACCGCGACCGTGTTCGCGCCCTGCACCTTGACGATGTCCAGCCCAAGGGACGTGACGCCCTGATAGGTCGCGCGGCTGGTCACTTCCGCGCCCGTGTCGAGGACGGTCGCCACATCCGAAAGGTAGACGGGATAGCCGCCGCTTTGCGCCACGATGATGCTGTTGAAGCCAGCGGCATCCGCTATGCGCCCCTCGACCGTCACGATCCGCTGATTGATGCCGGATATGAGCGTTCCCGCGGCGCGATCCTGGTTTTCGCGGCGGATCGCGTCCATGACGGAAACGACGCTCACGCCATATGCTTCCAGACGATCGGGGTCCACGACCACGAGGACCTGTCGTTCGCTGCCGCCGACGAGTGAAATCTGGCCGACGCCCGAAATGACGTTCAGGCGGTTGGTGATGACACGGTTGGCAAGCGTGGTGATCTCGGACAGCGTCCGGCTGGACGAGGATGCGGCAACCGAAAGGATCGGCTCGTCGTCCGGATTGAAACGCGTGACCTGCGGGGTATCCACGCCGTCGGGGAACGTCGCCTCAAGCCGTGCGACCCTGTCGCGCACCTCCTGCGCCGCGACCTGCGAATCCACGTCGAGTTCGAACTGGACGACGACGATCGAGCGCCCTTCGTAGGATTCCGAGGTTATCGTGTCGATGCCGCCGATGGTGTTCAGCGACGATTCGATCGGCCGCGAGACCTCGCTCTCGACCGATGCCGGCGATGCTCCGGTGTAGGTGGTCGCGACCACCACGATCGGCAGGTCGGTTTCCGGAAACAGGTCCACGCCGAGGCGGCTGTACGAAAACAGGCCGAGAACAAGGATCGTCACCATCATCATGGTGGCGAAGACGGGGTGCTTGACGCTGATGCGGGTGAGGAACATAGGGTCAGATGTCCTCTATGGTGACGGGCGTACCTGCGACGAGATCGGGCAGGGGGGCCGTGACGATCACATCGCCCTCGTCTATGCCCGACACTTCCACGAGATTCCGGTCGGTCCAGCTCGTGCCGAGCGCCACGGATTGCCTGCGCAAGACGCCGCCTTCCACCTTGAGGACGAACGAACCCTCCGCATCGTGCCGAATGGAGGCCGCCGGAAGGGCAATGACGCCCTTCTGGTCGTCGACCTTGAGAATTCCGGTCGTGAACATGCCGCCGCGCAGCAGGCCTTCGTCATTGTTGATGGCGACGAACACGCGCACGGCACGAGATCCGGCGACCGCCGTGGGTGAAATCCGGACGACCTCGCCGGTAAACGTGCGGCCCGGAAAGCCTTCCACGCTCAGCTCCACGAGCTGTTTGAGCCGGACGAGGGGGATGCGGCTCGTGGGGACACCCGCGTCGACCTCCATCCGGCTGAGATCCACGATGGTCATGAGCTCGGTGTTCAGCGGCACCGTCTGCCCCTGTTCCACGGGGCGGGCGGCGACGACGCCATCGAACTCGGCCCGCAGTTCCGCATAGGCGAGCGAGCGTTCCGCATCGGCGACCTCGGCCTGTTTCGACCTCAATTGTGCGCGCAGGTTGAGCACGTTCGCCTGGGCTTCGAGCCGCGTCGCCTCCGACGCGGCGCCCCGTTCACCCAATGTCGTGTTTCTTTCGAGCACCGCTTCGGCGAGCACGATCTGGGCGTTGAGGGCGTCGATCTCCGCCTTTCGGGCCGTCACGGCCGATGCGAGCGCCTCCGTGTCGAAGCGGACGAGAAGATCACCGGTCCTGACGACATCGCCGATCTGCACGGGCAGTTCGAGGATCGTCGAGGACACCCTTGACGTGAGCGTCGAGCGGCGGATGGGCGTCAGGGAACCGGCAATGCGGACCTCGTTGGCGACATCCTGGCGAACGGCCTTGCTCACATCGGCCTGGGCCAGCTCGACCGGGCTCTGCTTATCCTGCGCGATCGCCGTTCCCGTCGAAGCAAGGATCGCGATTGCCATCGCCATGGCAACCGCGAGTATCGCGAAGGTCGGCCGAGCAGTCGTCGTCATCTGTATCTCATCCAAGGCTGAGTTCTGAATGGAGGGGTTAGCCGTATGCGAAATCAATCTGATCCTGTGGTGCCGTGGCCGCGTTTCGTTGCCCGTCGACAACCGCCATGGCAGTAAATGCCAAGATATATGGCGCTTCGTGACATTATTGTGGTGACGTTGCACAAATCGATCATGGGTTGAGGAAATCGGCCTTCGGGCCCGACCGGCTCTGGAGTTATCGTCGCCACGCCCAAAGCGGCCGATCCCGGAGCGGGGGGATCTGGCCAGCGCATTACCACGGAAGGTTCCGGGCGATTCGCTTGAGCGACGGATTTTATGTCGTGATGCCGACTTGTGAAAACCGGCGTCGACCGCCGAGGCTCTGATCCGCCGCACTCGATGTGTTACCGGAGCCTTGTTTCGACCTCGTATTCCTGCACCGATGGTGCCCCGGAGCGCTCGCCCCGCCTGTCGCCCTTCACGTTCCCGGGCACGGTCCGGGACGGTTCGGGACGCTTCTCGATCGCGCCGATCTGCGAGGATATCTCGCGGCCGATATACTGGCTGAAGGGGCCGAGATGGGCATAGAGCAGCGCCATCTTGAACATATGCGGAAGCGCCGCCGGATTGGAACACAGGCCTTTGGCGATCATCAGGGCCATCTGTCCGGCAAATCTCGGGCGCTTCAGGGTGCCCGCGACGGTGAAGTGGAGAAACCGCCGGGCATCCACCCAGGTCCGGCCCCAGTTGAAGCCTCCCTTGACATGCCTCACGCGCAGCTTCCTGCCCACGCGGGAAACCCGGCCGAAAAAAGCCTGCGGCGTATAGATGGAGGAAACGACGCCATGGTAGTCGCGCAGGATATCGATGCGCGGACGTTTCGTCGCGAAATTGAGCCCGGACACGCATTGGTCGGCGCTCCCGTCGTCCATGTCGACGCCATGGTCCAGATATAGCCGGCCTTCCTTCTGCAGCCGGGTCGTAAGCTGCGTGTTGGGCAGGGCATAGAGCAGGCCGACCATGCTGACGGGGATTGACGCATCCTCGATCAGCGCGGCCATTCTTTTGCCGGCACCCGGTGTCTCGTCGTCGAATCCCAGAATGAAGCCGGCGATCACGACGATGCCGGCGGCATATATCTTGTCGATGCTGGCGACGATGTCGCGCCGCGTGTTCTGCTTCTTCTGGGTCGCCCTGAGGACCTCCTCGTCGGGGCTTTCGATGCCGACGAACACCGTGAAGAAGCCCGCCTCCGCCAGAAGGTCGAGCAGGGCCTTGTCGTCGGCAAGGTTGAGCGAGGCCTCCGTCGAGAATTCGAACGGATAGTGCCGCGCCTTCTGCCATTCGATCAGCGCGGGCAGGAATGCCTTCACGGCCTTCTTGTTGCCGATCAGGTTGTCGTCCACGAAGTCGACATGGCCGCGGTAGCCGAGGCTGTAGAGCGTATCGAGTTCGGCAAGGATCTGCGCGGTCGACTTGGTGCGTGGAACACGCCCGTAAAGTTCGATGATGTCGCAGAATTCGCAGGTGAACGGACAGCCCCGGGAAAACTGGATGCCGATGAAGGTGTAGTTCGAAAACGTGAGGAGATCGAAGCGCGGAACCGGCGTCCGCGTGACGTCCGCCTGGAATTTCGGCGCGGAGAAGTCGCCCTTCTTTTCCCCCGCCCTCCAGGCCTCCGCGAAGGCATCGATGACGTCCTCCGCCTCCCCGAGGACGCGGAAGTCGGCGTTTGCATAGAGCTCCGGACTCGAGGTCGCATCCGGGCCACCGACGGCGACCGGCTTGCCGGCCGAGTGCGCCAGCTCGATGATATGAAGGACATCGACCTGCTGGGGCAGCATGCCGCCCGTCAGCACCAGGTCGGCCCAGTCCATGTCGCGATCGGAGAGTTCCTCGACATTGCGGTCGATGAGCCGCAGCTCCCAATCCCGCGGCAACATGGCCGCGACGGTGATCAGGCCGAGGGGTGGCGCCGGATAACGCGCGCCGACAAGCTCGCAGGCTTCGCGGAAATTCCAGAAGGAGGCGCCGGTAAACCTCGGATATACAAGCAAGACTTTCGCCTGTCGCCGCATTCTCTCGTCTCCCGGAAAGGAAATGATGGTAGGCACGTCGATCAGTCACCGCTGGCGTGACACTATGCATCTTAAAGGCCGGTGGGCAAGCGCGGACTTTCCCCCGAAGCGCGGCCAGCGACCGCAAAGCCGGACGCGGAGCCGTCGGAAGATCATCCCGGCGCCGGGTTGGAGCCGCACCATGCTATTGATATTCCAGTGCAATCTCTGGAAGGGAGCCGGTTTCTTCCGCTTCGGCGGTTCCATCGGGCTCTTCAGGGACGATGGCAAGTTTCCGCGCCGAAATCGTTCGTGTTTGCGCAAGGAATGTCGTCCCGGCCCGGCATCTGCGGGTTGATTCCCTGGTTTCCGTGGCCGCGCGCGGTGTGCGGGCCTGAGTGGCAGGTCATCCAAAAGCCATAAAGCCGAAGAGGCTCGTGGCGTTACAGGTGGATCAGGCATGATCCCCGTCATCCGTTGACCGGCATATCCGTGAGGGCAGTTTCCTGCCGTGAAGGGCGGCTGCGTCGGTAACGGGCTATCCACAGGACCTGAATGAGAAGGTTCGCCGCGACCAAAGCAGACTGCGAGGTTCAATGCGATGCATTCCATCCAAGACCACGTTCCGGTTTCCATTGTTATTGCAAACTACAATTACGGGCGTTTTCTCAGGCGCAGCATCGATAGCGCGCTGGAGCAGAGTTACGACAATGCGGAGGTCATTGTCGTCGACGATGCATCGACGGACGATACGGTCGATGTCATTGCCTCCTACGGGCCGCGGATCAAGGCATGCCTGCGGGAGGTGAATGGCGGGCACGCCGCGGCGTTCAACACCGGCTTTGCGTCGAGCCACGGCAGGATCGTGCTGTTTCTCGACGCCGACGACTATCTTTATCCGAATGCGGTCTCCGACATCATCGATGCCTGGGAGGACAATACCGCCCAGTTGCAGTTCAGATTGCATGTCGTCGACGAGCAACTGCATGTGAAGGACGTATTTCCGCCTCCGGAATTGCCGTTCGATTCCGGCGACGTCACGCCGAAGCTTTTGGAAAAGGGCCGCTACCAGACCACCGTCACGAGCGGTCTGGCCTTCGGCCGTTCGGCCCTGGACAAGGTCATGCCGGTTCCCGAGACGCGTTTCCGGCAGGGCGCCGATGGATATCTGGCCACCGTCGCGCCTCTCCATGGAGACGTGACGTCGATCGACGACTGCCTTGGCGCCTACCGCATGCATGGCGCCAACCATTCCGTTTTTGCCGAAAAGCTCGGCCAGCGCGCGCGCTGGCGGGTGCAGCACGACTTCCACCGGCTGGAGGCCCTGGCGGAACAGGCCGCCGGGATCGGTCTGGAAGTGCCGCCGGATGTCGGCCTCCATGATCCCGTCCATCTGGAAGAGCGCCTGGCATCGCTTTGCATGGACAGGCGCCAGCATCCCGTCGCTGGCGATTCCAGGCTTGGCCTGGCGGCCGCCGGGGCTTTCGCCAGCCTGAGAATGAACGGATCTCGCCGCCGCCGTGCGATGCTGGCAGCCTGGTTTGTCTCCGTCGGCGTCCTTCCCCGCCGCATGGCGAGAACCGTCCTGTCATGGAAGCTCGTCGCCTCGTCGAGGCCCGATTTCCTGTTGCGCCTTTCCAAGACGATCCGGCACGCCATGGGATAGGTCGCCTTTGCCGGACGCCGCTTCGCTCGACCCGGAGATGGCCGGAACGGAGCGGGCCTACCGCGTGAACGGACCGGCAAGACATGAAATCTTTTCCTCAGGCTGCGCCGTCCCGGGACGACCGCTGTTTCTTGAGAAACACCGTGGCGAGCGGCGGCAACTGAAGCGGGAGGGAATGTTCCATCCCATGCGCCGGCCGGCGCTCCGTCCAGGCTTCGGTCTGGCCGAGATTGGAGCCGCCGTAGATTTCCGCATCGGTGTTGAGCACCACGTCCCAGCGGCCTTCTGCCGGTACGCCGATCCGGTAGCCGTGCCTCGGCACGGGTGTCATGTTCGAGATGACGAGGATGGATGACGACCCGTCTGCGGACGTGCGCAGCAGGCCGTAGACGGAGTTTTCCGCATCATCGGCCACTGCCCACGCAAAGCCCTCCGGATGCAGATCGCCGTGTCGCAGCGCCGGCTCGCGGGCATAGAGGGTGTTGAGGTCGCGGATGAGCCTTTGCACCCCGGCGTGATCCGGCCGGTCGAGCAGGTCCCAGCGGACGGAACCGTCATGGCTCCATTCGGCGTCCTGGGCGATCTCGCCCCCCATGAACAGCAGTTTCTTGCCCGGATGGCCCCACATGAAGCCGTAATAGGCGCGCAGATTGGCGAGCTTCTGCCAATGGTCGCCCGGCATCTTGGCCACCAGCGAGCCTTTCCCGTGCACGACCTCGTCATGGGAAAGCGGCAGTATGAAGCGTTCCGAATAGGCGTAGAGCATCCCGAAGGTCATGCCGCCATGATGATGTTTGCGGTAGACCGGATCGTCGGACATGTAATGCAGCGTGTCGTGCATCCAGCCCATGTTCCACTTGAAATCGAAGCCGAGGCCGCCGTCTTCCGGCTTTTTCGTGACGCCCGGCCAGGCGGTCGATTCTTCCGCCACGGTGAGGGCATGCGGGCAGCGCTCGCGGATGATGCTGTTGAGATGCCTGAAGAATTCCACGGCCTCGAGGTTCTCCCGGCCGCCGTGCCGGTTGGGAATCCATTCACCCTCGTTGCGGCTGTAGTCGCGGTAGAGCATGGAGGCGACCGCATCGACGCGCAGGCCGTCCACATGGAAGTGTTCCAGCCATTCCAGAGCGGAGGCGATGAGGAAACCCTTCACCTCGTTCCGGCCCAGATTGTAGATGAGCGTGTTCCAGTCCCTGTGGAAACCCTCGCGCGGGTCGGCGTGCTCGTAGAGAGCGGTGCCGTCGAAGCGGGCCAGTCCCCAGACATCGGTCGGGAAATGCGCCGGCACCCAGTCGAGGATGACGCCGATGCCGGCCTGGTGGCAGCGGTCGACGAAATAGGCGAAATCCTCCGGCGTGCCGTGGCGGCCGGTCGGAGAGAACAGCCCGAGCGGCTGGTAGCCCCAGGAGCCGCCGAAGGGATATTCCATGATCGGCAGCATCTCGATATGCGTGAAGCCGAGGTTTTGGGCATAGGGGATAAGCCGCTGGCTGAGCTCGACCCAATCGAGCGGCCGGTTGCCCTCGTCCGATATCCGCACCCAGGAGCCGAGATGGACTTCATAGACGGAGATCGCGTCCTCTTCGCCGCGATTTTCCCGCCTGGAGCGCATCCAGCTTTCGTCATTCCAGCGGAACGGTCTTGACGAGGCGACGATCGAGGCTGTCGAGGGCGCCGCCTCGCTGGCCCGGGCAACCGGATCGGCCTTCTGGGGCAGGAGATTGCCATCGGCGTCGAGCAGCTCGAACTTGTAACGCTCTCCGTGGGTGAGGCGCGGGATGAACAGTTCCCAGACGCCGGCCTGGGGCCGCAGCCGCATCGGATGGCGGCGGCCGTCCCAGGAATTGAAGTCGCCGACCACCGAGACGCGCCGCGCATTCGGCGCCCACACGGAAAAACGCACGCCTTCGACGCCTTCTGTTTCCATCGGAATGGCTCCGAGCGTGCGGCCGAGATCGTAATGCGTGCCTTGAGCGATCAGGTGCAGGTCGAGATCGCCAAGCAGCGTGCCGAAGGAATAGGGGTCTTCCGTCTCCTGCACCGCGTCGGGCCATTCGATGCGGAAGAGGTAGGGCGAGGTCGAACCCGTGCCGCCGGCGAAGATTCCGCCCTCATGGATGGTTTCCAGCTCCGCCAGAACCCGGCCGGTATCCGCTTCGATGACCGAGACGGCGAGCGCGCCGGGAAGCAGCGCGCGGACGATGGTGAGGTCGCCGTATTGGTGGCGGCCGAGGATCGCGAAGGGATCGCCATGCCGACCTTCGGCGAGGGCCTGGAGGCCTTCGCGAACCGTGCCGATCATCAGGTCTGTGCGCTCGTATCTCATGAGGTTGCCTCCAGCAGTCGTGATGCGATGGCCGAGAAGCCGGCAAGCGGCAGCGGCAGCCAGTGCGGCCGGCTTCGCACCTCGTAGGCGATCTCGTAGGCGGCCTTTTCGAGCAGGAAGAGGTCGAGGAGGCCGTCCCGCGCCTCGTAGGAAATCCTCAGGGCGTCGGAAGCCTCGGCGGCATCGAAATAGGCCTGCAGGAAAGCCGGCTCGGCCATGTCCATGAAGCGGCTTACCAGCGCGGCATGGCGGCTGTCGTCCACTTCGCTCACCACTTCCCGGTCAAGGTCGGCGGAGGCGGCGAGGTAGCTGAGCGACCGCAGCAGACCGGCGACATCGCGCAGCGGATTGGTCTTGGCGCGGCGCCTGGCCAGGTCCTTGGTCGGCTCGCCTTCGAAGTCGATGATGAAAGCGTCGCTTTCGGCAACCAGGATCTGGCCGAGATGGAAGTCGCCGTGGTTGCGCGTCATCATCGTGCCCTTGACGGTTCCCGCCAGGCGCGCGGCGATGTCGATAAGCTCCGTATGCCGGTCGAGCAGCGCCTTCGCCTCTTGCGCGGCGGCGCTTTCCAGATGTTCCGCACTTCCTTCGAGAAGCGACAGGCTATGGGAAATCTGGCGGGTCACGGCCTCACGCCAGCGTTCCGCATCGGCCCTGGTGGCCCAGACGGGCCGGAAGGCTTCATCCTCGGTCGGCTGCGCCAGCGCCACATGCAGCTCGCCGAGCCGTTTCCCGATCGTCGCGACGAAATCCACGAGCGGCTTGAAATGCTCGTCGGCCATCTCGCCGTCCAGGCCGGTCACGACGACGTCGTCGATCGAACGGCGCAGGTTGGAGAGCATCCAGTTCCAGGCATCGCCCTGGTTGCGGATCGCACCCTGCACGATGATCAGCGTATAACGGTCGCCGTCCGGCGCGATGCGGGCGACCTCGCCGAGGAGCTGGGCGGTGTTTTGGTAGCCGGCGTTCGTCAGGTGGCGGGTCATCTCCACTTCCGGATGGATGCCCGGAAAGACGTGGCGGATGAGCTTCACCATCGCCATGTCGCCGAGTATCAGGGAACTGTTCGATTGCTCGGCGGACAGCCAGTGGACCTGCATGTCCTCGCTGACCTTGAGGCAGTCGAGCTTGTCGGTGCCGAGGAATTCCAGCGTCCCGGCGCGGCCGGAGATCACCGACCGCTCGCATAGTCCGCGAATGACGCCGCGCGCCAATCCTTCCATCGCGAAGCCGTCCGTCAGGAAGCCCACGCGGCGGCCCTGACGGACGCGGGCGAGCGCCAGTTGCTGGGCGAGCGCGCCCGGCTGGCCGTCGTCCCAGGCGACGGCCAGGGGCAGGAGATAAGTGTCCCTGTGTCCGCTCAGGTCCACCTCAAGCTCGCCGAGCAGGATATTGCTGGCGAAGGCCATCGGCGTGGCGGCGGCAAGCGTGGCGTGGTTCAGCACCTCGCCCTTGGCGCCGAACCATCGGCGCTTGCCGAGATAGGACGGCAGGACTTCCTTCGAAAGCACGTTGGCGTGGCGCGGCTCGTCCACCAGTTCCTGCAGGTCGCGGCGCACCACCATGGTGACCATATCCTGCATCTGCTCCGGCGGCTCGGTGCGCCAGACGGGGCCATCGGCCTCCTGGGCGAGCTGGAACCAGAAGAAGCCGTAGGGCTGCAGCGTGAGCAGATAGGTAAGCTGGCCGACCGGCGGGAAGGGCGACATGCCGGACAGCTCGATCGGAACGCGGCCGGCATATTGCGCGAGATCGAGCTCCACCGCCTGCGGCAGGCGCGAGAGGTTTGCGACGCAGAGGATCGTCTCGCCGTCGTATTCGCGCAGATAGGCGAGAATCTTGCGGTTGCCGGGGGCAAGGAAGCGCAGGCTGCCGCGGCCGAAGGCCGGATGCTTGTTGCGCAACGCCAGCATCCGGCGCGTCCAGTTGAGCAGCGAATGGGCGTCGGCGCCCTGCGCCTCCACGTTCAGTGCCTCGTAGCCGTAAAGCGGGTCCATGATCGGCGGCAGGACGAGCCGGGCGGGATCGGCCTTGGAGAAGCCGCCGTTGCGGTCCGGCGACCATTGCATGGGCGTGCGCACGCCGTCGCGGTCGCCGAGATAGATGTTGTCGCCCATGCCGATCTCGTCGCCGTAATAAAGGACGGGCGTGCCGGGCATCGAGAGCAGCAGGCCGTTCATCAGCTCGACGCGACGCCGGTCCCGCTCCATCAGCGGGGAGAGGCGCCGGCGGATGCCGAGGTTGATGCGAGCGCGGCGGTCGGCGGCATAGATGTTCCAGAGGTAGTCGCGTTCCTCGTCGGTCACCATTTCGAGCGTCAGCTCGTCGTGGTTGCGCAGGAAGATCGCCCATTGGCAGTTTTCCGGAATTTCCGGCGTCTGCCGCATGATGTCGGTGATCGGGAAGCGGTCTTCCTTGGCGATCGCCATGTACATGCGCGGCATCAGCGGGAAATGGAACGCCATGTTGCATTCGTCGCCATCGCCGAAATACTCGCGCGTGTCCTCCGGCCACTGGTTGGCCTCGGCGAGCAGCATCTTTCCGGGATGGGTGGCATCGAGCGCGGCGCGGATCTTCTTCAGGACCTCGTGCGTCTCGGGGAGGTTCTCGTTGATCGTGCCTTCCCGCTCGACGAGATAGGGAATGGCATCGAGCCGGAAGCCGTCGATGCCGGTCTCCAGCCAGAAGCGCATGATGCCGAGCAACTCCTCCAGGACCAGCGGATTGTCGAAGTTCAGGTCCGGCTGGTGGGAATAGAAGCGGTGCCAGTAATAGGCGCCGGCCACCGGGTCCCAGGTCCAGTTGGACTTTTCGGTATCGAGGAAGATGATCCGGGTTTCGGGGAATTTATGGTCGGTGTCGGACCAGACGTAGAAATCGCGCTCGGCCGAGCCGGCCGGCGCGTGGCGGGCGCGCTGGAACCAGGGATGCTGGTCGGAGGTGTGGTTGATGACAAGTTCGATGACGACGCGGAGCCCTTTTTCGTGTGCGGCCTCGACGAACGACCTGAACTCGTCGACCGTGCCGTAGTCCGGGCTGACATTGGTGTAGTCGGCGATATCGTAGCCGTCGTCGCGGCGCGGCGAGGGGAAGAAGGGCAGGAGCCAGATCGTGTTGGCGCCGAGCGAGGCGATATGGTCGAGTTTCTCGTGCAGGCCCTGGAAATCGCCGATGCCATCGCCATTCGCATCGAAGAAGGACTTGATGTGAAGCTGGTAGATGACCGCGTCCTTGTACCAGAGCGGATCGTCGCTGAACGGCCGGGTCTGGCCCTGCGTCTGGCTGCGGCTGCTCGTCATGTCCATGTTTTCCTCCCTTATCGCACGCGCCAGATCGAAAACGGCAGGCCGTGATGCGGATCGAGCCGGATGCGCTGGATCTTGCCGGTGAGCGTGAAACGGTGGCCGTCGACCAGATCTTCGAGATCGAGCGCGGCGTGATCGGGGAGGTTCCATGACCAGAGCGGAATTTCGACATCCGCTTCATGGGCGTTGTGGGGATCGAGGTTGACGGCGATCAGCAGGGCGTTCTCCCGGCCGGGGCTCGTCTTCTCGAAGAACATGATGTTGTCGTTCCAGGCCGTCAGAAGCTGCAGGCCGAGATGCGAATGCAGCGCCGGGTTCTCCCGGCGGATGCGGTTCAGGAGCGTGATCTCGCCCTTGATGTTGCCCGGACGGTCGTGGTCCCAGGCGCGGATCTCGTATTTCTCCGAATCCGCATATTCCTTGCGCTTGGCATCCGGCCGGCCTTCGCACAGTTCGAAGCCGTTATAGACGCCCCAGAGGCCGGAAAGCGTCGCGGCAAGCGCAGCACGGACCAGATAGGCCGGGCGCGGCGCGTTCTGCAGGAAATCCGGGTTGATGTCGTGCGTGTTGACGAAGAAATGCGGCCGGAAGAACTCTCTTGGCTCCTCCGTGGTGATCTCGCGCATGTAGTGTTCGAGCTCCCACTTGGCATTGCGCCAGGTGAAATAAGTATAGGACTGGGAGAAGCCGATCTTGGCGAGCCGGTACATGACCTTCGGCTTGGTGAAGGCTTCCGACAGGAAGACCACGTCCGGATGCCGCGAGCGGATGTCGGCGATCAGCCATTCCCAGAACGGAAACGGCTTGGTGTGCGGATTGTCGACCCGGAAAAGCCTTACGCCCTGGTCCACCCACTTCTGCACGATGTCGCGCAGCCCGATCCACAGGGAGGGGATGGCGTCGCAGGCATAGAAATCGACGTTGACGATATCCTCATATCTCTTCGGCGGATTTTCCGCATAACGGATCGTGCCGTCCGGCCGCCAGTCGAACCAGCCCGGATGCTCCCTCAGCCAGGGGTGATCCGGGGAGGCCTGGATGGCGAGATCGAGGGCGATTTCGAGACCCTCGTCCTTCGCGGCCGCGACCAGCCGGCGGAAGTCGTCGAACGTGCCGAGCTGCGGATGGATTTCATCATGCCCGCCGGCTTCCGAGCCGATCGCATAGGGGCTGCCCGGATCGTCCGGCCCGGCATGGAGCGTATTGTTCCTGCCCTTGCGGTTCGTCCCGCCGATCGGATGGATCGGCGGGAAATAGAGCACGTCGAAACCCATGGCGCGGATCGCCCGCAGGCGCCCGATCACGTCGTCGAACGTGCCGTGGCGCTGCGGGTCGCCGCTCTGGGAGCGCGGGAAGATCTGATACCAGCTTGCGAAGGCGGCCGCCGTGCGCTCTGCATCGACGGGGATCGCCCGCGAACGAACCCTGTGCGGGCGGCGATCGGCTTCCGCCATCAGCTCGGCGGTCTCCGGCGCGAGCAGCGTTTCGGTCCGCTGCGGGTCCTGCCGGGCCGTCAGCGTGTCGAACAGCACCTTGAGCTGCGTCCTGAGACCACCCTGCGCATGGTCCAGCGCGTCGAGGACGAGATTGATGCCCTCCTGGATTTCAAGCCTGAGATCGAGCCGCGCCTCATGCTTCTTGATGAATTCGTAGCGAAAGATCTGAAACGGGTTCTTCCAGCCCTCGACCACGAATTCGTGCCGGCCGAGCCGTTTCAGCGGGAATTCCGCCTGCCATCGGTCGTTCTCGACGAGCTGCATCGGGGTCTCGTTCCAGCTCGCCTCGTCCGCGGCCCGCCAGAACAGGGCTGCGGAAAGCGGATCGTGGCCGTCCGCGAAAATGTCCGCCTCGACCTTCACCGTCTCTCCGACGACGCGTTTGACGACGAACCGGCCGTCATCCACCGCCGGTGCCACCTTTTCGATGGCGAGCCGTGATCCCGCCGCCGCCTCGCGGACGTCCGGCACGGCAACCGCGCCGACGACCGGTGTCGAAGACCGCCCTTCGAAAATGCGCAGTTCGCCCGGCCGCAGCTTCAGCTCCCCGGTGAAAATCTCGTTCTCGTCGTGCAATCCGGTCAGCGGCAGGAAGCGGGAGGCCGCTTCGCGCAGCACGTTGTAGGGCGCGGTCGCCGGCTTGCGCAGGTCGCGGTTCAGCACCACGACGCGGATCTTCTCCGAGGCGCGGATGTCCTCCCGGTCGGTCTGGAGCAGTGCGACGGCCGGTGTCTGGCTGGAGGAAATCAGCCGGAGCGGCTGGCGGGCAAAACCTGCCGTCGTCTTGTTGGTTGCGCCGTTGACGGCGCGGATATCGCTCGAAAGATCGAACGAGCCCCGGTCGCGAAGCCCGCGCAGGCCCATGCCGTCGCCGGCAAGCGGATCGAGCGGCAAGGCGGCCCCATATTCGAAGCCCATGGGGACCATCAGGCCGCTCGCGAATGTCGAGGCGAGCTGAAGCGCCCGGACCGCCTTGCGCTGGAGAACTTCGGCGCCGTCGGTTCCGTGCGCCATCCGCCTTGCGAACGGCGCTTCGGGAAAGGTGATCTGGTAGCCGAGCTCCCGATGGATCTGGTATTCGTCCATCATCCAGCGCTCTTCGAGGTTCCACCAGGCGAGGGAGGAGAAGCTGCCGTCGAAGCCGACTCCCTGAAGCCTCCTGCGGTCTTCGAAGCCGCTGCCGGGCGTCCAGGCGAGAAAGGTGGTCTCCGGCGCCGACCTGCGGGTCCAGGCGATCAGATCGTACCAGGCCTCCGGGGCGATCCGGCCGATGCCGAGGCAGCGGAAGCCGGCGATCCCCAAGCCTGCCAGCCGGACGAGGCGCTTGCGCCAGTCCTCGACATGTCGGGCCTCGCGGAGAAAATCGATCCTGCGGCTTTCACTTTCCTGCGGCGGCCGGCGCGGATCGGCGACGATCGGGGAAACGTGTTCCGCATCGACGGCGACACGGTCGATGACGAGGTCGAGCATCAGCCTGATGCCGTTTTCCGCCGCCGCGGCGACCAGCGCCCTCAACCCGCCCTCGACGTCCTCTCCCAGGCCAAGCTCGGGATCGAGCCTGCCGAAATGTCCGGTGACGAAGACGCCGGCATTTCTTCCACGCTCGAAAAGGGGAGCGGTCAGCACCGTGTCGAAGCCGAGATCACGGGCATGGGCGAAAACTTCGCGCCACGGCTCCAGCCCCCGGAGCATCAGCGGATGCACGTAGTAGATCCGGGGCGGCAGTTGAGAGAGCGATGTCGGGGAGGCGAATTGGGGGCGTGTGTTCATCGGTTCTGCCTTGCCGTTGAGATTGGCGATCTAACTGCAAGGCAGGAGTGTTGTTCCGCAGTTTGGCCGGCGGCGACCGGCACCGGCCCGGCCGGACGCGCTTCCGGAGCATGTTCACTCCGCCGGAACCGCCCGCCGGCGTGCGAGGATCGTGAAGCTCAGCGCGGACAACGCCCAGGCGCAGAGCGCGGCATAGAGCATCACCCAGCCAAAGCCGCCGACGAGCGCCTGCCGGGCGGCGTCCCGGGCGATCCCGGCATTTTCCGCCGCATGCAGATTGCCGGCGGCGATGGTCGCGGCAACGGCGTCAAGCGCCGGTCCGGCCGACGAGGCGGAGCCAAGGTGGGCGCGAATTCCCTGGAGCAGGATGAAGCCCATCAGCGCGATGTTGATGGCGAGCGAGATCATGCGCGTGCTCATGTCCATGCCGGATGCCATGCCGGCCCGTTCGACCGGGACGGATGCCGTCGTGGTGTTGGTGACCGGGGTGTTCATCAGCCCGAGGCCCGTTCCGGCCGCGATGCAGCCCGGCAGCATCGTCATCCAGCCGGCCTGCCCGCTGTTTGCGGCCATCCACATGAGGAGGAAGCCCGTTCCGATGGTGAAGAGGCCGAACGGAATGACGAGCCTCGGACCGTGGCGCAGGAGAAGGCGCTCGCCGAGCGGCGGGGCGATCAGCGTCGGCAGCGTGTAGCCGAGCAGGGTGAACCCGGCGGTGACGCCGTCATAGCCAAGGACGGCCTGGAAATAGATCGGCAGATAGATGACGAAGGGCCAGAAGCTGAAGTTCATGCCGGCGGAGCCGAGGAGCGCGCCCGAGAAATGCGGCACGCGGAAAGCCCGGAAATCGAACATCGGCCGCGCCACCGTCATTTCCACCGCAACGAAGATGAGGAAGCTGGCCACGCCGAGGATCGCGATGGCGAAGCCCATCGGATCACCGGGACGAAGCGCTTCTCCCCGCGTGATCAGGTAGACGAGGGAGAAGACGGCCAGCGACAGGGTGACCATGCCCGCGAGATCGATGCGGACGGCATGGGGATCGGACGATTCCGCAACCCCGGCCTTCGCCAGGAGGAGCGTGACGACCGCCAGCGCGACATGGACGAGAAACACCCACTCCCAGCTCGCAATGGCCACCGTCAGCCCGCCGACCAGAGGACCGAAGCCGAGGCCGGTGCCGAAGACGATCCCCCACCAGCTGAAGGCCGCGCTGCGTTCCCTCCCGTCGCGGAACTGATGGGAGAGGACCGCGATCTGGCAGGCAAGCATGGCGGCGCCGCCGGCACCCTGGACGAACCGCGCGGCAATCAGGACCGGAGCGTCGGGCGCGAGCCCGCAGGCCAGCGACGAGAGGCCGAAGACGGCAATCCCGGCCATGAACACCCGCTTGCGGCCAAAGCGGTCCGCCAATGCGCCGGAGGCCATGAGGCAGGCGGTCATGGCGATGGTATAGGCATTCATGATCCACTGGAGCTGCCGGAAATCCGCCGAAAGGACCTGTTCCAGCGTCGGCAGGATGGCGGGGATGCTGGATATTTCCAGCCCGAACATCAGGGAGGAGAGGCATACGGCGGCCAGGGCCGCCCTGTTTCTTGAAGATGTTTCACGCGTCATTGCATATCCGTTTCGATTTGGCCGCCGCAAGGTGCTGGGCATCCGCGATGCGCTCGTCGCGGCGCGGGCACCCTGGCCGGCCCTGATTGTCCCGGCCAGGGTGCCGCCACGTTGATCATTAAACAATTCCATGGCAGACTATTTCAGTGATAATGGATCTGGATGACTGGCATGGCGACACTTGAGGTCGATGGCGTTCGGGCCTTCCTGATGGTGGCGGATCATCGAAGTTTTACGCGTGCGGCGGAAGCGCTGGGCCTCACCCAGGCGGCGGTCAGCGTGAAGCTGAAGCGGCTTGAGGAACGGCTCGGCCAGAAGCTGATCGAGCGCACGCCGCGGCAGGTTCGCCTTTCCGCCCAGGGCGAGGTCTTCATGCCGGCGGCGCGGGAGTTCCTGGCCGCCCACGAGCGGGCGGTCCAGAGCCTGTCCGCCGCCCGCCGGCGCTTCAGGCTGGGCATCGCCAGCCACGTCATGGGGCCGGAAGTCCCCACGCTGCTGGCGCGGCTGAAATCGCTCGATCCGGCGTTAACGATCGAGGTGCTGCTCGACACATCGCGCGCATTGCTCGATTCCTTCGAGGATGGCCGGCTCGACGCCGTCATCATCCGGAGCGATGACGACAGGCGTGACGGGGAAATTCTCGGGCCGGAGCATTTCGGCTGGTTCGCATCGCCGGATTTCGTGCATCGTCCCGGCCAGCCGATTCCCATGGCGGGGCTGTCGCCCTGCTGCCTGGTCCGCGAGATGGCGATCCCCTTGCTCGACCGGGCCTCGATCCTGTGGACGGAGGTGTTCGTCGGCGGAACGACCGCGATCGCCGCCGCGCTTTCGGCGGGCCTTGTGGTCGCTCCTTTTCCGCGCCGTCTCGCTCCCCTCGATGTGGTGGATGTGGGTGATGAGCTTGGATTGCCGTCGATCCCGTCTTTGTCGCTGGTCCTGCATTCCTCGCTTTCCGATCCGAGAAGCAGGGAATCCCTGAGGGCGATCACGGCGGCGTTCCGCGAGCATCGCAGGCCGAGCAGCGGGCCGGTGTGCCTTGTCTCGGAGACTCGCAAACAGGCGTAAGTGGAAACTGAGGCTTTACATATCTGGCACTCGGCGACACAATACCATTCACTAAGTGCCGAAGCGGTATTCTGATGAAGTTAGCACAGGACGATGCCCGTCTGGCGGTGTCCCGCCAGGCCGCCAAGCTCTTTCTGGAACGTGGTGTCGGCGGCACCAGCGGGGACGATATCGCTGAAGCCTCCGGCCTCTCCAAGAGGACGGTATGGCGGTATTTCCGCACCAAGGAAAGCTGTGTCGCGCCGCTCTTCGCCCTGTCGTGGAAACGGTTCGTCTCGGAATTGCAGCGCTGGCCGCGCGAGGTGTCGCTCGAGGCGCATCTCGTGGACGGTTTCGACCTCGGGAAGCAGTCGGAGGAGCAGATTGCCGACGCGATCCTGATCGTCAGACTGATCGCCGCTTTGCCCGATGAGCCCGATCTTCGCTCAATCTGGCTGCTGTCATACCACGATGGCGAAGAGCAGTTGATGACGGTCATCGCGGATCGGCTGGATCGTTCGCACAACGATTTCGACGTCCGCCTGTGCGCCGCCGCCGTGATGAGCGCGGTACGCACGATCGATGAGACGATCAGCCTTGCGGCGGTGCGCTACGGCCAGACCTTTACCAGCGAGGAAGTGCTTGCGCAGCTGTCGCGGGCCATCCGGTCGGTCAGCAACCTGCCTTTCTGCGATCCGGTCGTGCCGAAACCCTTCGGCGACGACATGTCCGCCGCCGGCGATCGGCATCCGTCATGACCGAAGGTCATCCGGCGCCATCGGACGGCTGACGATCCAGCTCGCGGCCAAGGCCGGCTCCTCACTCGTCCTTGGCGACGTTGCTGAGCGGCGATGCGCTGTCGTCCGAGAAGCCACGGTATCTCAGATGGCTTCGGTTCAGGTGGGCGCGCATGGCTTCCCTTGCCTGTTCGGAGTTTCCGGCGCTGATCGCCTCGCAGATGGCGCGGTGTTCCATGACGGTGTTCTGGATGTAGCCCGGCGTGATGAGAGCCGGATTGAGTTCCTTCGAAAACGCCGGCTGCGGCATGATCTTCAGGCTCATGAGGCTGAAGAACTCGATGAAGGCGCCGTTGTTCGTCGCTTCCGCGATCGAGCGATGGAAAACGAAATCCAGGTGGTCGAGCTTGCCCTCGTCGTCGAGCGAGGCCTCGAATTGCCGCGCGGCGTTCCAGATGTTCGATTCCTGGGCCCAGGACCGGCGTGTCGCCGCAAGCCCGGCCGCGTGCACCTCGAAGGCCATCCGCAGTTCGAGCAGGTCCATGAACGACGTCTTCAGCCTGGCGAGCGGCGCAAGCGCTGCCTCCGCCAGCTCGGATTCGTCCGTCCCGTCGACGGCCGGCCGGGGCAGTTCCCTGACGAACACGCCCACGCCATGGCGAGCCTCCACGATCCCGTCCGATCGCAGCGCGGACACGGCCTCCCGAATGACGGTGCGGCTCACGCCGAATTGCTGGGCGAGTTCGTTGAGCGAGCCGAGCTTGTGGCCGTCGGCCAGCTGGCCCTCGGCGATATGCGTCTTTAGGGCCTGTATCGTCCGGCCCGTCAATGTGTCCAAGGGTCACCCGTTCAACTAGCGCCGCCTTATCTCACTCCAGCGGTGTCTCATTGATAGGGATTCGCGGAGAGCATGACAAGATAGCATGACTTAAGCATGAGATGCTACCACTTGGTCGGAAATGGAAGATAGGAGAGTGTGCACTCCGGTAGTATCACTTGCGAGGAAAGCGGCTGCCGGCCTCTCCGAAATCGTCATTCCGGGCAGAAAATTTTTCGCAAACAACCGGGATTTTCTCTGATTTCCTTCATGCGATATTCGGATAAGTAGCTGAAATATATTAAGTAATCCTCCATTTTAGCTTCGTCTCCCGCCAAGAGGTACCATCTCTAATTTTCTTATTGACAAGAGATACTATTTCAATAATCTTTAGCCTCAGAAAAGTGAGGCAGGCGGGTTTCCGAGACGTAAATCGGATCTGGCAAATGGCTCCGGGAACAGTATTCGCGCGGGATTCCGCGCTCAAAATCAGGTGGATAACTCAATGGGTGTCGTCTCCGCGCGTCTCGCCGAGCTGGGCGTTGTCTTGCCGTCGGTCGCTGTGCCGTCGGGCAATTACGTTCCCTTCCGGCTTGTCGGGAATCTTCTCTACGTTTCCGGGCAGATTCCGAGGGTCGACGGCGTCGACCATTTCTTCGGCGTGGTGGGCGCGGACATATCGCCGGAGGACGGCTACAGGGCCGCGCGCCTCTGCGCACTCAATCTGGTGGCGCGGGTCCATGCCGCGCTCGAAGGCGATCTCGATCGCGTCGTCGCCTGCGTCCAGCTGCGCGGTTTCGTCAATGCGCCGCCGGACTTCCAGCGCCATCCCGCCGTGATCGACGGCGCATCCGATCTTCTGGTGGAGATTTTCGGCGAGAAGGGACGCCACGTCCGCACGGCGCTGGGGGTCGGCTCTCTTCCTCGCGGCGCATCGGTCGAGGTCGATGCCATTTTCGAAGTCGAACGGCAATTCTGACGTAACGCACGGCAGGGGAACTTAGAGATGAACGAGAACAACGTGCCGGAAAAAGCCATCGAGATGGTCGATGTCAACAAGTGGTATGGCCCGCTGCAGGTCCTCAAGGGTATCAATCTGAGCGTCGACCGCGGCGAACATATCGTCCTTTGCGGTCCGTCCGGCTCCGGCAAATCGACGCTGATACGCTGCATCAACCATCTGGAGGAGATCCAGCAGGGCGCGATCAACGTGAACGGGACGCGGCTCGGCCACAAGGGCGCCAATGCCGATCATGTCCGCCGCGATGTCGGCATGGTCTTCCAGCAGTTCAACCTCTTCCCGCATCTCACCGTCCTGGAGAACTGCATGCTCGCCCAGCGCAGGGTGCGCAAGGCCTCGGTCGCCGAGGCCAGGGAAAAGGCCATGCGGCATCTGCAGCGCGTGCACATCGCCGAGCAGGCGTCGAAATATCCGGCGCAGCTTTCCGGCGGCCAGCAGCAGCGCGTGGCGATCGCCCGCGCGCTCTGCATGGACCCGAAGATCATGCTCTTCGACGAGCCCACCTCGGCGCTCGACCCGGAAATGGTCAAGGAGGTCCTCGACACGATGATCTCGCTCGCCAACGACGGCATCACGATGATCTGCGTGACGCATGAGATGGGTTTCGCGCGGGCGGTCGCGCACCGCGTGATCTTCATGGATCGCGGGGAGATCATCGAAAGCGGCACTCCGGAAGCGTTTTTCGGAAACCCGAGCCACGAGCGCACCAGGGCTTTCCTCAGCCAGATTCTCAATCACTGAGGGGAGGGCGACCGATGCAATACACATTCGATTTCGGCCCGGTCGTCGCCGCCTGGCCGATGCTGCTCAGCGGCGCGGTCCAGACGCTGAAGATGTCGGCCGTCTCCATGGTCTTCGGCCTGTCGCTCGGCATCCTCTTCATGATGATGCGGATGAGCCGGATGAAGCCGCTTCGCATGCTGGCGATCGGCTATATCGAGCTGATCCGCAACACGCCCTTCCTGGTGCAGGTCTTCTTCATCTATTTCGGCATGCCGTCGCTCGGCATCCGGCTCGGCGGCGAGGAGGCGGCCGTCCTGGCCATGACGCTCAACTGCGCGGCCTACGCGGCCGAGATCGTCAGGGGCGGCGTCCAGTCTATCCGCCCGGGCCAGATCGAGGCGGGCAGGGCGCTCGGGCTGAACACGATCGACATCTATCGCTTCATCGTCTTCCGTCCGGCGATCCGGGCCGTTTATCCGGCGCTCTGCAGCCAGTTCATACTGATGATGCTCAATTCGAGCCTCGTCGCGTCCGTCTCGGCCGAGGAACTGACCTATGTCGCGCAGACGCTCGATGCGCAGACCTTCCGGAGCTTCGAAATCTACTTCGTGCTGGGAGCCATCTATCTCCTCCTGTCGCAGTTCTTCTCCATCGTCCTGCAGTTTGTCGGCAGGACATACTTCTCCTATCCGGCCAAGTGAGGCGATGCGATGATCCGTGAATTTGGTTTCGCAGAATTCCTCTTCCTGCTGGAAGGCGCGCGCTGGACGATCGTCCTGTCGCTGCTTGCATTCGTCTGCGGCGGCGCGCTGGGTCTTGCCGTGGCGCTGGGGCGCACGAGCAAGTGGCCCGTCCTGCGCGCGCTCCTGGCCGCCTATATCCAGGTGTTCCAGGGAACGCCGCTGCTGGTGCAGCTCTTCTTCGTCTATTTCGGCCTGCCGCTGCTCGGCATCCGCGTGGATATCTGGATCGCGCTGACCGTCGGCCTGTCGCTTCACACCAGCGCGTTCCTGGGCGAGATCTGGCGCGGCAGCATAGAGGCCGTGCCGCCGGGGCAGAGCGAGGCGGCGCGCGCGCTCGGCATCGGGTATTTCCACCGGATGATCGACGTGGTCCTGCCGCAGGCGTTCCGGATCGGCCTTCCCGCGACCATCGGCTTCCTGGTCAACCTGATAAAGGGCACGGCGCTGGCGGCCCTGCTCGGCCTCACCGAGCTTACCCGCTCGGGCCAACTGATGGCGAACATCACCTTTCAACCCCTGCAAGTCTACGGGGCGGTCGGGCTCGTATACTTCTTCATCTGCCTACCCCTGACCTACTTCAGCGCAAGAATCGAAAAGCGCCTCGGCGCCGGCCGATAAACACAAGAACGCATGACAAGACCAACCAGAGGTATAGACATGTTCAATTCGACATTGGCGAATTCCCGTTCGAAAATCCTGTCCGGGGTCACCGCAATACTGCTTGCCGCAACCGTTTTCGCCGGCGCGGCGCAAGCCGCCAGCCCCGGGGAGGTCAAGGCCAGGGGAAGCGCGGTCATCGGCGTGCAGATGGACCAGTTTCCGTGGGGTTTCATCGACCAGAACGGCAAGAATGACGGCTTCGACATCGAGATCGCCAGGCTGATCGCCTCCGAGCTCGGCGTCGAACCGAAGTTCGAGCGGATCACCGGCCAGAACCGCATCCCGCTTCTGGTCAACGGCAACGTCGATTTCCTGGTGCCGTCGATGACGATCACCGAGGAACGCGCCAAGGTCATCCAGTACGTCATTCCCTACTCCTCGAACGACATCACCGTCTGGGGAAAGAAGGAGGCTGCCATCAAGGGCAATGATGATCTCAACAAATACGTGATTGGTGTGAACCGCGGCAGTGCCTTTGAACCGTTGCTGGTCAAGGTCGCCCCGCCGAACACCCAGATCAAGCGCTTCGACGATGACGCGACGACGGTTCAGGCACTGCTGTCCGGGCAGGTCGACGCCATCCTGGGCAGCGTCACCTATGGCCTGGTGATCGACAAGACGGGGCATGGCGCCGAATACGAGCGCAAGTACAAGGTCGCGGACAATTTCCAGGGCATGGCCGTTCGCAAGGGCGACAAGGAAATGCTGGAATTCCTGACCGATTTCGTGAACCGCCGCACGGCGGACGGCACGCTGGATGCCATCTACAAGAAGTGGATCGGCGTCGACCGTCCGAAACTTCCCACGACGCTGCCGGGCGTCGATTTCACCGGCAAGCAATAACGCTGCCGCCCTGCGCGGCCGCTCAGGGCCGCCGCGCAGGGCACCAGGAACATCAACAACCGAAGAGCTTTTGCCTCCGCCCGGTCACGCGGGCGGAGACCGGCGGCGCACGTCGAAATGAAACCTTTCCCGGCGCAGTGCGACAACAGCTCGCTTATGGAGCATGAGTTAAGAAAATGGCGAAAGATGGCAAGCAAATCAGGGTAGGTGTCGATATCGGCGGGACCTTCACCGACGTTGCGATGGAGGTAGGCGTCACGCTCCATTCGATCAAAGTGCTGACCGATTATTCCTTTCCCGAAAACGCAATCGTCAAAGGGGTTCGCCAGGTCGCGGAGGTCGCGGGCGTCGACCTTTCCGAGATCGACACGATCATCCACGGCACCACGCTTGCCACCAATGCGCTGATCGAGCGCCGTGGTGCGAAGACCGCCTTCATCACCACCAGGGGCTTTCGCGACGTCATCGAGATGCGCACCGAAAGCCGTTTCGAGCAATACGATCTCGATATCGTCCTGCCGACCCCGCTCGTGCCGCGGGACGAGCGGTTCGTGCTCGACGAGCGCATCGGCGCCGACGGCTCGGTTCTGAAGGCGCTGGACCTTGCCGAGGTGGACGCGCTCTGCGACCGGATCGTCGCCGCCGGCTACGAAAGCGTCGCGATCGGCCTTATCCATTCCTATCTCAACGGCGCGCATGAAAAGACCGTCCGCCAGCGCCTGCTGGCGAAGAACCCGGATATCTCCGTTTCCATCTCGTCGGAAGTCTCACCGCAGATGCGCGAGTTCCAGCGGTTCAACACGGTTTGCGCCAATGCCTTCGTCAAGCCGCTGATGGCTTCGTATCTCAACCGTCTTGTCGGCCGGCTGGCGGACGAGGGGACGCGGTGCCCGGTCTTCATGATCCATTCCGGCGGCGGCATCATCAGCGTCGAAAGCGCAGTCGAGTTTCCGGTGCGCCTGCTTGAATCCGGCCCGGCGGGCGGCGCGATCTTCGCCGCCCACATCGCCAGCAGCTACGGGCTCGGCCAGGTCCTCTCCTACGACATGGGCGGAACCACGGCCAAGATCTGCCTGATCGAGGACCAGACCCCGAAGACCTCGAAAACGTTCGAAGTCGCCCGCACCTACCGGTTCAAGAAGGGCAGCGGCATGCCCATTTCCATTCCGGTCATCGAAATGGTGGAGATCGGCGCGGGCGGCGGCTCGATCGCCACCGTCGACAGCATGCGGCAGATCCGCGTCGGGCCGCATAGCGCGGGCTCCGAACCCGGACCGGCCTGCTACGGACGCGGCGGCCCGAACCCCACGGTCACGGACGCGGACCTCATCCTCGGGCGCCTCGACGCCGATGAATTCGCCGGCGGCGCCATGAAGCTCGATCGTCCGGCCTCCGACCGGGCCATGCAGCAGGATATCGCAGGCAGGCTCGATACGGATGTCGCGACGGCGGCCTATGGCCTCAGCGAGGTCGTGGACGAGAACATGAGCAACGCGGCCCGCATGCATGCCGTGGAGAATGGCAAGGAACTGTCCGAATTCACCATGATCGCCTTCGGCGGCGCGGCGCCCATCCATGCCGCGCGCCTTTGCGAAAAACTCGGCATGTCCGAACTTCTCATTCCGCCCGGCGCGGGCGTCGGCTCCGCCATTGGCTTCCTGCGGGCGCCTTTCGGCTTCGAGTCGGTGCGCAGCGCTTACAGCCGCCTCAGCCGGTTCGACGCGAAGGCGATCAACAGGACGATCGCCGATCTCATCGAGGAGGCCACGTCGTTCGTGCGGTCCGGAGCGCCGGATGCCCGCCCCGCGCTGGAATGCACCGCCTACATGCGTTACGTCGGCCAGGGCTGGGAAGTCCCCGTCGCCATCGACGTCCGCGAGTATGCGGATGCGGACGGGGCGCTGTTCCGCAGGCTGTTCGACGAGCGTTACGAGAACTTCTTCGGAAGGGTGATCGATGGCCTGGACGTCGAGATCGTGAGCTGGTCGCTGCGGGCGACGTCGAAGGTCGCCCCGCCGCGGAAGATCGGCAAGACGGGCAAGGGGGCTGTCGCCGCGATCCGCGGCAATCGCCAGATCTTCGACGTTCAGGAAGGGCGCTTCCAGAATGCGTCGGTCGTTTCGCGCCACGACATGAAGCCGGGCGACTGGATCGCCGGCCCCGCCGTCATCACCGAACGCGAGACCTCGACCATCATCACCGCGAGCCGCGAAGTCATCATGCAGGCCGACGGCTGCCTGCTCGTGCGTCTCAAGCAGGCCGCTTGAACGGAGGATTATCCATGAAAACCAATGCACTTTCCGACGTCCACATGCAGATCATGTGGAACCGGCTGATCTCCGTCGTGGAGGAACAGGCGGTAACGCTCATCCGCACCGCCTTCAGCACCAGCGTGCGCGAGTCGGGCGACCTATCGGCCGGGGTGTTCAACCGTGGCGGGAAGATGATCGCCCAGGCCGTGACGGGCACGCCCGGCCACGTCAACGCCATGGCCGAAGCCGTCGGGCACTTCATCCGCGACATCGGGCCGGAGAACATCTTCGAGGGCGATGTCTACATCACCAACGACCCCTGGAAGGGAACGGGCCATCTGCACGACTTCACCGTCGTGTCGCCGAGCTTTCGTGGCGGCGCGCTGATCGGTTACTTCGCCTGCACGGCGCATGTGGTCGATGTCGGCGGGCGCGGCTTCGGGCCTGACGCCAACGAGGTCTATGAGGAGGGCATCTTCGTCCCGATCATGAAGTTCGCCGAGCGCGGCAAGGTCAACAAGGATCTCGTCAACATCCTTCGCAACAACGTGCGGGAAAGCCATCAGGTCGTCGGCGACGTCTATTCGCTTGCCGCCTGCAACGAGATCGGCCACCGCCGGCTGATGGACATGATGGACGAGTTCGCCCTCTCCGACCTGGAGGCGCTGGCCGATTTCATCTTCAAGCGCAGCTACGACGCCACGCTGGAACGGCTGGCGGCGCTGCCCAAAGGCTCCTATTCCAATGTGATGCGCGTGGACGGCTATGGATCGCCGATCGACATCGCGGTGCGCCTCGATGTCGAGAGCGACCATATCCTGGCCGATTTCGAGGGAACCTCTCCGCCGAGCCCGAAGGGGATCAACTGCCCGCTGATCTATTCGGCGGCCTATGCCTGCTACGGCCTCAAGTGCTCGATTGCGCCTGAAATCCCCAACAACCACGCTTCGCTGCTGCCGTTCAGGGTCGTGGCGCCCGAGGACTGCATCCTGAACGCCCAGCATCCGGCTCCGGTTTCCGTCCGGCATGTGCTCGGCCATCTGGTTCCCGACGCGGTCCTAGGAGCCGTTCACAAGATGCTGCCCGGCCGGGTGCCTGCGGAAGGGGCCGGTGCGCTCTGGAACCTGCATGTCAGCGTGCGGCCGTTGCAGGGCGAAAAGGCCCCGGCGGACGGTGGCCAGCGCGCCGAGGTGCTGCTGTTCAACAGCGGCGGGGCCGGGGCTCGCTCCCATCTCGACGGCCTCAATGCCACGGCCTTCCCGAGCGGCGTGCACTCCATGTCCATCGAGGCGACCGAACATGTCGGCCCCGTCATCTACTGGCGGAAGGAGCTGCGGGACGGTTCCGGCGGGGCGGGCGAGTTCCGCGGCGGCCTTGGCCAGGTGGTGGAGATCTCGCCGACCGAAGGGCACGAGATGCATTTCAACGCGATGTTCGACCGGGTCCAGCATCCGGCGAGAGGCCGCAACGGCGGTGGCGACGGTGCGCCGGGCAGGGTGCTGCTCGATGACGGCACGGTCCTGTCGGCCAAGGGGCGCCAGCACGTTCCGGCCGGTCGCCGGCTCATCCTGGAGCTTCCGGGTGGCGGAGGCTACGGACCGGCGGAGAAACGGGACCCCGCCGCCGCGCAGCGCGACCGGGACTACGACTACGTCACGCAGAAATGATGCGCGAGGGCGGCGAGGCGACCTTGTCTCGCCCCGCCGTCCGCCGTGCCGGAAACAGCGTCGGGGAAGACCAGGATGAAGTTTGAGAACGTCAGGGCCGCGGGCATCAAGTCCTCGCCCAGCATGGCGATCGCCATGGCCGCCAGGAAACTGATGTCCGAAGGGAGGGACGTCATCGATCTCTCGCTCGGCGAGCCGGATTTCGAGCCACCGGCCCATGTCGCGGACGCCGCATGTGCGGCGATCCGCGCCGGCGGCATCCGCTACGGCGCGCCGGCGGGCATGGAAAGCCTGCGGCAGGCGATCGTGAAGAAGTTCAGGACGGAAAACCATCTGGACTACGGGCTCGACGAGGTGATGATCGCCAACGGTGCGAAGCAGATCCTGTTCGACGTCTTTCTTGCGACGCTCGAACCGGGCGACGACGTGATCGTCCCCACGCCGTGCTGGGTTTCCTACGGCGATATCGTGTCCCTGCATGGCGGCGTGCCCGTCTACGTCTCCTGCGGCCCGGAAACGGGCTTCAAGATCACGGCGGAACGGCTGGAAGCCGCGATCACGCCGAAAACCCGCTGGCTGATGCTGAATTCCCCGTCCAATCCCACCGGGGCGATCTACACGCGGGAGGAATACCGGGCGCTCGCCGCCGTGCTCGCCCGGCATCCGCAGGTGCTGGTCATCTCCGACGAGATCTACGAGCACATCCTTCTTCGCGACGTGCCGTTCATATCCTTCGCCGAGGCGTGCCCGGAACTGCGCGACCGCACGATGATCGTCAACGGCGTCTCGAAGGCATATGCCATGACGGGCTGGCGCGTCGGTTATGCGGCGGGTCCGAAAGCGCTGATCGCCGCGCTCAACAAGATGCAGTCGCAGAGCGTCACCTCGGTATCGCCGGTGGCGCAGGCGGCGGCGCTTGCCGCGCTGAGCGGGGATCAGGGCTTCGTGGGAGAGGCCGCGCGCACGTTCGCCCATCGCGCCAGGCTCGTCGTCGAAAGGCTGTCCCCGGTTCCCGACCTGGAGTTCACGGCGCCTGACGGTGCATTCTACGCGTTCATCGGCGTCAGCCGCCTGATCGGCAGGAAGACGCCGGCCGGTGCGGCACTGGCGGACGACAACGAGCTTGCGGCCTATCTGCTGAACGAATTCGGATTGTCGAGCGTTCCCGGCATGGCTTTCGCAGCCCCCGGCTTCATCAGGCTTTCGATTGCCGCTTCCGACCGGGCGCTGGAAGGAGCGTGCGAGAGACTGTCGGGGATGGTGCGGTCGATCCGGCCGTAGCGCCCGTTTCCGGGAGGCACCTCCGGGTGCGGCAGGATCAGAGCGCGTATTTCCGGATGGCCTGCCTGTCCAGGGCCATCCCCCAGCCGGGACGGTCGGGGATCGCGGCCTTGCCCTGCCGCAGCTCGATCCTCTCCTCGTAAAGCGGCGTGAACCACTCCAGGTATTCAAGGGAATGGGCGGTGGGCACATGCCCGAGAAGCTGAAGGCTCATTTCCGGAAAGAGGTGGGAGGAGACCGGCAGGTCGAAACTTGCCGCCAGGGCGCCGACCCGGGCGAATTCGGTGACACCGCCCACCCTCTGCAGGTCCGGCATCAGGATCGAGGCCGCGCCGGTTTCGATCATCCGCCGGAAGCCGTAGCGGGTATATTCGTTTTCGCCCGAGGCGACCGGCATCTTCAGCGCCTTTGCGACGCGGGCGGAATCCTCCAGCGCATGGGCCGGCACGGGCTCCTCGAACCAGGCGATGTCGTAGGGCGCAAGAGCCTCGCCGAGCCGGATGGCCTCGTCGACGCCGAGGACCTGGTTGGCGTCGACCATCAGGGCGATCTCGTTGCCGATCGCCGCCCGCACCGCCTGAACGCGGGGAACGTCGATATCGGCCTTGCCGGCGAGGCGCAGCTTCATCGCCTTGAATCCCTGTCCGGCGAAACCTTCCGCCTGCCGGGCCAGCGAGGCGATATCCTGCGTCAGCCACAGGCCGCCGCTGGCATAGGCGGGAATGCGCTCGCGGCATCTGCCGAGCATCGCGGATATGGAGGTCCCGGCACGGCGGCCCTTCAAATCCCACATCGCGCCGTCGACTGCGGAAATCCCCATGATCGAGACGCCGGTGAAGCCGATGAAGTTGATCCTGCGCCAGGCATCCTGCCAGAAGGCGCCGGTATCGTCGGGATCGCGTCCGACGACCGCATCGCGCAGGACATGCACCATGGCATCCAGCAGCTTCAGCTGCTCCGGGCGGATGGTGAATATCAGGTTCTCGCCGCAAAGGCCGTCGTCGGTCAGGAGGTCGACCACGAGGCAGGAGAAATTGTGAATGGTCGCGGTCGCATTGCCGAGCGGTTCTGCAAGGGGCAGGCTGACGGGGGTCGTGCGCAGATCGGTGATTTTCATGGGTGCCATTACCGGTTGATCGAGACGGAAAGCTGGTCGGTGTAGATCGGGTCGTCGACGAAACCGCCGCCCTGCCACTGCGCCTGCGACGAATCCCTGGCGGGAATGCCCGGATCGCGCTCCAGTTCCGCGCGGTAGATTTCCGCGCTGTCCTTCGGCGCCCATCCGAGATAGGCGGACGCTGAATTGTCCCACCATTTCGGCTGGTTGTCCGAGACACCCCAGATCGTCGGGCAGCCGAGATACGGCGCCTTGAAGACCCGTTCGGCAAGCGACGCCATGTCGTCGAAGCTCAGCCAGATCGACAGCATGCGCACCGTCGTGGGCTTCGGCCAGCAGGCGCCGACCCTGACGATCGCCGTCTCCTGCCCGAACTTGTGGAAATACATGCGGGCGAGACCTTCGCCGAAGCATTTCGAGACGCCATAGAGCCCGTCCGGCTTCACCGGATCGCCGACGCCGATGAACTGGTCCTGCCGGTAGAAGCCGATGGTGTGATTGGTGCTTGCGAAGAGGATGCGCGGCTTGCCGTGGCTGCGGGCCGCCTCGTAGAGATTGTGAAGGCCCTTGATGTTGCTTTCGAGAATGCGGGCGAAGGTGTTTTCCGAGGGAACCCCGCCGAGATGGATGATGCCGTCGCATCCTTCCACCATGCGCATGACGCCGTCCGTGTCGGCGAGGTCGCAGGGCCATGGCTCCTCGCGGGCGGCGGTCTCTCCCATGCCGGCGATGTCGGAGATGCGGACGATCTCCGCCAGATGGCCGAGCCGCTGCCGCAAGGCGGTTCCCATGTTACCGGCAGCGCCGGTGATCAGAAGCCGCTTCATCCGATTGTCCTCCCTGGCATGCAACGCTTGCGGCGTCATTTAGAGGGCATTGTTGACAGCAGTCAACTTATAATATGACAAGCTGCCTGAAATACGATGCCACCTCTCGCGACGAGTCCAATGTCGGAAGTAAATTGAAGCCGGAAGCCCAATGGCGTCGCTTGAATCGGTTGACGAAGATTGGGATTTAGGTCTTCATACAAGGCGACAGCTCATGTGACGTCATATGCACATGGCTGCTTTGATGGAGGAACCCCTATGAAATGGATGAAGCATGTGGCTCTGGCCACAGCGCTGACGCTGTCCGCGCCGATCGGCGTGCTCGCGGATACGCCTGCCGATCAGCTCGTGGTCGGGCTGAGCATGAACAATATCCTGACGCTGGACCCTGCGGCGATTTCCGGCCGCGAGGCGACCGGCGTCATCGCCAATCTCTACGACACGCTGGTCGAGCTCGATGCCATCGACAAGACCAAGGTCAATCCCGGCCTGGCGGGTTCCTGGACCGTCGCGGACGACGGCGCCGTGACCTTCACCCTGCGGGACGGTGCGAAGTTCTCGTCCGGCAATCCCGTGACCGCGGACGATGTCGTCTGGTCGATCAAGCGCAATATCGGCCTCGGCCTGGTCGGCGCCGGCGTATGGTCGTCGTTCGGCTACAAGGCCAACAATATCGATCAGTTCCTGAGCGCGGACGGCAACAGGATCACCATCAAGCCCGCCCAGCCGACGGACCCGCAACTGACGCTGGCGATCTTCGGCAAGCCTGACGCGAGCGCCATCATCGACAAGAAGACCGCGCTTGGCCACGAGGCCAACGGCGACCAGGGCGCGGCCTGGCTAAAGATCAATGCCGCCGGCTCCGGTGCCTTCAGCCTGACGCGCTGGTCCTCCAATGAAATGCTCATCCTGACCCGTTTCGACGATTATTGGGGCGAAAAGCCCAGGATGAAGCGGGTGATCTATCGCCACATGCCGGAATCGCAGACCAAGCGGCTGATGCTGGAAAAGGGCGACGTCGACGTGGCGATCGGCCTTTCCGTCCCGGACATCGCCGCGCTGAGCAAGAATCCCGAAGTCGAGGTCCAGAGCACGCCGAGCTCCGGCTTCTACTTCCTCGCCATGAGCATGAAGGACGAAAAGTTCAAGAACCCGGACGTCCGCCTCGCGGTCCGTTACCTCGTCGACTATGACGGCATCAACAAGACCATCATGCCGAACTACGGCACCAGGCGCCTGCGCCCGGTTGCCGAAGGCGTCATCGGAAGCCTGCCCGATCCGGACTACAAGGTCGATGTGGCCAAGGCCAAGGAGCTTCTCGCCAAGGCGGGGTATCCGGACGGTTTCCCGGTCAGGCTGCTGACGCTGAACGAGCCGCCCTTCACGGATACCGCAACCGCGATCCAGGCGACGCTCGCGCAGGCCGGCATCAAGGCCGAGATCGTGCAAGGGGCGGGCGACCAGATCTACGGCCCGATGCGCGAACGCAAGTTCGAGATGATCGTCGGCCGCGGCGGCGGCGGGCAGGAGCCGCATCCGCACTCCAACCTCCGCGCGCTCGTCATCAACCCGAACAATGCCGACGACGCCAAGCTCAGCGGCATCATCGGATGGCGCACGTCCTTCTATGACGCGCAGCTGAACGACATGTCCGGCAAGGCCCTGGTCGAGCGGGACAAGGCCAGGCAGAAGGCGATGTACGAGGACATCCAGCGGCGCTACGAGGAACTGGTGCCCGCCCTGCAGCCGATCTCGGCCGTGGTCGACAGCGTCGTCTACCGCGCGGATATCAAGGGATATCAGAACCACTACGGCTGGACCGTCCGCCTGCGCAGCGTGTCCAAGCAGCGATAAGCCGAACGAGGCTTGCCGCGATCGGGCGATATCCGCCCCATGTCGGTTCAGGCATATCCGTCAGGAAGAGCGCCCGCGACAGTGTCGCGGGCGTTTTGCCTGAAAGGCCGGGCAGGCCGATGCCATGAAAAAAGCCGGCAGGGCGACCTGCCGGCTTTCGTGGTTTGCGTGGCCGGACGGCCAGCCTATTCGGCGGCCTGCGACCTCGGGGCGTCGGCGCGATAGGGCTCGCAGAGGGCCGCGAGCATCCGGACCTCGTCGGCGGTCAGGTCGGTCAAGGGCGCGCGGACCTGGCCTGCGTCGAAGCCCATCAGCCGGACGCCGGCCTTGACGGCGGAGACGGCATAACCCTTCTGACGGTTGCGGATTTCCATGAACGGATAGAAGAAATCGATCAGGATACGGTTCGTGGTGGCCGTGTCGCCCGCGCGCAGCGCCTTGTAGAACGTCTGGGCAAGCGCGGGGACGAAGTTGAAGACGGCGGAGGAATAGGTCGTCACGCCGGCTCCCAGATAGGCGTCGGCGAACAGTTCGGCCGTCGGCATGCCGCCGAGATAGGTGAGGCGGTCGCCCATCGTCGCGGTGATCTTGCGCACGAGGGCGATGTCGCCGGAGCCGTCCTTGAAGCCCACCAGATTGGGGCAGGCGTCGCACAGGCGGGCGAGCGTCTCGGCGGAAAGGATCGAATTGTCGCGGTTGTAGACCATGACGCCGATGGAGACGGACTGGCAGACCGTCTTGATATGCTGGTAAAGCCCTTCCTGGCTGGCGTCCATCAGATAGTGCGGCAGCAGCAGCAAGCCGTCGGCGCCGGCCTTCTCGGCCGATTTCGCGATCGAAACGGCGATACGCGTGCCGTAGCCGCAGCCGGATACGATCGGCGTGCTGCCGGCCGCGGCCTTGGCGGCCGCGACGATTTCGGGAACCTCCGACGGCTCGAGCGAGAAGAATTCCCCGGTGCCGCCCGCCGCGAAGAGGACCGAGGCGTCGAAGCCGGCCAGCCAGCCGACATGCGCTTCATAGGCCTTGCGGTTGAAGAGGCCATCCTTGCCGAACGGGGTCACGGGGAAAGACAAGAGGCCGGCGCCGAGCGCGCGCTTCAGTTCATTTGGGTCCATAGACACGGGCATTCCTCCAGGTTGATCTTCCCGGAGGATAGGATGTCATATTATGACAGTCAATACTTATATTATCTCTTCGCCGGAAAAGCTCACGAGCGCCGCATGAGCGCCCGGTATCGCTGCTGGCTTCCCTTCAGGTGGGTCCGCATCGCCTCGCGTGCCGCCGAATCATCTCCTTCGGCGATCGCCCTGGCGATATCGGCGTGTTCCCTCTGGATCTGCGCCAGGTATTCCGCGGGGGAGATGTCCACGTCGTCGTCCTGCAGGAGCGAGCGCGGGATCATCTGCTGGCCGATGGCTTCGAGGAGTTCCCGGAAGCGGGGATTGTTGGTGGCGTCGGCTATAGCCAGATGGAAAGCGCGATCGTTTTCGACCGTCGACGACCCGGCCGCGATCTGCCGGTTCATGGTGTCGAGACATTCGAAGATCAGCTCCTGCTGCGCGGGAGAGGAGCGGCCCGCGGCCAGCCCGGCCGCCTCGATCTCGATGGCGGCGCGCACTTCCAGCATCTCGATAATCGAGGACACGCGGTTGGAATCGACGCTGCGGAAGCCTTTCTGCAGTCCGGCCTGGGGCGCCAGAACGAAGACGCCGACGCCGTGGCGCACCTCCACGAGCCCGTCCGCGCGAAGCGACGCGATCGCCTCGCGGATGACGGTGCGGCTGACCTGATATTGCTGGGTCAGGCCGCTCTCGCTGGCGAGCTTGTCGCCCGGCTTCAGATCACCCCTTGCGATGGCGCTGCGCAGGCGTTGGCCGACCGTGTCGACGAGATTGCGTCCCCTGCGCGAACGCGCCTCCAGAGTCGTGTGATCTGATGGTTTCAAAATCGGCGTTCTCCAGCCTTTGCATTGGTTTTCCGCCACTTACAGGGGTAAAGTCGGCCCGGCTTGTCAAGGACCCGGCAAGAAATTTATTGACGCCCGCAATGAGCCTTATAGTATGACATCGGCTATGAGATATGACAACGTACGAGCCGATGGCGCTGCCGCCGGCCCGGTTATGAGGGAAGAATGCTCAGGAAACTTCTTTTGACGGGGGCTGCCGGCGGCGTCGGCCGGGCCATTCGCCCGATGCTGGGCGAGATCGCCGAACATGTGGTGATCTCGGACATAGGCGAGATCACCGATGTCGGTTCGAAGGAGACCTTTATCCGCTGCGATCTGGCGGACGCCGCCGGTGTTTCGAAGCTGTTCGACGGTGTCGACGGGGTTATTCATCTCGGCGGAATTTCGGTCGAGAAGAAGTTCGACCTTATTTTGCAGGGCAATATCGTCGGCCTCTACAATCTCTACGAAGCGGCCCGCCACAACGGCATGCCGCGCATCGTCTTCGCGAGTTCCAACCATGTGGTCGGCTACTACCGGCGCGACGAGCGGCTGGACAATACGGTGGTCCCGAAGCCCGATTCCCTTTACGGCGCCTCGAAAGTCTTCGGCGAAGCGATCGCCAGCCTCTATTTCGAGAAGTTCGGGCAGGAGACGCTGTCGGTGCGCATCGGCTCGTGCTTCGAGAAGCCGGCCAATACGCGCATGCTGGCGACCTGGCTCAGCTATCGGGACTTCTTCTCCCTGTGCGGTCGCGCCTTCGCCGCCCCCCGGATCGCCCACACGATCGTCTATGGCGCGTCTGCCAATGACGAGCAATGGTGGGACAACGGCAATGCCGCTTTCCTCGGGTGGAAGCCGCAGGACAGCTCCGCGAGGTGGCGCGTCGAGGTCGAGGCCGCCGCCGGCAGGGAAAACCCCGCCGATCCCGCGGTGATCTACCAGGGAGGCGGCTTCGCCTCCGCAGGTCATCCGGACGACGCCTGACCGGCGGAACGATCCAGGGCCCGGGAATTGCGCCCGACCGTCAGCGGCCGGGTCATACCATGAATTGGCGGGGATCTGCTTCCCGCTTCTGACAGGAGGAATTTTGTGAAGATCGTAGACGTCAATGTGCGGGTGTTCTCCCATACCACCCGCCGTCATCAGGACAGCGCCGGCCACGCGCATCCCGGCCCGCCGCACAAGGTCAACCTGGCGCTGCTGACGATCGTCGACGACGATGGCGCGGAAGGCTATTGCTTCGCCCCGCCGGAAATCGTGCGGCCGCACGTCATCGACAAGTTCGTGAAGAAGGTGCTGATCGGCGAAGATCCCTTCGCGCGCGAGAGGCTCTGGCAGGATCTCGCCCACTGGCAGCGCGGCAGCGCGGCCCAGTTGACGGATCGCACCCTCGCCATCGTCGATTGCGCGCTCTGGGACCTCGCTGGCCGCAAGCTGAACATGCCGGTCCACAAGCTGATCGGCAGCTACCGCGAGAAGATCCCGGCCTATGGTTCGATCATGTGCGGCGACGAGTTGGAAAACGGCCTTGCGACGCCCGAAGACTACGGCCGGTTCGCGCAGAAGCTGGTGAAGCGCGGCTACAAGGGCATCAAGCTGCACACCTGGATGCCGCCGGTTTCCTGGGCGCCGGACGTCAGGATGGACCTGAAGGCCTGCGCTGCCGTGCGCGAGGCGGTCGGCCCGGATATCCATCTGATGATCGACGCTTTCCACTGGTATTCGCGCACGGATGCGCTGCTGCTCGGCAAGGGGCTGGAGAAGCTCGGTTTCGACTGGATCGAGGAGCCGATGGACGAGCAGAGCTCCGCCTCCTACGCCTGGCTTGCGGAAAACCTCGACATTCCGGTTCTGGGGCCGGAGAGTGCCGCCGGCAAGCATTTCAACCGTGCGGAATGGATCACGTCGAAGGCCTGCGACATCCTTCGCACCGGCGTGCATGACGTCGGCGGCATCGGGCCTGCGATGAAATGTATGCATCTGGCGGAATCCTTCGGCATGCATTGCGAGATCCACGGCAACGGTGCGCCGAACCTCATCGTGGCGGCCTGCAGCAAGAATGCGCACTGGTACGAGCGCGGCCTCCTGCACCCGTTCCTCGAATACGACGACGGCTTCGAATATCTGAATGCCCTCGTCGACCCGATGGACGAGAACGGCTACGTCCACATCTCCGACAAGCCGGGTCTCGGCGAGGATATCAACTTCGACTTCATCAACGCCAACCTCGTCGGCTGAGACCGGCGCGAAGGCTTGCCCTGCGCGGGATGCTGAAAAATATGCGGGCGGGTTTCGACAGAAACCCGCCCGGTTTTCTTGACAGGGCCGGATTTCAGATGATGCGGTCGAGCCAGTCGATCGCGTAGTCCTGCTGTTCGACCGGGAAACAATGGGCATCCGGCCACAGCCGCGTCTCGATCCGGTCGAAAGCGCCCGCAGCGCTCCAGATATCCTGGATCTGGTGAAAGGCTTCCGTGGCGACGGGCTCGGGAAAATGCCGGTCCTGCCTGCCGCTGAAGAAGAAGGCGTGTTTCGGCGCGGCGAGACCCGCGAAATGCGGATAGTCCAGCTTGCCGGCGATCTGCGGATGCAGCATGCAGAAGGCCGACTGGCCGCGAAGCTGGTTGTTGCCGGGGCGCATGAGCCCGGACAGCGTGCCCATCCAGCCGCCCGCGACGCAGGCCTTCACATCGTCCGACAGCGCGGCGACCTGCCAGGAGCGCGAACCGCCCATGGAAAACCCGAGGCTTGCCACCCGGTCCGGGTCGATGCCCGGCAATTGCTTCAGGTAGCGCAGGGCTTCGAGATCCTCGACAAGCAGGACCGATGCAAGCGAAACGCCGAACTGCATGAGGTTGGCCGCCAGCGCCTGCTGCGCCTCGTAACCGTTTCCCTGCCGGCTTCCCCAGCCAAGCGCGTCGGCGCAGAGCACGGTATAGCCGCGCCGCACAAGCTCGTTTCCGACATGGCGCCCGCCATAGAGCTTTGCGGTCCATTGTTCGACGTCGGACAGGACAGCGGAGGTCTCGCCGGGACGGCGGATCATCTTTTCCTTGCCGATCGAGAAGAACGAGCCGTGATCGTGCAGCAGAAGAACCGCCGGCGTCGGGACGGCCGTATCGGGACGGAGCAGATAGGCGGCGGTGGTTTCACCGTTCGAGAAGCCGAGTTCGAGCTGCTGGCCGATGCAGCCGTCGTCCGTCCATTCCGATATCATGGACGCGGAGGCGGGGGCTGGGCTCGCGATACCGAGCGCGTCACGCACCTTCTCGCGGATGCGCTTCTTCCAGTCGGCAAAACTGCCGGCGGCCGGATCGAAATTCCATGCGAAGGAGAGGTTGTCGCGCAGCCTGACCGTCAGGCTGGCCATGTTTTCCGGGTCGATCATTTGTCGTATCGCAGTCTTTCCACCATCCGGTCGCGGCTGTCGCTCAGGTGCTTGCGCATGGCGGCGCGGGCGCCGTCGGCATCGCGGGCCTCGATCGCCTGCAGCACGGCGCGGTGCTCGTCGTTGACGCGCCCCAGATGGCCTGAGAACATCGCGTCGCTGATGTCGTTGGTCTGGACCCGCATGCGCGGCATCAGGGTTTCGCCGAGATAGCTGAAGATCCGGTAGAAATGTTCGTTCTGGCTGGCCGAGGCCACCGCGCAGTGGAAATCGAAATCCGCCTGCGTGTCCCTGCTCGCGTGCCGGATCGCTGTATCCATCGCCGCGCATGCCTGCCGGATCGCCTCGAGGTCGGCCTCCGTGCGCCGGTGCGCCGCAAGCGCGGCCGCTTCCGATTCGATGCCGATGCGCAGTTCCAGCCCCTTGACGATTTCCTCGACGGCGACGAGGCTTTCCTCGCTGAGCCGGAAGGGAGTGACGCCGGCATCCTGCCGGACGAAGGCGCCGATGCCGTGATGGATCGATATGAGGCCGCTGGCCCGCAGATTGGCGATCGCCTCCCGCACCACGGTCCTGCTGACGCCGAATTCGTCGATCAGCGCCTTTTCGGTCGGGAGTTTCGCGCCTTTCGGATACTCGCCGACCCTGATGCGTTCGGCGACCGTGCGCACGAGCTGCGAACTCAGGGTCTCCCGGCGACGCCAGCCGGCGGACGGCGAGACGGAGTTTTCGGCTTCGGCCGTCATGGCGATACCTCCCTGCCGTCGGATACGAAGGCGTTAAACGGCGTGGTCGTATTCGAGGCTTGCCTGAATGAGCTCGCGGGCATAGGGGTCCTTCGCTTCTCCGGTTGCCAGAACGTCGCGGCTCATGACCTCGACCAAGCGGCCATGCTGCATGACGGCCAGCCGCTCGCACATATGGTCTATCACGGCAAGGTCGTGAGAGACGAAGAGATAGGTGAGATTGCGCTTGGCGCGCAGGTCCGCCAGCAGGTTGAGCACCTCCGCCTGCACCGAAACGTCGAGCGCCGAGGTCGGCTCGTCAAGGAGAAGGATGCGCGGTTCCAGAATGAGGGCGCGGGCGATGGCGACGCGCTGCCGCTGGCCGCCCGACAGCTCGTGCGGATAGCGCGACAGGAAGGCGGGATTGAGCCCGACGTCGATCAGCGCGCGCTCCATGCGCTCGACCTGGCGGTCCATGCGATGGATGCGGAGCGGTTCCTGAAGCGCCGTGCGGATCGACTGCCGCGGATGCAGCGACCCGTAGGGGTCCTGGAAGACCATCTGCACGGTACGGCAGTATTCGGCGAAGGGCATGTCCTTGACCGAGCGTCCTTCGAGCTCGATGTCGCCCTCCCAGAGATTGAGAAGGCGGGCGATGCACCGCAGGATCGTCGACTTGCCGGAGCCGGACTCGCCGACCAGGCCGAAGGATTCGCCCGATTCCACGGAGAAGCAGACATCGCCGAGAATGCGTTTCTTGGCCGAGCCGTAACCGAGGTCGATCGACAGATTGCGGACGTTGATGGCGTTCATGCGCGCACCTCTTTGATGTCGCGGTTCAGGACCGGAAGCGGCTTGCGGCTGCCGCCGATATGCGGCTGGGCGGCGAGCAGGCCTTGCGTATAGGGATGCGTGCAGTTCTTCATGTCGCGGGCGGCGTGCTCCTCGACGACCTCGCCGGAGCGCATGACCATGACGCGATCGCAGAAATTGCGCACCAGGTTGAGGTCGTGGCTGATCATGATCAGGCCGATGCCCTTGTTGATGACCAGTTCGTTGAGAATGTTCAGCACCTGCATGCGCACGGTCACGTCGAGCGCCGAGGTCGGTTCGTCGGCGATGATGATCTGTGGTTCGGGGATCAGCATCATGGCGATCATGATGCGCTGGCCCATGCCGCCCGAGACCTCGTGCGGATAAAGGCCGAAGACCCGTTCGGGATCGCGGATCTTCACCGCTTCCAGCATTTCGAGCGTCTTCTGTCTGGCGGCCTGCGCGGAGGCCCTGGTGTGGACCCGATAGGCTTCGGCGATCTGGTCGCCGACCCGGTGGACGGGGTTGAGCGAGAATTTCGGGTCCTGCAGGATCATGGAGATGCGCCGTCCGCGGATGGCGAGCATCTGCCTTTCGGTTGCCGCCAGCAGGTCGGTTCCTGCGAAATCCATGCGGTCGGCGTCGATCCTCGCTGTCGGCAGGAGCTTCAGCAGCGCCCGGCCGATGGTCGACTTGCCGGAGCCGGATTCGCCGACGATGCCGAGCCTTTCGCGGCCGAGATCGAACGAGACGCCCTTGACGACCGTATTGTACGTCTTGCCGCTGCGATAGCTGACGCGGAGATTTTCGACGTGGAGAAGGGGTGCCTGGTTTTCCATGACCGAAGATCCTAGCGCTGTTTCGGGTCGAGCGCGTCGCGCAGCCCGTCGCCCAGAAGGTTGAAGGCGAGGCTGACGAGCAGGATGGCCCCGCCGGGGAAGGCGACCAGCCACCAGTTGTCCAGCATGTAGCGCCGGCCGGTGGCGATCATCGCACCCCATTCGGGAAGCGGCGGCTGTGCGCCGAGCCCGAGGAAGCCGAGACCGGCCGCCGTCAGGATGACGGTCGCCATGCTGAGCGTGACGCGGACCAGGACGGAGGGGAGGCACATCGGCATGATGGACTTGACGATGATGCGAAGCGGCGAGGCCCCCTGCATGCGCGATGCGGAGATATAGTCCGCGCCGCGGAAGGTCAGCGTTTCGGCGCGCGCCAGCCGGGCGATCGGCGGCCAGGTGGTCAGCCCGATGGCGATGATCGCGTTTTCGAGGCCGGCGCCGAGCGCCGCCACGAAGGCGAGCGAGAGGATGAGGCTCGGGAAGGACAGGAATATGTCCGTGATGCGCATCATGATCGTATCGTACCAGCCGCCGAAATAACCCGCCGTGGTTCCGACGATGAGGCCGATCGGCCCGACGATGACGGACACGATGGTGATGATCGTGAGGCTGATGCGCGTGCCGTAGATGATGCGGCTCAGGATATCGCGGCCGAGTTCGTCCGTGCCGAACCAGTGCTCGGCGCCCGGCGGCCGGAGAGTGTTGGAGAGATTGACGATGTTCGGATCGTAGGGCGCGATCAGCGGCGCGACGATCGCCGTCAGGAGCAGGATCGTGATGACGACGAGGCCGAAACCCGAGGAAGGGTTGCCAAGCAGTTCAAGGATGACCGCCGCCAGGCGGCGAAGCGTCGAATTTTGATTTGAGCGAGAGCCGAGCATAGCCGCGTCCTGCATATCGAGAGATTTCGCTGTCATGTCACCGCGTCCTCGGATCGAAGATCTTGTAGAGCGCATCGGAAAGCAGATTGAGCGCGATGAAGATGACGCCGACGAGAAGCACGCAGGTCATCACCGCGTTCATGTCGCCGATCAGCATGTTGTTGGTGATGTATTGGCCGAAGCCGGGCCAGGAGAACACCGTCTCGATGAGGACGGCGCCTTCGAGCAGGCTGCCATAGGCGAGCGCGACGATCGTCACGAGCTGCACGCGGATATTGGCGAAGGCGTGATGCCAGATCGTCCGGCCTTTCGAGAGGCCCTTGACGCGCGCCGTGGTGATATATTCCTGGTTCAGCTGGTCCAGCATGAAGCTGCGGGTCATGCGGGTGATATAGGCCATCGACGAATAGCCGAGGATGCTGGCCGGCAGGAGCAGGTGGTTGATGGCGTCCCGGAAGACCTCCCAGTCTCCGGCCAGCACGGAATCGATCAGCAGGAAACCCGTCGTTTCCGGCACGAGGCCGATATAATAATCGGATATGCGGCCGCCGCCGCCGACCAGATCGAGAGCCGCGTAGAAGATGATCAGGCCGATCATGCCCGTCCAGAAGATCGGCATCGAATGTCCGACCAGGGTCAGGAAACGGATGATGTGGTCGACCGGCCTGTTGCGGCGGACCGCGGCGAGAATGCCGAGCGGGACGCCGAGCCCCGCGCCGACGATGATCGCGAAGGTGGCGAGCTCGATCGTCGCCGGCATCACATGCAGGATGTCGTTGATGACCGGCTGGCCGGTGCGGATGGAAACGCCGAAATCGCCGTGCAGCAGGTCGTTCACGTAGCGGAAGAACTGCTGGTAGAGGGGAAGGTTCGCGCCTATCCGCTCCGCGACCATCTCATAGGTGGCCTGGTCGGCTTCTTCGCCGACGATGGCCCGCACCGGGTCGACCGGCATCAGTCGTCCGATACAGAAGGTCAGGATCAGCAGGCCGGCGAGAGTTGCCAATATGGTGCCGGACTGCCTCGCGAAAGCAGTAAGACGCTCATTGTTCATCGGGGATACCTCGGTAAGCGTATCGTGCCTGCCGCAGCGCCCCGCGCCGCGGCAGCCGGCGATTATCGTTCTTTCGTGACGGTGCGCAGTTGCGTCGACCAGGACGGGTTGAGCTGCAGCCCCTTGATGTCGGCGCTATAGGCCACGCTGTCGACGACCTCGGAGAAGGGCTGGATGGCGGGCACCATCTGCTCGTAATAGGTCTGGATGTCCTGGTATTCCCTGACCTGCTTGTCCTTGTCGGTTTCCACGAGGGCCTCGTCGATCATCCTGTTGATCTTCTCGTCGTAGAAGGACGTGCGCCAGCCCTGGAAATTGGTCAGCTTTGCCTGATCCGCATTGTCGGGATTGTAGACAATGGCGCGAAGGTTGGAATCGGGATGCGGGAGCTGGCCGCCGCCGCCGCGGCCGACGAGAAGCTCATATTTGCGCTCCCGCATCGCGCCGTAGATCTGGTCGCCCGAGCCGGTGATGATCTCCGCCTTGATGCCGCCCTGGGCAAGCGTGGCCTGGATGGCCGTCGCGGCATTCATGAAGGGAACGTCGGAGATGGCGCGGAGCGTCGTCGAAAATCCGTCCGGATAACCGGCTTCCGCGAGCAGGGCCTTGGCTTTCGCCACGTCCAGCCTGTAGCCCGCGTCGGGAAGCGCGCCGAAAATGCCGTTCGGGATCGGGCGGTCGCGCAGCTTGCCGAAATAGGGCAGCACGCTGTCGTTCAGGCCCTGGTAGTCGATCAGATAACGAAGCGCCTCGCGGACCTTCGGATTCTGGAATTTCTCGTCCTTCATCGAAACGGCGAGGTAATAGAACCCGCTGCCGCCATTGGTTTGGACGGTCACGTCCTTGTTGGCTTCGAGCGCCTTCAGGTCGGCCGCGGACATCGAGTAGGCGATGTCGATATCACCCTTTTCGAGCATCAGCCGCTGGCTCTGCGATTCGGCGAGATGCCGCATCATGATGCGGCGCATCGCGGGCTTCTCGCCCCAGTATTTCGGATTCTGCTCCAGCGTGACGCGCTCGTTCGACTGCCATTGGCCGAGCATGAACGGGCCGGAGCCGGCGGAATTGGTGGTCAGCCAGGCGGTGCCCATGTCGCCGCCCTTGTCGTGTTCCTGGACTGCCTTGCTGTCCAGGATCGAGCCGGGGCCGACGATGCCGAGCGTCTGGATGATGATCTGCGGATCGACCTTCTTCGGCAGCGTGATGACGACCGTGTGCCCGTCGGGGGCGGTGAAGCTCGCATCGGCATTCGCCGCCGAGAAGCCATGCGTCTTCAGGAAGGACGCCTGGGCGAGGTTGAGCTTCATCAGCCTCTTGAGCGACCAGACGACATCGGCCGACGTGACCGGATTGCCGGAGGCGAAGGTCGCGCCGGTGCGAAGCTTGAAGGTGATTGCCGTATTGTCGGCGCTGACGGTCCAGCTTTCCGCGATCTGCGGGTTCACCTGGGAGCGCGTGACGGCGTCGAGCGACACAAGGTTGTCATATATGTTGGTGAGAACCTGTACGGTTTCTTTTCCCGTGATCGCAGCGGGGTCGAGCGTCAGGATATTGTTCATCGAAAAGCCGACCACCAGCATGTTCGGCGGAGTTTCCGCCTTTGCCGGCTGGGCAAACAGCGCAAATCCGATTGCAATTGGCGCAAGCGCCTTCAGAAATGGCTTCATGAAGCTTTCCTCCCATTGGCCGCCCAGTGTCCTCGCCCGGCAGCAGTTCAAGTCACAATAGAGATATGACGTCGTATGAGAGGTGTCAATCGGCTTGAGCGCCCCGGTCCCGGATTTGATCGGCCCCCGATGCCCTCGTGGGGCCGCCGGAAGTTCAACGGCGAAGGCGTTCCTTCAGGTCCCGGCCCGGCGGGCGTCCTGCCTTCGCTCCGGGGGCGCTGGGGGATCGTGGGCGCCTGCGCTCTCCGACCATCGTCGGAAGGAAAGGCCGGATGAAGACGATTGCCATGCGGGGCTTTTTTAGAGACAATTAAAGTGAGGTGTTCGGTGGGAGGAGCCAGATGCACGAGCATTCCGCGCATGCGGATCAGGTGTATGCGTCCGCGCAGTCCGCGGCGGCGAGTTCTCCGGTCGTCGCCTCGTGGCGGCGCTGCATGACTATGCACCGCCTTGCCCCGGAAGAGAAGCGGCTGCCCGTCCGCCTGACGGAACAGGAATACAGAAACGCCCGGGAACAGTCCGAGAGGCTGGTCGCCGACGCGACCGACGAGCTCGACCGCCTCTTCCTCACCGTCGGCAAGGCCGGTTGCTGCCTGCTCCTGACGGACCGGGACGGCATCGCGCTGGAACGGCGTGGTGCTGCGGGCGACGACAAGGAATTCGGCGATCTCGGCCTGTGGACGGGTTCGGTATGGACCGAGGCGAGCATCGGCACGAACGGCATCGGCACGGCGATCGCCGACGAACGATCGGTGGCGATCATTCGCGACCAGCATTTCTTCTGCTCCAATATCAACCTGAGCTGCACGACGGCGCCTATCCGCGACCACCGCGGCCAGCTGGCCGGTGCGCTCGACGTGTCTACCTGCCGCGAGGACATCAACGATGTGACGCTGTCGATCCTCTCCCAGACTGTGCGGGACGCGGCGATGCGGATCGAGCTCAATCTTTTCCGCAGCGCGTTCGCCGGCGCGCGCTTCGTGCTGGTTCCGACCGAGAGCGGGGCGAGCTCGGCGCTTCTCGCCGTTGACAGGAACGACATCGTGCTCGGCGCGACCAGGGCGGCGCGGCTGGCGCTGAAGCTCGACGACCGGCGTATCGCGGCCGGGCTTCCCGCTTCGGACGCGCTTCACGAAAGCCACAGGGGCGCCCGGGAAAATCTTCTCGAAGCGGAACGGGCGGCTCTTTTGAGGGCGCTTTCGCGCGCCCACGGCAATGTTTCGCAGGCGGCGATCGCGCTCGGCATGAGCCGCGCTACCCTGCATCGCAAGATGAAGAAGTTCGATCTGCATTAGCGGATCGCGTGTGTCGCAGTTTTGCGACAGTGTGCACTGCGGTATGACCGCGCGCCACTGTTGCCGCCCGCCAAAGATGTTCAGATTTCCTCCCACACGGGTTCCGCTATCGGACCCGCCAATCCAAGGGAGGATTTCATGCTGCATCAGAAAATCGTCGAATCCCCGTTCAAGCTGAAATATGGCAACTATATCGGCGGCGAATGGCGGGAGCCCATCGGCGGCAAGTATTTCGACAACCTGACGCCGATCACCGGCGGCAAGATCTGCGAGATTCCGCGTTCCGACGAAAAGGATGTCAACGCGGCGCTCGATGCCGCGCATGCCGCGAAGGAAAAATGGGGCAGGACCTCTGCCGCCGACCGCTCCAACATCCTGATGAAGATCGCCCAGCGGATGGAGGACAAGCTGGAGGTGCTGGCCCAGGCGGAGACCTGGGACAACGGCAAGCCGATCCGCGAGACCATGGCTGCCGACATCCCGCTCGCGATCGACCATTTCCGCTATTTCGCCGCCTGCATCCGCGCCCAGGAAGGCTCGATCGGCGAGGTCGACCACGACACGGTCGCCTACCATTTCCATGAGCCCCTCGGCGTCGTCGGCCAGATCATTCCCTGGAACTTCCCGATCCTGATGGCCGCCTGGAAGCTGGCGCCGGCACTTGCCGCCGGCAATTGCGTGGTTCTCAAGCCGGCCGAGCAGACGCCCGCCTCGATCCTCGTCTGGGCCGAGGTGGTCGGCGATCTCCTGCCGCCGGGCGTGCTCAACATCGTCAACGGCTTCGGCCTGGAAGCGGGCAAGCCGCTCGCCACCAGCCCGCGGATCGCCAAGATCGCCTTCACCGGCGAGACCTCGACGGGCCGGCTGATCATGCAATATGCCAGCCAGAACCTCATTCCCGTCACGCTGGAACTCGGCGGCAAGTCGCCGAACATCTTCTTCGCCGACGTGATGGCGGAAGACGACGACTTCCTCGACAAGGCTCTGGAAGGCTTTGCGATGTTCGCGCTCAACCAGGGCGAGGTCTGCACCTGCCCGAGCCGAGCCCTCGTCCAGGAATCGATCTACGATCGCTTCATGGAAAAGGCGGTCAAGCGCGTGCAGTCGATCAAGCAGGGCAACCCGCTCGATCTGGAGACGATGATCGGCGCGCAGGCTTCCGGCGAGCAGCTGGAGAAGATCCTGTCCTATCTCGATATCGGCAGGCAGGAAGGCGCCGAGGTTCTGACCGGCGGCGGGCGCAACGACCTCGGCGGGGAACTGGCGGGCGGTTACTACGTCAAGCCGACCGTCTTCCGTGGCCACAACAAGATGCGCATCTTCCAGGAGGAGATCTTCGGCCCGGTGGTCGCCGTGACGACCTTCAAGGACGAGAAGGAAGCGCTGGAGATCGCCAACGACACGCTCTACGGTCTCGGCGCCGGTGTGTGGACGCGTGACGGAAGCCGCGCCTACCGCTTCGGCCGTGACATTCAGGCGGGCCGCGTCTGGACGAACTGCTACCATGCCTATCCGGCGCATGCGGCCTTTGGCGGCTACAAGCAGTCCGGCATCGGCCGTGAGACGCACAAGATGATGCTCGACCATTACCAGCAGACCAAGAACATGCTGGTGAGCTACAGCCCGAAGGCGCTCGGCTTCTTCTGAGATATCCTCCCAACCACGCCACGAGGGCTCCCGGCTGCGACCGGGGGCCTTCACGTTTGGAGGAGGGAAGACGCTCATGGACGAGACAGGCGGCGAACCAAGGGTGCTGGCGACCGACAAGGCGCTTGCCCTCATTCGGGAGATTCAGAAGGATCATCCCGACATCCTGTTCCATCAATCCGGCGGATGCTGCGACGGCTCCTCGCCGATGTGTTATCCGGCCGATGAATTCCGGGTCGGCGAAACGGATGTCAAGCTCGGCGAGATCGGCGGCGTTCCGGTCTATATCAGCGGCAGCCAGTTCGCGGTCTGGAAGCACACGCAGCTCATCATCGACGTGGTGCCGGGGCGCGGCGGGATGTTCTCGCTCGACAACGGGCGGGAACGGCGCTTCCTGACCCGTTCCCGCCTCTTCGGCGGCGGAGAGGCGTGCGCCATACCATCCGTCCCGTAGGGGACGCGCCATGGATGGCGGGGCCGGATCACGACGGGCGGCCCCGTCCGACGGCGGGCCATGACTGCGCCATCGCCTGAAACATCAATCGTTTCTATGGCAATTTGAAAAATCATGTATTGGACCTGCGCCTCGCGCCTGCCGTATCTTTGCCGGCACGAAACGCCCGGCTGAAGAAGACCGGCGGGCTGGAGGAGGAGCGAATGCCGCATTTGGCTCGGGTGGGACTGCAATACAGGGTGACCGGATTCACGGTGCCGGCCTTCGCCGGCGACGCCGCCGGGAAATCCGTGGCATGAACAGATATCCGCAGATACAGGAAATCCGTGGCAAACTGGCGCGCGGCGAGGCGTCCGTCGGAAGCTGGATGCAGATCCCGGACAGCTCGGTCGCCGAGATCCTCGGACGCGCCGGCTACGACTGGGTGGCCGTCGACCTTGAACACGGCACGATGGGAAGCAGGGTATTGCCCGATCTCTTCAGGGCGATCGAACTGGGTGGCGCCTTGCCTCTTGCGCGTGTCGCCGAAGGATCGGCCAGGGACTGCAAACGCGCGCTCGACGCGGGTGCAGGCGGCGTCATCCTGCCTATGATCGAGACGGCCGCGCAGCTTCGCAACCTGGTTTCCGCCTGCGCCTGGCCGCCGGCGGGGACGCGCGGGGTCGGGTTTTCACGCGCCAATCTGTTCGGGAAGGATTTCGACCGATACAGGGACGGGGAGGCGAGGGCGCCGCTCGTCGTGGCGATGATCGAGCACATCAACGCGGTGGCCGACCTTGACGGGATACTCTCCGTGCCCGGGCTGGATGCGATCTTCATCGGGCCTTACGACCTTTCGGCATCCATGGGGCTGATCGGCGAATTCGATCATCCGGATTTCAAGGCGACGATCGACGGGATCTGCGCCCGCGCCCGCGCCGCCCGGGTTCCCCACGGCCAGCATGTCGTGGCCCCGTCCCCGGGCCTCCTGAGCGCAAGCGTTCAGGCGGGGCACCAGTTCATCGCCTATTCCATGGACGCCGTCTTCCTGACGAATTCGGTTCAGCGGCCCGTCACCGCCTCGCCCTGACCGCTCCGGGACATCGACCGGCGGGTGCCGGGTTTCCGGTTGCCGAAGCGCCGATCGCCGGACGCGGCCGGGTCCATAAAAGTTGCTTATTACTCCAAAAAAAATCGGTCTTAGGCAAGCGGCGGAAGCTTCACTAATGTCTGGGTCAACAATAAGGGGCGCGAAATGCCATTCTCAGACTACAAGACCGCACTCGTCACCGGCGCATCCTCCGGAATCGGCGCCGCCGTGGTGGAGCGCCTTCGCCGCGAAAACATCGAGGTCCACGCGGTCGCGCGAAGCGCCGATGCGCTGCAGCGGCTGGCGGAACGCACGGGCTGCATCGCCCACGCGATCGACGTGACCGACCGGCCCGCATTGGCAAGGCTCGCGAGCGACGTGGAATTCGACATTCTCGTCAACAATGCAGGCGTCGACAGGCCGAAGAAGTTCCTGGAGGCTGAGGAGGGCGACATCGATCTTCTGGTCGATGTCAATCTTCGGGCCGTCCTGCACATCTGCCGCCTGATCGTGCCCGGCATGGTGGCGCGGGACCGCGGCCATGTCATCAACATATCCTCCATCGCCGGCAACTATAATTTCGGCGGGAACTCGACCTATCACGCCACCAAGGCGGGCGTGGCCATGCTGTCCAACCAGCTGCGGCTCGATTCGTTCGGAAAACGGGTCAGGGTGACGGAAATCTGCCCCGGCCGCGTCGCGACGGATATCTTCAACCACGTCCACGGCAACGATCCGAGCGTGCGCGAGAGATTTATCGACGGCTTTGAACTGCCCCAGCCATCCGATATCGCCGACGCCATCGCTTTCGCGATCGCGGCACCCGTCGCGATGAACATCGGGCATATGGAGATCACGCCGACGCTTCAGGTCATGGGCGGGCTGCAGACGGCCAAGCCGCAGTCTCCCTACGTGCCGGGCGGCGGCCCCGGGGGGCAGGCGAGGTGAGCGGTTTCGACCTTTCGGCCATCCTGCGAAACCCGGACTACATCTCGATGCTCCTGCACGGCGTCGAGATGACGTTCATCATCTATGCCGGTTCATGGCTGCTGGCGATGTCGCTGGCGCTCGTCCTGCTCGGCATTCGCCTCTCGCCGTTTCGCTTCGGCGATCCGATCGTTGCCGCCTACGTCTCCTATCATCGCAACGTGCCGACGCTGGTGCAGCTCATGTTGTGGTATTTCGGCATCTTCACGCTGATGCCGGGCGGGCTGGCGTCCTGGCTCTCCGCCCACAATGCCGAAGCGGTCTTCGCCGTGATCGGCCTCGGGCTTTGCCAGGCGGCCTATTTCAGCGAGGACCTGCGTTCGGGCGTGCGCTCGATCAGTCCCGGCCAGATGGAGGCGGCGCGCGCGCTTGGCCACAGCTACGTTTCGGCCATGCGCTTCGTCGTCATGCCCCAGGGCGTCCGGAATGCCTTGCCGCCGCTGATCAATCACAGCACCTCGCTGTTCAAGAACAGCAGCCTCGGCGTCCTGATCGGCGCGCCGGAACTGACGCATGCCATCAAGGAAATCGAGAACCTCAGTTTCCGGACCTTCGAAGTCTATCTCGTCGGCACGGTCCTCTATCTGTTCTTCTCGCTGCTGATCATGGGCATCGGCGCCTACCTGTCGATGCGCGCCGACCCGGTCGGGAGGGCGCGCGCATGATCCACGACATGTTCGCGATCATCCAGGACTACTGGCTCCTGCTTCTGATCGGCCAGTATCCGAACGGGCCTCTCGGCGGCCTGGCGAACACGCTGATCCTTTCGGCGCTGAGCATCGCGCTTGCCTTTCCCGTCAGCATCCTGCTCGCGCTGGCCCGGCTTTCGAAATGGCGTTTGCTGCGCTGGCCGGTGACTGCCCTCGTCTACTTCACCCGGGGCGTCCCGCTGCTCATGCTCATCCTGTGGAGCTATTTCCTCGTGCCGCTGATGACCGGCGCCGACGTGCCGAGCTTCATCACCATGCTGACGACGCTCGTGGTCTACCAGGGGGCCTTTCTCAGCGAAGTCGTGCGTGCCGGCATCGTCGCCCTCGGACCCGGCCAGATGGATGCGGCGCGCGCGCTCGGCCACGGCTATCTCGGCGCCATGCGCTACGTCATCCTGCCGCAGGCGCTCTACAACATGATCCCGAGCATCATTTCGACATTCGTCTCGACGATCAAGGATACGACGCTCGGATATGTGATCAACGTGCCGGACCTCACCTTTGCGGCAAGCCAGGTCAACAACCAGCTCCTGACGCAGCCGTTCCAGGTCTTCCTCATCCTGGCGATCGTCTACTACGTCATCTGCTGGTCGCTGACGCATGCCGCGAACCTCATCGAGTGGCGCATCGCCCGCCGCCGCGCCGGTTCCCGCGGGGTCGATCCCGCCGCTGTGCCGGTTCCAGCCAAAATCATCACGGAGCAGCTATGACCCAGTCAGTTCCAGCGCCCCAGGACGCGCGGACGATCCAGCTTTCGCAGGTCTTCAAGAGCTATGGCGACTATCCGGTTCTGAAGGACATCAACGCGCATGTGGCGCGCGGCGAGGTCGTGGTCATCTGCGGGCCGTCCGGCTCGGGAAAGTCCACGCTCATCCGCACCATCAATCGCCTCGAGGAGATCAGCAGCGGTTCGATCACGCTGGACGGGCGGAACATCCATGCGCCGATGCGCACGAAGGAACTGAACGCCCTCAGAAGCCGGATCGGCTTCGTGTTCCAGAACTTCAACCTCTTTCCGCATCTGTCGGTCGTCGAGAACGTCTCCATGTCGCCGGTCCGGGTGAAGGGCGTGGCGCCGGATGTCGCGCATGACAAGGCGCTCAAGCTTCTCGACCGGGTGGGGCTTGCGGACAAGGCGGGAGCCTATCCGGCTCAGCTGTCGGGCGGCCAGCAGCAGCGCGTCGCGATCGCCCGCGCGCTTGCCATGGAGCCGCCGGTGATGCTGTTCGACGAGCCGACCAGCGCGCTCGATCCGGAAATGGTCGGCGAGGTGCTGACGGTCATGAAAAGCCTCGCGGCCGAAGGCATGACCATGCTCTGCGTCACCCATGAGATGGGCTTCGCCCGCGAGGTGGCCGACCGCATCTGGTTCATCGATGCGGGGCAAATCCTCGAAACCGCGACGCCGGAGGCGTTTTTCAAGAATCCACAGCATCCCCGTGCCCAGCGGTTCCTCGCCGACCTGCGGCACTAGGCAACATCAAAAGAAACCAAGGAGAACAGCAATGAACTGGAAATGCATCATCCTTGCGGCCTCGCTCGCCGCCGCCGCGACATCGCAGGCAAACGCGGATCAGCTTGACACCATCATGTCGAACAAGACGCTGCGCTGCGCCACCTTCGCCGACGTTCCGCCGTTCGCATCGCCCGATCCGAAGACGCGCGAAATGGCGGGCTTCGACGTGGACCTCTGCAATGCGATCGCCAAGGAACTCGGCGTGAAGGCCGAGATCAAGCCGGTCTCGGTCGAGGCGCGCGTTCCGGAAGTCAAGCTCGGCCGCGTCGATGTCGCCGTCGCCAATCTTGCATATACCCTGAGCCGCGCCGAACAGATCCAGTTCAGCGATCCCTATTACCTTGCCAAGGAGATGCTGATCGTTCCCGCGGACGATCCCGGCACCAAGAAGTCCGACTACGTGGGCCAGCGCATCGCTTCCAGCAAGGGGTCCACGTCCGAGCTGTCTGTCAAGCTCAACAAGTCCGAACCGCTGACATTCCAGGATACCGCCTCGGCCTATCTCGCCGTCCAGCAGGGCAAGGCGCGCGGCATCGTCGGAAACACCATGACGATGACCAAGTTCGTCAACGAATCCAAGACCAGGGGCAAGGAGATGCGGATGATCGAAGAGCCGATGCTCTTCCAGCCGATCGGCATCGGCATGGCCAAGGACAATCCGGCGCTGACCGCCAAGATCAACGAGGTGCTGCGCAAGCTCGACACGGCCGGCGAGATCAACAGGATCTGGGACAAGTGGCTTGGCCCGAACACCGAGTACAAGATGACCCGTACCGACAAGGTCGTGCCGCTCTCGGAGCTGAAGTTCGAGCCGATCCCCTGACCGGCCGGGGTCACCCGAAACACCAATCCTGACCGCACAACATCAATGCGTGCTGGCGGCGAGACGTGCTCGCCGTCGGTCCAACCATGGGAGGCATCCATGATCCATATAAAAGACATCGCCGAACGGCCGGCCAAGGCCGATATCGAAGCTCTTTCCAAGTTCTCGCCTGCGACGATCCATGAGGCGCAGGGGCGCCGCGGGGCGCTGTCTTCCCGCCTCAAGCCGGTGGACTATCGCATGAAGCTGTGCGGCCCGGCATTCACGGTGAAATGCGCGCCCCGCGACAACATCATGCTCCAGCTCGCCATCAACTACGCCAAGCCCGGCGACATCATCGTCGTATCGGCCGGCGAATACGAAGAGGCCGGGTCCTTCGGCGACGTGCTTGCCAATGCCTGCCTTGCAAAGGGCATCGGCGGTCTCGTGACCGATACCGGCGTGCGTGACACCCTGCAGCTGCGGGAACTGGGCTTTCCGGTCTTCTCGCTGAGCGTCTGCATCAAAGGGACGGTCAAGGAGACCATCGCGGCTGTCAACGATCCGGTCATCGTCGGCGGAGAGATCATCAATCCCGGCGATATCGTCGTCGGCGACGCGGATGGACTGGTGGTCGTCCGCCGCGCGGAGGCGCAGGACGCGGCAAGGCTTTCGCAGGCCCGCGAGGATGCCGAGGCCGGTTATATCGAAGCCTACAAGCAGGGCAGGTCGGTGATCGAAGTCAGCAAGCTGGAACCGGTGCTGAAGGCGAAGGGCCTCGTGGTCGACATCTGAAGTCCGGCCAGGATCGCCCGGTAGGGCTTCATCCATTCTCTTTGCCGAAGGAGGTTCAATTGCCGTTTTCGTTGTTTGATTTGTCAGGGCGGCGTGCGCTGGTTACGGGATCGTCGCAGGGGATTGGGTTTGCGCTTGCGGCCGGTCTTGCGGCTCACGGCGCGGAGGTGGTGCTGAACGGCCGGGACCGGGTGAAGCTGGATGCGGCCGTCCGGCAGCTGGCGGATGCGGGCGCGACGGTGTCGGCGTCGGACTTCGACGTGACGGACGCCGAGGCCGTGAAGCGGGGCGTGGATGCGATCGAGGCGGGGATTGGCCCGATCGACATCCTGATCAACAATGCCGGCATGCAGTTCCGCACGCCGCTGGAGGACTTTCCGGCCGACCGCTGGGAGCAACTGCTGAAGACCAACATCTCCAGCGTCTTCTATGTGGGCCAGGCCGTTGCCCGGCATATGATCGGCCGCGGCCGCGGCAAGATCGTCAACATCGCCTCGGTGCAGAGCGAGCTCGCCCGGCCCGGCATCGCGCCCTACACGGCGACCAAGGGCGCGGTGAAGAACCTGACGCGCGGCATGGCGACGGACTGGGCGAAGTACGGCCTGCAGATCAATGCGCTGGCCCCCGGCTACTTCAGGACGCCGCTCAACCAGGCGCTGGTCGACAGCGTGGAGTTTTCCGCGTGGCTTGAGAAGCGCACGCCGGCAGGCCGCTGGGGCGATGTGGAGGAACTGGTCGGCGCGGCCGTGTTCCTGTCGGGCAAGGCTTCCTCCTTCGTGAACGGACACACGCTTTATGTCGACGGCGGCATCACAACCTCCCTGTAGTATGGCTCCCTTCAGGACGGCGGAGCGTCCGGGTCCGCTGGTGGTGATGGGGGTCTCCGGCTGCGGCAAGACCTCGATCGGCAAGCTGCTCGCGTCGGGGCTCGGCTATCGCTTCATCGAGGGCGACAGCCGGCATCCTCAGGCGAATGTCGAGAAGATGCGGGGCGGCATCCCGCTCACCGACGCCGACCGCTGGCCCTGGCTGGAAACGCTCGGGGCGGAACTGGCGGAATACGAAGGCACGGTCGTTTCCTGCTCCGCCCTGAAGCGCGCCTATCGCGATCTTCTCCGCAGGAAGGCCGGCCGGCCCGTGACCTTCGTGTTCCTGCAGGGCGACCGGGCCCTGCTCGCCGCCCGCATGGCGGGGCGCCGCCACGAATACATGCCGCTGTCGCTGCTGGACAGCCAGCTGGCGACACTGGAGCTGCCGGATCGGGAGCGCGACGTGGTGACGATCGAGATCGACCAGCCGCCGGAGCGGATCGTGTCGCTGGCCATCACCCGGATCGCGGCCCTGGCCTGCCGCCCGGCCCTGACGAAGCCGGGCGAGCCGGCCGAACCGACTGAATAAGAGATGACTGGAGGAAACATGAGCAAGCCCGACATTCTGCTGATCGGCCCGTATCCGGAATGGGATCTGGTCGAACTGGAAGCGCGATACAACGTCCTGAAACTCTACGAGGCCGCCGACCGCGATGCCTTCCTGGGCGAGCATGGCGCCACCATCCGGGGTATCGCCACGCGCGGCGAGCTCGGCGCTTCCGCCGACCTGATCGGCAGGCTGCCGAAGCTCGAGGTGGTCTCCGTCTATGGGGTCGGCTACGATGCGGTCGATCTGGGCGCCTGCCGTGAACGCGGCATCCGCGTCACCAACACGCCGGACGTGCTGACCAACGACGTGGCCGATCTCGGCGTGGCGATGATGCTGGTGCAGTCGCGCGGCATGATCGGCGCCGAGGCCTGGGTGAGGGACGGCAGCTGGGCCGCAAAGGGGCTCTACCCGCTGAAGCGGCGCGTCTGGGGCCGCAAGGCCGGCGTGCTCGGCCTCGGCCGCATCGGCTACGAGGTGGCCAGGCGCCTGAAGGGCTTCGACATGGACATCGCCTATAGCGACGTCGCCGCAAAGCCCTATGCCGACGGCATGACCTTCATCGCCGATCCGGTCGAACTCGCCCGGCATTCCGACTTCCTGTTCGTGACGCTCGCGGCTTCGGCCGCGACCCGCCATATCGTCTCGAAGGACGTGATCGCGGCGCTCGGGCCGGAAGGCATGCTGATCAACATCTCGCGCGCGTCGAATATCGACGAGGAGGCCCTGCTTGAGGCGCTGGAAAGCGGCGCGCTGGGGTCGGCGGCGCTCGATGTCTTCGAAGGCGAGCCGAAGCTCGATCCGCGTTTCCTGTCCCTCGGCAACGTGCTGGTGCAGCCGCACCACGCATCGGGCACGATCGAGACCCGCAAGGCGATGGGCAAGCTCGTCCGCGACAATCTCGCCGCCCATTTTGCGGGCGACGCCCTTCCCACTCCCGTTCTCTGAGGTCATCCCATGAAAGCCGTCGTCATCCACGCCGCCAAGGATCTGCGCATCGAGGAACGGGAGGCCGGAAGCCCCGGCCCGGGACAGGTGGAGATCGCCATCGAGGCGGGCGGCATCTGCGGCTCCGACCTGCATTACTACAATCACGGCGGCTTCGGCACGGTGCGGGTGCGTGAGCCGATGATCCTCGGCCACGAGGTGGCCGGCACGGTGAAGGCGCTGGGGACAAGCGTTTCAGGCCTTGCGGTCGGCGACCGGGTGGCGGTTTCGCCGAGCCGGCCCTGCAACGCCTGCGACTACTGCCTGAAGGGCCAGCAGAACCATTGCCTGAACATGCGCTTCTACGGCTCGGCGATGCCGATGCCGCATATCCAGGGGGCGTTCCGCCAGCGCCTGGTCGCGGAGGCCTGGCAATGCCACAGGGTCGCCGACGGCATCTCGATCAACGAGGCGGCAATGGCCGAGCCGTTCGCGGTGACGCTGCACGGCGTGGCGCGGGCGGGGGCCCTGACCGGCAAGCGTGTGCTGGTCACCGGCTGCGGCCCGATCGGCGCATTGGCGATCATCGCGGCCCGCGCCCATGGCGCCCGCGAGATCGTCGCCACCGACGTGATGGACGCGGTTCTTGAAAAAGCCCTCGACGTCGGCGCCGACCGGGTCATCAACGTCGCGAACAGCCCGGAACAGCTTTCCGCCTATTCGGCCGGCAAGGGATACTTCGACGTGCAGTTCGAGGCGTCCGGCAACGAGCGGGCCGTGCGCTCCGGCCTCGAAGCCCTCAGGCCACGCTCCACGCTCGTCCAGCTCGGGCTCGGCGGCGACGTCTCCATCCCGCAGAACATGGTGGTCGCCAAGGAAATCGAGATGAAGGGCACCTTCCGCTTTCATGAGGAGTTCGGGCTAGCCGTCGACCTCATCAACAACCGCCGCGTCGACCTCAAACCCCTCCTCACCGACATCTTCCCCCTCCAGGACGCCGTCATCGCATTCAAAACCGCAGCAGACCGTTCTCGCTCTATGAAAGTCCAACTCGCGTTCTGACCTGAAGCGTGCAGCGCGATGCTGGCGCGCGACTGCTTACCGGCCGTCCCCGGCTACTGTGCCGTTTCTCCGATCGGAGCAGATGCCCGGACGGCGACATCGAAGACGGAAAGCGCGCAGTCGCGCGCCACGAGCACCGCGGCCGGGTCTCGGCTGACGGCGACGGTCGCCAATGCCCCTTCGTAGAGCAGGGAGAGATGCGCGGCGGGCTGTTCGGACGTGGCGCCGGCGCGCTCCATGACGGAGCGGAAGATGTCGCGCACGGCGTTCTTGTGTTCGCGGGCCACCGAAACCACGCGCTCGGAATCGCCATGTTCGGCCACGGCCAGCGCGAAGGCGCAGCCCCGGAATTCCTGGCTGTCGGCCTTTTCGAACAATCGCTCGAAGATCAGGGCTATCTGGCCGCGCGGGTCCGAGACGTTGGCCATCACCTCCCTGAGCTGGAGAATGACACGCTCGTGTCGCTGCGTCAGATAGGCCGCGACAAGATGATCCTTGGAGGGAAAATGCCGGTAGAGCGTCGCCTTGGCGACATTCGCCTCCTCGACAATGCGGTCTATGCCGACGGCACGAATGCCTTCCCTGTAGAACAAAGCGCCGGCGGTCGTCAGGATCTGCTCGGATATCGGTATTCTCATCGGTATTGGTCCGGATGCCTTTGCATGTTCACCGCCGGATATTCCTGTCCGGAGTTCGTTCGGTATCGATTGAGGTGGGATAGGGGGAAGAAGCAAGGGGATTTTCGGCTAGCGAGCGCAGACTGTCGAATGGAAGGAGCGCCGGGAGGCCGCGCTTTCGCGCCGCCAGCCCGGCTATCTGCTGGGCGGCCTCGTTATAGGGTGCCGCGATTCCATGCAGCCGCCCCAGAAATACGATCTCTCCGTTGAGATAGTCGACCTCGCTCGAGGCGCCGCGCGTGAAACTCTGCCACGTCGATTGCTGGCCCGGCCGGATGCCGGAATTTTCCGCAACCCTCCAGTTCGCGATGCTGACGGCACGTTCTGAAGGGGATGCAAGCGAATAGCCCGCGGCGGTGAGAACGGCTTTCGCCTCCTCGACGAGCGCCACGCCGAAGGCGGTCCGCGCCTCTTCCGCACCGTCGAAGAGTTCCAGCACGTTGCGGACGTTGTGGAGAAGCTTCGCGGCCTTCCAGCGCCGTATGTCGTCGGTGGTTTCGGCGATATAGTCGGAACGGCCGAGGTCGGCGGCAAGACGCTCCGCGACCGCGTCCGAGCCATGCGGATAACGGCCAATGGTGACGACGGCCACCTGGGGATCGCCGCCGACCACGACCTTGCCCGTCTCGGTAAAGCGGGCCGGTGTCAGGATGCTGGCGCCATAGACGTTGGCGAAGGTTCTGAGCGCGATCGCTTCCGTCGCCAGCCCGTTCTGGAAAGTGACCAGCGGCAGCCTCGATGCCGTGAGCACCCCGGAACCGTCCACGGGATGCCAGGCCCAGAAGGCGAGCGCCTCGGCGGCATCCTGCGACTTCACGGTGAGGAGCAGGATATCGTCTTTTTTCAGCGGCGGCGGTTCTGCCGTGTCGAAGGCCTTCAGCCCGATCTGCCGTGTTCCCGCCGGACGCTGATAGGTCAGGCCGTGGTCGATGATGTGTCTTATCTGCGCGCCCCTGCCCACAAGCGCATAGTCGACGCCCGACAATTCGAACTGGGCGGCAAGGCTTGCGCCGACGGCGCCCGCCCCGATGATGATGTATCGTGTCATACCCGTCTTCCCGGAATGGCGTTCAATCGTTCCTTCCGACCATCGCGGCCCTTTCAGAGCCCGAGGTTCTGCCGCAGCGTTTCATGTTGGTAGTCCCGGTGGAAGATCCCCCGTTTCTGAAGTTCCGGAATAAGGTGTTCCGTCAGTGCGGACAGGCCCAGCTCGTATTTGAGGGTGAAGGCGAGGAAATTGAAGCCATCGGTCGCGCCGCGCTCGTATCGGTCCTGAAGCTGGTCGGCGATGTTCTCGACCGAACCGATCGGAAACCAATGCCCGGCGCCGCTGGAATGGTAGATGATCAGGTCGCGTACGGTGCGCACCTTGCCGCTTTCGATGAGGTCCCGGAAGACACCGAAGCGGGAGCGGCGGCCCTGCACATCGGCCGTCTGGGGCAGGTCGGCAATGGGGATCGGGGCATCGAGACCGATGCCCTCGAAATCGATGCCGCCGAACTGGCCGGCCAGCGATTTGCGTCCCTCCTCGAAGTCGATCTCTTCGATGATCTTTCGCCAGAACCGGTGCGCCTCCTCATCCGTCGAGCCGATGACAGGCGCGACGCCGGGCAGGATCTTGACGGAATCGGGCGAACGTCCGAAGGAGGATGCACGCTCCTTGAAATCCCTGTAGATCTCGATGGACGGCTCCGTCTCGGTGAGGCCGGTCGTGAAGATGACGTCGGCAATGCGCGCGCCGAGCCGCCGGCCCTCCGTGGATGTGCCGGCCTGGGCGAGGATCGGTCTGTCCTGCGGGCTGCGGGAGACGTTGAGCGGACCCTGGACCTTGAAATGATCGCTGATCCAGTCGATCCGGTGGACTTTCCCGGCATCGACCGATTGGCGTCCGCGATGATCGTAGGTGACGGCGTCCGCCTCCCAGCTTTCCCAAAGTGCCTGAACCACCCCGGCGAATTCCTCCGCGATCGCGTAGCGGTCGTCATGCGCCGGTAGCGGTTTGCCGAAATTCTTCTCCCCCGCCGACGACGTCACCAGGTTCCAGCCGGCCCGGCCGCGCGAGATGTGATCGAGTGAAAGGACCTGGCGGGCGAGATTGTATGGCTCCGTGAACGAGGTTGAAATGGAGCCTATCAGACCGATCCGCGACGTTCTGGCGGCCAGCGCGCTCAGCATCGTGACCGGCTCGAGACCGGGTTTGGGCGCCGTTTCGCTGGTGGTGAGCGCATCGGCCAGGAAGATCGTGTGGATCTTGCCGCGTTCCGCCTGCTGCGCCTGCTCGATGTAGACGTCGATGTCGAGCAGGTTGTCGGTGGGTCCATTGGTTCCGGGCTTCTTGGCTTGTCCCGTTCCTCCGAGAAGCAGGCCCAATACCAATCCCGGGCCGCGCTCGCTTCGGCGGCTCCCCCATTTGTTCGTCATGTCGGATATCCTCGAAATGGTCAGGCCGTGTAACGGCCCTGAAGCTCCAGTTGTCCTGCGTCCGGATTGACCGCAGGGGCCGGCGGAAACGGCACCGGCCGGTGATGCGTCTCGTCGTGCTCCGAAAGGGGATGCACCTGGACGAAGCCTTTGTAGGCGGAGAGTTCCACGTCGACGCCATAGACCCGCTTGATCAGTTCGGGTGAATACACATCGGCGGGTCGCCCCTCGGCGATCACCTCGCCGTCGTGAAGGAAGACGACGCGATCGGTGAAGCGGGCCGCCTGGTTGAGGTCGTGAATGGCGATGACCGCGGCGACGTTTTTCTTCCGCGTGATCTGGCGCGCGACGTTCAGCGTCTGCCATTGGTAGCGGATGTCGAGCGCGCTGGTCGGTTCGTCGAGAAGCAGGATTTCCGGGTCCTGGGCCAAGGCGCGGGCGATCAGCACACGTTGCCCCTGGCCGCCGGACAATTCGGTCACGGACCGGTCGCCGAGCTGGTCGAGACCGAGCAGGCTCATGGCCGTTTCGACGTGATCCCAGTCCTCTTCCCGCGGGCGCGTGCCAAAATAGGGCGTACGTCCGAGGAGAACGGCCTCCCTGATGTCAAGTCCGAAGGAAAGGCCGATGGACTGCGGCACATAGGCGACGATCTTGGCAAGCTCACGCCGGGGAAGCCCCGCGAGATCGGTCGTTCCGTTCCAGGTAATGGTGCCGCCCGTCTGTTGGTTGATGCCGGCAATGGTCTTGATCAGGGTGGATTTTCCCGAGCCGTTGGAGCCCAGAAGCCCAACCAGCTCGCCTTTGCCGACCTGAAGGGTGGCGCCTTTGACGACGTCTCTCTTTCCATAACCGACGACGAGGGAGTCAATCTTGAGGGTCATTCGATCGCCTTTTGCCGAGTGAGGATCAGATAGAGAAAGATGGGGGCGCCAACCAACGCGTCGATGATGCCGACCGGGATGACGCCGGGAGAGATGACCAGCCTGCCGACGGCATCGGAGACCACCAGCAGCAGAGCGCCGATGATGGCCGAGAAGCTGATCAGGAAGCGGTGATTGGCCCCGACCACCAGCCTCGCGATATGGGGGGCGACCAGGCCGACGAAGCCGATGATGCCCGTGAACGCGATGGTGACGGCCGTCAGCGTCGCCGCGATGGCGATGGTCTCCAGGCGCACCCTGGAGACCGCCACGCCGAGGCTTTTCGCGGAATCGTCGCCGGCGAAGGCGATGGCATTCAACGCGCTGCTGCGAAAACGGATATAGGGAAACGTCAGCCCCAGCAAAGCGAGCAGCACGAGCACCTGATACCAGGCCGAATTGTTGACGGAGCCCCAGGTCCAGCGGACGATGGCCGCCAGTATCTCGTCCTCGGCGAAATACTGGATGCAGGCGGTAAGCGCTCCGAACAATTGCGAAAGCGCGATCCCGACCAGGATCAACGTCGTGGCGTTCAGGTTGCGCGTTGAAGCGAGCGAAAGGACCAGAGCCGTGTTGAGGAAGGAGAACAGCAGCGCGCCGACGACAAGCGATATGGCCGCGCTGCCGGCGGTCGCGCCGAACAGGACGATGGCGAGCGAGGCGCCGAAGGCGGCGGCCGGCGCGATGCCGAGCGTATAGGGGCTGACGAGAGGGTTGCGAAGCAATCCCTGGAACAATGTCCCCGCGACGGCGAGCGCCGCCCCGCCGAGGATGGCCAGCGCGATCCGGGGCACGCGCAGCTCCCAGATGATGTTCTGGATCTGCATCGTCGCCCGGTCGGGGGCGGGGGTCGCGGTAATCTTGGCCCAGAATGTTTCAAGCACATGCGTGAGGGTTGCTCCCGACGTGCCGATCTGAATGCCGATGAGTGCCGTGACGGCCACGGCCACGACGCCCAGGGCAATCGCCCAGTTCTGGAAGGCATAGCGGTCGCGGGAGTGCCGAAGCTCGCCCGGCTGTTTGCCGCGGAGACCGGCGGGATATGCATCAGTCCGTGTCGAATTCATTGTTTTCCTCAACAATCGACGTCTTGGGTTCCGGCTTTCAGCTATCCGCCGAGCTTGTAGAGATAGTCGGAGGCGGGTTTTGCCTTCACGCCCTGGGGTTCCAGCCATCTGGCGAAATACGTGTCGAGATCGACATCGGCGAGACGGTCCGGGTAAAGCCATTTGGCGACGACCAGCGCGCCGAGCTGTTTGCCGAGCGCCGAATAGAGAAAATTGTTGAAGATGAAGACGTTCTTGTCCTGGACGGCCTTGACCGAACCCCATCCTGGACGGCCGGCGATGCGCTGCGCCTGTTCGGCGAGCTGCGCCTTGTCCCAGGGCTGGTAGCCGGAAGCCTGTCCGTCGACGCCGTTGTGGATGATCACCTCGGGATTGCGGTTGATGATCTCGACGGGATCGATCGTGTAGGTATGGACCGAAGCGCTGCCGCTATTGCCGATCTTGATGTCCCCGAAGATGTTCTGGCCGCCCCCGAGCACGATCGTGTCATGCCAGCCCGAGCCGGGGACGGATGTCACGAAATCCGCATTGTTCTCGAAATAGACGGTTTTCGGCTCGGTGCCTTTCAGGCGCTCCGTCAGTATCTTCTCGATATCGTCATAGAGCTGCGCCAGCGCGGCGGCTCCTTTCTCGGCGCCGAAAATCCTGCCGACATTCGGCAGCTGCGCGCGCAGGACCTTGGGGTCCCAGGTGCTGACCACGACGACCTGGATGCCGAAAGGCTTGAGTTTCTCGACGGCATCCTGCCAGGGCGAGTTGCGGCGGGCGAAGAAGACCTCCGCGCCCGATGTCGCGATGGTTTCCCAATTCGGTCCGTTGAAGTTGCCGGCATCCGGCACCTTTGCAAATTCCGCGAAATATTCCCGGTTGGCCGCATTCTTGTTGGGATCTGCGGTCTGATCGACCGCCACGATGGTGTCGCCCGCGCCGATCGCCCGGACGATTTCCGTTTGATACCAAAGGTCCGGGTAAACGGCCTTGACCGGCACCGGCAGGGTTATCTCCCGGCCCAGCTCGTCGGTGATCGTGATCGTCTTGCGTTCGTCGGATGCGGCATAACCTTTGCCGACGAGCGGATTGCCGGACAACGGAAAGCCAAGAGCCAAGGTCGCGGCGACAAGAAGCGCCGCCTTCATTCCGGGCGCGCGCCCTATGCCGTATTTCTTCCTGTGCATGGATGTCATCTCGTCTTCGTGGGCTGGGAAATATCCGAGATACGGGCCGGCACCTCTTCCTGCATCGGTCGGTCCGTCGAACTCTGCGAGAGGTTAGGGGACGGAGATAGGCTCAGAAAGACAGGTCTTTCTTTTTATATAGATTTAGTAGAAAATTATCCCAGCGCGGGATAGGGATGCAAATGCGGAAGGCGCTGCGTGGTTTGCTGGTATTTGTGGCGTGTAGCGCCGGCATTTCGGAGCGGTGATGGGCAAAGACAAGCCGTCACGGCTCCTTCATGAGGATCGCAATTCCAAAAGGGCGTTTTAAGAACGATTCTTATTCCAAATTTTTACATTTCGGAAAAATCCATACAAATTCTGTTTGATTAATTTCTCAAATTGTCGAAACTAATATTGTCCGCGTTGAATTGTGCGGTCCAGGCACCGCCGAGGCGCATTCCCCTATTTCTTATGGAGTTCTCAACGTGCTGATACCTATGAAAGCATTTCGCAGGACGATCGCAGCGTATATTGCATTCGCACTGGCACCCCTTCTTGTGGCGGGTGCCGCAGGCGCGGAGCCGCTTGTCGACCTGACGAAGCAGACGCAGTTGCAGCCCGGGTTCGAGAAAAATCAGGAGGTTCATTCCCTCCTGCCCGAGGCGATCCGTAAAGCCGGCGAGATCAACGTCGCCCTGGCCGTCGGCATCGCTCCGGTCAATTTTCCGGGTGAAAAACCCGGGGAGGTGCGTGGCCTGACGGCGGATCTCGTCACCGGGCTCGAACAGGTCCTGGGGATCAAGTTCAAGACCACCATCTTCCCGAACACGGCGTCGCAACTGCTGGCGCTGGAGTCCGGCCAGGTCGACCTGACCGTGTCGACCAATGGCGATACGCTGGAGCGCCAGAAGTCCTTCACCTTCGTCGACTACATTCTGTCGACCAACTCCATCGTTGTCGCCAAGGGCAATCCGCTCGGCATCGCCAAGGCGCTCGACGTCTGTGGCAAGGTCTACGGCGAGGTCAAGGGATCGTTCTCCGTCTATGGAACGTTCGAGAAGGTGTGCAAGGGCGCGGGCCTGCCGACGCCGACGCTTTCGTCGTTCGACGATGCGCCGTCGATGATGCTGAGCCTCGCATCCGGCCGCGTCAATGCCTATGCCGGCAGCACCTTCAACACGATCTATCAGCAGTCCCAGGGCGTGCCGGTGGAAGATGTTCCCCTTCCGGAAGCCGGCGAGCTTCTGCTCGGCATGACAGTGGCCAGGAACGACCAGCCGATCGCCGATGCCGTCAATGCGGCCCTGCAGGTGCTGGTGAAGAACGGCTATTACAAGCAGGCATTGGAGCACTGGGGGCTTGGCGCCTACGCCATCCAGCCCGGCGTCAATCTCGCCGCCAAGTAAGCCGGCACCGGTCAGCCCGCGGAGGCGTCGTGCGCCTCCGCGATCCCCAGTCACAGTGAGGCAAAGCTTTGTCCAGGCTCTCTTCCGCCCCCTTGGCGGGAATCACCGTCATCGATTTTTCCCGGCTCATCGCCGGCCCCTGTGCCACTGACCTGCTGGCCGGCCTGGGCGCCCGGGTGATCAAGGTCGAGGGTCCCGAAGGAGACCCGATGCGCCTCACGAGATCGAAGGAAGCCGGCGGTGGCTCCACCGCGCCGACCTTTTCCGCTTTCAATGCACTCAAGGAAACTATCGTTCTCGACCTCAAGAATGCGGATGACCTCGCATTCGCCCGTCGTCTTTGCCGGCGGGCCGACGTGGTGGTGGAGGCCTTCCGGCCCGGCGTGATGGACCGGCTGGGCCTCGGCGCCGCGGCCTTGCGGACCGAAAATCCGGCGCTCGTCTATGCCTCGCTCTCTGCCTTTGGCGCGGAGGGGCCGGACAGGGCGCGCGGCGGCGTGGACATCGTGCTTCAGGCGGAAACGGGGCTGATGTCGGTCACGGGCGATGCGGAGCAGGAGCCGACCAAGGTTGGCGTGCCGGTCGTCGATGCGGCGAGCGGCATGATGCTGGCGAGCGGAATCCTGGCTGCGCTGGTCGGCCGTGCGCGTACCGGGCGCGGCGAAACCATCAGCACGTCCATGCTCGATGTCGGCATATTCCTGCAAGCCCAGCAATATGCGGAATTCCTTGCATCGGACATCGTTCCGCCCCGCGTCGGCAACCGGGCGGCCTATGCGGCCCCGGCGGACGTCTATTCGGCCGCCGATGGCAAGCTGGTGCTTTCGGCGCATATCGCGCCCCATTGGGTCAAGCTGTGCGCCATTCTCGGCCGTGAGGAATGGCTCGGCGATCCGCGTTTCGTGACGGTCAAGGAACGGGTGGAAAACCGGGCCGCGCTGAACGCGGCCATCGCCGAGGTTTTGGCCACGGCGCCTGTCGGGCACTGGCTGGCGCAGTTCGATGCCGCAGGCATCACCGCCGGGCGCGTGATGGACTATCGCGAGGTCATCGGCACACCACAGGTCGAGGCCAACGGAACGGTGATCGAGGCCCTGGACGTGGACGGATCGCCGTTGCGCATCATCCGTTCTCCACTGCGGTTCGGGGATTTCGACGACCGGTCCCTGCAACGCCGCGTGCATGGGCTTGGCGAGGACGGCGCCGCCATCCGAGCCGAATTTGCGGAGCAGGACCAGTGACCGATCTGCTGACGGAACTCCACGACGGCATCGCCACGCTGACCTTCAATCGTCCCGAACGGCGCAACGCGATGTCGCTCGGCCTGATGCGGGAATTCGATGCGGCGCTGCGATCGGCGGCAGACGACGATTTGGTCCGGGTCGTGGTCATCGCCGGCGCCGGCGGCAAGGCCTTCGGCGCCGGTCTCGACATCAAGGAAGCGCCGACATTGTCGGCCGGGGAACAGGCCGAGCAGCATGGGCTCTACGAGGGGCTGCAGCAAATGCTCGCGGATTTTCCCAAGCCGGTCGTGGCTGCGATCGAAGGCGTCGCCGCCGGCGGGTCGCTGCAGATGGCGCTCCACGCGGACCTCATCGTGGTGGCGCAGGGAGCACGGATCGGCATGCCGGAACTGAGCGCCGGGCGTCCGTGCATCATGGGCAGTTTCCTCCTTGACCGCAGCATCGGACCCGGCCTCACGGCCCGGCTGGTCCTCGGGCAGGATTGGCTGGATGCCGACGGCGCGGTGGCTTGCGGGCTCGCCGCGCTCGCCGTGCCGCAGGGCGGCGCGTTGGACGCGGCGCGGACCTATGCCGCCAGACTGGCAAATACGGCTCCCAAGGCGCTGGCGGCAACCCTTGCCTGGCTGCGGGTGCTGCGCAACGGTGGCGGCCGTAGCCTCGCGGAGGCCATCGCCCATGCCGACACCATCCTGCCGGAGAGTGCGGCCAATGACGAGGCCACGACGGCCAGCGCACGTTTTTCGCGAGGCGCGCATGCGTGAGAGACAGACCATACGGGCGGATCTCCCGGCACTTGCGCGGCTCACCTATCTCAACACGGGCACGGCGGGGCCTCTGCCGGTAGCCGTGGCCGATGCCATGCACGATGCGCTGAAGGAAGACGTGGAGCGCGGCCGCATCTCGGGAAGGCGTTATGCGAAGATCGACGCCATGCTGGCGACGCTGCGCGAGACGCTGGCCGGGTTGTTCGGCGCAGCACCTAATGAGGTGGTCCTGACCAGCGGCACGGTCGATGGTCTGGAGATCGTGCTCGACCGGATCTCCCTGTCACCCGGCCAGCGCGTCGTGACCACCGATCTGGAACATCCGGCGGCGCTGGACCTGCTTCACCACTGGGCGGCACGCCGCAGCGTCGACGTCGTGGCAGTGGGCATAGCCGGCCGCCCGGATGAAGAAGCGATCCGGATACTGGCGGACGCGCTGGAAACCCGCGCCGGCCTGCTGCTTGTGTCGCATGTCGGCTGGGCGAGCGGACGTGTCCTGCCCATCGCCGGGCTGGCGGCGCGGGCGCGGAAGGCAGGCGTGCCGATCCTCGTCGATGGCGCGCAGGCGGCGGGTTCCATCGACATCGATTTCGCCGCGCTCGGCGTGGATTTCTACGCGCTTCCCGGACAGAAGTGGCTGCTCGGACCGGAAGGCACCGGCGTGCTGCTTGTGGCGCGGGGCAGCCTGGAGCGTCTGGCAGGCCATGGCCCCGTACCGGAGGCCGCGATCACGTTCGAGCGCGGCGCAAAATCCAAACAGCTTTGGGCCGGGCTGGCCGCGGCGCTGGCCTGGCGGACGGTCCAGGGAGATCATCGCGAACTGCTGGCGGCCGGGCGGGAGATGGCTGCCGGTCTGCGTCGTGAACTGGCGAAGCTGCCCGGGGTGAGCGTCGCCACACCGGCGCACGCCGCCGGGCTGGTGGCGTTCTCGCTGGCCGGCCATGATCCAGCGGATGTCGTGGCTGCGCTGGGCGCGCGGCGGATCGCCGTGCGCGACATTCCCGGCACCGATCTGATCCGGGCGTCCTGCGCGTTTTTCACAACGCCGGACGACATCGCGGCATTGACAGGGACAATCGTGGCACTGGCGTCGGAGGCTGCCCAATGACCGAACCTCCCCAATTTCCCCCGCTTGCGGAGCACATGGGGATCGAGACCGTCGAGGCGGGGATCGAGCGATACGTGACCCGCATGCCGGTCGCTCCCAACCGGCAGCCCTTCGGCATCCTGGCGGGCGGCGCGTCGGCGATGCTGGCCGAAAGCACCGCGTCCCGCGCAGCCATGCTGCACGCCCGGAAATCCGGCCGCATCGCGGTCGGCGTGGAAATCAATGCGACGCACCACGTTTCGGTCAGGGACGGCTATGTCGTGGCGACCGCGCGGGCGGCGCATCTGGGCCAAACCAGCGCCTCCTATGAAATTGTTGTTGAAACAGAGGATGGTAGACGAGTTTGTACAGCACGCGCACTATGTCTCCTTATCGAGCCGCGTCATGGCTGACGTGGAGTCTCAGATGAGGAGTGTGTTTCATGCTGGCCGCCCCACAGGTAACCGAGCCATACGAGTTGCATCCGTCGCTGGCTTTGGCTGCAGCGATGGTCGACGGGCTCGCGGCAACATTCGGGCCCAGGTCGGAAGTGCTCGTACACGATCTTTCCCGAGCCCCGAATTCCATCGTGGCGCTGGCAGGCAGCCTGACCGGCCGCAAGGTTGGCGGCCCGACGACCGACTTCCTGCTCGGCAAGATCAGGCGAGGCGATTTCACCGATTCTCTCAACTACATGTCGACGACGGAGGATGGCCGCACGATCCGGGCCTCGACGATGTTCATTCGCGAGGGGGAGAAGGTCCTGGGTTGCCTGTGCGTCAATCTGGACGTGACCGAGTGGCGCCACCTCAGCGCCTTTGCCGAATGGCAGTTGAGCGGGGTCTATGCCCGCGCCGTGGACCTGCCGCAATTGCTGCCGCCGGCGGCGGGATCGGGCGAGGAGAGTTATCCCGGCGACGTGGATGCCCTGCGCAAACAGCTGGTGGCGCGCGCGATCGAGGAAATAGGGGTGCCGCCCGACATGATGCACCGCAAGCACAAGATCGCCGTGGTGGAGCGGCTGGAACGCGAGGGCTTCTTCATTCTGCGCGAGTCGGTGCAGCAGCTGGCCAGCGCGCTTTCCGTCACCCGGCACTCTGTCTACAACTATCTCAACGAAGTGCGTTCGTCCGGGAACAGCGTATCGGATTCGCAGAGCACGGAGCGCTCGTAAGGCCTGAACGCCGCGCCCGTTCGCATCCGCCTGCTCCCGCCTTGCCTGCATCAGCCATCTGCACGGGGGCGCCATGACCAGTTCACAGGTATCGAAGAGCGATCATGAGGAGATCACCGGCCCGCTGAAACCGCGCCGCCATCCCTGGCGGTTCGTCGTCGGCCTGCTGGTGGTGGCCCTGCTGGCCGATCTGCTCTGGAGCATCATAGCCAATCCCCGTTTCCAGTGGCCCGTGGTGGCGCAGTATTTCACCTCGCAGGCCATTCTGCTCGGCGTCTGGTCGACGATCTGGCTGACCGCGGTGACCATGGTGCTCGGCACCCTGCTGGGAACGCTGATCGCCGTCGCCAGGCTTTCGCAGAACCCCGTGCTGCAGGCCGTCAGCTGGGGCTACGTCTGGTTCTTCAGGTCCGTGCCGCTCCTCGTCCTGATCCTGTTCACCTTCAACATCGCCTATCTGGTGCCGGAGGTCAGCCTGGGGCTGCCTTTCCTGCCGCCCCTGTTTTCGGCGCCGACCAACTCCCTGGTCACTCCGGTCGGCGCGGCAATCGTCGCCCTGACCCTTCACGAAGCGGCCTACGCCTCGGAAACCGTCCGCGGCGGCATACTGGGGGTCGACCAGGGGCAGTTCGAAGCTGCCTCCGCGCTCGGGATCGGGCGCCGCCGTCAGATGGTCCGCATCATCATCCCCCAGGCCATGCGCTCGATCGTGCCCACGTTCGGAAACCAGCTCATCGGCTTGCTGAAGGGGACGTCGATGGTCAGCATCATCGCGGTCAGCGACCTGCTTTATTCGGCCCAGTCGGTCTACAACCGCACCTTCCAGATCGTCCCGCTGCTGATCGTCGCCACGCTCTGGTATCTGGTCATGACGACGCTGCTCACCTGGCTGCAGGCGAATATCGAGCGCTATTTCGCGAAGGGAGCCGTGCGCAATCGCGCGCCGTCGCTGCTTTCCCGGCTGCGCAATGGCGAGCCGGCCCGGCCGGGTCCAACCGTTGGAGAAAGCTGATATGGCGAACGATATTGCCGATCCGGCAGCATCCCCATTGGTCCGCATCCGGAAGCTGACGAAACGTTTCGACACGCTCAGCGTGCTGAACGGCCTCGATCTGAACGTCCTGCGAGGCGAGGTGGTCGCGCTGATCGGCCCTTCGGGTTCCGGTAAAAGCACCTTCCTGCGCTGCATCAACCGGCTGGAAATCTACCAGCGCGGCCGTATCGAGGTCGACGGGGTGCTGATCGGCTATCGCGAATGCGAGACCTCCCGGGGGCTGGAACTTCGTGAATTGTCCGAGGCGGAAATCAACCGCCAGCGCGCCGACATCGGCATGGTGTTCCAGAACTTCAACCTGTTCCCGCATCTGACCGTCATGGAGAACATCGTCGAGGCGCCCATCCACGTCCGGCGGCGCTCACGCGCGGAAGCCGAGGAAACCGCCCGCTCGCTGCTCGCGCGCGTCGGACTGGCGGGCAGGGCCTCGGCCTATCCCAGGGAGCTCTCCGGCGGCCAGCAGCAACGGGTCGCCATCGCCCGTGCGCTTGCCATGCAGCCCAAGCTGATGCTCTTCGATGAACCGACATCCGCGTTGGACCCCGAGCTTGTCGGGGAGGTGCTGTCGGTGATGACCGATCTGGCGGCCGGCGGAATGACCATGATCGTGGTCACGCACGAATGGGGTTTCGCGCGCGAGGTGGCCGACCGCGTGGTCTTTCTCGAAGGCGGGAACATCATCGAGCAGGGGCCGCCGGAACAGCTCTTCACGCAACCGGAAACGGCGCGCATGCGCGCTTTCCTCGACAAGGTGCTCTAGGCCATGACCTCCGTTGCCATCGATACGCTCTGGTACACGCGCTGCCCGGTTCCCAGCGCCAGCGGCATCGCCATCAGCCACGGCACCATCGTGGTCGAATACGCGCCGGACGGCATTGCCGTGCGGCCGATAACCGAGGCCGTTCACTCCGACCGCGAGGCGCATTTCAGCCATGCGATGCCGGCGCTTTTTCGCGAGGGAGGCAATGTGCCCGCGCTTGCCGCGAAGGCTTCCGGCGGCCGCACCGTCCTGCTCGGCCTGACCTTCGTGCCGGAATTCCAGGCCATCGCCGTGCTGCCGGATTCGCCCTTTCGGGAGCTCGCGGAACTGGCGGGGCGACGGCTCATCCTGCCGGACCATGGCGAAGGCCGGGTGGACTTCTTTCGGGCCATGAGCTTGCGCGGTTACCATAACGCTTTCGCGCAGTCGGGACTGTCGCTCTCCGGCTGCGAGACGATTGCGGTCCCGCGTCCGAAGGCTGTCATGGGCGACAAGTCGCTGGACAGTTACGCCTGGGAGGTGGAGGCGCTGCAGGCCGGACGCGGCGACGCGATCTCCGTCAAGGGTGCGCTGGGCGCGGATCTGGTGCTGTCCGGCGCCGTCCGGCCCATCTGGACCGTCGATACGGCGGGTCCAAGAGAACCGCAGATCAACAACGGCACGCCGCGCACTATAACCGTCAGCGCCGAACTGGCGGAAGAGCGGCCCGATCTCGTGGTGCGCTATCTCAAGACGTTGTTCCGCGCTGCCGAGTGGGGAAGGCGGCATCCCCGCGACGTCGTTTCGATCGTCAGCGGCGAGACCGGCGCCACCCCCGCCGGCGTGGAACATGCCTATGGAGCACAGGTCGCGGCCAATCTCCGCCCCTCCCTTGCCCCCGCGCTTCTCGACCATCTCGAAGACCAGAAGCGGTTCCTTCTGAGCCATGGTTTCATCGAGCGGGATTTTGCGCTCGGCAGTTGGATAGCACCCGAATTCCTGGATCGGGCGCTGGACGAATAAGCCAGGAAAACCAAGGAGAAAAGCGATGTCACTCACCATTGGTACGCATCCCAACAATCTCGCCACATGGATACTCAGCAACGTGCCGGAGCTGCAGTACGGCCTAGCCGAGGCCGCCGGCGGGCTGGATTTCATTCGCTACGTGGATGGCCGCGAAACCGCGCCGCTGCTGCGGGCAGGTTCCATCCAGGTGGGTGCCACGGGCAGTACCCCGCCGATCGTCGCCCAGTCGGCGGGCGACACCATCGTCTATCTCGGCCGCTCGCGCGAGCATCCCGAGCATGGCGGCGTGATCGTTCCCGCCGGCTCGCCGATCCGGCAGCTTGGCGACCTCAAGGGACGCTCGATCGCCTTCACCGTCGGTTCCTGGCAGACGCACGCCTTTTCGGAAATCCTCGACCGTTCCGGCGCCGCCCCGGCCGAAATCAAGGTCATCGACATTCCCGCCGTCGCCACGGCAGCAGACGTGCTCGCCAGCGGAGCCGATGCGTGGCTCATTCATGATCCGCTTCTGGCCGCGGTGGAAGAGAAGACGCCTGGCACCCGCATCGTCGCAACCGTCGCCGAACTTGTTCCCAACCGCTCCGTCTTCTGGGGCGATCGGCGTTACGCCAGCGAAAATCCGGGCGTCATCTCGGCCCTGGTCAAGGCCCTGGATGACACCGAGCGCTGGGCCGCGGCAAATCCGGATGCCGCTGCGGACCTGCTGACCGGCAGCGGGCGGAGCGACAGCGCCGAGAAATGGCGAAACGCGCTTGCCCATCGGCCCTGGGGCGTCGGCGCCGTGGATGAGGCATTCCTCGACGAACAGCAGCGGGCCGCCGACCTGTTTTTCCGCTACGGCGTCGTCAACAGCGCCGTGCGCGTGCGGGATGCCGTCATCGCGCATTGACCGGCTTGCGGGCGCCCACGGCTGGATGAAGCCACTCCGCGAAAGCGGAGTGGCCGTCATGGAAACGGGAAAAGGAGCCTTCGCACCGGCGGGGTGCGCAAATAGCCGGGCTGCCCGAAACAGTATTCGATGCCTGCGGCAAATCTATCCGGGAAGATCGATATTAAAAATAAATGCGCGGGAAATATTATGGCTGGAAGACGCATGTCGTTCCGTGGTAATTATTTCGCGGTGGGTCAAGCGGGTGACGTGCTTCGTTGACCACGGCTATTCTGCATCCAGACAGCGCCTGAAATCATTCCAGAGACAGCATCATGTACTCAGTCGGATAGGATTCGGCTTTTGATATGGAGGCCTGCCATGTCTTCGCTCGTCAATGCAAAATCGTGGCTATCCAATTTGTCGGACGGTGATGTGGAGGGGATCGCTCGCCGGATCGACGCCGAAGGCATATATTGCGCGCCCGGCTTTCTCTCGAACGACGATCTTTCCCACATGCGCGACTTTGTCGCCGCAGCCATCGAACGAGGCGGTCATCAGACGGTTTCGCTCAAGCGTGACGAACTGGCCGGCTCCAGCCTGGACGATCTGGCGAATTCCGCCGAATTCAGGCAGCTCTTTTCCCGCCTTTACACCATCGGCCTGCGGCGGCCGGCGCCGGATGTGCATTTTTACCAGATCCTGCGTTGCCTCACGGGCAAGAGCGTATCCAGGCATTCCCTGATGTTTCACTACGATTCCTATGTCATCACCGCGCTCATTCCGGTGGAGATACCGGTGGAGGGCAAGCGCGGCGATTTCCTGATCATTCCCAACACCCGGGGAATCCGCTCGAACTATCTCTTCAATCTCGCGGACAAGGTCATCGTCGACAATGCGCTGACGCAGCGGATTCTGCGTACGCGGGCATCCGGCGGGAAGCGGATCAAGCGGGTCGCCATGGTTCCCGGAAATCTCTACCTGTTCTGGGGGTATCGCAGCATTCACACGAACGAGCCCGTCGACGAAGGGGCGGTGCGGGCAACCGCCCTGTTTCACTACGCCGATCCGCATGCGGACAGCTATCTGAAACGCCAGCTCGGCCGTAGCTGACGATCCCGGTTTGTCGTGTGTGATGGCGCTTCTTGAACGGCCGTCGCGGCGCGCGGATAGCCCGTCAGGCCATGACGGAGGTGGTTACGAAGCTGCCTGAAATGGCGGAAAGATAGACATCCATGGTTTCGCGGGCGACGCGATCGATCGCCATGTTCTCGATGCGGAACTGGCTTTTGCCTCGCCACATCCTGATGCGCTCGGGATCTGCAAGGAGGCTGGAGAGAGCCTCGGCCAGCGCGGACGGATTGCAGGGCGGAACCAGGATGCCCGCCTCGCCGAATTCCAGCAGTTGCGGGATGCCGTCGACCTGCGTGCCGATCACGGCGCAACCCGCCTCGCGCGCTTCCGAAAGAACGAGCGGCGCGGGATCGGCGTGCGAGGGCAGGACGAAGATGTCGGCCCCCAGCATGTAGGGGAAGGGGTCTTCGAGCGCGCCGACGAAGGTGATGGCGTCCCCGCAGCCGGTTTCGGCGGCGATCTGGCGATAGTCGGCCTCCATGGGCCCGCCTCCGGCGACATAGAGGTGGACGTCCGGATGCCTGTCGTGGGTAATGCGAAAGGCTTCCAGCAGGTCGGGGAGGCCCTTTCGGGGGTGAAGGCCGCCGACGAAAAGGATATTCGGCTTCGACAGTTTCACGGGCGTGCGGTCGCGGCCCTCGAAGCGCGCCGAACCGATCGTCCCGTTGAGGACGACACGGAGCTTGGAGGCCGGTATGCCGCGTCGCCGCATCGATGCCCCGACTGCTTCGCTCACGGCGATGACGCGGGTTCCGAGCCCCATGAGTATGGCGCTTTTTTCAAATTCGTTGTGTACCGTGGTGATGAGCGGAATCCCCTTCAGCCGACAGACCGGAAAGGACAGGACCGCGCTCGTCATCATGTGCGCATGCACGATATCGGGTCGCCAATCGCGAACGTGAGCCCGCAACGCCCACAGCGACTTCAGCAGCTTCAGCGGTTTTCTTTCGTGATCGAGGAAGGTCGTGCTGACATTGTACTTGCCCAGGAGGGCGTCGAAGTCGCCACCGCCGCTTGCCACGCAAACCTGATGGCCCAGCTTGGCCTGGGCACAGGCAAGATCGACAGCCGCGTGAACGTGACCGTTCAAGCGGTTGGTGTGGTTGAGGATATGCAAGATTCGCATCGTTTGTCCCACATGGTTGTGAAGGCAGACTTGCTTCGGGCACTGCCCATCGGGCCTGGTCCCGGACGACGGGGCCGGGTTGCTTGCTGGATTAGTGTGTCTCCCGCTTGAACCCGAGGGCGGTTTCGGCGTCGATGGTGGAGACGCGCGCCGTTGGTTGATAGTTGAAGGCGCCATGGCGTCCGAAGGACTCGATCCCGAACGTGCCAAGCCGCTTGATGGCTTCCGCCGCATGCTGGGCGGCCCCCCGGCGATAGATCGGGTAGGCATTGGTGAGGATCTGGCCGCCTTCGAGCTTGAGGTCGCCATCGAACAGCCCGTTTGCCCGGACATGGTCCCGGAAGTCGGCCTCGGCCTTCTCGATCGACCCTCCAACCTGGTCGGCGAGCACTTCGGCCGCAAAATACTCCCGTTCGTTGGCCCGGCCGTAGAAATCCGAATAGACGGTCAGCCGTTTCCAGGCACCGTCATGGGAAAAATTGTAGATGATGGATTGCAGGAACCCGCGCGCTCCCGAAAAGCTGAAATACAGGGTGATCAACGTGATCGTTTCGAGCGGCTGCCGCCGTTCCATCGCGCACAGGGTCTCGGCCTGTTCGATCGGGATGGTGGAGATCAGGCGGCGCGTGGCCAGAACGCGATCGCCGACCTTCAGGTGAAACAGATCCTGTATCTTTTCGATGGCGTTCATTTTCACGCCGAGTTCGAACCTCACGCCACGCTGTTCGAGGCGTTCCGTGGCGAGCCTATAGAGGGAGGCAAAGCCCGCCTTCGGCCGTGCGAGCTGCCTGTTCGACGGCGCGGCCGGCTTCGGCTTGGAGAGACGGCGCACGAGATTGGGCAGGGACGCATGTTCGCTGATCCACAGCATGCGCTTCCGGGCCAGGTCGATGTCGATCTGTTCGGGAGCGATCCCGTAAAAACGTTTCATGTAGGACTCGAGTCCCGAACGCCAGAGCAGGCGCGCGCCGATCCAATAGCGCGCAAATTCCTTCGCGTTGCGCATCCCGCGCTGGAACAGGCGGGCGTAGAGGACGGAGGCGAGGATGCGGATGATCTCCGCGGCGCCGGCCCGGACGATGTCGTCCCGCATCGAGATCGGATAGTCGGTGATCATGCCCTGGGGGTTCAGTCTTCCCCAGCTCGGCTCTATCGGGACGTATAGGGACAGTAATTCCGGAAAATGTGTAAGAAGAGGGGAGTCGTCCTGGAATATGAGGCTGCCTATATCGAACGTATATCCTTGCGACGACCAATCGATATGATTGCCGCCCACATGGTCATATTCGTCGACGACAAGTATGTGGGATTGCCCCTGGCCGGTGAGGATTGATGCCGAGACGAGACCGCTCACGCCGGCGCCGAGAACGATCGCGTCATATTCCTCGATTGCCGTGATCTGTTGCAGGTTCTGGAGGTATGCGTCATTCATCAATTCCCCCATAAAGTGTCACAATAGAGGAAGAGTATACTCTATTCGATTGAAAGTCGATGCCTTCATTTATTCTAATTTATGTCCAAAGATACGTCTTTTTGATTACATTTTGTTCAGGGAGGGCATAATCCGAAAGTTAATTTCCACTTGATGTAAATTAAGCATATTTGGTATGCTGTATTGGTAAGTGCGTTTGTGACTTGTTGCATGAAGTGTAACGCACGGGCGGTGAGGCATGATCTGCGCAGTTCGGATCGTTGTTCCGGATGCTATCGATCAGCGAACGGGTTGAGTGATTGCGAGGGAGTATTTGATGCTGCGGCGAGGCTTCGACGAGCTCAGGAGATCTCTCGACAATATCAATCTCATCACGACGGATGTCTTCGATACGCTCCTGCTGCGGCATGGCCTGTCGCAGCGTTCACGGCTTGTCGCGGGGGAGGATCAGTTCGCCCGTTTCCTGCGGGGGCAAGGGTCCGCGATCCGCCCGGACGAGCTTGTCCGGGCGCGGCTGCTCGCGGAAAGGTTTGCCTACAGGGCATTGAACATGGAAGGCGGGCCGGGCGAGGTTCGGCTGGTCGACGTGATCGGCCGCCAGCTTGCCATCCTCGGCCTGTCGGAGTCCCTTGTCGAAAAGCGTCTGGCGATCGAGCTCGCGATCGAAAAACGGGCGCTTTTCGCCAACGGTGAACTGGCGATGCTGCTGAGATGCCATCGCCAGGCCGGAATTCGGGTCGTCGCCGTCAGCGATACGGGGCTGCCGGGAGAAAAGGTCGCTGAACTGATCGACTATTTTCATGGCCCCGGCCTCGTGGACAGGATCTATTCCAGCGCCGATCTGGGCGCGAGCAAGCGCCAGGGCGAGCTGTTTTCCCGCGTGCTGGAAGCCGAAGGCGTTCCGGCGTCGCGCACCTTGCATATCGGCGACGATCCTGTCGCCGATTGCCTCGTGCCCGGCAGGATGGGAATAAAGACGGTGCATCTTCCCAAGAGTTCCGCCAAGCGCCTCCTTTCCCGTGCGGACGGAGCGGCGACGGAGGCGATGCGGAGGATCAGGCACCACTCCATCCGGAGCCGTCAGGTAAGGCCGGCTGCAAACGATCAGGTTTCCTTCGGCAGGGCCGTCTTCGGGCCGATCGTTGCGGAATTCTGCCTGTTCCTATGGCTCTATTGCCAGCAGGTCAGAAGCGAGGACTCGACGCTGCTCTTCTGCGCCAGGGGCGGCATTGGTATCAGGGAGGCTTTCGAGCGGCTTCTTCTGTCTCTCGGGCTGCCGCTGCCGCTCCGGCGGGAGAATGTCCTGATTTCGCGGCTTGTTGCGGCACGCTCGGCAGTGGTGACCAGAAGCCCGGTCGTGCTCGACGAACTCGGCCGCGAATTCAAGGGCGCCAGTTTCGCAGCCGTGGCGAGCGCGCTCGGCGGGCGCTCCTACGATTTGCCGGCGGCGTGGCGGCAGGCCTTCGAGCCGAGCCGTTTTTTCGCCATGCTGGACACGGATGCGGGCCGCGCCGTCGGTGACGACATTCGCGCGCAGAACGATCTTTTCAAGATCCACCTGCAGCAGATATCGGGAAACGCGAGGCGGATCATCCTCTGCGATACCGGTCTTTACGGCAGCACCCAAAGGCTGCTGGCCGCCGGTCTCCCGGACCGCGGTTTTGAAACGGTGCAGTTTGCGCGCTGCAACTACAAGGGCCTGAGCGAGGACCATTTTCCGAAAGTTGCGGGCCTCGTCGTGGAAGACCGGCTCTACAATCCCTTCAAGGTAAGGACGGTGGTCCTGCGTTACTGGCAGATCATCGAAAGCCTGTTCGAACCGGCCATTCCCTCCGTCAGGCAACTGGGCATGGCGGAGAACGGCGCCGTCGTCGGAAATTCGGGCGACATTCGTTACGGTAGGCTCGATCCGGCGCGGGGCAATCCGCTTCTGGCCGGCGCGCTGCAATATATCGACGATCTGTCCGGCGGAGCGGAGGCCCTGCGCGATGCCGACCGGGCATGGTCGAAGCTCAAGCAGGCGATCACCAATCCCAGCGAAGCGGACATGATCGCGCTGGGCGTCGGTCCCCGGTCGGTCGATTTCGGCCGGTCCGATGTCGTCCATATCGTCTCCCAGGCGGAACAGGCCGGCGTCAGGCAAAAGCTCATGTCGGTGAAATCCCAGCTATGGCGCGAAGGCGCGATTGCACGGGATTTCCCGCGGTTGAAGCCGGCCCTGCTGGGCGCCATCGAAATGGCGCATGTCCTTCGGGGCGTCTCCGCCCGTCTGCATCGTTGACGCGGGGAGACAGTCCGGAAGCCAATATGATCGTGGTTGGAGGAGCCGCCGATCCTGAAACGGCACATTCGCGTGGGGGAGGGACCTTACGGTGCTTTCCAGACATGCGATCGTCGATCGCGCCGATGGGGGGAGATTTCCGCAGCGGGCACCTTGCAAGCCGCAGGCGCCCCGCAGTTCAAGGTCACGGCCTGGGGTGCAGGCCGAAACGGGGCTCAGGACTCAATGCTAGCGTTAGCCGCTCTCAAAGGAGCCAGTTGGCTCGTCTTCTCCCGATTTATCGGCCGTATCATCGACTTCTTCAATCTGCTCATTCTGGCGCGTCTTCTGGTGCCGGCCGATTTCGGCCTAGCCGCCCTGGCCATGGCGCTGGTCGTCGTCATCGACACCGTCCTTGAAGTCCCGGTGACGCAGGCGCTTGTGCGGCTGAACGCGATCGACAGGAGCCATCTCGATACGGGCTTCACGCTCGGCGTCCTCAGAAGCGCGGTCATCGCGCTGGTTTTCCTGGTCGCTGCCTGGCCCTATGCGCTGTTCAACGGCGATTCCGCCCTCATTCCGCTGATCTCGGTTCTGGCCCTCGGCCCGATCGCAAAGGGGTTCATCAGTCCGGCGCTCGTTCATTTCGCCCGGGATCTCAACTTCCGCCCGACGTTCCTGGTTGAAACGATAGGCAAGGCCTGCGCTTTCATAGCCGCGGTCGTCACCGTGCTTTCGGGTGGGGCATACTGGGCGATCGTCGCCAATTTCGTCGTGACATCCGTCATCGCGACCGCCGTATCCTATGTGCTGGCGCCCTATCGGCCGAGGCTCTCGCTGAAACGCCTGTCCGATTTCGCGGGTTTCATCGGCTGGTTCAGCTCGGCCCAGCTGATCTCGGCGCTGAACTGGCAATACGACCGTTTCCTCATCGGCGCGGCGGGCGACAAGACGATGCTTGGACGTTATGCGGTTGCCAGCGATGTCGCCGTCATTCCCACGCAAAGCATCATTGGTCCGGCGCTGCAGCCGGTGATGGCCGCCTTTTCGCAGATCAGCTCGAATGCCGAGCGAATGCGGGTGGCGTTCCTCAAGGCGACCCGGTTCGCGATGGTCATCTCGGTTCCCGTCTGCGTCGGGATTTCGCTCACCGCGGATCTGGTCACGGATATCCTGCTCGGTTCCCAATGGAGCGACGCGGCTCCCTATCTCAGCCTGCTTGCGATTTCGGTCATTCCGATCCCGTATTTCCAGACACTCTACTCGGCCAGCCTCGCGCTCGACAGGCCGGACATCATCTTCCGCCTCAACGCGATCGACCTCTGCCTGCGGATCGTCCTGATCACATTAGGATTTTACCTCTTCTCGGTCGCCGGCGCGAGCGTCGCGCGGATTCTGCTGTCCTTCATGATGTTCGCCCTCTACCTGGCCGAGGCGCGGAAACTGCTGGCGCTGGGACTTGGGATGCAGTTGAGGAACATATGGAAGGTCGCCTTCGCGGCCCTCGTCATGGCGGTCTGCGTGCTCTGGCTGCGAGCGGAACTTTCGGCTTCCGGCTGGTACGACATATTCCAGCTCGCCGCAGCCGGCGGCATGGGGGCCGCGATCTATGTGGGAACGCTTCTGGTTCTCGGCATGCGCCTCGAAATGGGGGGTGGCCGGCTTGAACTGGTCGACCGGAGATAGGAGGGTCCCGTCAGATCAGGGCCTGGAGAAGACCCAGCGGCGAACGCTTTCCCGCGTCCAGCCGGTATGCAAGGCCTCGACGGGCCCGCTCCTTGGGGAGCATGCTGGTCATGAGAAAGAAAGCCGTTATGACCGCCTTGGTCCTGGCGGGATAATATTCGCGCCATAACACCGTCAGCAGTCGAAGCAGGCTTTGCACGGATATCCGCTCACCTTCGGCAACGGCAAGATAGAAACGGCGTTCCAGGTAGAAATAGGCCTGCTCGGGAACGACGAGCTCCCCGGCGAACCCGTATGTCTCGACGATCTGGCGCAGGTGTCCCATCCGGTCCACGAACCGCCGCAGATCTCGGCGCAGGGATTGGGAATTCAGCTCGGTTCCGAGGCCGGAATCGTTGCGGTCGTGCACGCGATAGAGACCCAGCGGCTGCGACAGGCTGACCACGTCCCCCATGAACGGAGCCGCAAACAGGATGACGCCGTCGACCGCCTTGTCGTATTCGGCCCCCTCCAGGAGATGGCAGACATCCCGCCGGAAGACGTTGCCGGATGTTGGAGGCGTCGTATAGACGCCCGTCTGCAGCACCCGCCTGACAAGCTGGCGGCCACGGAAAGCATCCAGTTCGGGAACCGGACCGCTGATGATGTTGCCGTCGCCGTCCATGCGCTTCAGCGGGAACTGAAGTTTGGCGACGCTGTCGTCGAGATTGGCGATGATCGCTTCGAGCGAGCCGGGCAGAAGTTCATCGTCGGCATCGAGAAACAGCACGAAGGGCGACAAGGTGTGGTGAAGGCCGTGCAGACATGCCTTTCTCTGACCGCCGTTGTCGACGCGGAGCGCCCTTGCGCCGGTGCTGCCGATCACTTCCCATGAGCCGTCGGTGGAACCGTCGTCGACGACCAGAAGTTCGCAGTCCTCGCGGTGCTGCGACTGGACGCTGCGGATCGCCCGGTCGACATATTGGGAATAGTTCCAGCAGGTTATGACGACCGAAAGCTTCGGAGGGATGCCGGCCGGTTCGGGACCGGCATGTTCGCTCCGGCTCCTTTCCGGAGCCGGCGAACCCGGGTTGGCCGAGGCGCCCTGGTCCATGCTCCCGGTCATAGTCTTGCCCTGTTGATCACCGTGCCGATCACATTGGCGCCGGCACGTCTTAGTTGCTGATGCGCGTCCTTGACCTCCTCGGTGGTCGTTCTGCCCGCTCTTGCGACGAGGAGCACGGCGTCTGCGTGAAAAGTCAGGGCCAGCGCGTCCATCGAAGTGTTGAGGGCGGGAAGATCGAGGACGACATCCCCCTTCATGCGGGCCGCCTCGAGGATGCGCAGAACGCGCGGATGGCGGAAATCCGCGAAGATATTCGTATGCAGGTCCTTCGAATGGATCGGCAGGATCGCTATCCCGTCGAAATCCTCGAACGGCAGATGGTCGGCATAGGCGCCGGAAATCGCCGCATCCGCCAGGGAGGCGGACGGCCGGTTTCCATAATCGTTCTGTATCTCGGTTTCCGACTGGAAAAACGTGACATGGCGGCCGCTGCGGCTCAGCAGTTGCGCAAGGCTGAGGCAGAGCGTCGAGACGCCGATGCCCTGCGTCGCCCCGACAAGCGCGATGACGATGTTGCGCTCTCTGCGCTGCGATGCGCAGGCGATGTCGATCGAGGTCCGCAGGTCGCGGATCGCCGCCGCATAGCGGCTGAGCGACTGGCTATCCATCCGCCAGGCCAGCCCGGTCTTCTCTCCCGCATCCGGCACCCGCGCCAGGCAGGGAATTCCCGTATCCTGCGACAGGTCCCGGGCATTGCGCACCTTGCGGTCGAAGGCGACGCCGAGCGCGATCGTCGACATTCCGCATAGCAGGCCCAGAAGGCCGCCAAGCGCGGTGATGAGCGACGACCGCGGACTCGACGGGCTGAGCGGGGGCAGGGCGGCGCCGATGATCCGGGCGTCCGCATCCGGCGTGGGGATGGTCGGCAGCGTGCCGCTCTTCATCGCCTCCTGCGCCGCGTTGACCTGGGCCGCAAGCGCGTCCAGACGCCCCTGCAGCGTTTCCGTGCCGGCCCTTGCCATCTGCTCCTTGAAGGCGACCGATTGCAGGATGTAGCCGGATACGATCGCGTTGGCGACCCTGGCGGGACGTTCCGGATTGGACGAGGCATATCCGATTTCAACGACATAGGACTGGCCGACGCGTCGCGCGTCGATCCTCCTGACGAAATTCGAGAAAGCTGTCCGCCGCGCGCTGTCGTTCATTCCGGCAATCGTATTGTCCGCCACTTCGAGGGGGGAGCGCGAGGTCTTGTCGATGGACTTCAGGCCGCTGTCCATCAGGGTCCGAAGCAGATCCTGTGTGCGCGACAGGAAAAGCCTGATGGCGCCCGGAGGCTGCGGACCGAGTTCGGGATCGTCATAGAGGCTGAGGCTCTCGAACACCGCCGAAAGAAGGCGCTCGGAGCGAATGATCTGCAATTCGCTCTCGGCGCTGTTCAGGTCGAGGCTGGGTTGCGCGCCGACGTCATGACCGCTGAATATGCCTTGCCGGGGTTCAAGCAGAAGGGTTGCGGTCGCATCGTAGATGCGGGGCAGGGATTGCGCATACAGGGCGGCGAGTATGAGCCCGGTCGCCGTGCATGCGATCAGCCTGGCCTTGTGCTGCCAGGCGAGCGCACTCACCAGCCGCAGGAGAGCGATCGGTCCATCTCCGGCATTGTCCGCCGGAACGCCTTCCAGGCGCCAGAGCCGGGAGGCACGTTCAAGAGGGCCGGGACTGTTAAACGTCATTTTGTCTTACCTCCGGCTAGGCCGCCCAACTTGCTGATGATTGATAGTGACGCCGCCCGCTCGGGCTCCAGGCGCCCGCGCAGCACATCGGCTATGCCGATCAGGTTGCCTTTCACCCGGCCGCGCCTGTCGATGAACGGTTCCGGCCAGAGAAGCCTGCCGAAATTGCTGACCATGTTGCGGAAAACCTGGTCTGCGACCTGCCTGAGCGTCATGGTGCCCTTGCGCAGCATGTAAAGCGGGTTGACGATCTGGGAATAACCTAGGCGCTCGCCGCTCACCCGGCCGCTCTTGACGCCCATATGCACGCCGGACGCCTCGTCGGACTTGACGAAGCGCCCGCCTCGTTTGGCGAGGCTCGCGGCGAAGTCCCGATCTTCCAGCCAGCCATACAGGACCAGGCGCTCGTCGAAACGCGCCTCGCCGATGGCGGAAACGCGGAATGCCATGTTGCAGCCATAGGGGCTGTAGGGATCGTGCCATCTCGATCCGCCCGCCGCCGCCGCGTCCAATAGCCGCAGGGCATCCTCGAACGTTATGCCGGGACCTTTGATCCCGTCGGCGATCACGCGCCCGGTAAAGCCGACGAGCCGGGCTTCGTCGCGAAACGCCATCGCGGCCGCGGAGAGCCAGTTCTCGTCCGCGACGAAATCGTCGTCGAAGAACACCACCAAATCCGTGCCGGCAGGCAGGTTCGCGAGTGCCTTGTTGCGTTGGGCCGCAAGCCCCGGCTGGCCGGTGATGACCGTGACCCGGGGATCGTCGGCCAGCTCGCCCGCATCCGAAATCTCGACGCAGGAGACGATGAGAGCTTCCGGATCGACCGTTTGCGTCGCGAGGAGATGGCGGACGGTCGCCGTGACCACGCCGGGCCGGCCACGCGTCGCGATGACGACGGCGGTCCTAAGGGCGGCAGGCGCTGCCTGCTTGCGGGCAACCGGCTGCGCGGCAGGACGGTCGAGCAGTTCCAGATAACCCGCCGCCGACTTGGACCAGGAAAAGTTTCGGACCTGTTCGAAGCCGCGGTCGCGCAGTTCGCCCGCCAGTGACCGGGAGTCCTGAAGCGTCCGGACGTGGTTTACCCATTCCGTGGGCTCGAACGGAGAGGCCAGCAAGGCAGCATCGCCGCACACTTCCGGCATGCTGGCGCAGTGGGATGATATCACCGGGCAGCCCCAGGCCATCGCCTCGACGATGGGAAGCCCGAAGCCTTCCGTCAGGGACGGGAAGACCAGACATAGGGCATTCTGCAGCAGGTATGCGAGATCGTCGTCCGAAACCCTTCCAAGCAGCCGGACATTCGGCCGTTGCTCCAGAAGGCCGGGGCTGAATATTCCCGCGTCGCCGCCGGCAACGACGATATCTATCTGCCGTTCGTCCAGGGCCCCGGCGGCTTTGATGAGGAGCCCAAGGTTCTTGTGCTGGGCGCGTGAACCGAGCGCCAGGACGAATTGCCGGTTTCTCGACCTGACGTCGTTGACGACCGGCGGCGCGATCTGGGCCATTGCGGGGTCCCATTCGAGCGCATGTTCATGCCCGTTTGGAAGAACGGCGATCTCCTCCAGCCGGACGGGCAGGTGACGCGCAAGCTGGCGCGCGGAAGCATGGGAAACGGTGGCGATCCGGCTCGACCGCCGCGCCAGAAGCGGCTGCAGATGCGAATAGACCGCACGAAAGGACCGGCTGTAGCTTTCCGGCGCCGAGAAGATGTTGGCATCATGGATGCAGACGATCTGGTCCGTCTTCAGGGCGGGCGCCGTATTGCAGAGATTGAGCAGGGTGCCTTGCGATTGCCCCGGAAGCACAAGCTGTTCCCAGGCGTGGCCGCCGAAAAGGCCGGACCGAACGAGCGGAATATGGTCGAAGCCAGGATCGGGGCATCCGGGCGGCGCGAGGATCGGTATCCGCGCGTCTTCCCCGAGGGTCCGATCGAGCGCCTTCACGACATTGAAGGCATAACGCTGAACGCCCGTGGCATTCTGCGTCAGAAAGCGGCCATTGATCGCGAATTCCGTCGTCGGGCTCATGCTCTTCCTCTCCAGCGGTTCGGGAGCGGAGCGATGCGGAACTTACGCCTTGTACCGGTTGCCGGGGTGAAATCGGGCTGAGATTGCCGAGGGGAGCCGGTGCGGGCAGGGGCGGGAAATCCGCATTGGCGGGCGCGGTCGGACACGGCTGAGCGATCTCGCCGGATTTCGATAGCGCCGGTACATTTCCTCAAGTCCTGATCCGGCTTGCCATGGACATGCTGCAAATTGTTCCGCTCCTCTGATGAGAATGCTGCATTGGCCCTGTTCGGGCCCTTCCCTGCGCCGGCCAAGCAACCCGGCTCGATCCCGGCAGGATGAAGGGGAGGTCCGCCAGCAGGCTTCTGCGAACCCCGATCCTTTGCACCGACCCTCCAAAGGCGCGGTGCCGCGCGCCGGATGCCGGGTCTAGTAGCTGCCGTGAGCCCGCAGGACGGCGGGAATGGTCTTGGCCATGATGACGATGTCGCCCCAGAGGCTTTGTTCGTAGACATAGCGGACATCGAGCTCGACGCGCTTGGCGTAGCTTATGTCGTTGCGGCCGCTGACCTGCCAAAGCCCCGTCAATCCCGGGCGAACCCGGATGTAATCGACAAAATTGGTTCCGTAGAGTTCCGCCTCGCTGGGGACGATCGGACGGGGGCCGACAAGGCTCATGTGCCCAAGGATTACATTCAAAAGTTGCGGAATTTCGTCAATGCTGCTTTTGCGAAGCAGCGCGCCGAAAGGGGTTATGCGAGGATCGTTCCTCAGCTTGCGGGTGGCGCCCCATTCCTCCCTTTCGGACGGATTGGTTGCAAGATAGCGGACGAGAACCTCGTCGGCATTGGTGACCATCGTCCTGAATTTCAGGCATGGAAACATCACCCCGTGCTTACCGATACGGCGGTGGGCAATAAAGATCGGCCTGCCCTGGACGATCAGCAGCAGCGCCATGATCATCACGATCATCGGCAGCAGAACCGCCAGTCCGATCAAGGAGATGGACGCGTCGAACACGTATTTCATATACCCGGAGAGACGTTGGGACGCCTCCTTGCCGGCTTCCGGGAAACGGGTTGATTGTTCGTCTCCGCGAACACGTCCCCCGTCAATCGCATCAAAATTACCACTGATATTGATGTTACTCATCTGCGTGCTCCGTACTCCAATAAAAGACGACTCGGTATGGGCAGATATTTCAAAGCGGCATGCATAGTTAGGTTAACAACTGGCAAATCATTTGACAATATATTTATTGCGGTGCAGTATAGGGGAATGAAATGTGAATGAGCGGGAGTATCTGCGGGACCGCGCCTGATCGAGCGATCGGGCCGTAGATAAATAAACGTTATTTTTTCTTAATTGAAAGAAAAAATAAAAGAATGTTCCCGCCGATCGCCGATATCATGTAGTAAAGGTTGTTTTCGGTGTTCCAATGCGCGTAGCAATCATTCATTATTGGCTGGTGGGAATGCGGGGCGGCGAAAAGGTTCTGGAAGCCCTTTGCAAGATTTATCCAAACGCCGACATCTATACGCATGTATATGATCCGTCGGTAATATCCGCCGACATCAAGAAGCACCACATTTATACAACTTTTATTGACTCGCTTCCCTATGCCCGGCGGATGTACAAAAGGTATCTGCCCCTGATGCCGATGGCTTTGGAGCAGCTCAATCTCAGTGACTACGATCTCGTCATCAGTAGTGAATCCGGCCCTTCCAAGGGAATCATCCCGACTTCACCGGCGCAGCACATCTGTTACTGTCATTCGCCGATGAGATATATTTGGAATATGTATAATAAATACTATGAAAGCTCGGGAAGGCTGACGCGGATGATGATGCCGCCGCTGGCGCATTATTTGCGGACCTGGGACGTCGGAACCGCAAGCCGTGTCGACAATTTCGTGGCGAATTCGGCGACGGTTGCCCAGAGGATCAAGAGCTACTATCGGCGGGAGGCGCAGATCATCTATCCGCCGGTCGATACGAACGCCTTTCGGCCAGCGCAGGCGTCCGAGCTCGAAGACTACTATCTGATGGTGGGAGAGCTGGTCAGCTACAAGCGGCCCGACCTTGCGGTCGAAGCATTCAACCGGATGAAGGCGAAGCTGGTGGTGATCGGTGGCGGCGAAATGCTTGACCACCTGCGAAAAATCGCCGGGCCGACGGTGAGGATTATGGGGTCCCAGCCGTTCGAGGCCCTGAAATATCACTATGCCCGCTGCAGGGCGCTCGTATTTCCCGGCGAGGAGGATTTCGGGATCGTGCCGGTCGAGGCCATGGCCAGCGGCCGTCCGGTGATCGCCTACGGTCGCGGCGGAGCGACGGAAACGGTCGTGGCGGGCAAGACAGGGGTCTTCTTTTCGATCCAGTCCGTCGAGGCGGTCATCGATGCCGTGGAACGGCTCGAGCGCATGGATTTCAATCCTGCCGATGCGGTGGCGAGGGCGGCGGAGTTCCGGACCGCAAATTTTATCGAGAAATTCAGGTCTTTCGCCAACCAGGTGACCGCGACGGAACCGGTTTGGGATGAGCCCAGAAGCGTCCAGATAGCCTAGGAACAAGGCCCCCCGGCCTCGGCACCTCAGCGAAGCAACACGGAGTGTAAGAATATGCTTTCAGACGCCGTCGCATGGCTTCGTGGCTTGGCCGGTGCGCCTGTCGCAGGTCTTCGGCCGGGGCTCCTTTCCGGGATGGGATCTTCCGTCGTTCTCCTGCTTTCATTGCTGCTGATGGTTTCGGCGGCCCGGGCCGACGATTATACGCTGGGGCCTCAGGATGTGCTGAGAATCCGCGTTTTCGAGTGGCGGCCGAGCGCCGGCGTCGCATTCGAATGGGTGCCCCTGACGGGCGAGTTCGCGGTCTCGGCGGCGGGAAGCCTGTCGCTGCCGATCATCGGCACCGTTCCCGTGGCCGGCAAGACGCTGGAACAGGTGTCCGATATCATCGGCGAACAGCTTCAGAAACAGGTGGGGCTCCAGAAGCGGCCGAACGCGTCCGTGGAGATTTCCGCCTACCGGCCCTTCTTCGTGACCGGACTGGTGGCCAGCCCGGGCAAGTACAATTACATTCCCGGCCTCACGGTGATGCAGGCGCTCAGCATGGCGGGCGGTGTGGGGCAGGCCGATCCGAACATGATCGGTTTTCAGCGCGAGGCGCTCGTCAGCCGCGGAGACCTCCGCGAACTGGATATCGCGCGTCTTGGGCTGCTGGCGCGGCAGGCGCGTGTCGACGCCTTCCTGAAAAACGAGGCCAAGATCGCTTTCCCGCCGGATTTGAAGGCGCGCGCCGATCTGCCTGTGGTGGCGCGGATGATGCAGGACGAACAGGCCCTGCTGGATACGCGCCTGCGCTCGCTGGAAACGGAAGTGAACGCCCTTGCACAGGCCCGGGTGCTTGCGGCCAACCAGCTGGACGTGCTGAAATCGAAGGAGGCATCCCTTACGAAGCAGATCGATCTGGCGACCAAAGATCTCAGCTCGGTCAACAAGCTGGTCTCCCAGGGGTTGTCGCTGTCCTCCCGCCAACTGGGCGCAAACCAGAATGTTGCGGACCTGGAAAGCCGGAATCTCGATGTTTCGCTGGCGATCGTGAAGACGCAGCAGGATCTTGCGAAACTGGATCAGGACGTCGCCGACGTGCGGGAAAAATACAGGGCCGCGGCACTGACCGAGGCCGCCGACTTGCGTGATCGCCTTGCCGCCAACACGGAGAAGGCGAAAACGGCGCGCGCCCTGCTGACGAATATCGAAACACATGCTCCGGCAGCGCTTGCGGCCGAGGTGGCGGAGGATGCTCCGGCATTCGTAACCACCGTCAACCGCAGCGTCGGCGGAGCAATGAAGACCATGGTCGTGAACGACAACGATCCTATTGCCCCGGGTGATGTCATCCGTGTGAAGCGGCGGGAAAGCATGTCTGCGGCACAAACGGGGGGGATGCCTTCCGGAACACAGTGATCCCCCATCGAGCCTGATTGCGGCCTCTTCCAAAAAAGTAATAAAATTCGGCTTGCGTGGAACATTCCGCGCATGATAATATTTTGGTTGTCTAAATATTGGCAATGCAACTAGGTCAAAGGGCGTTTATGACGTGGGCTTTGGTCATCTCATTCATTATCGGCGCCATATGTGCAATCCGATTGCCTGTTCTGATCTTCACTTTGCTTGTCGTTCTGGTGGTTTTTGTTTTTGCGATTGTTCGAATTAGTGTCGGGTATTCTGTCTCCGACACCTTGATTTGGTCGTTTTTGCTTGCGTCGACGCTTGAAGCTGGGTGTGTTACTGTGCACGGCCTGTTCTATTTTCTCTACATCCGGAAGCGGGCGAGCGAAAAGAAACAGTCTCACCTGGAAGCGAAGTCGAAATATTGATCAGTCCGCGCCCGAAACGAGCGCGCATGGGACGTGCCGCTTTTCCGAGCAGCTCATAAGAGCTTTCCGAAAATATATGTCGTTTGAGGTCGACGGCCCGGCGCTTGCCGGACGGATGTCGGCCTGGTCCGGATCGGTTGGCGAGACGTCCGCCGCCGGGGGCGGTCGTCATGCGGATCGACTTTTCATGGGCGGATCGAACAAGGTTCGGTTTGCTGATGAAGCGATCTCCGAAACTTCAATATTTTGTCAGAAATACATATTTTTCATTTCAAAGTTGATTTTTATCTGGACAATACTTCAATCACATGGAAACCTTCGGTTCAGTCCAATTGAAGGGTAGCCCGTCATGAAGGAAATCTATGAGGGTAATCTGTATGCCGAACGTAACCCTACATGGCATGAAGAGGACTCTCCTTGGAAAGCCAAGCATATCGAAGGCATAATTCGTAAGAACGGCCTTTCCTTCCAGACAATTTGCGAAGTCGGGTGTGGAACCGGCGAGATATTGCTCAATCTCGAAAGGTCGTTCCCCCAGGCTCGATTGTTCGGATACGAAATCTCCCCCCATGCCTACGAGCGGGCGCGAAAAAAGGAAACGGACGCTGTCACCTTCCATCTCAAGGATCTGCTTGAGGAGGATTCAGGTGTTTTCGATGTGCTCGTCATCGCGGATGTCATCGAGCATGTCGAGGATTACATAAAGTTCCTGAAGGACCTCAAGCCCCACGGCAGGTACAAGGTTTTCCATATCCCGCTCGATCTTTCGGTGCAGTCCGTGTTTCGCGCGTGGCCGATCATGGGCCTGCGGGCCAACGTCGGCCATCTGCATTATTTCTTCAAGGACACGGCGCTCGCGACGCTGGAAGCCTGCGGCTACAAGATCATCGATCACCAGTATACCGCGAGCCGTCTCGAACTGCCCAATCAGGCCATCAGCAGCCATCTCATGAAACTGCCCCGGCGCGCGCTCTATTCGGTCAACCCGGATTTCGCGGTGCGGCTTCTTGGCGGTTATTCCCTGCTCGTGCTTGCGGAATAGGGGCATCGTTCCTCGAAAATCGATCGGGAGGTCGCGCAATATATCGTTGAGACATGTTGAAGGGGTGAAGTTGTATGCGAGTAACAACCATGCCGGTCTCCGAAGAAAAGCCGTTCAGGAAAACCCTGAAGATCCTCTATGTTCAGCCGGGAACGAATGCCTTTGCCGGCATAGAGAGGGTCGTGGATACGATATGTTCCGACCTGGCCGAGAAATATGCGGATGATTTCGAGATCGACGTTCTCTACACGTCCGTCCACAGGAACAGGCCCCCCGAAACTCCGAAATACACGGCGATCGACAGGGTGGCGTCGAGCAAGATCGAACTGATGCGCATATTGCGCAACGTCATCAGCAGCAAGGACTATAGTCTGGTCGTCGTTCCGCAGATCGAGCCGACGGTGATCTGCATGGTCTCCTGCATTGGAATGCGCCGCAAATTCGCGGTTCACCTTCACGGCAATCCGCGTCTTGAGCGGACCCACATCAAGGCGAAGCTCCTTTTCCTTTTGATGAAGACCGTTTTTCTGCCGCGGGTGGCGTCGGTCTTCGGAACCTCGCCGCGGCAGCTCGAGGCTTTCAGGAACATGTTCAAGAGCCGGAGGCCGCAATACTGGGTGCCCAATCCGGTCCGCAAATTCGAGATCGCCGGGGCGGGCGCGCCGCGCGGGAATGATCGTGTCACCTTCGTCAATGTCGGGCGCTTCTCGTTCCAGAAGGGGCAGGACATATTGCTCGCCGCCTTTGCCGAACTGCGCAAGGTCCGCAGCAATGTCGAGTTGAAGATCGTGGGTTACGGCGAGGGCGAGGCGGTCCTGCGCCGGGAGATCGCGCGCCTGGGTCTGCAGGATGCCGTCAGCCTGGAACACCACCCCGACAATCCGCAGCCTGCCCTGATGGCCAGCGATGTCTACGTCTCGACTTCCCGCTGGGAGGGGTGGTCGCTCGCGATCTGCGAGGCGCTTCGTTTCGGTTTGCCGGTGATTTCGACCGATTGTGAATTCGGCCCGAGCGACATTCTCGTCGACAGCCGGCTGGGCCGTCTCGTGCCCGTGGACAGCCGGGAGGGGCTTGTCCGCGCGATGATATATTATTGCGATCATCTTGCCGTGGAGCAGGCGCATGCCGGTTTCAGGCAGGAATTCATCGACTGCTACAGCGCGGAACGCGTCGTGGACGTTCACGCCAAGGCCTTGCGCAATGCGGTGAATGCCTAGGTTCGCCGGACGTGCTCTGGGTCGAGGCCCGGTGAATTCAGGGCGGTTCAGGAAGCCGGCCCGCCGGGCGGGCCTCTGCGCATACGTCCCGAATGTTCGGGGAGATATCCGGAAAACGGGGCGCTGGATGCATGTCGCAGGCGATCCCATGCCATGCGTTTCGAACCATGACGGATATGGAGGTGGATCATGACGTCTCTGTTGTCTCGCCGCAATTTCGTGATCGGCTCGGCGGTCTCGGCCGGTATCGCCGGCGGCCTTGCATACCGATCTTCGGCCTCCATGGAGCCCGCGGACCCGGCGAGCGGCCTGCAACTCGTTTTCGAGGACAGGTTCGGGTCGCTGGACTGGTCGGTCTGGAATGCCGGACCGAAGGCGACCACCTTCGATACCGGTTTCTACGGCCGCGCGGCATTTGCAAGGGATACCGGCGAGGAAGGGTTCAATCCCTATTCCATCGTCGATGACGCGAATGCCGGCGATGGCAAGGCCCTTCAGATCGCCGTGAAATTCATCGGGCAGACGATGAACGTCCCGAACTATTACGGCAACACGCATCCGGAATTTCAATGGATATCCGGCAACATCCAGACGGCACGGCACGATGGGACCGTGACCAGGGGGTGGAGGCGGGGCTATTTCGAAGCGAGAATGTTGTTTCCGAAGCATCCGCTGACCTGGCCCGCCTTCTGGATGATGAACGGGCGCAGCATACTGTTTCCGCAGACCAGCCTCGAGATCGACGTCGTGGAGCACAAGGGCTTCGAGCCGACCACATACGGCGCCTATCTGCATGAATGGGGCCAGCCCGGCGAGCACCATGAAGGCACCGGCGTACCGACGCCGGTCGATATGACAGGGGCCTATTGCCGATACGGAGTGCTCGTCACCGACACGCATTGCACGCCCTATTTCGAGCGTCGGCCGGTCATCGATACGAAAACCGGAATGCCGGCCAAATGGGAGATCACACGTTCCGCCGAACTGGATGCCAACGGGGACGTCTTCTGGCCGCTTCTGACGCTCGCGCTGCGTTCCGATGTCCCCTATCCGCAGCCGCTGGCCGAACAGGATGAACTTGCCTCCATGCGGGTGGATTATCTTCAGGTCTATGCCTGACGGATTACGAAGCGGATATCACACGGGGAGAGGGGGAATGCAGTTCCTCCGTTTCCGGCTGGGCACTCGCCAGTCCGGCCAGCACGAAGAAGAGCAGGCCGAGATCCACGGTCGGCCCCGCCACCAGGGCGCCGACCAGCAGGCACAGGCTGCCGTTGCGGGCCGATAGCTGCACGTCCGAGACATAGCTTCGGGGAGGGCCGTGCAGCTTCCTGAAGGCCGAAAACGCAAAGAGGAGGAAAAAGACGGTGCCCGGCACTCCGACATTGGAAAGAAGCGCGAAGACGAAGCTCGACGTGCGCGCCGTGCCGAGGCCCACGCCCAATCCGAAGGAGTCCAGGAAATTCTGAAACCCGTGAAGGTTCCATGATCCGCGCTCGGCAGCCGAGGAGGAGGTGGATTTGCTCAGAAGCAGCAGGTCCACGTAGTTATAAATCTGCCGGTAGAGCGTTTCGTCCAGGCTGATGACCAGCGCCACCAGAACGATCAGCGGCGGCGCGAACAGGACGACGCTCGAACTGCCCCACGTTCCGGAACGTCCGCCGCTGCGCAGGACCGCCGTCACGTAGAGGAGGAGGAAGCAGAGCGGCAGGGCGAAAAGCCCGGTGGAGGAGGTGGAGCGGATCAGCAGGATGACGGAGAGGATGAAAAGCGGTCCTGTCCATTTGGAATCCCGGCCGCAGAGCCACATCGTCCCCATGAAGCCGACGGGCGCGAGACTCATGCCCGCAAAGGCCGATGCCTCCGGCCACGATCCGACGATGCGTTTGACCCCGGCAACCATGTCGTCGTCGTGAAATGTGTATTGGGCGTTGCGAATGAAGAGGAACAGGTCCTGCGCGCCTGTCCCGTAGGTCAGCAGGTCGAGTACGGCAAAGGCCGCATTGGCGAAGGTAAACGAGATGATCCCGATCGTGATCGCCCGGAAACCGGCCTTGGTCGAGCCGATGGCGATGATCAGCAGGAAGGTGAGAAGATCCGCCGTCAGATATATCGCCTGCGTGAAGTTGCTGGAAACCGGGCCGAGAGGAACCGCCCCTCCGGTGGAAGGGTATTCGGAGGCGCCGAGGGGAATGATGTCGGTCATCCGCGCGAGAAGGCGGGGGGCGAAGAAGCCCGTCACCGCTCCGTAGACGAGCAGGCAGGCCAGCCAGAAACCCGCCTGCGGAAACCTGAGCGCGTTGAACGCGACCGCCGATTGCTTTCGGAAGGAGAGGGTGGTGATCGCAAGGAAGGCGAGGAAGAGATGGGCAGGCTGGATGTTTGAGGAGCCGATCAGGATCGCGGCCGCGGCCCCCAGCACGGACAGGGTCACGAAGACAATGACGCTTGTTTGATATCCCGAGAACAGACAATAGAGGCCGACTGCGAGCGTGAAGATTCCGATCGGTTCCAAACTCATGGAATGATACCTGCTTAAACTCGAACCGAAGTTCCGGGGAGAGTGGCTTTCCTTCCGCATTGTCTCTTCGCGCCGAAGATTTTTATAGATTTCCCGAAGTATAAGCGAAGTGCAAGTCAAATCTGGCGTGACGTTTTATTGGTCCTGAAGTTTTCCCCCTCGCATGCCGGAACGTCTTCACCTTGGCGTCGTGCGCGGTATCGACCGTGAAGGATCGCGGGGCGGTAAAGCCCCGCCCACTCTCCGTTGTCCGCCGGATGGTTGATGCGAACCGGTCGGTCTGCGGTCCCGCATGGGCCATGCTAATCGTTATTAATGCCGATGATGCGTTGACACCCGGTGGAATACCTCTCTATCCAGACCGCCAGCAGATCCGCGAGCCGAGGGAGGGGTGATGCGCATTGTCCGGACGATCGATGAGCTGCGGGATAGCCTGCGACAGCCTGGAACGCCGTCCAGGCGGGTGGGGTTCGTCCCCACCATGGGCTATCTGCATGCCGGCCATATGGAGCTCGTCTCGCGTGCGCGTGCGGAAAACGACATCGTCGTGGCGTCGATCTTCGTCAACCCGTTGCAGTTCGGCGCCAACGAGGACTTGGGCAGATATCCGCGCGACCTGCCGCGCGACAGCGCCATGCTGGAGGCCGGCGGGGTCGATATCCTGTTCGCCCCGGGTGTCGAGGACATGTATCCTCGGCCCATGCTGACCGTCGTCGATGTCCCCGATCTGGGGCGCGAGCTTGAGGGCGCGGTGCGGCCGGGCCATTTTGCCGGGGTCGCGACGGTCGTCTGCAAGCTGTTCAACATCGTCCAGCCTCAGGCGGCCTATTTCGGCGAGAAGGATTACCAGCAGGTCGTCATCATCCGGCGAATGGTCGAAGACCTCGCGATTCCGGTCCAGGTCATCGCCGTTCCGACCGTTCGGGATGCCGACGGGCTGGCCCTGTCTTCGCGCAACGTCTATCTTTCCGAGGTGGAGCGGCGTGCCGCGACCATCGTGCCGCATACGCTCGCCGAAGCGGAGCGGCTCGTGCGATCGGGCGAGACCGATCCGGTCAGGCTTGAGGAATTGCTGCGCGAATTCATCGGCCGGGAACCGCTGGCGAATGCGGAAGTCGTTGCGGTCAGGGATGCTTCCACCTTGCAGGCGGTCACGTCGATAGACGGGCCGGTGGTCGTCGCCCTGTTCGTCCGCGTCGGTTCCACCCGGCTGCTCGACAACAGGGTCATCGGCCGCCAGGGCGCGCAGTGAAAGAGAGACGTCGATGAGTGTTCCCGCAAAGCAAGGGCGTCTCACGCCGAAGCGCATCCGCTCGATGAAGGGCGGACAGCCGATCGTCTGCCTGACTGCGTACACGACGCCGATGGCGCGTCTGCTCGACGCCCATTGCGACCTGCTGCTGGTCGGGGATTCGCTCGGCATGGTCCTCTACGGCATGGAAACGACCGTTTCGGTCACGCTCGACATGATGATTGCCCATGGAAAAGCGGTGATGCGAGGCGTCGGCAACGCCTGCGTCGTCGTCGACATGCCTTTCGGCACCTACCAGGAATCCAGGGAAGTCGCGTTTCGGAACGCCGTACGCATCCTTCAGGAAACGGGATGCGACGCGGTGAAGCTTGAGGGTGGAGAGGAAATGGCCGAGACGATCGCCTTTCTGGCGGCGCGGGGCATTCCCGTTCTCGGCCATATCGGCCTGATGCCCCAGCAGGTCCACACGGCCGGAGGTTATCGTTCCGTGGGGCATTCGGACGAGGAATCCGCAACGATCCGTCGCGACGCAAGCGCCATCGGAAGTTCCGGCGCATTCGCGGTCGTCATCGAAGGAACGGTCGAGACGCTTGCCCGGGAACTGACCGCGCTGGTGGACGTGCCCACCATCGGCATCGGGGCGTCATCGGCATGTGACGGGCAGATCCTGGTCTCCGACGACATGCTGGGCCTCTTCAACGATTTCACGCCGCGCTTCGTGAAGCGGTATGACGAGCTGGGCCAGCGGGTTCATAAGGCGGCGGAAAGTTATGCACGCGACGTGCGCGCCCGCCAGTTCCCCGCGCCGGAGCATACTTTCAAGCGCCGCTTCTGACCTCACCCATGGACAATGCCGCGGTTCGCCCGGCGCCCAGCATGCCCCGTCGCGCACGGCTACAGGCCCGCGCGCCATTTGATCTGCCGGAAAACAGGCGGACAGGCCCCCTCCTATGAAACACCGACGCTTTCTGCCGCTTCGCCGTGGCGGCCGACGTTGCGGGCGCCAGAACCACCGGGGCGCGCAAGAATTCCGCAAACCCGTCTCCATGCCCTGTCGCTGTCATCCGGCCGTTTCCATTCCCGTCTCTGGAAAACAGAATTTTAATTCCAAATTGCACATTTATGGAATTATCGCTTGATTCTTGCCGCATTTCGGCTAGGCTTCGATCGTTCGCTACCGGCATGCAATGGGAGTTGCGGCCGGTAACAGGGAGGCAAATCATTTATCGAGCCTGACATATGTCCACTCGTGGGCGAGGGGCTCCTATTGGGAGGATGACATGAATTATGGATTTCGGTCCCTCATGGCCGGGGCGGCACTTCTGGGCGCGACGCTCGGCTTCGTCGGCGCCGCCGCGGCTGCGGATGTGCGCATCGTCGCCGTCACTCATGGCCAGGCCAACGACCCGTTCTGGTCGGTCGTCAAGAACGGCGTGAGCGCCGCAGCCAAGGACATGGGCGCCAGCGTCGATTATCGCGCGCCGGAAACCTTCGACATGGTGGCCATGAGCCAGTTGATCGACGCCGCCGTCAACCAGAAGCCCGCGGGCCTGATCGTCTCCATTCCGGATGCGTCGGCGCTCGGCCCGTCCATCAAGAAAGCGGTCGCGGCCGGCATTCCGGTCATCTCGATCAATTCCGGCTCCGACGTTTCGAAGGAACTCGGCGCTCTTCTGCATGTCGGCCAGGAGGAATATGCGGCCGGCAAGGCTGCGGGTGAGAAGCTCAAGGAGCTTGGCGGCAAGAAAGGCATCTGCGTCAACCAGGAAGTCGGCAATGTCTCCCTCGACCAGCGCTGCAAGGGCTTTGGCGACGGTTTCGGCGGATCGGTGACCGTACTGCCGGTCAGCAACGACCCGACCGAGGTGCGCGCCAAGGTCAAGGCGGCGCTGAGTGCCGATACGGCCATCGATACGGTGATGGCGCTCGGCGCGAGCACGGCCGGCGAACCTTCGCTGGCGGCCGTGGAGGATGCGGGCCGGGCCGGCAAGGTCCATGTCGCGACCTTCGATCTTTCCGCCGATTTCCTGAAAGCCGTTTCCGCCGGCAAGGCGGCGTTCGCGATCGACCAGCAGCAGTTCCTGCAGGGGTATCTCCCGGTCGTCTTCCTGGCCAACTACGCCAAGTTCGGCCTGATCCCGAGCGGCAATGTGCCATCCGGCCCGAACCTCATCACCAAGGAGAAGGCGGCCCAGGTGGTCGAGCTTTCCGCGAAGGGTATTCGCTGATCTGAATATGAAGGAAATCCCCGTCGTCGCGTCCTCCCCGGAGTTCCGGGGAGGATAGCGGAGCATGCGATACGTGCTCGGCGGTAAATCGGATTGCATGGAGGAAACATGGCGACGTTAGAGCACAAGGCTTCCGTGGCGCCGGAGCAGACGGTTTCTGCGGCACCCAAGGCAGATGAACGCATGAGACAGGTGAGCCTGGCGACGCAGATCATGCGCCGGCCGGAGCTTGGAGCCGTGGCCGGCCTCGTGCTGGTCGTGATCTTCTTTTTCCTGACGGCGGATCGTTCCATGTTCACGCTTGCCGGCGCGATGACGATCCTGGCGCCGGCCTCCCAGCTTGGCATACTTGCGATTGCCGCGGCTCTGCTGATGATCGGCGGCGAATTCGATCTTTCCATCGGCTCGATGGTCGCTTTCGCAGGCCTCGTCTTCGGCGTCCTGCTCATCAATTTCGGCCAGCCGCTTTCCATCGCCATTCTTCTCACGCTGCTGTTTTCCGGCGTGGTCGGGGCCGTCAACGGCCAGATCGTGATCCGTACGCGCCTGCCGTCCTTCATCGTGACGCTGGCCTTTCTCTTCATTCTCCGCGGCCTGACCCTCGTCGGCCTGAAATGGGCGACCGGCGGCTCGACGCAGCTTCGCGGCATTTCCTCGGCGGTCGCGGACAGCCCCCTCCTGCACCTGTTCTCCGGGCAGGCCTTCGAGGGCTTCTTCCTCTGGCTTGCCCGGAACGGCGTGATCGAGACCTTCGACAACGGCCTGCCCAAGGTGACCGGCGTTCCTGTATCGGTCATCTGGTTCATTGCGCTCGCCCTGCTGGCCACCTGGGTCCTGCTGCGCACCCGCACCGGCAACTGGATCTTTGCCGCGGGCGGCGATCCGAATGCCGCCCGTAACTCCGGTGTGCCTGTCAACCGCGTCAAGACCAGCCTCTTCGCCCTCACGGCCTGCGCCGCGGCGCTCGTCGCCATCATCACGGTGCTCGATGCCGGCTCGACGGATGCCCGGCGCGGCTTCCAGAAGGAGTTCGAAGCCATCATCGCGGCGGTCATCGGCGGCTGCCTGCTGACGGGGGGCTACGGATCGGCGATCGGCGCTTTCTTCGGCGCGGTCATCTTCGGGCTGGTTTCCATCGGCCTGACCTATACGAGGTTCGATTCCGACTGGTTCCAGGTCTTCCTCGGCTCGATGCTGCTGCTTGCCGTCCTCTTCAACAATTTCATCCGCCGCCGCGTGACAGGGGAGCGCTGAGCCATGGCCGCCACTGCAGCAAGAACTCCGATCATCGAAGTCAGGGACATCGTCAAGCACTACGGCTCGATCATCGCGCTCAACGGGGTTTCCATAGAGGTCTCGGCTGGCGAGGTGCTCTGCCTGCTGGGCGACAACGGCGCGGGCAAGTCGACGCTGATCAAGATGCTGTCCGGCGCGGTGCGGCCGACGAGCGGCGAGTTTCTCGTCGAGGGCCAGCCCGTCGATTTCGTGAGCCCGCGCGATGCGCTGGATGCGGGCATCGCGACGGTGTTCCAGGATCTCGCGATGATCCCGCTGATGTCGATCACCCGGAATTTCTTCATGGGGCGGGAGCCCGTCAGCGGGTTCTGGCCCTTCCGCCACATCGACATGAAACATTGCAACGCCGTCACCCGTGACGAGATGCACAAGATCGGCATCGACATTCGCGACCCCAACCAGGCGGTCGGGACGCTTTCCGGCGGCGAGCGCCAATGCGTCGCCATCGCGCGGGCGGTTTATTTCGGTGCGAAGGTGCTCATTCTCGACGAGCCCACCTCCGCGCTCGGCGTCGCGCAGACCTCGATGGTGTTGAAATATATCCATCAGGTCCAGCAAAAGGGACTTGGCGTGATCTTCATCACCCATAATGTTCGCCACGCCTATGCCGTCGGCGACCGGTTCACGGTGCTCAACCGCGGCCAGACGCTCGGAACCTTCTCGAAATCCGAGATATCCATGGAAGAGGTGCAGAACCTGATGGCCGGCGGCAAGGAGCTGCAGACCCTTTCGGCGGATCTGAACGGCACGATTTGAGCATTTTCGCGCAAGCTGTCTTTTGAAGGCGGCAGATGCCGGCCCGGGGAGGCATGGCTTCCGCGCTGCCTTTGCGGTTTGGGATTTCCAGTCAATATCTTGAGAAAATGGAGCCAATGACATGATCAGGTTTGGAGTGCTCGGCGCGGGGCGCATCGGCAAGGTGCATTCGGCCACTATCGCCGCCAACCCGAAGGCGAAGCTTGTCTATATCGCCGACGCCGTTCCGGCCGCTGCGGAACAGCTTGCCGCGCAGACCGGCGCAGCGGCGGCAGGCGTCGAGGATATCATCAGGTCGGCCGATATCGACGCCGTTCTCATCGCGACTCCGACGCCGAGCCATGCCGATCTGATAGAGGCGGCGTCGAAGGCCGGCAAGGCCATCCTCTGCGAAAAGCCGGTCTCGCTCTCCGTCGGCCGGATCAACGCGTGCCTCGATACCGTGGCGAAGAACAGGTCGACGCTGATGATCGGCTTCAACCGTCGCTTCGATCCCAATTTCGCAAGCGTCGAAGCTCGCCTTCGCCGTGGCGATGTCGGCGATATCGAGATCGTCACGATCACCAGCCGCGATCCGGCCCCGCCGCCGGCGGAATACGTCAAGACCTCGGGCGGTCTCTTCCGCGACATGATGATCCATGACTTCGACATGGCCCGCTTCCTCATGGGCGAGGAATTCGTCGTGGTGAATGCGCTCGGTTCCTCGCTGGTCGACAAGGCGATCGGCGCCGAGGGTGATGTCGACACCGCCGCGGTGCAGATGCAGACGGCTTCCGGCCGGATCGCCGTCATCACCAATTCCCGCCGGGCCACCTATGGCTACGACCAGCGTATCGAGGTGCATGGCGCGAGGGGCATGCTTTCGGCCCGCAACATCCAGGCGACCAGCGTCGAACTCGCCAATGCCGACGGCATCACGGGCGATCCGGTGCAGCACTTCTTCATCGAGCGTTATGCGCTCGCCTATGCCAACGAGATCAATGCTTTCATCGATGCGGTCGATGCCGGCAACACCTCGCCGCATCCGAGCGGTTTCGACGGCCTCCAGGCCCAGAAGCTCGCCGATGCCGCAACCACGAGCTGGCAGACCGGCAAGCCGGTAACCGTCTCCTGAGGGGATGAAGAAACGCAGACAAAAGAAAGGCCGCTCGACGCGGCCTTTTTCGTTTCAATCTTCCGGTCCGTTTCAGTCTTCCAGCTCCGAAACGGAAACCCACCGGCGCTCGTTGAAGGCGCGCGCCATGGCGTGAACGCTCCGTTCCATGCGCAGGCCATCCTCGAAATCGATGAGATGCGCCTTTTCGCCACCGATCGCGGCGATCAGTTCCCGGCACTCGATGGTCTTGAGATCGTTGAAACCGAGGCCGTGGCCGGGGGCGGGGACGAAGCGGTCATAGGGCCGGTGGTGCGGCGCGGTCAGCACCGTGCGGAAGCCCTGCTCTTCCGCCCGTCCGTCGGCGAGATAGAGCTGGAATTCGTTCATCCGCTCCTGATCGTAGAGAATGGAGCCCCGGGAGCCGAAGATCTGCAGCGCGATACGGCCCTTGCGGCCCCAGGCGGAGCGGTTGGCCATCAGCACGGCCGAGATTCCACCCTGAAGCTTGAACAGCGTGCTGGCGATATCGTGGTTCTCGACCTGCCGCGCTCCGCCCTCTTTCAGCGGCCGCGTCGCGTAGGGTTTCACCATGTCGGTGACGACGCTCTCCACATGGCCGAACAGGGCAAAGAGCAGCGACAGCGGGTGGACGGCGAAATCGTCAAGCGCGCCATAACCGGAAGAGGCTTCGCTTTTCCAGTAGAAGGGCGCCGCCGGATCGGCCATGAAATCCTCGTCCATTTCGGCGCGGACATGGTTGGCGGTGCCGATGGCGCCTTCATCCAGAAGGCGGCGGATATGGCGGATCACCGGATTCTGGATGTAGTTGTAGCCCATGGCCGAAACGCGCCCGGCCCGCCGCGCGGCATCGCGCATCCCCACGGCGTCCTGGAAATGCGGAGCCATCGGCTTTTCGCACCATACATGCTTGCCGGCTTCAAGCGCGGCGATCGCCATTTCCGGATGAAAGGCGTTGGGCGTCGTGACGGAAACGACATCGATTTCCGGATCGTTCAGAAGATCGCGCCAGTTGCCGGTCGAACGTGAAAAGCCGAGCTCCCGTGCCTTTTCCGCCGCGAGCCCGGCATTGACCTCGGCGAGCGTGACGAGACGCGGCCGCGCCACGTCGCCGAAGACGCTGGCGACATTGTTCCAGGCGAGCGCATGGCACTTGCCCATGTAACCGGTGCCGATAAGGCCGACGCCGAGACCCTTCATGTTTGCCTCCCGAGAATGGTGTGTTCAGATAAACGATGGCCGGAATTGTCAGGGATTGTCGCGCCTGAAGATCCAGTCGTGATCGGGGTGGTTCCTGAAGCGCCACTTGCGGATCGGCCCGGCCATCACGTTGAGATAGTACATCTCGTAGCCATAGGGCGCGCCGCAGGGGTGATGGCCCTTCGGCACCAGGACGAGATCGCCGTCGGCAACGGCCATGGTTTCGTCCAGGGAGCCATCCTCGGTGAAGACGCGCTGGAAGCCGAACCCCTGGGCCGGGTTCAGGCGGTGATAATAGGTCTCTTCCAGATAAGTCATGTCGGGAAAGTTGTCTGCGTCGTGCCGGTGCGGCGGGTAGGAGGACCAGTGGCCCGAGGGCGTGAAGACCTCGGTGACGAGCAGGCTGTCCGCCACGTCGCGCTCCTCCATGGCGATCGCATGGATGTATCGCGTGTTGGTGCCCTTGCCCCGTTCGGCGAGGCTGATGCCTTCCGGGCCGATCACCCGGGCCTCGCGGCCCGGCTTGCCGGGGGCGGTGCAGAGGGCCAATGTGCATTCGGTCGTTGCCGTCGCCGTCCACGAAGAACCCGCCGGCACATAGATGCAATGCGGCGGCTTGCGTTCGAAGACGTTCATTCGTTCGCCGAGTTCGCCGAAATTCCTGTCGCCTCCGGAAATTTCCGCCTTGCCTTCGACAAGGACGAGGATGACCTCCGTGTTTCCGGTCGCTTCCCGCGCCATTTCCCCCGGCTTCAGACGGTAGAGCCCGAAGCCGACATAACCCCAGCCCGCGTCCTTGGGCGTCACGTCATGAACCTTGCCGGTTTCGGCTACCGGTTTGCGCAGCAAATTCGGCATATCGATCTCCCGTGGTTTCCAGCCCGCACCACCCGCGTTACGCCTTGTCCAGTCCGGTGGCCTTCGCCATGGCCTTCAGCGATTTCAGCCCAAGGCTCTGGTATTCGAAGGGGTTGCGGACATCGGGGTCCTGTTCGGCCTCGATCACCAGCCAGCCTCGGTAGCCGTGGTCGGCGGCGGTTTTCAGAACGGGCGGGAAGTCCACGCCGCCTTCCGTATCACCGGGCACGGTGAACACGCCACGGCGCACGCCTTCGAGGAAAGAGAGGTTCTCGTCGCGAACCTGTTTTGCAATGACCGGACGCACGTTCTTGGCATGGATGTGCCCGACGCGGTGCATGTGCTTCCTGGCCAGCCGTTCCGGATCGCCGCCGCCGAACAGGCAGTGGCCGGTGTCGAGCAGCAGTTTCGCATGCGGGCCGGTGTTTTCCATCAACCGGTCGATTTCGTCCTCGCTTTCGACGATCGTGCCCATGTGATGATGGTAGACCAGCGCGATGCCCTGGTCCGCCGCATATTTCGCCAGTTCCTCGACACCGGCGCCGAAACTTTTCCATGCTCCGCCGGCAAGCCTCGGCCGCTCGTTGACCGGCCTGACATCGTCGCCGTGGATGGCGTTCGAGGTTTCGCAGACGATGATGACCGCCGAACCCATCGCTTTCAGAAGATCGAGCGCCGGCTGCATGGCAGCCTTCTCTTCCCCGATCGGATTGGTCAGGAGGTTCAGCGAGTGCCACCCGGAAACATAGCGCAGGCCGCGCGGTTCCAGGACCGCCTTCAGAGCCGCGGGCTCCTGCGGAAACTTGTGCCCCTTTTCGATGCCGTCGAAGCCGATCTTCGCGGTTTCGTCCAGGCATCGGTCGAGGCTGATATGGGCGCCGAGCGTGCGGTCGTCGTCATTGGACCAGGCGATCGGGTTGGTTCCGTAAAGGATCATCTTACTGTCTTTCCTTGAGCGCGGCCTCGTACCGGGCGCGAGCTGCGTTGACCTCATCGCGGTCGGAGACTTCCGGGACAGCCACGTCCCACCAGTAGCCGCCGGCATCCGGCGTGGGATAGGGATCGGTTTCGATGACGATGACCGTTGGCCTCGTTGCCTCGCGGGCCGCGGCAAGAGCGTCTTCCAGCCCGGCTATATTGGCCACCTTGCGGGCTTCCGCGCCCATGGCGGCCGCATGGGCGGCGAAGTCGATTTCCGGAGGATTGATGTGGGACGTGTGGGCGTAGAGATTGTTGAACTCGGCGCCGCCCGTGCCCATCTGCAGGCGGTTGATGCAGCCGTAGCCCCGGTTGTCGGTGATCACGACGGTGATCTTCACGCCCAGCGCGCAGGCCGTCACCAGTTCCGAGTTCATCATCATGTAGGAGCCGTCGCCGACCATGACGACGACGTCGCGTTCCGGCTCGGCCATCTTGATGCCCATGCCGCCGGCGATCTCGTATCCCATGCAGGAGAAGCCGTATTCCATGTGATAGGAGAGCGGCAGCTTCGCCTTCCAGAGCTGGTGCAATTCGCCCGGCATGGTGCCGGCGGCGCACATGACGACCGTGTTGTCGCGCGCGGCCCGCTGCACGGCGCCGATGACCTGCATGTCGGTGGGCAGGCTGTTGGTATCCTCCGGCGCGGCGGTGACGGCGTCCGCCCTGGCGAACCATTCCGCCTTGAGACCCTCAGGTGGCGCTGCGAAGCGATGCGCGCCCAGCGCTTCGGAGATCAGCTCCAGGCCGACCCTCGCATCCGACACCAGCGGCATGGCGTCGTGCTTGGCGCTGTCATGGGGCTGGACATTCAAGGTCAGGATTTTCCGGCCCGGGTTCCTGAACAGCGCCCAGGAACCGGTCGTGAAATCCTGAAAGCGGGTGCCGACGCCGATCACCAGGTCGGCATTCTCGCAGACGGCATTGGCGCTCGCCGCGCCCGTCACGCCCACGGGGCCGAAGTTGAGGGGATCGTCCCAGGGAAGGGCGGACTTTCCGGCCTGCGTCTCCACCACCGGAATCCGGTGTTTTTCGGCAAAGGATTTCAGCGCGCCGGTCGCGTCGGAGAAATGCACGCCGCCGCCGGCGACGATGACCGGGTTCCTCGCCGCCCTGATCGCCGACACGGCCCTTTCCAGCTCGTGCTCGTCCGGGCGGGGGCGGCGGACATGCCAGACCTTCGGCTCGAAGAAGCTTTCCGGATAGTCATGGGCTTCCGCCTGCGTGTCCTGGCAGAAGGCCAGGGTCACGGGGCCGCAATCGGCCGGGTCCGTCATCGTCCGGAAGGCGCGGGGAAGGGCGGTCAGCAGGTGTTCCGGCCGGGAGATGCGGTCGAAATAGCGGCTTACCGGCCGGAAGCAGTCGTTGACCGACATGATGCCGTCGCCGAAGTCTTCCAGTTGCTGCAGCACCGGGTCCGGCCCGCGATTGGCGAAGACGTCGCCGGGCAGCAGCAGCACGGGCAGGCGATTGACATGGGCCAACGCCGCCGCCGTGACCATGTTGGTTGCGCCGGGGCCGATGGAGGAGGTGACGGCCATGGCGCGGCGGCGGCGAAGCTGCTTGGAATAGGCGATGGCAGCATGGGCCATGGATTGTTCGTTCTGGCCGCGCCAGGTCGGCAGCACGTCGCGCGCCGCATGGAGAGCCTCGCCGAGGCCGGCGACGTTGCCGTGGCCGAAGATGGCCCATACGCCGGCGATGAAGGGCACGCCTTCCGGCGTCAACTGATTGGCGAGATAACGCGTCAGGGCCTGAGCGGCCGTCAGTCTGATGGTTTTCACGCGGCTTCTCCTCTTGCGGCGCGGGCTTCGTCCCAGATGCGGCACAGGTTGCGATACCGCTGCGCCATGTCCTCCACCGCCTCGTCATCGCCGATCGCGCCGGAAAGCCATTTGCGGGCGGCCTCGCCGAAGATGGTGCGCCCGACGGCGAAACCCTTCACCAGATCGAACCCGGCCGCCATGCGGAAGCTTTCCGAAAGTTCCGCTTCCGGTGCGTCGAGGCCCAGAACGACGATGCCGCGCGTATAGGGATCGTTGCGGGAGATCGCTTCGCACGCCTTTGCCCAGGGGGCCTTCGATGTCATGGGCTCGAGCTTCCACCAGTCCGGGTAGACGCCGATGTCGTAGAAGCGCTGGATGATCCGGGCTGCGGTATCGTCGGTGGTGGGCGCCACCTTGGAGGGGATGATTTCGAGCAGCATTTCCAGCCGGTTGCGGCGCGCCGCCGAAAACAGCCGTTTTACCACCGCCTCCTGCTCCGCCTTCATGGCCGGTTCGTCGTCCGGATGACAGAAGCAGAGAACCTTGACGACGTTTTCGAGCGGCCATTCGGACAGGCCGCCGAAATCGGGGCCGAGTTCGGGCTCCAGCGTCAGTGGGCGGGAGCCCGGCCATTCCGCCGGGCGGCCGATCCAGAGGCCGCTCCCGGCGGCCTGATAAAGCGCGTCGCGACCGAGCCGCCCGTCGCAGAGGATGCCGTAGCCTTCCCGGCCGGAAGAGACCTGGAGGGCTGCCTGGAGGCAGAGCTTCTTGAAATGGCCGATGCGGCTGTGGGAAACGCCGGCTTCATTGCACATGGCCTCAAGCTGCATGCGATGATCGAAGGCGAAGACGCGCATGACCGGCCAGTCGCGATCGCGATTGGTCGACCAGTGCACCTGCTCCAGCGCTTCGTCCTTTCGCAGCGCCCTGTTGCGAATGCCGGTCCTGAAGAAATATTGCAGCTCCTCCCAGCTCGGATAGGCAGGCGTGCAGCCGTGACGCGACACCGCGAAGGCGCCGCAGGCATTGGCGTATTTCAGGGCCGCCGGCCAGTCCTCGCCCGTCAGCCAGCCTTTCAAAAGCCCGGACATGAAGCCGTCGCCGGCACCCAGTACATTGAAAACCTCGATCGGAAAACCCTGCCCCGTCCGGCCTTCGTCCAGGCTGCCGGGGATATCGCCTTCGAAGACCACGGCGCCCATCGGGCCGCGCTTGCACACCAGCGTTGCCTTCGAAACCTTCCGGATCGCGCGCAGCGCCTCGACCGTATCGGCCGTGCCGCCGGCAATGTGGAATTCCTCCTCGGTGCCGACGATGAGATCGAACAGATGGAGCGTCGATTGCAGCTTGGACGTCACCGCGGCGGATTCGATATACCGGCTTTCGCCGTCGCCATGCCCCGCCAGTCCCCAGAGGTTGGGCCGGTAGTCGATATCCAGCGCCGTTCGCGCGCCATGGTCGCGTGCCAGCGCCAAGGCCTTCAGTACCGCAGCCTCGGTGTTCGGGTGGGAGAGATGCGTGCCGGTGACGCAGACGCAGCGGGTTTCGGCGATGAAGGCCGGGTCTATGTCGTCCTCGCAGAGCGCCATGTCCGCACAGTTTTCCCGGTAGAAGATGAGGGGGAACTGGTGCTCGTCGCGAATGCCCAGGATGACCAGCGCGGTCAGCCGCGCCGGGTCGGTCCTCACGCCGCGCACGTCGACGCCCTCGCGGACAAGTTGCTCGCGAATGAAACGGCCCATATGCTCGTCGCCGACGCGGGTGATCAGTGCCGATTTGAGGCCGAGCCGGGCCGTTCCCGCAGCGATGTTGGTGGGGGAGCCGCCGATATACTTGTTGAACGAGGCCATCTCCTCGAGACGGCCTCCCACCTGGGCGCCGTACAGATCAACCGATGACCGGCCGATCGTGATCAGGTCCAAAGATTTCAAATCCGCCTCCCTGCCGAAGCGGGGATGGCAATGTCCACCGCTTCTTCAGCCGGGGCCAAGCCGGCCGTTTGTCTCCTCACAGAAATGGACTGTAAATTCTATTTTGTAGAATTTCAATATTTTTGTTCACATCCCTGCTCGTGCGGTTCCGACGGCAACCGAAAGGCTGATGGCAAGGCAGAGCGTCGCGGACAGGGAGCGAAACGCGCCGAAATCGACTTCCGAAACGGAAAGCGTGATGGCGTTGAACCTCCGCAAGGGGCTGACGATCGTATCCGTCACGGCGACGATCGGTATGCCCCGGGCGGCGACGCCTTCCACGAGTTCGATCGTCTCCGCGGAATAGGGTGAAAACGTGATCGCCAGCAGGGCGTCGCCGGCTCGTATCGCGTGATTGTTGTCGATCTGGCCGACGGCGCTGTGCAGCATGGCCGGGACTTCCATCTTTTCCAGCGCATAGGCGATGTAGCTCGCCACCGGAAAGGACCGCCTGAGCCCAATGATGTGGACCATCCGCGCATCGGCGAGCGTTTTCACGGCCTCCCCGAGGGCCTGCTGGTCCACCGTCTTCAGGAGCCCTTCCAGCGAGGTGCGCCCGGCTTCGACGAATTCCGCCAGCAGGGCGGAAGGGCTGCCTTCCTCCCTTTCGCGCAGGTGCTGGATGCGGGTGGAATAATCCGGCCATCCGCCCGCGTAGGAATCCCTGAAAAGCTTCTGCATTTCGGAAAAGCCGGAAAACCCCAGGATCTGGCAGAAGCGCATGAAAGCGGACGGCTGCACGCCGGCGCCTTCCGCCATTTCCGCGACCGTTGAGACGGCGATGCGGTCCTTGTTGGCGGCAACGTAGTCGGCACATTGCCGCAATCTCTTCGGTAAGGTGGCGGATACTTCCAGCAGTCTTTCATCGAAAGCGCTCACCGTTGCAGGTGGACCGGCTTCCCGCATGTTGATTCCTCAGGATAGCTAAAAAATTTTCATCGAAACCTACCAAAATGGAATGGATAATCCAAATCCGTTTTATCTGCCATGCGGCGGCGGAAAGCCGGGAACGGAACCGTCCGGGCTTCCGAAACGTTGGCGGCAAAAGTGTCTCACCTGCGAGCGGTCGTGGCTCCCCGTCCGCAGGCCTTCGCTTCTGCGGCGTCTTCCGGCATGGTTATTGCAGTGTTGCTAATGCTGCAGTGCGACGGAGACGAAACGTCATGAAATCGAACAGCTTGCACCAATTTCGGCCGGTTGGATTGGTCATGCATGACCTAGGCCAGTACAGGGTCGTGCACTCGGTCGAGGAAACGGCGGAAGTGCTTCTGCGAGAATGGCCGGCTGACGATGGCGAGGATTTTTGCGAGGCGGTCAAGACCTGCTTCGAGGGCATGCATGATAAAGCCACCCCGGATGCGGTCCGCGCCGCGCTTATCAAGGCGGCCCGCGAGGTCAACGTCATGGTGATCGAATAGCCAAGGCCATCGCGCACCAGTCCTCTGAAGCAGGACTGGTGCGCGATGGCCTTCGGCAGCGAGGCGAGTCATCGCCTCCGCACACCGGCCCCATCCGCCCACGAGCCGCCAGCATCATGGGCAGCGGCCGGGTGGCTGGCGCAGTGCACCGCAAAATATCCAAGTCCATGCACCGGACGGGCACGATCTCCCGTCCGGGCACACGAACCCACGCCTTGCTTCAGGCCATGTTGCGCTGTTTTCCGAAAGCCGGATTTCAGGCTTTCTTGAAAACCTTGTTGATGATCAGGCCGACGACGATCTGGACCACGAGACCGGCAACGCCGCCGCCGACAAGCTGGCCGGCGAGTGAAGCGATGTCGACGCCTCCGGCAGCCGCGCCTCCGGCACCGATAAGGGAGCCGAGGATGGAGCCGCCGCCGACTCCACCGACTGCGCCGGCTATGAGGTTGCCGATCTGGCCGAGATCGGAATCCTTGAGAATTTTTCCACCTGCGGTTCCGCCAACTGCGCCGCCGATGACCTGGGCAATGATCGCACTGATATCCATGGTTCCCTCCCCGTGAAAAAGGTACAGACCGAGATTACACCATCGGGAACAATTTCCAAGTGTGCCGGATGCGAATCCCGGCGACCGGTTCCCTGAACGGTTTTATCCGTCCCCGATGAGATGCCTTGCCGTGTCGGATAGCCGAGGCCGGCATTCCGATTACGCATTCCGGGTTATTTCGAGACGGCGCCGGCGACGCAGGCCGGCTTTCCGAAAAAATACCCCTGGAACCACCTTGCGCCTGCCGCAAGCGCAACCTGAAGGTCGGCTTCGGTCTCGACGCCCTCGACGACGACTTCGCCGGCAAAGGCATTTGCAAGAATGATCATGTGACCGAGCAGATAGGCATCGTCCGGATCGGCCGGACGCAGGAATGAGCGGTCGATCTTGATGATGTCCAGGCGGCTCAGGCGGGCAAAGGAGATGGTGCTGAAGCCCGCTCCGAAGTCGTCCATGGCGACGCGTGCGCCGGTTGCCCCGATCGCCGCCACGAAGGTAACGGCCCTGTCGATGCTCGGCAGTCGTGCCGTTTCCGTGATTTCGACCACGAGACGTTTCGCCAGGCCGGGGACAAGCGCCAGTTCCGACAGAAGCGAATTCCACCAAAGGTCTTTCGTTACGGAGAGCGCGGAGATGTTGCATCCCAGTACATCGAAAGGGCGGCGTTTCAGCTCCGCCACCACCCGGTGGACGACCTGCCTGTCGAAAGCGCGCGTCAGGCCGAGCCGTTCCATCGCGGCCAGCCATGCGGCCGGCATCATCAGGCGTCCGCCGGCATCGGTCAGCCGGAGAAGGCATTCCCGATAGAGCGTGTCCGACGGTCCCGATGAGCCGGAGATCGTCTGTTCGGCGAAATGTGTCCTGCCCTGTGTCATCGCGGCATAGGCGGCCGCCACCGCCCGCATGTCCGATCTGTATTGGATGACATCCAGTCCGAGGGGCAGTTCGCCCCAGCCTTCCGGCCGGCCGGCGCCGCAATGCAGGCCTACGATGATCGCCGTGCCACCAATCTCGACAGGCTCAAGCGCCGCAGCGCAGATCGTGGCCTCGAGTTCATCCCACGCGTCGCCGTCATCCTCGCGAAGCCAGACCGAAACACCCCAATGCTCCGTGGTCACCTGCCATCTGTCGGCCGCGGGCGCCGTTTCGAAGCGGCGCCAGATTTCGTGAAGAACGCGCCCCGCAACGCCTTCGGAATATGCGGCCGCGATGTGAGGCAGGTTCTCAATGCTGATCTTCAGTAGTCCGTGCGGATGCATCAGGCGATACTCCGCGCTTTCCAGCCCAGGTAGCCGCCCACTGTCATGGCCGCCAGCACGGCGATACCGATATCGAAATACCCTGCGAGAAGAGAGCCCATGCCGGCGCCCATCAGCCCCGCTGCGCAGAGACCCAGGCCATGGGAGGCCGGACCTTCGTCGGCCTGCGGATTTCGGTCCGCGCCGGCTTGATATCGCCTCCCTACGCCCCCTTGTGCGAAAGGCTGCCTATCCGCGACCTCATCCCCCGCAGGCCTGGAATGATCTGCGGAACGTCCCGACTTCTCCCGGCCAACCGCCATTGTGGGCTCCTTGATCCCATCGCTCGTCGATCGTGCTGGAATGCCTCTCGTTCTGTCGACTCGGAAGCGCACGATATGAAAGTGCAGGCATCGCTTCATTCAGAAACTATGGCAGTCCTAGAGTATAGATGACGTTTATATTCAATACAGAATGCGACACGAATATACAAATAAAGCAACTTTTGCTTAGAAAATTATTTTGATTCTGAATTTACATGGATAAATGTGGATATATTATGGAGATGGCTAATTTATCCGGAGTAGGGGCCGCTCATGAAACTTTTCTTGGAGGGATATTAAGTGTTTAAAACGCGCATTGCCGCAGCTCTTGTTTTGGCAATAGGTGCAGCGGGGGAAGGCTATGCCGCAGATCTCGCGAGGGTGAGCCCTCCCTCGGAGCCGCCTGTCGTCCAGTCGGCATTTTCCTGGACGGGCTTCTATCTCGGCGCGAATGTCGGGGGGGGCTTTGCCGGTGACGACAGCGTGGGCATGCATTCAGGGGATGCCCATCTCGGCGATTTCGGCTCGGTAGACGTTTCCGGTTTCGCCGGCGGCGGGCAGATCGGCTACAATTTCCAGTTCGACAACAACTGGGTCATCGGTCTCGAAGCCGACTTCCAGGGAGCGGACATCAGCGATTCCGTGTCGGAGGGCGGCATCCGCACGTCTTCGAAGATCGACTGGTACGGCACCGTCCGGCCCCGCGTGGGCTACGCCCTCGACCGCACGCTGATCTACGGCACAGGCGGTCTTGCCTACGGGCATATCGACTACAAGGCTTCCGTGGGTGGCGTCAAAGCCATCGATGACGACAAGACCAAGGTGGGCTGGGTTCTCGGCGCCGGCGTGGAACATGCGTTCACGGACCACCTGACTGCGAAGGTCGAATACCAGTACGTGAACTTCGACCATTTCAATGCAGGGGATTCCGCGCTCTGGACCAAGGCAACCCCTGATTTCCACAGCATTCGGGTAGGTCTGAACTACAAGTTCTGACAACCGGATCGTCTTAGAGAGAGGATAATACCATGGCTTTGATTAATCTTGATCTCCTTGACCAGGGCACGACGGTCATCGACTCCAGCAACTGGGACAGCACCGACACGCTGCAGCTTTCGCTCGTTTCCAGCGGCACGCTGGTTGTCGACGGCGTCGACGTCAACCTGACCAGCATCGTCGGTGGCGGCCTGCTGTCGAATACGACGATCCAGGCGATCAACGGAGCGAACGTCGTCATCGACTCGGGTCTTGCGGGCGTCCAGGCAGGCTCGAGCTTCACCTATTCCATCGGTGCGAATTCCAGCGTCGAAGTGCAGGCGAGCGCGCTCAACCTCGGCCTCCTGAACGGCGTTACCGTGGATTTCGCCAATTCCGGCGGCACTGGCCTCTTCACCTACGACTCGGGCCTGATCAACCTGAACCTTTCGGCTCCGCCGAGCGTGATCAATGTCGGCGCGGGCGACCGGGTCGAGGTTGTCGGCTCCAACTATGTCGGGCAGATCGGAAGCGTGGTGACGTTCTATTCCGATCCGCTGCACCTCTTCCCGGTAGGCTCCTATTCGATCCCGGACGGCGTCACCTACAACTATGATGGCGGCACGGATACGCTGACCTTCACCAGCTGCTTCCTGCGCGGCACCTATATCCGGACCCCGGAAGGGGAAGTTCCGGTCGAGGACCTGCGGGTCGGTGATCTCGTCGTTACCTACAACGGCGAGGGCGTATCGGAGATCAAGTGGGTTGGCCGCCGCATGCTCGATCCGAAGGCGCTCGACAAGCCGCGCGACACGATGCCGATCCGCATCAAGGCCGGCGCGATCGCCCAGAATGCTCCGGAGCGGGACCTGCTCGTTTCTCCGGACCATTGCATGTTCTTCGAGGATTCGCTCATTCCGGCGAAATTCCTGGTCAATGGCACCACCATTACCCAGGAGACGATGCTGACGCCGTTCGAATATTTCCATATCGAACTGGATCGCCACAACATCATCCTCGCCGAAGGCGCCCTCACCGAAACCTATCTCGATCTCGGCGGCCGTGTGGCTTTCCTTGAGCCGGGCGTCCTGCGCTTCGGCGCTCTGACGGCAACGCGCTCCTGGAACGACTGGTGCTACCCGCCCGTCTATGCCGGTGCGGTTCTCGAAAAGGTACGCCACTCCCTTACCCAGCGCGCGGCGGAGCTGGGATATGTCGTCGAAGAGGCCAAGGCTTCCTGAAGGGCGGCACGAGGAAGGGGTGGACGGCGCAAGCCGCCCACCTCGCTTCCGGCCTCGGCTGGACAGCAACGGTGAATACCGACACTTCCTCGTCCGCAGCTCCGTGCTGCGGGCAAGGCGTCTTCTGTTTTAGAGATGGTAACGGCTTTGGAGTAGTGTATGCACGTCGATGCAATCGTGTCGCCCTTTACGCTCGATGCGGGGGACATCGATGAAAAATTACTTATCAAGAGATTTTCAGGGAAAACGATATTCTTCGATGGCGTATTCAAGGGCGACTACAGCCTCGCCATCGTCAACCGCCATCTGGCCCAGGCGCTGATCGCGCTCGGAACGAACCTCGTCTGCTACACGGCGGAGGAGGACTGGCAGACGGACGCCCGTCTCGACGCGGTGCCGGACATCAAGCGCCGGATGCGTGAAGATTATCCCGCCGGGGAACAGTTCGACATCCACCTGCGGAACACATGGCCACCCGCGACCCATGACATGGTGGGAAAGGTGAACGCCTATGTGGGGTTCGCATGGGAGGAGCTTGAATTTCCCCAATACCTGGTGGACCGCTTCAACCGCGACCTGGACCTCGTCATGGTCACGGCGAACTTCGTCAGCGATGCGTTCGTGCAGTCGGGCGTGACGATCCCGGTCGAGGTCATCGGCAATGGCTGCGACCATGTGAGTGTTCCCGCCGATCCGGCCTCACGGCCGTCGCAGGAGCATCAGCGCAAGCGCATCCTTCACGTTTCCTCCTGCTTCGCGCGCAAGGGCATCGATGTCCTCGTCGAGGCGTTCCTGCGCAGCTTCCGGGCGGACGAACCGGTGGAACTGGTCATCAAGACCTTTCCGAACCCGGACAACATACTGGAGGCCGTGCTGGCGGAGAAACGGGAGCGGCTTCCCGGCGCCCCGCCGATCACCGTCATCAACCGCTATTACGACGACGATCAGCTTCTGGCGCTCTATCGATCCGCCGCCATGGTCGTCGCGCCCAGCCGGGGGGAGGGATTCGGTCTGCCTCTTGCCGAAGCGATGCGGCTCGGCATTCCGGTCGTGACCACCAATTACAGCGGGCAACTTGATTTCTGCCGCCCCGACACGGCCTGGCTGGTCGACTGCCACATGGCGGCGTCGCGCGCGCATGTCGCCGGTTCCTTCAGCCTTTGGGCCGAGCCGTCCCTGGAGCATCTCGGTTCGCAGATGCGCGCCGTGCTCCACCAGCCGGAAGAGGCCGAGGCTCGTTGCCAGCAGGCGCAGAAGCTGCTGGCCGCCCATTTCACCTGGTCCGGTGTCGCCCGCCGCGTGCTGGCGGCTCTCGCCAAGCCGGCCCCTGTCGTCGTCGCCCGGCCGAAGCAGAGCTGGAGCATCGACCTCATCTCCTCGTGGCAGCAGCAATGCGGCATCGCCACGTATTCCGAGCATCTTTATGCCACGCCGGCCTTCGCGGGCAGGCTCGATCACGTCTTCGCACGGCGGATCATGAACGATGAGTTGCCGGAAGCGCCCGGGCACAAGGACGCTGCCGCTCCCCGGGGCCTTTCGCGGCTTTGGGGATACGATCTGGTCTCGCTGAAGCGGCTTGCCGGAAAGCTTGACCAGGGACGTGCGGATGTCCTGTGGATGCAGCATCATCCGGGGCATTTCTCCACCCCCGACATGGAGCTGCTGGCGCAGGTGCTGCCCTCGACCGGACACAGGGCGCGCGCCCTGACGATGCACAGCGTCAAGGAGGCGCTACGCGGCGGTTCCCTGCAATGGACGAAAGCCTTCGACACCGTGTTCGTGCATTCGTCGGAAGACGCGGGCGCCCTTTCGGCCGCCGGGCATCCCAACCCGGTCGTGATCCCGCACGGTATTCTTCCCGAGCCGACGGATGCGCCCGCGCTGGACCCTTCGTCGTTCACGATCGGCTCCTTCGGCTTTCTGATGCCGCACAAGAATATCGACCGGCTCGTGCTCGCCTTTGCCGAAGCACGCTCCTACGAGCCGAGGCTGCGGCTGAAGCTGCTCAATTGCATGGTGCCGAACGACGAATCCCGGGCGGCGCGTACGACGGTCGAAAACCTGATCGATTATCTGGGGCTGTCGGATCACGTAACCGCGCGTTTCGACTTCATTCCGGAGGACGAACTGCGGCGCGAACTCGTCACCTGTGACCTGCTGGCCTTCCTCTATGGTCATTCGACGGAGACGGCGACCGGCGCGGCGCGCATCGCCATGAGCGTGAACCGGCCGATGCTTTGCTCGCGTTCCACGGTGCTGCGGGATATGTGGCCCATCAGCCATGTGGTGAAGAGCGCCGACGTGGAGTGCATCGCGGAAGCGTTCGCGAGCCTCTCCCAGAATTCACAATTGTTGCACATGCGCGATGCCGACCGCCGAAAGACGGCGCAATGGTACTCGTATCCGCGTGTGGCCGAACGGCATGTAATAGCGATCGAACAGATATTAGGGGGTAATGTTGACCGTCGCCGAGTTGCATAGACAGACTTTCGAGGCACTGCCGAGGGACGTATTCTCTTTGCCAGCGGAATCCTTCGTGGATGCCTGGGCAAAGGCATTGGACCTGACGGAAAGCGAGCTTTCCCAGGACGACCGGCATTCTCTTGCCAATGCGATCCGCGAGGGAACGAACCGGTTGCGGGTGGTCGATGCGTTGAAGGCGCGTCGCCCCGTCCCGGTCGCCTTGGGCAGCCGCTCGGTCCTGCACGCCATCCAGCGGGAGCCGGACCAGTTCGCCATACTGGAGAATTTCACGCGCTTCGCACCGGACGACGATGCGGCATTCCTTCGCTACAGCTTTTCGCGCATATGCGGTCGTGAACCGAACTCGGCCGAACGCCTCGGGCTGGAATTCGATCTCAGGCGCGGGGTGGCCACCCGCGCCAAGGTCGTGAAGAAGATCATCGCCATCGCGCGCCGGAACGGACAAACCGCTTTCTGGGATACCCTGCTGCCGAGAGACGAAGACGATCTGCGGGAGAGCATCGACCCTTCCAGCGCCCGCATCATGCCGGCAGGGCTGCTGATCAACACGGAAGGGCTGGCGACCGCGATTTTCGTGCGCGAGGTCGAGAATGTCGGCTGGATGATCGGTCCCGATCTCCTGTGCCAGCCGCTGCGGGTCACCGACAAGGGATGGAATGTCCAGCCCGGCTGGCTGTTGACGGGTCCCAAACGCAGCTTCGCGGAAGGCACCTGGCTGCTGGATCTCGATCTTGTTCAGCCGGCGAATGCCAGGCTCGACGTGGAGATCGTTGCCAATTCCGGTCTGGATTTCCTGCAGCATCTGACGATAGCCGGGCCGTTCTCCGGTGCGCTCTGCGTCAATATCAGGCCCGAGCACCGGTTCATCGAATTGCGCATCCGGATACATGAGCGTTCGGCCGAGGATTCCTGGCTGCGTCCCCGCAACATTTCCCTGCGGCAGGCGTCATGATGCGGGAGTTTCGTCTGACCTCTCCGCTCCTGTGGTCCGGCCGTCGGGCCGATGAGACCGCGGAACTTCCGCCACCGGCCCATGCGCTTGCCGCGGCCGATGCCGCCCGGGATCGTCAAGACTGGGCGAATGCGGTGCTTTATTATCGCCAGGCGCTGAAACAGGACCCCCTGCGCATCGACCTCTTCGTCCAGCTTGGTCACGCCTGCAAGGAACTGGGCGATTTCGACGCCGCCCTGGAAGCCTACCAGCAGTTCCTGGACAAGCAGCCGCACGATCCCGATATCCACCTGCAGTTCGGGCACCTGCACAATCGGATGGGCGATCTCGAAATTGCATTCAAGTGGTATTGCCGCGCGCAGGCATTGGCGCCCGCCGATCCGGAAGTGAACCATCATTTCTCGACCGCCGGCCTGCGTTTCTCCCGTATCAAGGTGGAGCGCAAGCGCGAAGAGGCGCTGGATCTTGTCAGGACCGGACGCTGGCAGGTGGCGCGCGAGCTGCTGCGGGAACTGGTGACGGTCGATGGGGAAATCGATCTGATCGCCATCTATGCGAATGTGACGAAGGAAACCGGCGCATTCGAAGAGGCCTTGCAGCTCTACGACGACTATCGCAGCTATGCGCAGGCGAACGACCAGAAATCCCTTATCGACGTGGAGATACAGATCGGTCATCTCTACAAGGCGATGGGCGATTTCCGTTCCGCCCTGCAACATTACATCCGTGCCCGGGACGTGGAATTCGAACTCTACGGCCACATCGCACCGGATTCCGCCTGCGAGCGGGAAATCCGTGCCTGCATGGCCGAAATCTACACCTGCTTCTGGCAGGCCGCCTGAGAATGCCCCGCGGTCCTTCCGCGGGGCATATCTTCATCTTCAGCCGTTGTCGTGATCGCGAACGGCCGTCACCAGCAGCCAGCCGACCAGATAGGCGAAGGACATGACGAGGAAGGTGATGAAGATGTTCTTCAGAGCCAAGGGCAGTTCCGCCTCGTCCGGCAGATGCGACGGCACGACGACCTCCAGGTAGAGTTGCTGCCGCCGCGCATCGGATCGCGCGACATCAAGCGCATCGAGAGCCGAAACGAGAGCCTTGTCGGCGAATTCCCGCATCAGGACGAGGCTTTCGTAATCGGCGATGCGCGGGGCGATGGAGTTGTCGGAGCCGACCATCTTCCGGCGCTCGGTTTCGATCTGCCGCTCCAGGGCGGCGATCTGGCTGGTCATGAACGGGATCGAATTGCTGTTGGGCGCCGTCTCGCGCATTTCCGCGAGGCGCGCGCGCATGGCGGCCAGCTCGGCCGACAGCTGGCCGATGAGTTCGACCATCGAGGTGGAGCTGGCGTTCGGATCGATCATCAGCTCCTTGTTGCGGAAGGCCGTAATGCTCTTCTGTGCCTCGAGCATCCGCTGTTCCGCCTGGCGCACCTCGTTGCCGGCGAACTCGACGGCGTCATTGTGCGCACGCTCGTTCATGCGCTGCAGGAGGCTTTCGCTGAGAGCGAGCAGCGTCTGGTTGAGGCTGTAGGCGTCCGTTGCATGAAAGGCGGTGGTGCGCAGCAGGGTGATGCCGGTCGTGTCGTTGTGGATGACGGAGATGCGGTCGGAGTAGTAGCGGTAGAGCTCCTCCTCGCTGTTGTTCTCCCAGAAACGGGGGAACCGCATCAGCCAGTCGGCGTCGGAGCTTCCGAAAATTCCGCGCACAGGAAGCCGGTCGCCGAGCTCCTTGAGAGCCTGTCTCGAGCGCATGTATTCCTGCACGGAAAATGTATCGTCCTGCGAACGGGTTATTCCGCTGTTCTGCAGCAGGGAGCCGAAGGCGTTCGACGACGGCGGCGCCGCCATTCTGACCACGAAGGACGATTCCGACACGAAGATCGGGGCGGCCAGGAAGGCGTAGTAGAAGCTGGCGAATGCCACCGGCACTCCCACGACGGTGAGGAAGACAGCCAGCCGTCCGGGGCGTTTCCGGCCCTTTCCCGCCCCGGCCTGCCCGGGAGCCAGCCGGGCTATCTCGCGGCCTACCGCCTGCCAGTCCCGCGCCTTTATCTTTTCAACCATCTGCGCCATGGCGGCACCTTTCCTGTGGTTTGCCGGCTGGCGAGCCGGTCCTTGCCGGCCGGACCCGCTCGCCGGATGCGGTTATTGTCCAAAACTGACGCAAAGAAGATTGAGCGGGAGTCCGCCGCCGGTATCGTGGGACGATGCCGTCTCCACGGCCGAACCGAAAAGGAGAGCCTCCCGCATGAACACGAAGTATGGCGCTACGGGCGGCTTTATGCAATTCATGGTTGGGCTTAGAATTCAGGCGCGCGTGCTCGGCGCGCTCATCATGCGCGAGGTGCTGGCGCGCTATGGCCGGGAAAACCTCGGTTTCCTGTGGCTCATCGTCGAACCCATGATCCTCACAGGCGGCGTCATGGCCATGTGGTCCCTGATGAAGCATGAGTCGCACGGACTCGTCATCGTCGCGTTCGCCTTGAGCGGATATATGCCGCTGACCCTCTGGCGGCATGTGACGTCTCACTCCGTCTCCTGCCTGCGCCAGAACCTGCCGCTGATGTACCATCGCCAGATCCGCCTGCACGATGCGCTCATCGCCCGCGCGCTCATGGAAATCGGTGGCATCACCGCGGCTCTGGTCATCACCTATGTCATCGTCCGGCTGCTGGGATTTATCGAGCCCTACCGCGATCTGGGGCTGATCTTCGCCGGGTGGATGTTCACGGCCTGGTTCGCCTTTGCCGTGGGGCTGATCTTCGCCGCGGCATCGGAACGGTTCGAGTTCGCCGACAAGCTCGTCCAGCCGTTCCAGTATCTCATGCTTCCCGTCTCGGGCATGTTCTTCATGGTCGCCTGGCTGCCCGGCGAAGCGCGGGAACTGGCGCTCTACGTGCCCCTCGTTCATTGCTTCGAGCTGTTCCGGGCCGGGATATTCGGCGACACGCTCAAGACCTATTACGACATCGGGTATCTCTTCAAAGCATGCCTGTTCACGACCGCCGCGGGCCTCTACTTCGTCAACGAGGCGCGCCACCATGTGAAGTTCGAATGACGCGCCACGGAGCGCAGATCCGCTTGAACTAGGGTTGCCGCACATAATGCTTGACCTGGTTCTGGAACTCGGTGGAGCGCAGCAGCGTATTGCGCAATTCCCTGCGATCGGCCATGGCGTAGTGGTTCAGGAAAGTCATCGCCGATTCCGGTTCCCGCCCCAGTATCCATCGGAAGGCTGCGACGACATCCTGTGAGTCGACCGGATCGCGGAAATAACGGTCGGCAGGCCCCTTGAGCTTCGCAAACAGGAAGGGCAGGGCGCCGTGCAGGATGTCGAGGCCGAAACGTCGCAGGTTCGGATCGGAGGACGAGGCCGCTCCGGTAAAGGCATCCATGAGGCCGGAATAATGGCTGAGCGTCGCGACCGGATCGCCGGAGCGGGGCAGTTTCCTGAAACCTCCGTTGGCATGGAAAAGCCTGGCCGTCTCCTGCCAGACCTTTGGTGAGTAGTGCATCGGAGCGGGGCCATAGGCTGACGAATCGTCCGAATAGGGCGTAACGAGAGGCATCAGAACCCGGCTGTTTTCGATGCGTGGCAGGCAGAAATCGATCAGCATGCGGCAGATGGGGTAGCGCATCTGCCAGCGGCAGAAGTCCATCATGTAATCGTTCTTGTTGATGAGGATTCCCTCGTATTCGGACGTGGGAGGGACATCGAGGAAGATCACCTCCGTTTTCGGCATTTCACGCGACAGGAAGCTGCAGAATTTCGCCAGCGGACCGATGACGAGCTTCCAGAATTCCTGATTGCCGAAAGGTATGATCTCAAAGAGGCCGAATGCGTCGCGCTGTATCGCTGCGTTCGATTCCAGCAGTTCGTATGGCACTGTCAGCAGACTGCCCTTGTAGCGCATCAAGGAGGCGCGCGAGGCACGGGTGAAGTCGATGACGAGCGTATCCGGATTGGCGGCCTTGAGCCGCTCGCGAAAACCGCGCTTGGCCTCGAACAGCAATTTCTTTCTGATCCGCTCGGGCCATTCGTCTATTCCTTCAAGCGCGACATTGCTGTCGTCCATGAAGCTTGCGACGTTTATCCCGTAGCAGAAGAAAGCCGGCTTGCTTTCGGGGAAGGCATATTTCACGAATTCTTCGCTGGGACATGAACCGTAATAGGCGACAATGCTCATGCTTTTGACCCGTTCTTTCCGACGATTGCGTTCAAATCAATGATCCTCTGATCCGTGAGCGGTCCGGTGCAGGATGGCCGGTTCAGTTCGTCGTTTCCTTGAGGCGGACCGGCTTGCCGCGCGGGCGCTCCAGCTCGATGCCGAGAGGCCTGAAACGTTCGTTTACCTGCCTCATGCGATCCCTGTGGACAGCCAGAATGTTCGCGACCGCCCCGCCGGGAAAGTCGGCGTCCAGCGCTTCGGCCGTCGCCACGGGTTTCAGGCTGCGGTTGGCACAGTTCCAGACGCTATAGCCCAATCCCTGCAGCTTCCGATGGATGGTCCCGGGCGTTGTCTTCGACAGGACGTTGAGCATGTTGCGGTTGATCTCCATCAACAGCGTCGGTCTGTGCCTGGCGAGGGTCCGGGCGGCTCCATCCAGGAAAAGTCCTTCGGCGCCCTGGATATCCACCTTCAATGCATCCGGACGCAGATCGCCGATGACGCGGTCGAGGGTTTCCACCTCCGTCACCCGCTCGGCATGATCGTCGGCGGCTGTGGCGATCAGCCTTGTCGCGCCGGCATTGATGCTTTCCTCGGCATTGCTGAGCTGCATCCGGCCCGACGCGTCGGCGAGCGCCAGCCGGCGGACCTCGATCCGGTCGCCGAAACCGTTCTCCGCGATCGAACGCTCGAAAAGGCTGTGGAGCTTCGGCAGGGGTTCGAATGCCAGGACCTTGCCGCGGAAGGAAGGACGGGCGGCAACGGAGAGCGAATAATAGCCGACATTGCCGCCGACATCGATGAAATGGCCGTCATCCGGCACAACCGATCTGATGAGGTCGACGTCGAACTTCTCGTATTCGCCGCTCATGATGCCGAAGGAGATGTGGTACTGCCGGAGATCGAGATACAGCTTGAAATTGTTCCTGGTTTCAAAAAGAACCACGATCGGTTTCGGCACGAAGTTGTTGAAGAGAAGATCGCCGTGGCGCTGGTGGAATTCCGCCGAGGAGAGGAAGCGTCTGCGATGTTCATCCAGTGGAATATCTGCAAGTTGCAGGAGATTGCGGCCGATGGCTTCCTTTTCGTTCTTGTTCAGCGAACGGCCCAGAATGAATTTGTAGCAATTTTCAATGTCGTAATAGCTTGTCACTGTGCTGATCCCTCAGACCTTCCGGCAGATTGTTTTTGGCATGCGGCACGGAGTTCGCCGTGCCGGCGATCAAGACATGGCATTGTTCGGTATTGCGAAGCCTCGCTGGGGCATCCGCTGGGCCGCATAACGGCGGGCGGCGACATCGTTCTCGATCAGAGCTTCCAGATCGTTGAAATGGGCCTCCCAGCGATGGATCACGCCTGCTGCGGAGAGGCGTCGGGGGGAGGCGGCGACGGCATCGATCGCTTCACGCCAGCTGCGCCCGTCGAGGGGGTCCAGAAGGATCGCTCCGTTGCCGGCGGCTTCGCGATGTGACGGAATATTGGAGGCGATGACCGGCGTATTGAGGGCAAGCGCTTCCGTGACCGGCATGCCGTAGCCTTCCACGAAGGATGGGGAAAGCAGCGCGGCGGCGCCGCCAAGCAACCGCGCCAGCGCAGCGTCTCCAAGTCCGGGAACTTCGATGACGAGGCCCGGCAGGGCGCGGCAGCGTTCGAGCATCGCGAGAATCTGGCTGTTCTCCCAGCCTCTTTTCCCGACGATCACGAGCCGCGGAGCCCGGGAGCCGTCGCGCTCTGCCAGATATTGCCACAGATGAAGCAGCAGCAGGTGGTTCTTGCGCGGCTCGATCGTGCCGACGACCACGAAATAGGGGGTCTCCGGGCCTGGCAGGTCCTGCGGGGCGTCAAGGAAGCATTCCTCGACACCGGGAGGAAGGACGGCGATGGAGGGCTGGCGCAGGTTTTCCTCCTGCGCGAACGTATGGAGATCGCGCGCCGTCACCTGTGAATTGCACAGGATGAGCGCCGCATGGTTGAGCACCGTTTCCATCCTGCTGCGATGACGCCGGGGTTCATGGGGCCGAACGTATTCCGGATGCGACAGCGGAATGAGGTCGTGCACGTAGAAAATGCCCTTGCGGCCACGCTCACGGAGCCAGGAGAAAGCGGACGTCCTGTCGAGACGGCTGTGAGAGACGTGTATCAATGAAGCATTGCTGGGAACGCTCAGCCGGTCGAAGAGGCCGCCTGCAATCAGGCGCGCGCTCCGCCGCAACCGCTTCAGCGAGATTCTGCTCGCCGTTTCCTCTTTTGCCGCATGCCAGACAGCCTTGCCGTCGATGGCCGCGAAGATCTGCTCCAGGAGGGCCGCCTGCGAGGGCGACAGCTCCGTCGTCGCCCAGCGGCGGTTGACGGCCGAGATCAGCCTGTCGGCCCGGCTGGTTCCCACAGGGACCGCTCCGCGGTAGCCGGTCTCGATGAACCAGGAGGATTGCGGCAATTGCGAGCCGTTTCCCCGCTTCCGCCGCTCGTTCAGCCAGGTCGCGTAGTGGAGCGCATAACGGTCGATGCCGGTGGGTGTCGAATAATGTTCCCGTTCGACGAGACGGGAAATATCCATCACGATTGCATTCATTGCGGCCTTCCGCGCTCCGCATCCCGTGTGCAGGGGGAAAACGGGCCAAACGGAATCCGCCGCATAAGCGCAGCCCTTCCCGACATGATGATCCGGCTGCCGGATGACTGAAGGCCGCCGCGCACGGCGAAAGCCATGCGCTCATATGGGTTGGCAAGCATGTCGCCGCCGTCCAAGACACCTTCGAACATTCCGAGTTCCCTGAAACCGCAACAAAAGAGCAGGGGTTGCACCAATTGCATTTATTGCGACGATATTTGTCTGTTTCTATACAGATAGCGTCATTGAAGTATATATTGCGACAATTTTCGAATATGTTTGTGTTTTTTGAAAAATATATTTGACTTTCTTTTGTCGATTGCAAATCTTGCTGTGTTTCGCCCTCTCTCGGTCGAGGTTTTACATCCGTGGCTCGATGCCGAAATGGAAATTTCCGCAGGGATGCGGCGAGATAGGGAGCGGAAACCGCAATTGTACTGGTAGCCTCTGATGAGCCGCATTGAGAACAACAGGGAATTCACCGATTTCGTCACCCTGATAAGCTTGCGTTCCCTGGACAAGGCGCCGGGCGAGCAGGCTGCTTCATGGAGACGGGCGTTGCGATGGCTTCGCGGCAATCTCCTCCTGTTGTTGATGGTCGTGCTGCCGGGACTGGCCGCAGGCGGCTACTATGCCTTCATCAGCGCCGACCAGTACGTCTCCGAAACGCAGTTCGTGGTGCGGAGCCCCAATCGCAATGCGACGGGATTGCTGAGCGGCTTGCTGCAAAGCACAGGCTTCGTCCGCGCGCAGGACGACAGCTATATCGTCAGCGAGTTCATGTTGTCGCGGGCGGCCGTGGACCAGCTGGTGGAGCATAACGCGCTGAAGGACATCCTGTCGCGCTCCGAAGCGGATTTCCTGACGCGTTTTCCGCTGCCCTGGGGCGAGGAGAACAATGAGGATCTCTTCCGGCACTACCTGCGCTTCGTGAAGGTTCAGACCGACAGCGGCAGCGGCGTAAGCACGTTGGAGGTGCGGGCCTTCCGCGCGGAAGATGCGCGCGATCTGGCCCAGGCCCTCCTTCAGCACGCCGAGGAACTCATCAACCGGCTCAACGACCGGGCAAGGCAGGATGCCATCGGCTATGCGCAGGTCGAGATGAAGGACAGCGAAGGACAGCTTGCCCTTCTGCAGGGCCGCCTGACGGAATTCCGGAACCGGGAAGCGCTTGTCGACCCGACCAAGCAGTCGGCCACGGCCCTCGACCTGATCGCGCGGCTTTCCGACGAGGTGGCTGCCAACAAGGCGCGTCTGATGGCTCTCGACGAGCAGGCGCCGCGCAGCCCGCAGAGAGAAGCCTTGCGGGCGCGGATCGAAGCCGTGGAGAGGCAGATCGGCAATGAACGGTCCCGAATCGTCGGGAGCGACAGCTCCATGGCTCCAAGGATCGCCCAATACGAACAACTGCTTCTGGAACGGGAAATGGCGGCCAAGATGCTGACATCCGCAACGACTTCGCTGGAAAACGCCAAGATCGATGCCCAGCGCCAGCAGCTTTACCTGGAACGCATCGCCGATCCGAACCTGCCCGACCATCCGCTGTATCCGAAGCGCATACTGTCGTTCCTGATGTTTCTCGCCATGTGCGGAGCGGCCTACTGGATCGTGCGTCTTTGGATAGCCCAGGTTATGGAGCACGCGGCATCCCAATGAACGATATTCCCGCAAGCCTTGCCCAGTTCCCGCCCGCTCCGGTGTCGGCCGCGAAGTCCGGCGCGCTGGAAGCCGAAGGGGGCATCATCGTCTCCAATCTCGTCAAGGAGTATCCGGTTCACGGGCGGATGCGGCGCGTGCTGGACGGGATCAGCTTCAAGGTCGGGCGCGGCGAGAAAATCGCGGTCCTCGGCCACAATGGTGCAGGCAAGTCGACGCTGGTTCGCCTGCTGGCGGGCATCGAGGAGCCCACCTCCGGCAAGATCGTGCGGACCATGTCCATGTCGTGGCCGATCGCGCTGAGCGGCGGTTTCAGTGGGTCGATGACGGGTTTCGACTGCATGCGGTTCCTGTGCCGCATCTATGACAAGTCGTTCGAAGAGGTTCGCGAATCTGTGGAGACCTTCAGCGAACTGGGCAGATATCTGCGCATGCCCATCAGGACCTATTCGTCCGGCATGCACGCCCGGCTTGCCTTCGGCATGTCGCTGGCCATCGATTTCGACTGCTATCTCATCGATGAGGTGATCGCCGTCGGCGACAGGCGGTTCCAGGTCCGGTCGTTCGAGGAGCTCTTCGTCAAGCGAAAGGATCGTTCGATGATCATCGTGGGGCACAATCTCAATGTGATCGGCGATCTCTGCACGTCGGCGCTGGTGCTGCGAAACGGTCGCGGCCGTGTGTTCGATAATGTTGAACAAGCTTTCAGCATCTACGCCACATTGTAAGCATTCCCTCGCCCCTCCATCCGGCAAGTTTAATTGATCCAAAAAAGGTCAATCCTGTTTTGCGCCTCCAGACGCGATCCTTGTCTATATTGCCGCTGAACAGGGGATTAACTGCGGTGCGTACGCATGGGGTGTTCGTGTACGCGTAGAGCTATAATTCAAAAGCATGGATATACAGTATTCCGTCGCGCCTCTTGAGTGTGCCAGGCGGTTTCTCATCGTCCAGCACCCGGCGACAGAACTTTCAATCCCGGATTTGTCTCTTCGGCGCCCACGGGAAATACAACCAAAAGAAGAAAATCACTCTTTCCCCATGGATGTGGGAAAGGATGTCGGAATTTGTCTTTTGTTAATTACAAATTGTAGTTGCTGGGGGAAACCCACTTGGATGCAATCTGTATAACGGTGTCATTATTTGTACTGTCAAAGCAGAGCGCGCATGCTAATTCAGCAATAAATTATGGAAGTTAAGCTACTTGGTATATTGCGTATGAGGTTGTCGGGGAGGCTGCGCATATGACTTGGCCGCGACAGCATAGGCGGTATCTGACCTATTCGAAAATTTGTTGGCGGCGATGAAGATGCTGCAACGTCAGATTTCAGTCAGGATGGCACATGGTTCAATTGGGGAGAATTGCCGAACAGTGCGTCAGCGGCTTTGAGGCGTATTCGCGCGATGCGATTGTTCGTAATCTTGAGGTCTTTGAGCCGGGCTGGAGATGGACGGTGCCCCAGGATGATAGTGGGGACTACTCATTCAAGATGGACCGGCAGCCTGTCGAGGCGGCATCCATAGTCAGTGCCGAGCACTCCGCTCGCCTCGAGGCGGTCGTCAAGCGCGACGTGCCTCGTGTCAGCATCATGTTTCTGCTCGCGGGTGGCCTCGAAGTGCAGAGCAGGCGATCCCGCAAGGTCCAGCGTGTGGCGGCAAACCAGGTCGCAAGCATCGATGAGTCTGCCGGGAACCGGATCAGCATCCAGTCGCGGAGTTCGTGGTTCTCGCTGCGGATACCGACGACCATGCTGCGTGAGCATTTCGAGGAGCTGACGGGTGCGCCTTACGTGCAGGAATTCGCCCTCCCGCCGATCAATTTCCGTCAGGGCGACGCCCAGGGCCTCTATCAGACTCTCCGGCAGGCGGAGAAGGACCTGAAGCTCGCCCGTCCCGCCGAAAGGGTGATGCTGGCGAAGGCCTACAAGCAGCTCGTCCTCGCCAAGCTGTTTGCGAAGCTTCCGCACAATCTGGCGGACGCCTTCGGCCGGGCGGCGCTCAAGGAGGCGCCGCGGCAGCTTTTGAAGGCGGAGGCTTTCATGAGGGACAATCTTCGCAATGCGGTCATGCTGGAGGACGTGGCCAATGCGGCCGGCTGCAGTTCCCGGGCGTTGCAGAGGATGTTCCGGATCTATCGCGGAGATACGCCGATGGGCATATTGTGCAACTACCGGCTCGCCGCGGCCCATGGCGCCATCAAGGGCGGCCAGGCGGAGAGCATAACCGATCTGGCCATGAGCCTGCAGTTCTCGAATCCCGGACGATTCTCCGTCCTCTACAAAAGCGCATATGGCTTGAGCCCTTCGTCCAACCTCCGTTTTGCGCGCGGACACCGGGATGAGGTCGGAACCTGACACACGGTCAGGCCGACGTTTCCGCTTAGTTCTTCTCAGTGACCTATCAGGATAGGCGATGCAGTTGTTGTTTGTTGTCTTGTGTATTGTCGCCTCCCTTCTAACAGGTTGCGCGTTGCCGGCGGCTGGTCCGAAAACCGCCGTCGTTCTGGAGGAAGCGAAAATCAGTGCGGGCGGCAAGGCGCCGGCTTTCGCCATGGTCGATGTCACGTCGCAGGCGCAGGTCAGGAACGTGGCGCGCCCGAAGCCGAGCCTTGCGGCTCATTTCGGCGAAGGCGCCCGTGATCCGGGCCTTCGCATTGCGGTGGGCGACGTGGTTTCGGTCAGCCTCTGGGAGGCGCCGCCCGGCACGCTTTTCGGCGCGACCGCCACCACGGCGGGGCAACAGCAGGCATCCGGCGGTTCCGTCACCATTCCGCAGCAGGTCGTCAACAGCGACAGGACGATTGCGGTGCCCTATGTCGGCCGCGTCGTCGTGGCCGGCCGGACGCCTGCGGAAGTCGAACGCTCGGTGGTTTCCTCGCTGGCCGGCAAGGCGGTGATGCCGCAGGCCCTGGTGACGGTCCAGCAGAGCACGGCCAACACGGTCACGGTTACGGGCGAGGTCGCAGGCGGTGCCCGCGTGTCGCTGTCGCCGGCCGGGGATCGCCTGCTCGATGCGGTTGCCGCAGCCGGAGGATTGCGTGCGAGCGTGAACGAAAGCGTCGTATATCTGACGCGGCGGGGGACGACGCTCGACATCCCCTTCGCGTCGATCGTCCGCAATCCGCGCGAGAACGTCCGGCTGCGTCCGGGCGACGTGGTGACGGTCGTCCAGGAACCGAGGACCTATACGGTCCTGGGTGCAACCGGCCAGAACGCCGAGGTGCAGTTCAGCTCCACGCGTGTCACCATGGCCAATGCACTGGCGCGTGCCGGCGGATTGCTCGACAACCGCGCCGATGCGGCCGGCGTATTCCTTCTTCGCTATGAGCCGCGTGCCGTCGCAAGCCGTGTCGTGCCTCCCGGAAATCCGGTTCTGCAAAGATCCGATCCGGTGCCGGTCGTCTACCGCTTCAACCTGAAGAGTGCGACGACATTGCTCGCAATGCAGGATTTCGACATCCAGCCGCGCGACATCGTCTATGTCTCCAATGCATCCGGAATCGATCTGCAGAAGTTCCTTGCCCTGTTCCAGGGGATCAGCGGACCTGCGCTTTCCGCCACATCTGTCGGCATAGCCGCGGCAACAGCGAATTGATGCGAATGGAGGCCAGGTTGCGGAAAACATCAATTGAGAACGGCAAAGCATGCAGCGGAGCCAAGGGGGAACACAGAGATGACCACGGGCCTGCTGCCTGCCTGGGGCAGGCGATTGCGGTGGAGGTCTGACGTGAGTTCTTCCACCCTGCTTCATCTCCACGAGCTCATGGCCTTCGACCGGTATCAGGCGGAGGCCGCCATCCTGCAGCGTGTGACGAGCGCCTATCTCGGGGATCATACGGCCCTGGTCCGCGTGCTCGGCCGCTACAAGCTCTATATCGACACGCGCGACAGGGGGTTTGGCTCGCATATCCTGCTGGATGGTTTCTGGGAGATCTGGCTGACGCTCTTCTGCGCCCGCAATGTGAAGCGCGGCATGACCGTCGTCGATGTCGGCGCGAATTTCGGATACTATTCCGTTCTTCTGGCCGAACTCGCGGGGGAGGAGGGGCGACTCTTCGCGGTCGAGCCGAATCCCCATGCGGCGGACATGCTGGGCCGCAGCATCGAGATCAACGGGCTTTCGGGGCGGACGCGGATCGAGCGGGCGGCCCTCGGCCGTTCCGCGGAAGGCTGGGCGCCGCTTTACGTCCCGCATAGCGAGCCGAAGAACGCACTGATCGTTCCCGAAGGTTTCACCGCCGATGCCGGGCAGGGAAAGATCGTCAGGGTTCCCGTCACGACACTCGACAGGCTTGGTTCCGCATCCCGGCGCATCGACTTCATCAAGATCGATGCGGAGGGTGCCGAAGAAGCCATATTCGAGGGAATGCAGGAAACGATCACCCGCCACCAGCCCGTCATCGTCGTCGAGTTCAACGCCGCGCGTTATGCCGATCCGGGCGGTTTCATCGACCGGCTCACGGCCGTCTACGGAACGCTCCGGCGTCTCGATTTCAGCGGCAAGGCCGTTCCCGTCCAGCGGAGCGATCTCCTGTCCATATATGCCGATGACGATTGCCTTCTGGTCCTTTCCCGTGACGAGCCGGCCTGAGACGGTATCGGGTAGCCAGCAAGCCTAGGAGCAAGCACCATGTCCCGGACGATCCTGTACGATGGGCTCAACCTGTCGCTGAAGAAGGGAACCGGCGTCGCCACCTATGCCCGGAGCCTGCTCACGACCGCTCGTGCGCTCGGTTATCATACGGGCGTCGTCTACGGCATCCAGAGCAACATCCCGCGCGACCCGATGTTGCGGGAGATCGTTCTCTTCGACGACAATGCGCAACAGGAAGGGGGCAGCGCCCTCTCCATGACAAAGCGCTGGCTGAGACGTCGCATCGCCGCTCCGTTCGGTATCAGGCCCGTTCCCATCCCCCTGAACGGAACGGTCATCCTGAAGTCGCTCAAGGCGCAGATCGGCGATGCCGAATCCCTCTATGCCGCCAGCGATCTCTTCAGCCTTTCCCGCCGGCACTTCAAGCGCTACGGCGGCAGGCTCACCATGAGCTTCGAAAAGCAGCCGGATCTTCTGCACTGCACCTATCCCATGCCGCTCGCGGCCAGGAAGGCGCTGAATATCTATACGATCCACGATCTCGTTCCGCTGAGGCTGCCCTACCTGACGGAAGACGACAAGCGTTATCATTACAGGATGTTGCGCGCGCTGGTGCGGAAGGCCGACCACATCGTGACGGTGTCCGAGACCTCCCGTGCCGACATCATCAACGTGCTCGGCGTGGAGGAAAAGCGCGTCAGCAACATCTACCAGGCCGTTCATGTGCCGCAGGCACTGCGTGAAAAACCGGAAGACATGGTGGCGGACGAACTGGCCGGTATCTTCCGGCTGGACTGGAAGAAGTATTTCCTCTTCTTCGGGGCGTTCGAGCCGAAGAAGAATATCTCGCGCCTGGTCGACGCCTATCTGTCGGCGAAGGTGGACCTGCCGCTTATCATCGTCGGCGCGCCGGGCTGGAAGGGGGCTGAAACCCAGCAGCTCATCGAGGAGGAGCGGTTCCGCTTCTATCTGCGAGAGAGGGACAGGATCATCCCGCAGCGCCGTATCCAGCGGTTCGATTTCGTATCCTACCCCATGCTCGTAAGCCTCATAAGAGGGGCGCGAGCCGTCGTTTTCCCTTCTCTTTATGAGGGGTTCGGCCTGCCCGTCCTTGAATCGATGCAGCTCGGCACCCCGGTCCTCAGTTCGACGGAAGGGTCGATTCCCGAAATAGCCGGCAAAGGGGCGCTGCTCATCGATCCATACAGCACGGACGACATGCGCAAAGCCCTCCACAGTCTCGCGAACGACGACGACCTCTGCCTCGAACTATCCCGGGCTGGACCGGCGCAGGCGGCCCGCTTCTCCGTCGATCGCTATCAGAAGAGGGTAGGAACGCTCTATGATTCCCTTTTCCGGGGATCGTTCTGAAACCATGACGCAGGGAGTCTCATCATGACCATTCTTTGCGGTTTCGGCATGCCGGGGGTGATGTCGTCCTGGGGGTTCGCTGCGCTGCATGCGGTGGCGCGCGAGGTCTTTGGGGACTATGCGGTCATATCCGCAGATACGATCGAGGACCTCCGGCAGTTCGTCCAGAACCGGGAGAAAAAGCACGCGCTCCTCGTTTCCCAGTTTCCGGAGGCGAAGCTGTCGGAACTGATCATGCGGATGAACGTGCCGTTCCTGCTTTTCCTCGAGAACCCCGTGGACGCGGTATCCTATCTCGCCCGGTCCACCGATCAGCAGGATCTCGCCCTGGTCAGGGCGGTCTCGGCAAGCCTTGCCTGCCTTGAACCGTTCGCCACGGCGCCTGCCGCGCTCGTCATGCGCCGGAACGACGTCAGGGGGACGGGCGGCATCGACTGGCTCCTGCAGCGGATAGACCAGCACTACGGCATTGGCCTCACCGTCGGTCAGATGACGTCGGCCCTGCAGCATATCGGATTGGCGGTGTCGGGCGAGGCGAGGCCGCTGGCGCCGCCGAAGCTTGAAGAGGCGGCCGCGGCGATCATCGCGGGATATATGCCGCCGCTGGGAAATGGCGCCGAGCTCGATCCGTCCCTGCGCGAGGCGGCCGAGAAGATCCTGCTGCCGCTGGAACTGGGGCGCTCCGAAAAACCTGCGCGATCCGTTTCATGGCCGGCCTGGACGTTCTTTTCGGGCGACCGGCCAGGGGATTGTCTGACAGACGAGACGATCGATCTTACGGGTGGCGCTCGCTGCCTCGTCTATGGCCCCTATTTCCATCTTCCCGCTGGCTGCTGGGATGTCAGGCTGCTTTTCGACGTCGAGGAGGACTGCTATGGCCAGGTGTTTTCGATCGAGGTTCACTCGTCGGACCTGCTCGCCAGGCTTCGGGTCTGCCCACAGGGCGTCGGCTCGTTCGAGGCGGTCATCCCCGTGGAGATCGTGGAGCCCAGGTCGGCAATCGAGGTCCGGGTCCTGATGGATGGCGGTGCGATCGAGGGCCGTCTTTCGCGCTGGTCGGCCGATTGGCGCCGGGCCGCATGATTTTTCCCTTCATATTCGGTAGTACGGCATGAAATTCGGAACGAGTGGACTACGTGGGCTTGTTGAGGATCTGGAGGGGCGTGCGACGTCGCTTTATACGGGGGCGTTTGCGCGGCATCTTCTGGAGACGGGTGCGGCGGGTCCGGGCAGTCC